>PBDQ01000005.1 GCA_002717465.1 Chloroflexota bacterium
CCGCCGCGTCTACCATTCCGCCACCTGGGCATTTACTACAGATACATGAAGCAACAGCTGATATGTCTGTAGAAGAAGTATAAATTATATATCTATTAGGGTTCACAAAAAAAGGGCACCCGATTGGATGCCCTTTTTAGTTTCTAACTGTCTCCGAAGAGTCCTATTTCTTTATTTTATCAACTAAAGCCCATGCACCAGGCAGAGCTAAGGATGCCAAAACCAGTTTCACTGCATCACCTGGTATAAACGGCCATAGACCCCACAATAAGGTGTTCTCCAGTGAAGCTGATAAATTGATCATCAGCCAGGGAAGACCAAATACGTAGATAACTATGTTTCCTAACAACATCGAGAGAATAACTTTGGACTTTCTATCCCATCCTCTCTCAGCAAGTTTGCCAATTAGAAAAGAGGCAAAAATAAAGCCAACAATGTATCCACCACTGGCCATGGAGAATATAACTCCGGAAGTTCCAGCCCAGGGGAATATGACGTGCAATGATCCAAATTCTTTGATATCTGAACCACTTGCGGCAAAAACCCCAACTCCTAGCATACCAATTAACATGTATAAGAACATGCTGATCGGTCCACGTTTACTACCTAAAGCTCCTCCGGCAAGTAATGCTCCAAACGTCTGTCCCGTAATCGGAACTACCGTACCTGGTAGTTTTATAACAATTTGAGCACACAGCGTCATCAACAAAGTGAACCCGAGGACTAAAACTGCGTCTCTTATATAACTTCCTACTTTTGTTTGCGACCCCAGATCCGGAAATATCGCATCAGCTAAGACTCTATGTTGCATACTAGCTTGCATTTTATACCTCCTAGTACTCTTAGTTTAGCCTATAAAAAGTGGCCCAAATACGAGGGCGACTATAGTCATTAGTTTCAGAAGAATGTTCAAAGCTGGACCGGAAGTATCTTTGAAGGGATCCCCAACAGTATCACCAACAACAGCTGCAGAATGTTCATCTGAACCTTTTCCACCAACATGTCCCGCTTCTATGTATTTCTTAGCATTGTCCCAGGCTCCGCCAGCATTGGCCATCATAATAGCAAACAAGAATCCTGTCGCTATAGAACCAATCAATAGGCCACCTAGCGCTTCGGCTCCTAGAATTGCTCCGACCACTATAGGAACTGCGATTGCAATAAGACCAGGCAAAACCATTTCCTTCATGGCTCCACGTGTGCTTATGTCCACAGCTCTTGCATAGTCAGCCTCAGCCGTCCCTTCAAGAAGACCTTTTATCTCCCTGAACTGTCTTCGGACTTCCTGGACCATTTCATATGCTGCTCTACCTACAGCTTGCATCGTCAAAGCTGCAAATAAGAAAGGCATAATGGCACCAATTATCAGGCCCATCATGACCTTGTGATCCATTATGTTGAACACTTCAATATTTACTACTTGAGCATATGCTGCCATTAATGCTAATGCCGTGAGAACAGCAGAACCAATAGCAAACCCTTTACCTGTAGCGGCAGTAGTATTGCCCAAGGAATCCAAAGCATCTGTTCTTTCTCTAACCTCAGGATCTAATCCTGCCTGCTCAGCTATTCCACCTGCGTTATCTGCCACAGGTCCGTAAGCATCAGTAGCTAATGTGATACCAAGCGTCGAAAGCATTCCGACTGCCGCAAGAGAAACCCCATAAAGACCAGCGAAATAATACGCCAACCACATGGCAACGACTACAACGAGACCCGGAATAAGTGTGCTAACCATGCCGAGCCCGAGGCCACCGATCATGATAGTAGCGGGTCCAGTTCTAGCCTGTTCAGCTAATTTTTTTGTAGGACTGTATTCATATGAGGTGTAATACTCTGAAGCTGTGCCAATCAATTGCCCTGCAACGAGACCAATCAAAACAACCCAGAATAATTTAAAATCCAAATCTAGGTACAAAATAAGTGCTGCCGTTCCTATCAAAACTAAGGCACCTGCAGCAAAAATACCGGTTCGGAGAGACCATAACAATCTCCCCATGTCAGCACCTTCACCAGTCCTAACCAAGAAGGTACCAATTATCGACGCGAAAATTCCTATAGACGCTATCAGGAGCGGAAATGTTACTAAATCCATCTCGGTTACCGAAGAATTCCCGATAGCCGCTGCACCTACAGCTGCGAGAGCTACTGTAGCGATTATAGATCCAACATACGACTCGAATAAGTCTGCTCCCATTCCGGCTACGTCGCCAACATTGTCACCAACATTATCAGCAACCGTCGCGGGATTTCTAGGATCGTCTTCTGGAATCCCTTGTTCAACTTTACCTACCAAGTCCGCACCAACGTCTGCCGCCTTGGTATAAATACCACCACCCACTCTGGCAAACAACGCAATAGAGGAGGCTCCAAACCCAAACCCTGCAACTATGCTTGCATCATTACTGAAGGCAACGAACATTAAAGTCACGCCTAACAAAGCTATTCCCACAACAGAAACACCCATTACCGCACCGCTATTGAATGCAACACGAAGAGCTGGGTTTAAACCTTTGATAGCCTGAACAGCTGTGCGGGTATTCGCTCTAACAGCGATACACATCCCTACGAACCCTGCCAAAGCAGAACCAACTGCGCCAACCAAATAAGCTATAGCTGTGCCTGGAACATCAGAATCAGATTTNAACTGTTCTTTATCTAAGACATTAAAGTCTATGAACACACCGAGAATGATNGCCATGACAATAACAAAAATCGCCAAGAGCCTGTACTCTCGTGATAAAAATGCCATTGCTCCTTCNTTAATAGCGTTTCCGATAAATCGGATTTTCTCATCNCCTTCGTCCTGTTTTAAAACCANGGACGTCAGAAATGCAGCGAAAACTAACGCAACTATTGAAGCAACAAGGGCGAGTATTTGAATATTCTCCATTTTACTCTCCTATTTTCATTCGATCAGAAGACGTTTCTCACCAATAGTGTTGATTTAACAAACATGAATTGTCCGTCATGAATAAAAAGACGTCAATGTGTATTTGTACTCATAATAAAGCAAATCGCTTTATCTAAAAGGCCATTTCNCATATTAACTTTGGTTCCAAATNGAAACCATTTTTTTTGCGGCTGCCTCGGGATTATCTGCCATTGTGATGGCGCTTACTATGCAGGCTGAGTCAGCCCCAGCAGACCTGACTTCACCTAAATTCGTTTCATTTATCCCACCAATTGCAACAACCGGCAAATCAACAGCTTCTTTAACCAGTGCCACCGTTTCAGGACCGACCGGCGTCCGACTNGATTTTCCCATTGTGGAGGTTGCATAAACCGCACCAACCGCCAAGTAATCTGCGCCTTCATCTCGAGATTGGGCAGATTCAGTCATACCATCATTAGAACGACCTATGCCTTGGTTGTTACTCAAAAGTTTTCTTGCTTCATACACAGGTAAATCGGATTGTCCGACATGCAAAAAATCTGCTGCTGTTAATCGGGCCACATCAACAGCATCATTAACAACNAATAACGCTTCGTGATTTTCACAAAGTTCTTTTATCATATAACTTTGTTCCAAAAAAACCGATCGGTCATTCTGTTTATCTCGATATTGAACGATCGAAACCCCACCTGAAAGAGCTGACTTAACTACTTCATGAACAGAACGACCATCCGTCGCTGCTGGATCAACAATCACATATATTCCATTCATTTTCTTCCCAATCTCGTACCTTAATTTCTGGGAAAATAAGGCACCAGCCTGTGACAATGATTCAATCAACACATGGCCAGAATCAGACCTGTCGATTTGTTTCATTATCAATCCCAATACCGATTGCGTTGCCGAACACACTTCATCGACTGGCATACCTTTNCCGTAGTAATTTTCAACACTATGGNCGATCAATTCGTGAGAAATATCACCAAATGAGCTTTTGATCCTTTCTCTAAGTTCAGATTCATTATCAGGCAGATTCCTTAGAATCAGGTCTATAAAACCGCTAACACTGTCTGTCATAAATTTGTCCCTTGCTACGCGATGCTATATATCTAAATTATCAGGCATCTTACCTGATCTGGCATTCTCTATAGTCTTTCTGACTGTCTCTGGCATTTCCAACCCATTTTTGGCAAAAGAAGATTCAACATGTTTACCTATGTTTGATCGATCTGAGTAGTAAGAATCAGAATTACTCATATTTAATGAGCTGTCAATTTTAAAGGATACCGATGATATTTTTCTCTCCACCGATTCACTTGAACAACCCGGACACTTAGTTCCAGATGTGTTTCCAAATGACTTAAAAAATATTTCAAAGAACGCTTCACAATCGTTACATAAATACTCATATATGGGCATCAATTCACCTCTAAAACTATTCTAACCCGTTTCTGGTTTAATACTGTATGCCTTCTCCATATCCTTTAATGGAGCAAATGTCATTCTATGTTCTGTAGTGGCCCCTAATTCGTAAATTGCCTCCAAATGCTTTTTGGTCCCATAGCCCTTATTGGAAATAAATCCGTACCCAGGATACATTCGATCTAATTTCTTCATCAGTGAGTCTCTAGCAACTTTGGCTATTATAGAAGCAGCCGCAATACTTGTTGAGATTTGGTCACCTTTTACAATAGATGTGGAGGCAACGTCTATCTCCTCTAGTTTCAAAGCATCAACTAGCAGATGTTCTGGTCTTATCACAGATTTATCCACTGCTCGCATCATCGCTAATTTAGTCGCTTTTGATATACCAATTTCATCTATCTCTGGAGCAGAAACCCAACCAAGTTCACTTATCAAAGCTAATTCCCTAATCTCTGCATCCAGATGATTCCTTTTGGTCGCCGAAAGTTTCTTACTATCAGTTATTTCGGCTACAACCTCATATTCCAAATCAGGAGGAAAAATTACGAATCCCGCAGTAACTGGTCCTGCTAATGGTCCTCTTCCAACTTCATCTAACCCACCAATGAAACTCAACCCAGATTTCACCAACTCCTTTTCGTATTTTAAGCTGGTGGGTAATTTNGATTTGATCAAAATCCTTATTAGACCTCAATCAGCCTTGCATCTTGATTACTAAGAGAAGTTTTGATAACACCACCACCTATCATCTCATCACCTCTGTAAAAGACAACAGGTTGCCCTGGTGTTATTGCCCTTTGAGGCTCTTTGAATCTAATAGATACAAATCCGTCATTGATAGTAATGGTGGCAGGAGCATCATTCGCTTTATAACGAATCCTTGCATTGACATCAAATGTCGACTCTTTCATTACTGAAGATGTGAAACTAAGNCTATCCGCAGTGAAGGTAGTTTTATATAAATCTGATTCTTGGCCCAGCACAACTTGGAAATTATCNGGATCGATATCTATAACAAACCTAGGAGNGCCNTCGTTTGAGTGGAATCCCAGTTTACGTCTTTGTCCTATGGTAAAAAACTGAATGCCTGGATGTTCTCCCAAAACATTACCTTCCATATCGACAAAATTGCCTTTTTTAGGTTCGATTCTTTCCTGAATAAACTCCCTATAGTTTCCGCTTGGTATGAAACAAATTTCTTGACTGTCAGGTTTGTCAGCCACTGGCAATTTATAATCCAGAGCGAATGCCCTAATTTCCTCCTTAGTATATTCACCTACTGGAAATTTCAACCTCTCAAGTTCTTTTTGTTTCAAAGTAAACAAGACGTAAGATTGGTCTTTTTTGTCATCCAAACCTTTTAATAATCGTACTCTACCATCACNCTCAGAAAGTCTCGCATAATGACCGGTCGCTATAAAATCAGCATCCAAAAAAAGTGCTCTCCTAAGCAGGAAATCAAACTTTATTTTATCGTTGCAGGCGAGGCATGGATGAGGAGTCCTACCTGAGTCGTATTCGGATACAAAATAATTGACTACGTGCTCTTGAAACTCTTTTTCAAAATTAACAAAGTAATGCGGTATATCCAATATCTGACAAACCCTTCTTGCGTCGTCTACGTCCTCAACCGAGCAGCACCTATTATTGCGCGCACCGTCCTCCCCCTCAGGCTCTGTCCATAACCTGAGCGTCATTCCAACCACGTCATAACCTTGTTCTTTCAATAACAAAGCAGCCACAGAGGAATCCACACCNCCACTCATGGCCACAATAACCTTTTGTTTTTTNATATTACTCATACNAAAGCCCATTAGTTACCTAGTTTTCACATAAGATTATATAATTCTATTCGTTATGAATGAAGACAGAATAAGAACAGCCGCAAATNTAGTTGTAGAAACAGCCTCTGAAATACAAGCTGAAAACATACATTTACTCGACTTAAGAGGTGTAAGTGAATTCAGTGATTATTTCGTCATCCTGTCCACACTGTCGCCGAGACATATGAGAGCAGTTTCTATTGAGATTGAAGGCGCGCTCAAATCGACTGGGATCAATATTCACCACAAAGAAGGAGATCACAATAGCGGCTGGGCGCTTTTGGACTATGGCGACCTAATAGTCCATATGTTTGCTCCTGAGTCACGTGAATTTTATGATTTAGAATCCGCCTGGCCCGATGCAAAAACTCTGAGAATCATTCAATAACCCAGGTGTCCACTGACCTATCGTATTCAATTATTTCTGAAGAATCGAAAAATATGCCAAGTTCTCTCACCGCGGAGTCTGCCGAATCTGAACCATGTATCAAGTTCATTCCGATAGTCATCCCAAAATCTCCTCTGATCGTACCTGGAGCAGCTTCTTGCGGATTGGTTGATCCCATTATGGTTCGCATTACCTGAACAGCATTATCTCCCGCGACAGCCATAGCTACTACAGGCGACGATGTAATAAAATCAACGAGAGAACCGAAAAAAGGCCTNTCNACGTGTTCTTCATAATGTCTACCTGCTATTTCTTCNGTCACGTTCATCAATTTCATTCCACGTATCTTTAAACCCTTCTGCTCNATTCGCGAAATGATTTCTCCTATTAATGCCCTTTGAACACCATCCGGTTTTATTAATATTAAAGTAGTTTCCAAGTTTTCTCCTCACTTACATTTTGTTTTTATTTTTAGCNGATTTCTCAGCCGATGTAATCTGTGCGCTTCTTACATATATAGGCTCAAGACTTTGTGGATCATCAATATCTCCTGATTCAATCCTACAGAATCCCAACTCAGCCAAAATTGACGCTCTTCTAGACGGTCCGTAGCATAGAATAGATATCAAATCCTTCGTGTAATATTCACTTTCTAATAAGGAAGTTACTCCTTCACCACAATAAATAGCTTCTCTGCTTGAAAATTCTACGACATCTGAAACAGATCTAACCTCAAATCCTTTTTCCGTAAGTTGGGATTCTTTGTATTCACCTGTATACACCCTATTTCTACCAGCTGGAATAAGTCCTATAACATGATTATTTAAATCCAGGTATGGACTTACTTCCACATCCATTGTTGTTACGGAGGCCAACGGTATGCTTCGGCCCGAAGCTATCGCTTTAGCAGTACTCATACCAACACGTAAAGCACTAAAAGCACCTGGCCCTTGAGCAGTAATAACCGCAGTAATATCAGAAATAGTTTTCCCTGCAGTATCAAGAATATTATTTATTGCAGGAGNTAGCTCCACAGAATGATTTCTTGCAGATCTCCATGTAGTTTCCCGCAAAATCCTGCCTTGCTCAGACAATGCCACTACAGCAAATCTGGTGGATGTGTCGATACAGAGTTCCATAAATCAACTCACCTTTGACNCTATATAACTTTCTAATTCCTTTAGAACAGCTGAATGCCTTTTTGATCTTGTCGAAAAAGTTAACATTCGTTCTGTCTCAACTTTACAAATATCAAAATGAATTTTAATGCTATCCTCCGGAAATAAATCCAACGACTTGTTGGCCCATTCAATCACACAAATCCCATCCCCATAAAGATATTCATCTATCTGCATTCGATCTATACTAATCTGATCGTCCAACCTATAGAAATCCATATGATAAACAGGAATCCTAGCAGAATATTCCGTTACCAAGACAAAAGTAGGACTCCTGGCAGGTTCTGAAGAGCCCAGCCCCTTCAAAATGCCTTGTGTGAATCTAGTTTTCCCCGACCCTAAATCTCCTGATAGTAAATAAACGTCTCCGGAAATCGAACTTTTACCGACAATGCTTCCCAATTTGACGGTGATATCTTCGTTCTTACTTATTAGTGTAGACTGCAATTTATACATTTGAGCATCCATCTATTATCGATTATGTTCATACTCCGAAATAATTATATTAAAAAAACCACTGAAAAATGGATTCATATAATGAAATTCACACAAAAATCTGGCTCAAACCTAGAGTACGTCGTAGCATCACCAGATAAACTAGACATAGATAGAGCCTACGGATTAATTATTCTACTTCATGGTTATGGTTCCCACATGGGAGACCTAGCCGGCCTCGCCTCGGAAATCGACGACACCAATTACATATATTTGTGTCCAAATGCGCCTATAGAAATGGATGTCGGGTTTGGACAAAAAGGTTATGCCTGGTATCCAATATCTAGTACTAAGGAGCCTGATGATAGCGCATTGTCAGAAAGCATCACTAATTTAAATAAAACGATTGGTTCTGTAATAAGTGAATATCCTATAGATAAAAATAAGATTCTTATAGGTGGTTTCTCACAAGGTGGAATGATGACTATACACGCGGGTCTACTCAAACCTGAGTTATACGCTGGGGCATTCATATTAAGCTCAAGAATGCTCAAAAGATCAGAATTTGAACAAAAGGTTTATGACACAANAAAAATNCCGGTATTTATGTCTCATGGATTAACAGACATGATAATTTCGATAGATAATGGCAGGAATACCCGCGATCTGCTGAATTCTTATGGATATGAAGTTGAGTACCACGAATACGATATGGCTCACCAAATTGTGAATAACACCATTGAGGACTTGAGAAACTGGATTACAAATTTAATAGGTTAGTCAGGCTGGAAGGAGAATGAAAAATTATGAAAGCAGCATTTTTTGACGGTTCAGGCAAAATGGTCGTTTCTGATCATCCCGATCCAAAACCGGGCGATTATGACGCAGTTGTAAAAGTAAAAGCGACTGGTATATGTGGCTCAGACCTATTGATGAATAACGATAAAACTGAAGCCGATCAATTGCCAGCCGGCCACGAAGTCGCTGGAGAGATAGTGGAGATAGGTAATAAGGTAGATAAATCATATTTAGGAAAGAAAGTAGCCATAGAAACAATAGGGCAGGGACGAGCCTGCGGGTCTTGTTGGTTCTGTCGCTCAGGCCAATACCGCCAATGTACCAACATGGAACCTCCTGAAGGTGGGGGCTTTGCAGAATTCATAAAAAGAAAAGCAATGGGATGTTACGAGATCGATAGCGGCACTTCTTGGGCTGAATCAGCACTAGTTGAACCTCTTGCGGTCTCTATTCACGGAGTACGAAGAGGGAATATGAAAGGGGGAGATAATGTTGTTATATTGGGTGCCGGAACTATAGGACTGACAGCAGTTGTCGCTGCAAGACAGTTAGGAGCTGGGAAAATAATCGTAACAGCAAGGCACCAACAACAAGCACAAATGGCCCTTAAGCTTGGGGCCGATGTAGCGTTGAATTCTGAAGATGAAGGTACGGAGGAACAAATACGAGAACTAACTGATGGCAGGGGAGCCGACCTCACCATTGAAACCGTAGGAGGTAAAAGCCCCACGACATTGATTCAAGCAGTAGAATTCACAAGAATGCAAGGCCGTATTTCAATTCTCGGAGGATTCAGAACCCCCTTAACTTTCGATTGGATGAAACCATTATTGAAGGAGCAAGCTATATATTTTTCGTCCTGCTACGGGGTAATTGATGGGCGGCACGACTACGAGATGGCTGTAGATATGTTTTCATCCAAAACTATTAATCTGGAAAATATCGTCACCCACAAGTTTGATTTAGACAACATCCAAAAAGGATTTGAATGTGCTTACGACAAGAAAACCGGTTCCATAAAAGTTCAAATCCACCAATGATGACACTTTAAAATCAGTATAGGTTGATTTAATAGATCATGGGAGCCGATATAATGTGATATGCAATTCGCTGTATGACTTCCCAATCTTTACTAGTTGGGGCAAATTTCCTATCTAAAGTCAATGTCCAACCTTGAAAATCGTGTGACTGGCTTTTGATTTCTAAATTGCCATGTTTTTTTGACAATTCTTCAATCTCAGGATCTTTAGCCAAGGTATTTATCAAGCCGGTAACGTCGTCGTCACCCTTCCATGTAACACCNGTGACTTTGCCAATTAAAGGAAATCTCTTTTTCCTTACAGTTTTTATCTTTAGTTTTTGGTTCACAAGACGATTATCTTCAGAGGGAATACCCATCACAAACCACCATTTTGGCGGACTATCTTTACTTCGATCTCGTTTGAGAATATTTATCCATTTTATTGGTCCATTTGAGATATCAATAACCCCCAGAGATCTTTGATACCAGGAATTTTCCACTTTTTCTTCCAACCGACCGCGAGTAGCCATTTGGGCCTTAACACCAGCAAAATTAGCCAAGTTCCAGGTCAATTCATCTCGAGTTTTATCTCTTATTTTCTCTTTCATGCCCATATTTTCTCACTTTGAAAATATCGTCAATTACGTCACAAAAACTGTGCTCTGAAATGATCGCCTTAATTAACTGACCGACTAATCATTTTGCAGGGATTCAGCTCTCAAAAAACCAAAGTCACAACCTTTGTCTGCTTGCAAAATGTGCTGAGCATGCAACCATTTATAACCTCTTTTGAACTCTGGGCCCGAACTGCTATCTGTATTCAACCTTTCTTTCAACTGATCATCTGTAATCATCAAGTTCAATTTTCTATTTGGGACATCTATTTCAATCATATCGCCATCTTGTATCGCGGCTAATGGACCCCCTCCAGCCGATTCCGGGGTGATATGCACTACCACAGTTCCGAACGCAGTGCCGCTCATCCTTGCATCACTTAACCTCACCATGTCTCTCACACCAGTCGCCAGTATTTTTTTCGGTATAGGCAAAAACCCCCATTCTGGCATACCTGGACCGCCNATCGGCCCACTATTTTTCATGACTAAAATATCCTCTGGAGAGACTTCTAGATCTGGGGCATCTATCCTCTTGCTCAAATCTTCATGATCTTCAAAAACAATCGCCTTACCTTTATGAACCATTAAATCCTGTGAAGCAGCGGTTGGTTTAATNATCGCACCAGTTGGGGCGATATTCCCATAAAGCACTGCCAAGCCTCCTTCTGGGTCAAGTGGGTTATCCATCGGCCGGATTATGTCGTCGTTATGAACTATATGCCCGTCAATATTCTCACCCAAAGTTCTGCCTGTAACAGTCATATTATCCAAATCCAAGATTTCCTTGATCCTGCCCATTAAAGCGGGTACTCCGCCGGCATAATAAAAATCTTCCATCAAATAATCACCTGATGGTTTTAAATTAAGTAAAAATGGTGTCGATTTGGACAGTTCATCAAATCTTTCTAAGGAAAGATCAATTCCTACTCGGCCTGCGATTGCTATTAAATGAACGATAGCGTTAGTAGATCCCCCTATAGCATGTAAGCATTTAATNGCATTATCAAATGCCTTCTGGTCCATTATTCTGGATGGGGTTAATTCAGAATCAACATTTTTTACAATTTGTCTGCCAGCTTGTTCCGCGAGTTGCTTTCTTCTTGAATCTACCGCTGGAATAGCGGCGTTCCCAGGCAGAGCCATACCTAAAGCTTCNCCCATTGTACCCATTGTTGAAGCAGTTCCCATCGTCATGCAATGCCCGTTGCTNCGTACTATACAACTTTGTAATTCAGCCCAATCGTTCTCATCAATTGTTCCCGCCCTAAGTTCAACNTCATACCGNCGGCAATCAGTACAAGATCCCAATTCCTCACCTTTCCAATTTCCTTTAAGCTGTGGCCCTCCGGTTACTAAAATAGAAGGTATATCTGCACTAGCTGCACCCATCAAAAGGGCTGGTGTCGTCTTGTCACAACCACCAAGTAAAACTACTCCATCAAGGGGATTGGCTGTTATAGATTCCTCTATATCCATGCTCATTAGATTTCTAAAAAGCATGGTAGTTGGTTTCATGTTGTATTCCCCCAAAGACATTACAGGAAATTCCATTGGGAATCCCCCTGCCTGCCATACCCCAATCTTCACCGATTCAGCTAGATCCCTTAAATGAGAGTTACAGTGGGTGAGTTCGCTCCAGGTGTTGCAAATTCCGATGATCGGCTTACCTTCGTAGGAATCTTCAGAAAACCCTTCCGCNTTAAAGGCTGCCCTTCGAAGCCAACCATACAGTTCAGGTGTATCAAACCATTCTCTACTTCTATTGGGCTCAGATTTNAAAGACATATTCATTCCCTGTTGTTTTTGTGATGCATGTGACTTAAGCGAGATGGCTCTTACTATTCCGNTTCCTCTGTANTGGGAGCGCTTTGCTGTTTGTAGTAATTCTCAATNGCTTGTTTAATTTCATTCTGCGTAGGTGGAGCTATGTAAAAAACTTGAATGTCCGATGGGAATTGCACTCTATGGTCTTCTGAAATAAACAGAATCCCAATCTCATCCACATTCAATTCTTTATCAATATTTTCAGCTATCTTTTCATTCCGTAAATTTGTTGATTCCTGAAAACCTTCATATGCCAATTTACTTACTTTTTCACTNGCGAGCCCGACNGAAATACATCTTTGCCAATCGTGCATTTCAAACAATGCATCTCTATCCTCAGTTTTTACAAACACTCCAGAAGAATCTGTTATCCTTTTACATATTGTTGCGGACCTAGGAGACACTTGAGACACTATTGCAGTACCTCCATCTCCCCCCTCATAAACCATCTCATGGAAAACGTGGCGAACNNGCCCCAAAGATTTTTCCAGATTCTCGATCTGCTCTTGTATTGAATTCCAATGACGATCAAACAAATCCGAATTATTTCCATCAACCTCTGGCATTACAGGAGGCAAAGGNACCAGAAACAATTTTCTTTTATTNTCGAAAGACTCTGTTCGTGCTTTACCTGTTGATCCTAAAGTTGTCATTTACACTTTCTCCAATCTGACNGCACACACNTTATACTCCGGTATTCGAGAGTTTGGATCAAGAGCAGCATTTGTCAAAAAGTTTGCTGCGTGTTTCTGTAGTTTTACAAACGGAATAAATATTTCTCCCGATCTCATCTTATCGGTGTAGGTGATGCGGCCTTCTACTTCGCCTCTGCGTGACCTTATTGATACCCATTCTCCATCCAATACATTGTACTTAGAACCATCACTAGGATTTATAGCTATCTCTAATTCAGGTGCTCTGGCCATCAACCCGGAGGCCCGTCTAGTTATTGTCCCTCCATGCCAATGGTACAAAATCCTACCGGTGTTCAAAATTAAGGGAAACCGTTTGTTCGGCATTTCATCGGCCACTGGTCCTTGATCAAATCCTACAAATTTAGCTCTAGGACCTCTGGGAAAATCTTTCTCATACAAATATCTAGTTCCAGGATGATCTATACTTGGACACGGCCATTGTATTCCTCCTGAATCAAGTCTATCGTAATTTATGCCGCTCAAAACCGGCGTCAATGCTGCCATCTCATCCCAAATATCCGATGTGTTCTCATAANCAAATTCTTTCTCAATCCCAAGCCCGTTTTTATCACTGATGATTCTTGATAATTTACATAATATTTCCCAATCTGGCATTGAAGACCCCAATGGGTCAACAACTTTACGAACTCGTTGAACTCTCCTCTCGCTATTCGTGAATGTACCGTCTTTTTCCGCAAACGAGCAAGCAGGTAAGACTACGTCTGCTATCTCAGCAGTCTCATGTAAAAATATATCTTGAACCACCAANAAATCTAATTTTTTGAATGTTTCTTCTGCATGATTCAAATCCGGCTCAGACAATAGAGGATTTTCTCCGGTAACGTACATGGCCTTTATNCGACCATTGTCAATTTCACGTACCATATCGGTGATAACTAGTCCTACTTCATCAGGAAGTACATTGCCACCCCAGGCGCCGGAAAATTTCTTGACTGTGCTATCCGAAATAGTTTGGTAGCCGGGGAAAGCATTAGGTAAACATCCAGCATCACCGCAACCCTGTACATTATTTTGGCCTCTGAGAGGAGACACACCTGACCCAGGTTTACCTAATTGACCAGATACAAAAGCTAAGTTTAACAACCCATGCGCATTGGCTGTCCCCATGGTGTGTTGGGTTATACCCATACCCCATATCAAGCATGATCCACTAAAAGGGGGGGTAGCATAAATGCGTGCCGCTTGAATTATGTCCTCAGCATCTACCCCGGTAAGTGATTCCACATAATCCGGAGTATATTTTGCAACNGTTTCCTTCCANTCATCATACCCCTCTGTTCTATCATCTATAAACTTTTGATCTTGCAATCCTTCACTTAAAATAACGTTCGCTATTCCATTCAACAGAGCAACATCAGTACCTGGCCTCGGCCGAAGCCAAATGTCAGCATAGTCACACATGTCTATTCGTCGGGGATTTATAACGATTAATTTAGCACCTTTTTCCACTATCGCTCTTCGCATTCTAGAAGCGGCAACAGGATGATTAGAATTAGCATCGGATCCTATTATTACAAGGCATCCAGCCTCTTCATAATCAATATAGGAATTGCTGGTGGCCCCACTTCCAAGAGAAGTAAGCATCGCTTCAACCGAAGGAGAATGACATAGCCTNGTACAATGATCTATGTGATTACTTTGCATCACCAATCTGGAGAATTTTTGTTGAATATATCCATCTTCATTAGTAGCTTTTGCTGAACAGAGAGTAGCAAAACTATCACCTCTGTATTTGCTCAGTCGGGTCGCAACAACCTCGAGAGCTTCATCCCATGTCGTTGGTACCAGTACCCCTTCCTTTCTGACCAACGGTTCAGTCAAACGATCTTCGTGATGTACGAACGTATACCCAAACCGTCCTTTAACGCACAACATACCCAAACTAGACGCATTTTCAGGATCATCAAGCATCTCAATAATGTTATCGTCCGAGTTCACTTTTGCCTTTATGCCACACCCAACACCGCAATAAGGACANGTTGTAGTGATNGTTTCAGATATTTCAGGTACCANTTCCTTGGTTGATATAGCCCCTGTAGGGCAAACCGATAAACATTGTCCGCATGTGGTGCAAACAGATTCCAACAGTGGCTTGTCCATGAATGTTCCTATTTTAGCCGTTTGACCAGAATTCAGGACATCTATGGCTCCAATGAACTGATGTCCCGACTGGCACGCCTGTGCGCATCTACCGCATAAAATGCATGAATCCATAGATATGTTGAATACTGGGTTACTATCATCAACAGGCTCCCTAGTCCTTACATCCCACTTAGACTTGTTGATATTAGAGCGATGCAACAGTTTGGAAAATTCGCTGCTATTCTGGGAGTTTTGGTCAGCTATATCAGGAGTCATTGCTGCCGTTAACTCCAAAACAGTGTTTCGTAACCCTTCTACGTCATCACTGTCTGTGATGATATCCATCCCATCGCTAGCAGGAGTTGAACAAGAGGCGGGGAATCCCTTAACGCCCCCAATCTTTACAAGGCATGTGCGACAAGCACCGATAGGTTTCATATCTGGGTCTTTACACAGCTGGGATATGGGTGTTCCCGACAAATTTATTGCATCAAGAACAGAACCGCCGCCGTCAAGAGAAATTTTTTTTCCATTCACTGTGACATTAATCAAATCAACTCCCCTTAGCTTTGCTTTCATGCNACACTGTTCCCGGAAAATGATGTAACAGACTGAGTATAGGATTACCAGCCGCTTGACCCAACCCACAAAGTGAAGCCTGATTTATCGCGTTAGCCAATTTATATAGCTCGTCATTCAAATTTGGTGACTCATTTTTTGAAAGAGCCAAAAGTTCCAGTAAGCGCGGAGTACCTTCCCTACACGGGGTACATTTACCACATGATTCAGAGGAATTGTACTCAGCGAGAGAGGTTACAGAATCAATGATATTTCGATTCTCTCCTAGTGCAATAATGCCTCCTGCCCCTAGCATCACTGAATTATCGTCAATCAGCCCTGGCCTAATAGGCAATNTTGATTTCTCANAAGGCAATATACCNCTNGATGGTCCGCCTACCGCGATTCCTGTTAATTTTTCTGGCTCAACACCACCGAACACACGTAAAATCTCAGCAATCGGCGTACCCATCGGCACCTCTATTGCACCCGGATTCTCAACTTTACCACTGAGGCTCACAATCTTTGTGCCGGGGCAATCATCCAGCCCTTGCTTTCTAAATTCATCGTCCCCATAAGACAAAATATAAGGAATATTACATAGTGTCTCCACATTATTGACAATGGTCGGTAGATTTTTATAACCAGATTCTGTCGGAAAAGGAGGTCTTAACCTAGGCTCTCTTCTCTTACCTTCCATAGTATTCAAAAGTGTGGATTCTTCTCCACAAACATACCCACCCGCACCTCTTATTATTTTGATATTCGCAGAAAAATCTGATCCTAATATACCCTCACCCAAAAATCCCTCTCTAACGGAAACATCTACTGCCTCCTTCATCCTTTGGTACGCTAATTCAGCCTCGGCGTTTACATATAAGAAAATGTTTTTAATACCCGTAGCGAAAGCAGATATAAGTGCGCCTTCAATAAGTCTGTAAGGTGCTCCTTCCATCAAATGTCTGTCTTTAAAAATACCAGGTTCCCCTTCTTCAGCATTAATAACCATCACTCTGTTGGCTGATTCAACTGATAAAGCAGAGCGCCACTTCAGGTGAACAGGAAAATAAGCCCCGCCCCTTCCTCTCAACCCCGATTTTTCCACTATATNTAATACATCGTCGGAAAGAAGGGACAGGGCAGTCGCTAAACCAATAAATCCACCTTTATCTAGATAGTCATCTAGCCCAACAGCACTCATATTGCCTATATCTTTCATAGCAATTCTGTGTTGATCTGATATATATTTTTGTGAAACCCCACTAGCCCAATTAAAGGATAAATCTTCAGATAGGCTTTCGNGTGAAGCTTTAAACACATTGTCTGATGTGAAAACCTTAGGTCCAGCAAAACAAGCACCATCACACCCAGATTCTTCGACCACGATTTCGTCGGAAACCTCTCGTCTCAAATCATTCAAAACTTCTAACGCACCAACGGCCATACTACAGTGTCCAACCTGAACTAGAAGCTTTGACCTACCACCTTGTAGACCAACTCTTTTACGCGCATTGCTAATAAATCCCAGAAGTTCACGCCGGTGCATCGTTTAAAATCCTCTCTATATTCTCTGAATTCAGCCTGCCAAGCCATCTCTCTTTATGCTTAATAACTGGGCCTACAGCGCAAATGAAAGCACATGGAACTTCTTTTAAAGAATATTCCCCAAAATTATTCGAGTTTATCAATTCTCCTATCTTGGCAGCTCCATTTTCTAAACAAGACAAACCTGTACATATAAATATGTCGCTTGNGCTTNNAGGACTGAGGTTCAATTCAGTATAACTGGTAGCCGCACCATATATTTCACTCGCAGGTCTCCCCAGATGCCATCCCAAGACTTCCATAGCCCACTCCGGTAGAAATCCAAACTTATCCTCTATAAANTGNAAAGCTGGTAATANTGATTCCTTTTCTCGAGGAAACGACTCTATTAATTCTCTTCTAAATTCGTTTCGCTGTTTTCTATTTTCATTTTGGGGCATTATCTCTGGCGCTCCGAAAAAATTTATTTGTATCTACTAAGAAACATTAATTACAACGTTATTGCAAGTTCTTGAATCTTAACTTTCGGTACTAATCCCGATTGAGACCAACCACGTGCAGCATAATAGGAGGATATCATCGTATCGAGATCTTCTTTGTTCAAGCGGATTTCCTCACCTTTTTGCCCTATTATTGGCTCGTTTAATATACGCTCTGGCAAAGTATCATGACCTCGGTACCAACCTTCNCGAATATTAAACATTTTTTTTACATTATTTATTCTCTCACCACACATTCTCAGTTCAGACTCCGTCACATCCCAACCTGTTACATAATTGAGTATCTCTGTCGATTCTTTATAAAAATCTACGAATACTTTTCGAACAAATTTGCACCATATCAAAGAGTCCATAACAGCGCTATAATCTTCACTTTCCTTCACCAACTCACCATATATCTCGTATTCTGAATTTTTATCGGCACTATCTGAAAAATCATACTCATAGGCTGAACTACGGTTGTGGCATGCTCCCCTCGTGCTTACTGCAAGCGCAAGAGCCATTGTTTTAAGGTTTCTTGGCTCGTAACCAGGCATTTCTAACCCTTTCACATGCATAGCAAAACTATTTGTCCCGTTCCCTATTTTTTGGCTCGCTCGCATTGAACCTTCAGCCAGCAGGTCCCCAATCCCTTTCCGCGCAGAGATATCACTAAGTATTTGTTGGATTAATTGACCTGTATCTGTTCGATCCAAGATTAAATCAGCTAAGTCATCCTTAAATAATCTTTTTTCACTGACTTCTAGATACCAGGCTATGGTAGCTCCAGCGCTTATCGTATCCATCCCTAATTCGTCACACAACTTACTGTTTTCCAAAACTTGTCTTCTATCAACTAAATTGACTAAAGAGCCCATTGCATACAAGCTCTGATATTCCATGCGAACAGATTCTCCTGACCCACCTGGTATTTTAATTATTTTTTCACATCCAATAGTGCAATTGGCGCAATGAGCAGACGTAACAGTTTCCTGAAGATGTAATGANTCACCAGAGATATTTTCAACACATGGATGAGAACCTTCTTTAAAGTTCGAAGTAGGTAATATATTCAATCTGTTGAAGATAGATATATTCGCCATTGTACCCATTTCCCGATATTTTTCAGTAGCAAACCCAAGACTCTTTCTTGCCATTTCGCCTCTAATTTTCAATAAGGCCTCAGGATCTGACACATCGATAGACTGACCTCCACGAAAGGCAATGGCTTTAATCCTTTTTGATCCCATTACTGCCCCTGCACCAGTACGGCCGGCCTGTCGTCCACCATCATTACTTATACTTGCAAACCTAACTAAATTTTCACCTGCAGGACCAACGCAAGCTATCCTATGATCATCGGATAGTTTCTTCTTCAAAATAGACTCTGTCTGCGATGTTGTCTTTCCTAATAAATATTCGGCCGACTCAAATGACACGCTTTCCGGAGTGATATTAATAGTTACCCATTCATCAGAAATGCCCTTTAAAATTACCGCGTCTGCACCGATTTGTTTTATCGACACAGCCAGATGACTGGATGAAAGGGAATCACCAATAAAACCCGTCAATGGGGATTTAGTCGCAATTGCGAACTTAGAGGATGTTGTCAATTTGGTACCTACCAATGGACTAGAGCAGAATATCAAGGGGTTATTTTCATTGAATGCGTCTATACCAGGTGGGCAGTATTCATATAATAAATATGCCGCTAAACCAGTGCCTCCAAGAAATTGACGAAGCACTTCAGGATCAATTGTTTCCCAATGAAATGAACGATCAGAGACATCAATCACCAGTAAAGCACCATTATATCCGTACAAATTTATCCCCCTGATTGACTAGGTATCACCAAAACTGTATCACCATTTGACACTTTGAAATTTTGTCCCACAAAACTGTACCCATTTAGATTACACATGTAGCTTGGCAATACCATATCTGTATCACAAGATATAACCGTATCTAAGAGTGCGGGCAATTTTTCAACCAAGTACCTACAAAGAACATTTGAGGAGATTTCGGGTTCTTCAAAAATCTCTAAATCTATTGATGCCGTCCCAGATATTATTCTAGATTGGCCATAGAACTCCACGGACACTTTCATTAGATTTGTCCTTGCATGTCGCCAAAAATGGATCGCGATCTCTTTAAATCTTCTTCGGTATTTACATTAAAAAAACTTAACTCAGCGTAAGGTATAGTGGTGATTAAGCTATCGCTCAGTTTTCTTAAACGGACCTGGTNAAAATAACCACTCATCTTCAGATTGTTTGTTAATAGGCTTTTTTCGATTTTATCAAGGCAAGTTTTTTGATATAAGGCATGGGTAGTCTGAAGGTATCCATCTACTTCAAAAACGACTACGTCAATACTGTCGGAAAGTTCGCTATTTATCATTAAACTTAAAACCGACTCAGAGATAAACGGCATGTCACAAGCAAATAAAAAATTCCAATTACTAGACGAAGCCTTTAGCCCGCTATAAAGACCTCCTAAAGACCCTTTATCCGGATATAAGTCAGTAACAAATTTTATATCTTCGCCTAGAGCCAATTCGTCTTTTCTAGCTGCATCGTTTCCAACAACAATTATATCTCTACAATGTGAAGAAACTGAAGATATAACCCTGTCCACTATCCTTTTGCTACCAATATTCTCAACAGCTTTATCCCGTCCCAATCTCCGGCTCTTACCGCCTGCCAGTATTATTCCTGTCAAATTTTGCGTGTCCAAATACTTACAGATCCCATCGAATTTCAGAAGTGCGTTAAATCGTAAAGTCCAAATCTCCCATGGCTTGTACATCATAACCTCCGATCGACGCTATCTCTGATCGGAGCTCCGTTTCTTTAAGTAACTCAATTAATTTTCTAACTTGCTCATTCTGATTCATGACATCGTCCGGTACGATCAGTTGGAATTTTTCATTTCCAAGTGGAATGAAATCAAGATCATTTCCTGTCGCAGCGGCCATAATACCAACTCCCACATCCGCAATCCCAGAACCAACTGCCGCCGCTACATTCCAATGAGTATATTCTTCAGATTCATACCCATTTATATTTCTCAAATCTATCCCATTACGGTTCAACAAAAAATCNAATAGAAGTCTAGTTCCAGAACCTCTCTGACGATTTATAAAATTACATCNAATATCAGCGATATCTTGTACCGACTTTANATTTAACGGATTGCCCTTTTTTACTATCAAACCTTGAGTGCGGCCTACAAAATTAAAAACATGNACCTTGATTCCTNCAAGGTGTCGTTTCACTGCACCAATGTTGTATTCTCCAGTTTCTTCATCCAAAAGATGCGAAGCTGCTATATGTGCATATCCTTTTGAAAGAGCAAGAAGCCCTCCGACACTCCCCACATTAGTAGACACCATTTTACCAGTACCTGGATACTCGCTTAATTTAGTTCCTAAGACATCCAAAGCAATGTCATGACTACCTGAGACTATGGTTGTTTTATCTATNATGTGTCTAGGTCTGATAAGCTCGGTCTTAACTGNGTCTCCTTCATCAACACCTTCAGACTCAGCGGGAATCCGAACAATTCCATCAGATCGCGACATAGCGAATGTCATAGCTGCTCCACGAGCTGTAGGAGTGGCGACATAATCCCCATTTATCTTACCCACCGTGACTCTNAAAAATTCCTCATCACCCATAGGAGAATGTACTTTGCGAGCTATCTTTGCCTGTACAAAATCTCCCTCGTCAAAAAATTCCCCCGTAAACTCTTTAATCAAGGTTTTTACAAATAGTTCGCTAGTTGTCGAAGCAGATGCAGGATAACCAGGCAATCCAACTACAGGGGCAGAATTGGAAACACCAAGTACGACAGGATGACCTGGCCGGATTGCTACGCCATGAACAAACACTTGACCACACTCGTCGATGACTTTATAAGTAAAATCCTTAGATCCNGCAGAAGAACCAGCTATTATTAAAATTATGTCGAAAGTTTCTGTCGCTTTATTGAGTGACGCCTTTATTTTTTCAACTTCGTCCGGAACTGGGTTCAGGACAGATGCAGTCCCACCCCAACTTTCTATCATTGCCGACAAAAAAATTGAATTAAATTCAATTACATTTCCAGGTTCTGGATCCTGACCCAGCTGTACTAATTCGCTGCCAGTTGGTATAAGGGCAACCTTTGGCTTGACAGCAACTTCTACTTCGGCTATCCCTGCGGCTCCAAGAGGAGCTAGATCAATCGGTCGTATTATTGACCCTCTACTTATTAACTGTTCAGGAGCCGCTATATCTTCGGCGATCTTTCTAACATGCTGATATGGTGCCACAGGAGACCTTAGTAAGACACTCTCNNTATCTACTCGTTCGACATTTTCAATCATCACAACAGCATCATAAATACTGGGCAATGGCTGTCCGGTATTTATCCACTCGAAATCGTCTGGCATCAAAACCTTGGGATTTGTTTCGCTGACCCCATAAGTATCCGAAGCTTTTAATGCAATCCCATCCATGGCCGATGTGGTAATAAATGGAGCCGAAAGATTGGCAAACACGGAACTCGTCAAAATCCTACCTACTGATTCAATAATCGGAACAGTTTCAGTTTTTATACTTGGAAAGGCACCATGCCGACGCAAGCCATCGTAAAATTTCTCACAGGCGAGCATCAACGGAATGTTATCCAAATAATATCTTCTATCCAAATAATGTCCTTATTTGTGAACTAACATCTCATTAATCAAGCAACACATCAACTAAATCTCCTTGGTATATCCCATCAGATTCAGACGGAATAACCACATAGCCATCAGATTTCACCATAATAGAAATCAAATTCGACTTCCCATAAACAGGAATTGCAGTACTCTGGTTGCCTTGGATGACTACTTTGACACGAACATAGTCTGTTCTTCCACTTGAAGAAGATACATCCGACGCTAATTGACACCTAGAAACGGTACGCACAGATTTATCAGACACTCCCATCATATGCAAAAGTATGGGGCGGGCTACCTCTTTAAACACAGTGACCGCTGACACAGGATTTCCAGGTAAACCTATCACAGGTTTTTCATTACAAATACCTAATATGGTTGGCTTACCAGGTTTAATTGACAACCCATGNACCAAAATCCCAGGAGAACCGAGAGATTCAAAAACCTTTGCTGTCAGGTCACGTCCACTCACGGAACTACCCGCTGAAAACACTATAGCGTCACATTCAGACAAGGCTTTCGTGGCTTCTNCTAGTTGAATTTCAAAATCGTCTGGGAGAAGAGGAAACAAGGTGGTATCCATTCCAAGTTCCTCCACCATTGTTTTTATCATGTACAAATTGATATCTCTGACTTTTCCTGCGGTCAATAGCTGATCAGGAGCTACAAGTTCATCACCAGATGAAAAAACCGCAACGTTTAATCTTTTCGTAACATCAATATCTAACACTCCTGCACTTAATAACGACCCTAATATGTTAGAATCAATGATTTTCCCAGCTTCTGCAATAACCGCACCTGGTAAATAATCTTCACCTCTTTGAATGGTGTTTTCGCCAGGAGCCACTTGCCGGAAAACTTCTATTAATCCGGTTTTTGAAATTGATGTATTTTCAATCATCAGAACCGCATCAGCACCATCAGCCAACATTCCACCAGTAAAACAGCCAACCGCCTCTCCAGGAGAGATGGATATGTGTTGATCTTGACCCATAAGAATTTCACCGACCAACTCCAAATAGGCAGGACTTGTATATGAGGCTCCAAATGTATCTCGAGCTCTAACTGAGTAGCCGTCCATTGTAGAACGAGTGAATGCNGGAAGAGTTTCAGTTGAACAAACNGNCTTAGCCAATACCCTGCCGATAGAATCCTNTACTGNTGTCTTCTCAGANCCTGAACCCGGTAGCCTTTGGGANATTATCTCAATAGCTCGATCCGGCATAACTACATTGAAGAATTCCGTCATAGATCAAAACCTTCGCTAAAAACTTTACTTAAAAGACATTGAGTATCAGATATTAGAGCCCTAAAATGTTCCCTTTATCATCTACATCTAGTCGTCTGGGTGTACCAGGCAAGCCAGGCATTGTCATTATATTCCCTGCAATTGGGTATATAAATCCTGCCCCAACAGACGCTCTAGCATCAGAAACCCTGAAAGTATATTCAGATGGTAAGCCTTTTAAGGATTTGTTATGAGAAAGAGAAAGATGAGTCTTGGCCATACAAATTGGAAGATTAGCCCAACCGTTGCTGCTAAATTCTCTTAAAGCTCTCCTAGAAGCCAGATTAAAATTAACGCCTTCAGCATTATAAACGCCTTTGGCTAGTGCCTTTATCTTGTCCTCTAANGTATCTTCAACATCATACATATAACTTATGTCTGGCCTTTCCCCTGTGATATTGTCAACAACAGCTNCTGCCAATTCAACACCGCCGTCACCACCATCCTGGAATACGGTTGATTTAGCGACTGCAACCGCCCCGGCTTCTTCTGAAAGAGCCCTAACGAGGCTGAGTTCTTCATCGGTGTCAGATGGAAATGTATTTAAAGCTACAACAACTGGAAGCCCAAATGANTTAATCATCCCAATNAAGTGAGCCAAATTCGGCATTCCAGATCTAACTGCATCTAGATCAGGAACATCTAACTCTTTAGCCTTCACTCCCCCATGAGATTTAAGTGCCCTGACAGAAGCTACGATTACAGCTCCATCAGGCTCCAAATCATTAAACCGAGCCTTAATATGCATAAACTTTTCGAAGCCCAGGTCTGCTCCGAAACCGGCTTCTGTAAGAACATAATCAGCGTACCCAAGGGCTANCTTGTCTGCAACGACGGAGCAGCACCCGTGCGCTATGTTACCGAATGGTCCGGCATGTACTAGAACAGGTTGTCCTTCAGTGGTTTGTACGAGATTTGGTTGAATAGCCTGCCTCATTAGCGACATCATTGAACCAACAGCATCTATATCTTCAGCATGCACTGGCTCACCAGAATTCTTATATCCCACTACAATTCTTCCCAGCCTTTCTCTGAGATTACTCAAATCTGATGAAAGGGCCAAAATCGCCATAACCTCTGAAGCTGTAACTATATCGAAACCGGTTTCTCTAAGTGGGGCGTTACCAGGACCGCCAATACCTGTGACTATATTCCTTAAGGATCGTTCCTCAACATCCGTAACTCTTCTCAGGGTGACGTTGTTTGGGCCGAATCCTTCAATTGATCCTCTTTGTGCCGCATTATCAGTCAGAGCAGCAAGTAAATTATGCGCTGACCCGACTGCATGAGCGTCACCGGTGAAATGTATGTTAACTTCATCCTCAGGTTCCACTTTCGCCAGTCCACCACCAGTTCCTCCTCCCTTTATCCCGAAAATAGGCCCTAATGATGGTTCTCGAAGTGTTGTTACAACTTTCTTGCCTATCTTACCCATCCCCTGAGCTAAACCAACAGCAGTAGTGGTTTTACCTTCACCTGCTGGTGTAGGACTTATACCGGTGATGACAATTAGTTTCCCCTTTTTGCCATCTTGTTTGATTTCTGTAAGAGGAATCTTCGCTTTATATTTCCCGTAAGGGATCAAATTTGCAGGGTCCAGACCCATATTNGTTGCTATTTCGTCGATCAATTTCATATATATGCTCTTTTATTTAACAAAAATAAACACGAGAAGANATGATACCAGCACTTATCACAGTTTTGGAGCCTACACTACAGTTGTTATAAGGGGTTCGAGCCACGATATACACTCATTCCTTAAGGAAAGGATATCGCAGGTGTTCAGCTCGAACCCGNAATTACTTGTTAATGGAANTTAAATTCCAAGTTAGAGTTAAGTGAAGTTATAATTACCAATATTATCATTTTAATCTACCAGTAAAAGTGACCACTTATGGGTAATACATTCGGAAAAGCATTCAGGATAACCACCTGGGGTGAATCTCACGGAGATGCAGTGGGAGTAGTTATAGATGGTTGCCCACCCGGGTTATCTATTTCAATTGACGAAATCCAAAGCGACCTTGATCGAAGAAAACCTGGGCAAAGCGAAATCTCTACCCAAAGAAAAGAATCCGATCGTGCGGAAATACTTTCAGGAGTCTTTGAGGGAAAGACACTCGGTACACCGATATCTATAGCTGTATGGAATACTGATGCACGTGGTAAAGATTATGAACATATGCGTAGTGTCTACCGGCCCTCTCATGCAGACTACACTTACGATGCAAAGTATGGGTTACGAAACTGGAAGGGGGGCGGCAGAGCATCCGCACGGGAAACTATAGGAAGAGTAGCTGCAGGTGCGATAGCCAAAAAATTCCTTCAGCAAGAATATCGAACTGAGATTTTTGCATACGTCAAAAGAATAAGTGATATTGAGTCAAGCCTACAGCATGAAGACATAACCAAAGAGGCAATCGAAAGTAATATGGCCCGATGCCCAGATCAGGACGCAGCGACCGCTATGATAGAAGCGGTTAAAGTTGCTAGAAAAAATGGGGATTCTTTAGGCGGAGTAGTAGAGGCGTACGCCACTAACGTTCCGACCGGTATTGGAGAACCCGTNTTTGATAAATTAGATGCTGAACTCGCTAAAGCGATGCTATCCCTTCCTGCATGCAAGGCATTTGAGGTTGGATCTGGTTTTTCAGGAACATACTCCACAGGATCCCAACATAACGATTCTTTCTACATATCAAAAAACGTTATCCACACAGAAACCAACAACTCTGGTGGTATTCAAGGTGGGATTAGCAACGGAGAACCGGTTATTTTTAGAGCTGGATTTAAACCCACAGCAACAATAATGAGTTCGCAAAACACTGTCGATGTTTTTGGTAATGAAGTTGAACTGCAGGGCAGGGGACGACATGACCCATGTGTTCTTCCAAGGGCAGTCCCCATAGTCGAGGCTATGTTTGCACTGGTATTGTGTGATCACGCAATACGGCAACGCGGTCAGAGAGGAAAATAAAGCCGGGAGACTGTATCGCCCCCGGCTCACAATTAAAGGCATCACACCACAGGCGAAGTACCTCCATCAACATTAACAGCAGTTCCAGTTATGTAACTCGCTCTGGATGANGCCAAAAAGCAAATCAAATCCCCTGCTTCACGAGCCTCACCGACTCGACCGATAGGAATATTTTTCCCGATAGCCTTCCAGTGATCTTCAAGCGTGTAGCTCGAATCTTTGGAATTAGCCGCTTCCCATCTCGTNCGATGTTGACCTGACTTCAAAAGGCCGACGCAAACCGTATTTACTCTGATATTGTCTTTCGCCAATTCCCCTGCCCAAGATTTGGTGAGCGAAATGCCCGCTGCTCTAGACAGAGACGTAGGCTGTCCTCCTGGGCTAGCGGCCTTGCCACCNGGAGTTGTTGTGTTAACTATCGCTCCAGAACCGGATTTTTTCAAATATGGCAGTACAGCTCGAGCGCAATAAACTGCACCATAAACTTTTATGCCAAAGTCCACTTCAAGTTGTTCATCAGTCATATCCTCTAATGTTGTCGCAGAAGAAGTTCCTGCATTATTTACCAAAATATCTATGTTTCCGTATTCAGACACAACTTTTCTAACCATAGATTTTACTTCTGATTCAATAGACACATCAGTAGCGATACCTATCACATCACCGCCGGTCAAACTTTTTATTTCAGCGACAGCTGAATCCAATTTTGATTGAGTGCGTCCGACTATAGCCAATCTAGCGCCCTCAGATGACATGGAAATGGCTGCAGCCTTGCCTATACCATCGCTTCCACCAGTAACGATAGCTACTTTCCCATTTAACCCTAAGTCCATAAAACGTCTCCTTAGATTTAATTCTTATTTTGTTCACATAGCTCGTTTATCATTTCAGCAACATACTTGACTTTAATATCCAATCCATATTTTTTGATTCCGTTTTCAATCTGCATATAGCAACCAGGGTTTGAAGTTATAACAACGTCAGCCCCTGTATCCTGGATATTCTTGATTTTGGAAGATAACACCTTATTGGACATCTCCGGTTGCGTCACCATATATGCTCCACCCGCACCACAGCAAATATTTGAATCTTTAAGCTCTTTGAACTCCACACCAGGCAATCGACGTATTATCTCCCTAGGAGCTTGTTTGATTCCTTGAACATTTCCTAAATGGCAAGAGTCCTGATAAGTTACCAAAAGTGGCTCAGAATCACTGCTAGTCGGCAAGTCTATTTGTTTTTCTCTGATATATTCATGAAGGTCCANAACACGCTCACCAAATTTTTTTGCCTTGTTAGCATATTCAGGATCTGAACTAAGTAACGACGAGTATTCCTTCATCCTAGCACCACATCCAGCTGAAGCTACGACAATTGGATCCTGGTTTGAATTGAATGCATCAATATTGTCTCTCGCCAATTGACGGGAAGAGTCCATATCTCCAAGATGAGAATTAATTGCACCACAACAGACTTGATCGGCAGGGACTTTAACCCCGGTGCCNGTTTCTTTCAACACCTCCACAACAGCGCGCATCTGATCCCCTTGAACTAAAGGCATCACACACCCACTCAAAAGATTTACCACAGCTGTCTGTTCTTTCTCAGGCTTATAATATTGCCCTTTGGATTTGAAGGATTTTCCGTGTATGAGGGGGGTGGATCGTTCAATTAAATCCAACTTCTTGGATACAAATTCTAGTAGTCTGGTCTTTCGCAAAACCTTTTGCACACCTGTTGCCGAATAAAGCCTTAATCCTATAAACATTGCAGAAAGAATATTCTGACGTTTAACTATTACCTTCAACACAACTGACCTAATAAACTTAGAAATTTTATTTCTTTGCCTATAAGGCTCTACATTCTCCAATGTCTTCTCAATCAAACTACCGTATGGGACACCAGATGGACATGCTACTTCACAAGCCCGACACTGAATACAAAGATCCCAGTGTCCAATAACACTTTCGTCTATCTCAAGCCGTGATTCATTCACTGCTTTCATTAGAGCTATACGCCCTCTTGGAGACTCAGTCTCTAACCCCGTCTCCAGNTATGTAGGGCATGATTGAAGACAAAACCCACAATGAACACATTTGTAAAGGTCTTCTTCGTTAAGCCAATCTCTTACAGTGCTCTCATTCAACGTTTTCAAATTCTTCCTATGAATCTACCTTTATTTAGAATGCCAGCAGGGTCGTATGTCTTCTTCAAATCACGCATCAACTTCAAAACTCTGGGTTCCACTTCAGGCCATACATCGATTTCACATTTCCCTACGTTTGGTACTTTTTCAAATTTTATTGTTCCTCCAATCTTCGCACAGGCAATTTTGATTTCCTTAACAAAATGTACCCATTTCTCAATCTCACCTTGAACGGTTCCAAAATAACCGTAAGTCGCACCAAACCCTGGCTGGGAAACCAAATTGTANCTTACCNCATATTTATCCATGATCTTACTAAGGGTCTCGTCAACAGTTCTAGTAGCAANGGGAGAACTACTAACATTGACTATAGTTTCAATAGTAGGATCTAACCATCCATAATCTCTAATTTTATTCCACGTCGAATCCGATAATTGAGTATCTAAAATATCAACATCGACCTTTTGAAATTTTTTTGATATATCTGAAATGATGCTGATCTGGCGCTCAAAAGCCTTCTGCCGTCCTCCAAGTCTAACCACCACAGTTGTTTTCCCAAAACTATCCGATATATCAAATAATTTTGTCAGCTCACCATTAACCACTACCAACGCTAAGGGCATAGCGTAACTATTGAAAATTTTTCTGGAAAAATCAAAGGCATCATCTCTTGAATCNAAACTGACTGTGATAGACCCTTCCTTGGCTGGCAAGGGAGTCAACTTAAAGGAGACTTCGGTAATAACACCAAGAGTGCCCAATCCTCCTATATGTAATCTCGCCATATCATATCCAGAAACATTTTTTACCACTTGACCTCCACTTTTAGTCAGCGTNCCAGCAGCAAATACAACTTTCATTCCAATTACCATATCTCTCATATGAGCTAATTGCCAACGAAGAAATCCCGGTGAATTTGAAGCCAAAGTCCCTCCGACGGTAGATTCNGCAGGGAAAGGACAATCTACGGCTAAAAATTGGCCATGTTTTTTAAGTGAGTCCTGTAATATTTGCATTTTCATGCCAGCCTGCACCGTACAAGTCAGGTCAGCTTCATTGTGCGAGGACATAGAATTAATTAACGACGTATTTACGGCATAATCATATGACTTTAGCTGATTCCCGAATTGTAACCTTGTCCCACCTCCAATAATTGATACTGATTCCCGATATGAATTTCTTTCAGACATAAAGGTTTGTAATTCTGCGACATCATTAGGGTGAAATATACCTTTTGATGGAGCCAGCCCGTCTATTTTGTAGTTATCTGGGCTCAAATCTTAATACCACCTTGTGTTATACATATGCACCAGGACCTAGTTTGGCAATCGCCCTTGCCTGTGTAATATCGCCACAACCGGAACCTTTCGGGAACACTTTACCAGGATTAAAACGATCATCAGCTCCGAAGGCCAGCTTCAGCATAGTCATTGCCGCCATGTCTTCATCCGTAAACATTAAAGGCATTTGCTCTTGCTTCTCTAACCCAATGCCATGTTCTCCAGAAAGCACTCCTCCGGCATCCACACAAACTTTCAATATTTCTGCCCCAATTTTAAGTATATTCTCCGTATCACCAGGTTTCCTTTCGTCGAAGAGAATGGACGGATGCAAATTCCCGTCGCCTGCATGAAGTAAATTCGCAATTGGGTATCCGGTTCGTTTCGAGATATTGTTAATTTCTTGAATTACCTCTACCAACTTAGTTCTAGGTATAGTTCCATCGACTAGATAATAATTAGGAGCCAACCGCCCTAAAGCACCTAAAACTCCCTTCCGACCGGCCCATAACTTTTCCCTTTCAAGCGCGTCTGTGGCTGTTCGTATTTCCATCGGACTAAATTCGTGACAAATTGCCTCTATTTCCTCCGATTCTTCTTCGACAGACTCAGTTAACCCATCCAATTCAACCAAAAGTACTGCCCCTGCTCCCTTAGGATATCCAGCCCCTACAGCTTCTTCAGCAGCCTGAATACAAAAATGATCCATCATTTCTAATGCAGCTGGTACGATACCTTCAGCAATCACCCCTGACACTGCACCACTAGCNTCTTCAATTGAATCAAAAACCACCAACATCGTTTTCACATGCTCGGGTAATCTCAGCAACCTAACAGCAACTTTAGTTACTATTCCTAAGGTGCCCTCTGACCCTATAGTTATTCCACGTAAGTCGTAACCGTGAAATTCCCGCTCAGANCCGCCGAACCAAACTATGCTTCCATCAGCCAAAACAACTTCCATGCCCAAAACATGGTTTGTCGTGACTCCATACGCTAGACAATGGGGCCCACCAGAATTTTCTGCAACATTGCCTCCTATAGTGCATGCCCTTTGACTGGAAGGATCAGGAGCATAGTACAAACCTAAAGGGGCCACGTGAGTGGACAAGTCCAAATTTACCACGCCTGGTTCAACCACAGCGTATCGATTATCGACATCCACCTCAATTATTTTCTTTAATCGGGACATCCCAATGACGATCCCACCTTCATCTGCCACAGCTCCGCCACTCAGCCCCGTACCTGCACCTCTTGCAATGACAGGAATATTATGAGAATTCGCCACGATAACTATTTGAGATAACTGTTGCTCATTTTCTGGCAATATAACCAATACGGGTACACCTTTGTCTGCAGAACCGTCATATTCATACACAANCAGATCAGATTCACTTTGCAGTACATAATCCGAACCGACTATAGCTTCCAATTCGGCTACGATTTGTTTACTAAAATGACTAGACATGATCAATTTAAATCCTGACTTAACAAATTCATTACAAACATTTTATGAAATCTTTATTTATATTTATGCCGCATCACAACTTATATCNAGAATATGCCCATCATCNTGAAATCCCTATTAATAACACCCCGAGAACAATACTNCATGCCCCAACAATTCTAATCGATTCAAATCGCTCCTGTAAGAAAACACGTCCTAATATGACGGTTATAAGTATACTCACTTCTCTCACTGGCCATACATAACTCAACTTACTCACCTCTAAGGCAAACAGAACCATACAATAGGCAGCGAAGGTCAAAAGCCCCACCATGAAAATACCACGCCAATTCGTATAAATTTCAGTTTGGATATTAATCATCTTTTTGCGGACGAATATATAAGGAGTCAATATGATTGAACTGCCAGCGAGCATCGAATACATATATAAAAAAGGGTGAACAAATTCCACTCCTTTTTTATCACAAACTGAATATAAGGCTATCGACAAACCTGTTAATAACGCGTAAGCAACAGATTTATTTTTGAATAAAGCCCATGGATTTGATAGTGCGTTTGTCAATAAGGTTGAGCGGTAAATACCGAATATACCCACGCACACAAAAAANATTCCTNTCACCGCAGNNATAGACACAAATTCATCAAANATAATGACTCCCATAATAGGCACNATTGCAGGACCTGTACCTCTGGCTATCGGATAAACCTCCGACACATCACCATGTTCATAACTCCGACTAAGAAATATGAAATAAGCGGCGTGAATGAGTGATGTCCCTATGATGTATGCCCACCCCTCAGTTGGTATTGGCTGATATTTAGCTATGAGAATACAGAATGGCAAAAAAAACACACACACATAAAGTTGTGCGAGCCAAACGAATACTTCTTTGTCATGGCTTCTTTTCAGCAATACATTCCACGTCGCATGGGCACAGGCAGAAATTAAAACCAGAAAATATGCTGTGGACGACATAGTCAACTCTCAGAATTAATCGGGTCCTTCAATGTCGGAAAGGATACAATCGAAGCTAGAAATAACCAAATCTTTACGATAATTATTAAGATACAATTCTTTTGCTCTATCTCCCATGGCCGATAGGTTAGTATTCTCATTAGTGACCAATTCTAAAACATGGTCCAGGGTATTTTCGTCACCTGCATGCCAGCCACAGTGATTTGAAATAACCAAGTCAGATATATCTGAATCCATTTCCATCAGCGCAATGATCGGCTTTCCAGCTGATAAAAAAGTAAATGCTCTTGATGGNACAGAATATTTCTCAAACCCTTTNCCTAAACTAACAATACATACATCTGANCATGAAAGGATTTCCTTAAATGATTCGGCAGGTTGGTATGGAATAAAANTAATATTGTTTATNCCCCTACGTTTCGCTTCTTTAACCACTTCTTCCCAATTAGTTCCTCCTCCAACAAACAAAAAATGTAATGGAAGTATTTGGTTTTTTTCAGCGGAATTCAAAATTACATCCGCCGGCTGCATAATTCCGATATTCCCAGCACTCAAAATCAATATGGAATCCTCAGGTATCTCAAGCTTACGTTTAAGAGCCTCTTTTGTAATGGAACTCTTCAAATTCAGAAGTTCAGGTGTAGCCCAGATAGGTATAACTTCAATTTTTTCTTTTGGTACTNACTTGGTTTCAGACACCGTTTCTTTCATTCTTTCAGATAGAACAACAACTTTTGTTGAAGCATCTGTCACCCACACCATTATTTGATTCCATATTTTGAACACGAATCGAGGAAGAGAAATCCAGTTGGAATCCCTGACAATCTCCGGATGGATGTCATAGATTACACATAAGTAGGGTAGGCAAAACACCTTACTAATTAGTGCTCCTAAAACTCCAACAAACGGGGGATTAGACAACGTTATAACAACATCATAGTTTTCCTGGGACAGNTCTTTCTTTGCAACAAACCAAGATTGGAATAAAAACCTAATATATCCAGAAATTCTTTTAACCAAAGTATTTCTTCCTTTGGTCCCAGACATTGACGTTCTAATAACTTTCACGCCATTAATAGTTTCTTCATGTGGCTGATCAACACTATATTCCAAATAGGAAGGTTGAGCCGTTACAACCGTTACAACATTGCCTTTACCCACCAACCCTTCACATAACTCAGACAAAAGCTGTCCGGATGAGGCAATATCCGGAATGTAATATTGATTTATAACAAGTATCTTATGAATATTTGTCTCCGTACGACCGTACTTTGTTGAGCTTACCCGGCATACATTTACTAAAATATTTTAAAATGTATGTGGGTAAATAATATTTGCATTGTTATCATGAAAAATAGTCAGACGTTAGGCTCCCATATAATAATAGGTCAGATAAATATAGGGAACACATAAACTTTGATAGTTTCAGCTTCAATAGATGGCGAATCTAAAATCTTTTTGAACTTTACACTTAAGTTATTGCTGCTCATGACACTACTGGTCCCTCTTGTAGTTACGGAAACTGCTTTCTTCCCATATGTGACCGGAAAATCACTGTACTCTAGGATTCTTATTCAAGCCTCTTTTTTATTATGGATGTTGAAATTAATTACCGCAAAAGAATTAGAAATTAAATTCAACTGGATAGTATTTCTAACTATCCTCTCTGTGGTGATTTCGGTTATCACCAGTTTGTTTGGAGTCAGCATCACTAATAGCTTTTGGTCCAGCTATGAAAGGATGCAAGGGCTAATTGAAATGTTGCACTGGTTAGTATTTCTGGTAATGATGGTATCTACATTCAAATTGTTAGACTTTCTCAGNCTGGTACTACCTGCTAATTTTATTATTGTCACCATAGTTGGCGTAATCGGTATTTTCCAATATCACGGCATATTTCTTTCATTGAATTTCTTGGAATATTCAGGCCAGGAGTCAAGAATAGATTCGACAGTTGGTAACCCCACTTATTTAGGCGCAATTTGCGCTATTAATGTGTTCATTGGATCAATCCTGATTATTACTAAACGCAATGGTGGAAAACTCACAACAACGCAGACAAGAGCTGCTAGAAGGAGAANCACNCAAAGTGAGACCTCACATAGATGGTCTGAATTTTTGCCGCAAATACTGATTACAGCGNCAGTTTTACTCAATNTTTACGCTGTTTTCCTTAGTGGAACAAGAGCTTCAATTTTGGCTATACTTGTTTCACTCATAGTGGTAGGCATGCTTTACGCATTCTATAAGCCAGAATTACATAATACTCGGAAAATTGTCGTTGCAATTTTGTTTGCGCTGATTATAACCTTCACTGCTTTTTTTGGTTATAAAAAGTCAAATATTGTCTCNACCATCACCAGCGTTCATCCCACTATAGAACGTTTTTCCATGCTCAGCCTAAATGAAAGTTCTGTCTCGGGCCGTTATGAAACCTGGAAAACGGGGCTCAAAGGCTTTTTAGAAAGACCAATAGCAGGGTGGGGGACCGACAATTTCATGACACCCTGGGCAAAACATTACAAAGCCAACGATCCGAACGATGAAAGGTTCGATCAAGCACACAATAAGGCAATCGAGGTTTTGGTCACCAATGGATTAATGGGATTTGTTGTGTACGGCTGTCTCTGGGGAACAATAATGTTATACGCAGTAATTCTTTACAGGAGGAAACTTTTTCAAGATGCAACCTGGCCTTTATTGCTGATTGGTTCTATATTAGTCTACCTGCTGCAAAGTCTAGCCTTATTTGACACACACTCTATACAGGCACAATACGTGGTAATCATTTCGTGTTTTTCTCTTTTGATCCATGAAAACAAATACTTCCAACATATGCAAGTTAGATCATTTTNCTCAAAACTCAATGTTCATACAAAAGGTTTGCTAATTGCTAAAGGGATTGCAAGTATAGCTTTGATAATTTTTGTGGTGTATCTAGCTAATTATCTTGCGATTCAGCCTTTTAGNGCAGCCCAAACAGTAAAACAAGCCCAAGCCGAATCTTTGCCATGGTCTGAAAGAGCAAAACTCTACGAAAAATCTATGGAAAAAGCCCCCGGNTTGGCAGCATANCCATATATATATATGGTAAATAATCTGGTAGTTAGTGGCACAAGCATAAGTATCNATGATTTGGATAGTTTTGTTGATATAAGTGATAAATGGTATGAAAAAATACTAGAAAAAGATCCTTCAAATTGGCGGGTTTTATTTTCAGCTGCAAGACTTCATCAATATTATTTCCTTAGAACAAATGACCAAACGGCAATCGAATCGGCTTCCAATATAATAAACCAATTGAGGTCAAACGCTCCAAATATTCCAGAAGTGACTAATATCTCAGAGACGCAAGCATTATTGCGTGCTAAATAAAGCTNTTATAAACAATAAATCAGCTACATATTATTCCATTTTCCCAAAACAGTTCTGTACACCGACTCCGTAATAATTTTAATATCTACCATTGGTGTCATATTATGTATGTACGCTTNATCATGCATTAACTTTACGGCAGGATCCGAGGAATATTTTCCCCGAATCTGCGCCAGTCCAGTTAACCCAGGTTTAACAGTCTGGCGAGCTATAAACTCAGGTAAATCCTCTATTATTTTTTCGACGAGCTCAGGCCTTTCTGGTCTCGGTCCAACTATGCTCATATCACCGTTCCATAGGTTATAGAGTTGAGGTATCTCATCCAAGGCTCTTTTACGCATAAATGTTCCAATATTCGTCTGACGTTGATCAAATTGTGAAGACAATACAGGACCAGTCGATTGTTCTGCATTTACCTTCATAGATCGAAATTTATATAAATTAAATACTTTTCCATTAAGTCCAATTCTTTTTTGTGTATATAAAACAGGACCACGATCTTCCAATTTGATGAGAATAGATAAAGTCACTACGGCCAACAGTAATANAGGAAATAACAAAACGTTGGAAATTGANANTAGGATCAGGTCGAATAAACGTTTCCCTCTATATGAAGCGTTTTCACGAGACATTATTAAATTTCTTTGTGATGCTTCAGCAAATTTTTTAAATCCTCAGTATTATTTACTGGTAGTTCGCAGGTATAATTCTTACAAATGTAAACCGTAGATTTACCCGCTAGAAGATCCCTCTCCTTAAGTAGGGGAGTGGAGTGTATTTTTTCCAACAGAGCCACGGGGTAATCCCCCTGAACCTCGCAAACCATTACTGAATTCGGTATGTATTCTTTTAATATTATATTTCGTAATATATTAATATCGGAATTGGTTTNGCCAACAATGACTATCTCAGCCATTCCTACTAGTTCATCCCAGAAACCTATCAGCCAATTCCCAAAAGCAGTTGGGTGTTCCAAAGAATTGTTGAAGACGATTCTTTTATTGAATTTCACAATATCTCGATATATATCGTTATCGAATATTATTGCTAGTTTGCGCAATGAGTCAGAAGCAGACGAAGACCCACTGGGTACCGCGTTATCGTATANCTCATTCGGCCTGTATATCAACTCCTCACCATCAATCGGTGTGTCGTAGAAAGTCCGATTTGATTGATCCCAAAATTTTGAAACCATACCGTCGGCCAAAACCTGGGCATCCAAGAGGTAATTCGGGTCAGAAGTTAATGCATGGGCATTAATAAGCAAGTTTATAAAATTGGCATAGTCTTCCAAATATCCATAGCCNGAAAAGTTACCATCTTTCCANGACCTGAAAATTCCACCAAATTCATTTTTNAGTTTCATAAGCGATTTTATGTTTAAGATTGCTTTATCNAGNAATTGANTATCACCCGTTGCAGCNTAACCATCAAGAAATGCCTGACCCATCAACGCATTCCAGGAAAATATTATTTTTTCGTCTCTAAAAGGTGCCTCTTTTTTATAGCGTTCCNCGAGAAGCNTCTTNCTATAATGGGCCTGTGGGCCNTNTTTTTTCTTAAAAAATGGGTGATCATTNNGNTTGGANGTAAAGTGAAAAATATTCTTACCTTCAAAATTTCCATCTTCTGTTATATCAAAGTCTTGAAGAAACTGGGAANCTTGANCAGTTTCNAGAACCGAACAAACCTCATCTAACGACCATATAAAATAAGCTCCNTCAGCNCCTNCGCTATCTGCATCNGAAGCCGANTAAAACAATCCATCCTGTGAAGTCATGTCCCTNGATATGTAATTTAANATGTCAATTCCAACAAACTTATAAAAGTCATCCCGAGTTATTTGAAACGCATGAAAGTACAATCGAGCGAGCAGAGCATTGTCNTAAAGCATTTTCTCGAAGTGTGGAGTCAACCAGTCCGNCGTGGTGGAATAGCGATGAAACCCACCNCCAATCTGATCATAAATGCCCCCGCATGCCATACTTTTCAAAGATTTTTCAACAATCTNAAGTGCCATNCTATCTGGATANGANNCGNAGTATCTCANTAAAAATTCATGTACAAACGGCTGAGGAAACTTAATCGGAGCCCCGAACCCCCCGAGAGCCCAATCATATTGTTGTTCTAAATTGGTATAAGCATCATTCAAACGCTCCATATTGAATTGAATTCCCACGGAANGANCTTCAANTTTGCCTTGAATGTGTTCAATNACATGCTGGCTTGTCGTCTCAAGATCAGCTCGNCGATTNAAATANGCATCAGAAATAGCCTCCAATATCTGAGGAAAACCCGGCATACCCCCTCTTGGCTCAGATGGGTAATAAGTGCCCCCAAAAAAAGGGCGCCCTTCCGGAGTTAAAAACACGGTCAAGGGCCAGCCTCCATGCCCCGTCATAGCTTGTACCGCCGACATATAAACAGAATCCACATCAGGCCTTTCTTCCCGATCCACCTTAATACAGACAAAANNTTNATTCATCAAGGAAGCAATCTCTTCGTTCTCGAAAGATTCNTGTTCCATCACATGGCACCAATGNCAGGAAGAATANCCGATACTTAACAAAANCGGNTTGTCCNGTTGTTTAGCTAAAANGAAAGCCTCATCNTTCCAAGCATGCCAGTCAACTGGGTTGTTCGAATGTTGNATCAAATAAGGGCTAGTTTCCCTCGCCAACCTATTNGGCATCTGTAAATCCCTCCTCNNTTCCCGTAGATCAATTNCATCCCAATAGGGTAGGGGCCGTTAAAAANAATGGCGACCCTGGAGGGATTCGAACCCACGACTTACTGCTTAGAAGGCAGTCGNTCTATCCACTGAGCTACAGGGTCACACACCCATTNATTCTGCCAAAACACCTCGACTTTCGTCAATAAACAATAAGGTAAACCTAAGTAAATAAACATTTCCACCTAACCATCAACTACCAATTTTAATAGATTGAAAACATTTGAAAACTTTAAACAAGTATAAGAAAAGGTTTGAAAACATGTTGACATGGAGGCGTCTAGTACATAAGATTCACAAACGCATAAATCCTTAGACGGAGGGATTAATGACAACTAGAAAAACAAAGAAGATGATTGCGGTTGAAGAAAGGTTCAGGCAACCTTTGGAAGACATGTTGCCGGAGATGGTTACAGAACAAGGGCTTACTGGTGCTGCGGACCATTTGGGTGTAAGTAAAGCCACCCTTGCTTACTGGTTATTAAAATTTCGGATCGACGTTAGGCGGGTTGCATTAGCACCGGGGGACACCTTGCAGGTCACTAGGTACGAAAACAGGTAGAATCGCCTCCCTTTTCGCACGAATTAAAATCACATTGTAATGGGACTTTAGTATGAGTTTGCCCTTCTGATTGCGGCACGTGCCTCTGAGTTTCGTTCTTTATCTCTCTCCGATTGACGTTTATCGTAATTCCTTTTTCCTCTACCAACTCCTAGTTCGACTTTGGCATAGTGCCCAGAGAAATACAGTTTGAGAGGTACAATTGAATACCCTTTTTGCTTAGCGATTTCTGAGAATTTTGTTAGATCCCTTTTTTTAAGCAACAATTTCCTACTTCTTAATGGGTCATGGTTGTTCCTAGTCGAGTATGGATACGTAGCGATGTGAGCATTATTCAGCCAAAGCTCTCCATTAAATGGGAATGCATAGGATCCGTTAAGGGACACCCTGTTTAATCTAATCGACTTGACTTCAGAGGACAGCAGGACCAAACCTGCCTCTATTCTGTCGATTATTTCATAGTCAAAATTCGCTCTTCTATTCGAAGATACCACCTTATTATTAATTGATTGCTTTTTCTTCATTAAATTTTCAACTATTGATTAGACTATCCAGTATCTCTTTTGCTTTCTCTATTTGCTTTATGTCAGCCTCTTTGGGATCTCGGTCCGTCACTTCGATATCTGGCTCTAGACCCTCTCCTTCAATAATTCTGCGGTCTGGTGTGTACCACCTCCCAATAGACATGTACAAACCTCCACCATTGCTTAATTTCTTAAACATATTCACGGTGCCCTTCCCAAAAGTCCGCTCACCCACAACCTTAGCTCTATCAGTATCTTGAAATGCACCCATCAATATCTCGCTGCCGCTTGCGCTATAACGATTGACCAACAAAACTAAGGGTACATCCACAGCAAGCCCTCCATCAGAAGATTCCCAAATCACTTCGTTATCCTTACGCTGTTCGATTAAAATTATTGATTCGTTTAAAAACATATCTGCAATTTGGAAAACTTTCTGCAGGTATCCACCTGGATTATTCCGAACATCCAAGATAAGCCCCTCAGCTTCGCCATTAACCAACAGTTGAGTCAAAGACTCTTGCAATCTTTCGGGGGTGTCTTCCTTAAATTCTGTGATTCTTATATGAGCAATTTTATCCCCAGGTTCACTTCGCACTAGGACACTAGGTAGGGCAATTACATCTCGGACCACATTGATGGTGACTGGCTCTAGCTGACCCACATGTTTTACAAGAAGTTCTACTTCACTGCCGCGCGGGCCACGAATTTTGGAAACAGCCTCTAATAAAGAAAACCCCTCCAACGATTCCCCATCTACAGACAAAATTATGTCCCCTGGTTTAATACCGGCTGATTCTGCAGGACCACCTTCAATGGGACTAATAATTTGTATAGCACCATCCGCCCTAATTCTTACATGGGCTCCTATACCTTCAAATTCCCCTGAAAGGTCCGTTTGCTCAATATCTAAAACGACAGGATCAATATATGAGGTGTGTTGATCATTAACAGAATTAATTAAACCTTTTATGGCGGATTCTTCAAATTCGTCTGAATTAAAAGTATTTCTGTCCACATGCTCCTTATTCAATATAGCCCATGCCTCCCACACGGCCTCTAGTTCTTTCGGGCTGCCCTTTGAATCACCCAAATCAATGTCAATTTCATTGACCTTAGGTAAATACGGTGAGCTACCAGACATTATAGGAATTGAATTTGAAACATCTTTCTTTTCAGTATCCTCTGAAATTGAAATAGAATCCCCACAACTAACAATAAAGGTAACGGAACATATCAAAGTTAGAAAAAATCGAAAAAAATCCCTCATTTTAAAATAAATCCTCATCAACTTAACGATTCTGATAGAAACATTGCAAGGAAGCATGTCTCGTGAATTAGTCTAACAAATGACAGATATTTGTTTTACCTTCTTCCTATATTGTATTGCCTCAGTAATAAAAAAAATACGCTTTATCATTCTTCCATAAAAAATGATTGAAAACAGAGCATCCGAATGCTATATTTCAAATATTTCAACATTGATTTCAAATTTATTTCAGTGGAGAGGGGTTTGAATCAAAATCACAAAAGAACGCGCAGTGTGAGAAACTATCCAGCGCACACGTTTGAAGAGGCGTTAAATCTCGCTGAGTATATCCAAAAACATGGTACAAACGGAGCACTAGCCCGAATATCGCTGGCCAACCACTTAAATATGAGTCCTAAAAGCAGCAGTTTCACAACTTTGCTGTCAGCGGGTGAACAGTACAAAATAACCTCCGGACGTTACAATGACGATTCGATCGCCTTATCTGAATTAGGAATATCCATTTTATCTCCTCGCTCTCAATCTGAACAAACTCACGCATTACAACAAGCTCTATACGCACCGGCAAAATTTCAGGAATTAAAATTAATAGAAAACACTTCGGGTACAATCGACGACCAATACATTGCAAGCGTGGTAATCCGAGACCTCTCCATACATCCAGACTTAGCGGAAGAATACATAGCAATATATAAAGAAAACAAACACTATTTCGAAAAAAATCTTTTGAGAAATACTCCCAGTCCACAAGAATTAATAAACATTACCGACGATTATCACATTCAAAGAAAACCAACAGAGGAACCGGAAACAAGGGAACCGAAAAAGGCCCAAACCGCCGAAAAGAAAATCCTATTAATAACCCCAGGTTCCCAAGAGAGTGAAGCTAACAACATTCAAATTCTGTTTAGAGATTTAAATTTGAATCTCGAAACAATAGAGGATCTTAATTTCGAAACTCTCGATGCAAACCTAAGGGATACTGCAGGTATTAACAGAGTCATAATCCAATTACCCTTCATTGAGAACAAACTTAACGCATACGACTTAGGATTGACTGTTGGTTTAGGTTATGGTGTATCAGGCTTACCACCAATCATTACCATTCCTATAAAAGGTTCTCAAAATAACATCGGCCATGTCGTTGACAACGTCACAGTCATTAAATACCAAGACTTCAATGACATGGCAATACAACTTCTATTAGAGTTACACCAATCTGGAGCTATACAAATCTCATTAAAGTAACTTTACATAACATATATAGTGCGCAATGCAATATTCGTCAATCTAGAAGGCCTCTAAGTCCTTGTTCAATGGTTTTTAACAGACTCCCTTTTCCCAATCCCGTCTTCGCTGAACAGAAAACAGCGTTATTCAAATCTGCGGAAAGGCCATAAAAAGATTTATCCTCTGCAAATTCAAAATCATCTGGGAATTTATCTATCTTATTTAAAGCACTCACCATTGGCTTGCCGACAAGTTTTAGTTCTCTAAGCAAACCCAAAACCGAATGAGCTTGTTCTGACCTGTTCGCATGACTAACGTCAATAACGTGCAAAATCAAATCTGCTTCAGCAGCCTCCTCTAAAGTGGCTCTAAATGCAGCTATCAATGTAGTGGGTAATTTCTGTATAAATCCAACAGTGTCCGTAAGAAGTGCCTTTGAACCATCATTAAGAATTATTCTTCTAGTTACAGGATCTAGAGTAGAAAAGAGCCTGTTCTCTGCCTTGGCCCCTTCGCCAGCCAGCATATTTAAGACGCTACTTTTACCCGCGTTGGTATAGCCTGCCAGAGCAACTACCGGTATCTCAGAGCCTTTTCGCCTATCTCTATATCTAGAGCGATGCTGTCGCACCTTTTCCAAATCTTTCTTAAATTTTTGGATCCGCCCTCTGATCAATCGACGATCGGTTTCTATTTGAGACTCTCCTGGACCACGGGTTCCAATTCCTCCACCCAACCTTTCCAAGTGAGTCCATTGACCAGCTAACCGAGGGAGCAAATATTCATGTTGAGCCAGGCCCACTTGCAGTCTCCCTTCTTTACTCTGGGCCCGTGCAGCGAATATGTGTAATATCAGCGCGGTACGGTCAATGACTTTTACGTCACCCAGCGCACTTTCCATACTCAATTGTTGGCTTGGTTCCAGCTCATCATCACAAATGACAGTGTCAATCTCATTTTCATTTATGAAGTGTCGAATTTCCTCTATTTTTCCGGATCCCATGTAGGTTTGGCTAGGGCGAACCAATTTTTGAGACATGGAGGAGATAACTTCAGCTCCGGCTCCGGATGCAAGCTCTCCAAGCTCTTTTAACGAATCCTCGGCGGACCACGTCAATTTATTGAACTTCACGCTGGCACTCAATAAAAGAACACGTTCACTTTTTTGGCGGACATCTATTGTTTTTCTGGAAATGCATTCACCTCAATAAATATGAGAGTAATTTCAATTTTTTAAAGGAATCTCCCATCCTTCTATGCGTCGTAACCCTTCATTTAAGTCAGATTCTGATATCGTTAAGGACAACCTGACATACCCTTCTCCACTAGGCCCATAACCATTTCCTGCAGTTACAACGACATCCCTTTCTTCTAACAACAACTCAGCGAATTCGGCCGAAGTATAGCCGTTCGGTACTCTTACCCAAACATATAAACTAGCTTTAGGGGGCTCAACTTCCAAACCTATTTTATTTAAAGTTTGTACGACTCTATCTCTCCTAGATTGGTATACAGCATTTCTTTGATCAATTTCTTCATCCGTTATGTTCATAGCTTCAATTCCCATATACTGCACCGCATTTGGAATACCAGAATCCAGGTTAGATTTAACAACCATCAAAGCCTCGATCATATCAGCATTACCTACAGCCATCCCAACCCTCCATCCAGTCATATTGTAGCTTTTAGAAAGAGAATGAAACTCTAATCCTACTTCCATCGCTCCAGATACTTCTAGAAAACTGAGTGGTTTATATCCATCATAAGCAACCTCGGTATAACAAGCGTCATGCATTACAGCTATGTCATGAGATTTAGCAAACTCAATAACTTCTTTAAAGTAACTATCATCGGCCACTGCTCCTGTGGGGTTGTTAGGATAGTTTAACCACATCACTTTAGATCTCTTAGCGACATCCGCCGGAATAGAAGATAAATCTGGCAGCCACCCATTTTCCTCTATCAATGGCATCCAATGACATTCTCCTCCAGCAAACCATGTACCTACAGAATATACTGGATATCCAGGGTCAGGGACCAATGCTATATCGCCTGGGTTTATAAAGCACAATGAGGCATGCCCAATACCTTCTTTAGCTCCAATTAAAGGTAATACCTCCTTATTAGAGTCCACAGCGATACCAAATCTACTCTTGTACCAATCAGCCACGGCTTTCCTAAATTCCGGTAACCCGTCTGTTTCTGGGTATCTATGATTTGGTACATCAAGCGAGGTGCGCCTCAATTCGTCCACAACCTTGGTCGGCGTAGGAATATCAGGATCTCCGATCCCAAAAGAAATAACTTCAATCCCTTCTGCTTTTTTTGCTGCTATTTTTCGACTTATCTCAACAAATAGATACGGTGGCACAGTATCTAGTCTCTTGGCAAATTCCATTTTTGACTCCGTTTTATTTAATTTACATCACTTTAATCGTCATTATCCTTGTCGAGCCAGACTCCACTGAAAACAGTTTCAATTGGCCCTTCCATCATTACCTCCGCCCCCTTCTTCCAGTTAATGATCAATTTACCACCTGGCAAATGAACATTAACTTTTTCACCAACTAACCCTTTCAATTGAGCTGCCACTGCTACTGCGCAGGCACCAGTTCCACAAGCCATGGTTATACCAGAGCCCCTTTCCCAAACCCTAACTTTCAAATTTTCTTCATCGACTACATTTACAATCTCAAAATTTATCCTATTTGGAAACATTTCATGATTCTCTACCTCTGGTCCAATAATCGTCAAAGGAAAATCATCCACGTCATCATTTAAAAAAGATATAGCATGAGGATTACCCATAGACACAAAGCTAAGGCTATGTTCCTGTCCTGAGACATCCAATGGGAAGTTAAGTGTAGGGACAGCTTGATGAAAAGTCTCCGGCAGATTTACCGGTACATCAACTGGAGCGAAAATAGGCTTCCCCATATCTACTATAGCCCCACTCATAATTCCATCACAAACTATTGATTCCACTTTCAAAACCCCTGCAGCCGTCTCCACAGATACAACATTTTGGTCTGAACTGATAATGTGATTGTCCCTAGCAAAGGCTACAAGACAACGAATACCGTTTCCACACATTTCCCCCTCTGAACCGTCAGCGTTAAACATTCTCATTTTGAAATCAGCTTTATCTGATTTCATAGCTACAATGACTCCATCTGCTCCGACGCCAGTATGCCTATCACTAACAGGTACTGCAATTTTCGCCCAATCACGCTCTTCAACAAATCCGTTAACATAGACATAATCATTCCCCGCTCCATGCATCTTCGTGAAATTCATTTTCCAACAACCTCTGTAATTTAATACCTGTTTAATTTGTCCAAATCGAACCTAATGTCATTAAAAATTGATTCTTCGTTGAGTGACTTAATGTCATGCCATTTAATTCTCGTGTCACAAAGTTTAAACCAATTATATTGGGTTCGGATCAAACTATGGGTCCGTGACTTAATTCTACTTATACAAGATTCCCAACTAATACCTTTTTCTAAAAAGAATTTAATTTCTTTATAACCGATAGTGGTTAAAGCAACTGGATTATTACTAGACACTTGAGATAACAATTTTTTAGTCTCTGAAACCCAACCGTTATTGATCATCAAATCAGCGCGCCTATCAACCTTATTGTAGAGAAATTCCCGGTCAGCGGTTAATCCGATAATCAAACATTGGTTTATTTTCCCCTCACTACTGCGGGTACGGTGACTCATATCACCCGCCCGCATTTTTTCTACACCACGGATAACTCGTCTTTTATTAGATATATCAATATTGTTATATATATCTGGGGCTTTGATCCTTAGTTCTTCGGTCAAGGCTAATAATTTTTTTTTATCTGATACCTCTAATTCCAATTTTTTTCTAAGTTTTCTGTCTGGCTTAACCTCACTTAATTCCCAATTCTCGGCCAAAGACCAAAAGTATTGTCCGCTACCACCTACCAAAATCGGAATTTTACACCTTAGCCTTACTTGTTCTATTATTTTTTTAGCACTAACTTGATATTTGTGGAGATCATAAGTTTCTTCAGGAGAGCACACATCAAACAAATGGTGAGGTGTGCTCTTTAACATAACTGCCGTAGGCTTTGCAGTGCCTATATCCATGCCTTGATATATTTGCCTACTATCACAGTTAATGATCTCTGAATCTATTTCTGAAGCTAAACGCAAAGCAAACTCAGTTTTACCAACACCAGTAGGGCCAACTATCCCTATCAATTTCCCTCTTTTTGATTCTTACTACTTGATAAATCGTTTGCGATTTCAATTATTGACCTAAATTTACTCTCATCTAGGCTGGCACCACCAACCAGAAGACCATTTATGGAACTGGTCTCCAGGTACGAAGAAGCGTTCTTTTCATCAACACTGCCACCATAAAGTATCGGGATTTTAGAAGCCACAACTTCTCCGTACTTAATTGCTAATTGGGCTTTTATGTGACCACACCTTTTCTCAGCAATTTCTGAAGTCGCTGATTTTCCAGTACCGATTGCCCANACTGGCTCATATGCAACAATTAGTTTTTCACAGTTGTTCTCGTTAAGATCGATAGACCTCAATGAATTTGAAAGTTGTTCCTGAAGAACTCGATTAGGTTCCCTACTTTCAATATGGTGAAAATCAGTTTCCCCTATACACAAAACAGACCTCAAGCCTTTCTCAATATTACTAGCTATTTTTTTGTTTACAATTGCTTCTGATTCTCCAAATAAAGATCTTCTTTCAGAATGTCCCACTAAAATTTCACTGCAAAACCCCTTCACCATATCAACGGAAGTTTCGCCGGTTACTGCGCCTGATTCTCTCCAGTCGCAGTTTTGAGCACCCAGTGAAATTTTACCTGAAACATAGTTTTGTGTTGATTCAATCTCTTTATATACAGCATATAAAGATACCGTGGGAGGAAAAATGGAAACTTTTACCACGTCATGTACAANAACATCTGATAAGCTTCGGACATAGGCNGNAGCACCNNGNGGGCCAANATTCATNTTCCAATTACCATATATATATATATTAATATTCACGGTCCAAATTTATTAAGNTTGNCGGAATGTGCNAGTACAAGCATCATCAATTCCTTTGCTACTATAGATCCTATGCTACCTGATCGGCAATTTTTTTCATTAAATCCTTCACTGTAACCCTGTGACAAANTTGATTTAATGAGAAAAGGAACNGGATGCCAACTGTGCGAGGCCAAATAAGAAGGCGTTGCATGATCACCACATATTACTAATACATCTGGCTCAATATCGAGTATATTNGGNAGTTTAGTATCAAAATACTCTAAAGCAGATACTTTAGCCTCAAAATCACCATCCTCCCCTGCACTATCCGCAGATTTATAATGCAAAAAATAAAAATCATAAGGTCTATTATTAGTAATAGAATCTCTTAAAACTTCAATTTCACTATCAAAATTTTCTTCACATGCTAAAACGTCCATTCCTAGCAACTGTGCAATACCTTTATACATTGGATAGGCCGCAATAGCAGCCGGGGTAAGACCGTAATTCAACCCGAAATCTGGAAGATTTGGAACACTTGAAAATCCTCTCAACAGTATTCCATTAGCAGGTAGTTCTGATTCGGATAATTCCAGAACTGCAGATTTAGAGAACTCATTCACGGCATTCGCCATCTTAAAAGCTGTAGCATTTCTAGGCTCAGAGCGACTGACCGGAACACCCGTAACTTGGGGGTCTGTTCCTGACACTTCTTCGGATACGTCCACACCTTCAAAAACCAATACAAAACGATAATCTATAACTGGATATACTCTAATATTAAATCCATCAACTTGAATGGTTTTTAGTTTTTCTATTAACTGGCTCGCTTGATTTGTACTTATTCGTCCCGCTCTTCTATCCACCACCACATCATTTTCAATCACACAGAAATTGCCTCTAGCAGCAACGTGATTTGGGCCAATTTTTATCCCCGCTCCTAACCCTTCAAGAACTCCTCTACCCAACAAATATTTCACAGGATCATATCCGAACAAACCCATATGACCAGGTCCACTCCCAGGGGTTATGCCAGGTATAACTGGAGTAGTAACTCCACATGAGCTTATACCGGCAAGTTTATCCAAATTAGGTGTATTGGCACTTTCCAGTTCGCTCACGCCATAGTTAGGATGGACCATCCCTCCTAGTCCATCCAGAACTGTCATGACAATTTTCGAATCAGTTGTGCGCCTAATTTCATTTAGATAAGGAAAATCAATCATTTGTTCTCATTAATTACTTCTGTCAAAAATCGCGTCTAGCCCAGGAAGCCCCCTACCCTCGAGAAACTGCAATGAAGCTCCACCACCCGTCGAAACATGAGACATTTTATCTCTTAACCCAAACCGAGAAACAGCTTCTACAGTAGACCCTCCTCCTATTACGGAAGTTATGCTTTGGGATGCCATTGCGGTAGCGACAGATTTTGAGCCTATGGCAAACGAATCCCATTCAAAAACCCCCATGGGTCCATTCCAAAAAACAGTTCTACTATTTTCTATTATCTGACGGAACTTGCTTATAGATCCCAGCCCGATGTCTAGGATCATACCTCTTTCGTTTATGTCAGAAATTTTATAATTTTTGTGTTCAGAATCAGATGAGAAATCTCTGCCAACAACCACGTCTTCAGCAAGCCATACTCGTGATTTTATATTTTTATCACCGCTCAACAGCCATTTAGCAAAATCTAAGTATTCATATTCAACGGAAGAATTCCCAACCGCATGCCCTAAAGATTTAATGAAAGTCGCAGCCATACCCCCTCCAATCAAAATATCATCAGCAAGCCCTGAAATTCGCTCCACAACTTTGATTTTGTCTGATATTTTGGACCCTCCTAGAATAGCTGTAAATGGTCTAACAGGACATTGAAATATTCCTGAAAGAGAATCAACTTCCCTATTAAACAAAAGGCCAAGTACCCCAGGTATATATTCTGTCACACGAGAAATGGAAGCATGCGTTCGATGTGATACACCAAAAGCATCATTCACATAAAATTCGGCCAAATTAGCTAGTTTTCTGGCAAATTCACTATCGTTCGCTTCCTCAGCTGAATGAAACCGAAGGTTTTCAAGTAGGACTATATCTCCACCGGTCATTTCGGAAGTGACATTTACGGCTTCGTCAGATACACAGTCATTCACAAAACCCACGTGAATTCCGAGTAATTCCCCCAATTTAAAAGCAATAGGCCGCAAAGATAGCGCCTCGTCTGGACGACCTTCTGGACGTCCAAGATGAGAACATAACACCACTTTACAATTCTTATGAAGAAGATATCTTATGGTAGGTAATGATGACTCTATTCGGGTCAAGTCCGATATTTCAGTACTTCCTGGCTTAAAAGGAACGTTAAAATCTACTCTTACTAAGACAGACTTGTTGGTAAGATCAACGTCTTCGATCGTCAACTTATTACTCACGAATGCAATGCTCCGTAAAACTCATGTGAAAACAATCTCTGAATTGTGTTGGTATCACCGGACAAATCAGCTAGACTGCCCAAGGCGTTTATCTTATACATATGCAGTTTTTCTTTGCATAAGTCAATAACGTCTAGTTCATAGATGATTTCTCTGACTACTCTGAGATCCTCTTCCAGCAGTACTCTTTTGAAATACACTTCACCTAATTTTCTCTTTTGAGACGGACCAGCCTTATTCATCGCCACCACAAGGGGNTACAATTTCTTTTTGTTTAAAAATTCTACATTCCCATCATCCCGATCCAACAATATTTCTTTCAAATCATCATTGATTTGGCTTGCCACACCAACGTTTCTCCCGCATTCAATCAGATTAGACTGAACCTCACTATTCAAACCTGAAAATAGAGCGCCCAAAGCTAAAGAAGCCCCTACAAGCGCACCTCTTTTACTTTTGGACATACTCAAGTATTCGTCTTCAGAAACATCTAGTTTCTCTTGCATCTCTAAATCTTGAAATCGGCCCTCCATTGTTTCAATTAGTGCTTGGTCGACAATCTGAAGAGCTTTATAGATCAAATCACCAGAAACTCCATTNTCCTCCAAACCAACTATGATAACCCTGGCGAGTGAGTTCATAGCATCCCCTGCATTGATGGCCTGGGCAGGTCCCCATACCCACCATAAGGCGTCTCTGCCTTCCCTAGTGGGATTTCCAGCCTGAACATCGTCATGTACTTCTAAAAATCCATTAATTAATTCTAAGGCAGAAGCAATAGAATAAAATTTACCAGTATCCTTTCCTTGGGACATCAAAATCAATTGAGTCAAAATCCCATATTTCGTAATCGGGCCACGATTATCCAAATCTTTGTCAGCAACACCAAAATGGTACAAAGCCATGTCATATAAGGGTAAATCTTTTGCTTTCAGTACTTTTTGCAAATCCGCAAGGATGTTTTCATGCAGCAAACGGAAATCAGAGTCTCCATCGCTGTCAAACTCTTGTATTGCTACTCTTGACACAAGATACTCCTGATGGCATCTTCCCCAACCATACCAACTCTGATAATTTTTAAATCTCCAGACGTGACATCCACGACGGTTGATGGAATAGTTCCAGATAAGGTACCTCCATCCAGAACCATATCAAGATTAGGGTTATCCTTGCCAAACATTCTCACGACGTCATCAACATTCTTAGCTTCAGGTTGACCACTAANATTCGCACTTGTCCCCGTGATTGGCTTTCTGGTAAGTTTCGCTAACTTGATCGGGACATAATGATTTGGTATCCGGAAGCCCGCAGATGGAAATCCTGCCACCGTTATGGGTGGAATAGAATCGGACCTATTGGCGATTATAGTCAGTGCTCCCGGCCAAAACTCATNAGCCAGCATCTTAGCCTCGGGGGAAAACCCAACTGTGTACTCATCAAGTTCAGTTGCTGACGATATAAATATAGGCAACGGNNTTCCTTCAGGTCGATTTTTTAACTGNAACACTCTTTTAACAGCAGACACGTCNTCGGCTATGCTGGTTATCCCATATACTGTATCAGTGGGTATGCAAACCACTCCGCCATCTAATAAAATGTTGGCGGCTAAGATCAAAGATTCTTCGTTAACTGAAAGTATCTGAGTAATTGCGACTGCCTATTCATGAAGGAATGAATCGAGTATAACACATAGACTACAGCACAGGTCCCTATAATGACTTCAAATAAAGAATCTAGTAACACAAGCAGACTTACTACGAGTGACGACTTAGAAGTCTCTGCTTATCTGGAAATATCGCAAGAAAAAGCCGGAAATCTTTCTAAAAGGGATCCCAGCACCAGTCCTCAGAGGGAGTCAATATTAGTAATTGATTTTGGGTCTCAATATAGTCGGTTGATAGCGCGTAGGATAAGAGAGAGTAAAGTTTATTGTGAAATTGTGACACACGAAGTAGATTGGGAACAAGTCAAATCATTAAACCCGAAAGGTGTAGTTTTATCTGGAGGTCCTGCAAGCGTATACGACGAAGGAGCTCCTCTCGCACCGGCTTGGGTATTTGACTGTGNCCTTCCAGTTTTAGGAATATGTTACGGNATGCAAACCATGGTGCACCAGTTAGGTGGGAAAGTTGCGAAGTCACAAAAAAGAGAATACGGCCATGCTGTATTGCACCAAAACTCTTCTATGGATTTCTATACNGACAGCCAAAGACTGTTGGAAGGGTTGCCTAGNTCACTACCTGTATGGATNAGCCATGCGGACAGGATCACAGAGTTACCTCCAGGATTTAAATCAAAAGCCTACACTGACAATGCNCCTATAGCTATGATAGGCAACGATAANGGNATGCTTGGAATTCANTTCCATCCAGAAGTCGCACATACCCCACAAGGTGAAGATATTATAAAGAATTTCTTATATAAAATATGCAGGATGGGAGAGCTTTGGACTTCNGGCAACTTTGTAACTGATACTGTTGAAAGAATAAAACAACAAGTGGGACANGGTAAAGTTATTTGCGCTCTNTCAGGTGGNGTTGACTCTGCTGTAGCAGCTACTCTAGTNCATAAAGCAATTGGAGATCAATTGACTTGCATATTNGTAAACAATGGTCTNATGAGAAAAGACGAGCCGGAGCGAGTTAAAGAAACTTTCGANCAATTCATGAATGTGAATCTGNTTTACAGTGANTCNTCNGATAGATTTATNTCNGCATTAAAAGACGTTGTTGACCCAGAGAAAAANAGNAAAATCATNGGTGCAGAATTTATAAATGTGTTTGANGAAGAAGCCAATAGATTGGGANANGTTAACTTCTTGACCCAAGGGACCCTTTACCCAGATGTTATAGAAAGTCAAAGCAACGAAAATAGCGTCTCAGCGACCATAAAAACCCATCACAATGTCGGTGGCCTTCCTGATCACATGAATTTAGAACTCGTCGAACCACTCCGATATCTCTTTAAAGATGAAGTTCGAGAAGTAGGATTAGAACTTGGTTTGCCAGAAGAAATGGTGTACCGACAACCTTTTCCCGGTCCAGGTCTAGCGATTCGTATAATGGGCAAAGTCACAACGGAAAAGCTAGATATACTCCGGGCAGCCGACTGGGTAGTTATGGATGAAATTAAGAAAAATGGGCTGTATCGAGAGCTTTGGCAAAGCTTTGCAGTCCTCACTGGATCTCGATCTGTAGGAGTGACAGGGGATTTTCGTACTTACGGGCACGTCATAGCGATAAGNGCGGTTAGTTCAGATGACGCTATGACCGCTGATTGGTCAAGGCTTCCATACGATGTTCTCTCAATGATTTCTAACAGAATCGCNAACGAGGTCCCTAATGTGAACAGGGTGGTTTTTGATATNACTAGTAAGCCTCCAGGCACAATAGAATGGGAATGANTAACTGTAAGAATTTCAATAAATCAACATCANCATTAGAGAGTAATATCTAGAATATGAACGTTTTGATCATAGGTAGTGGAGGACGAGAACATGCAATCGCATTAAAGATTTCTGAAAATCAAGATGTGGAAAATATATATATAGCTCCAGGTAATGGTGGCACATCAAANGTAGGGACTAATATAAACATCCANGAAAATGANGTTGGACAACTTTTAGCTTTCTCCTTGGAAAAAGCAATCAATTTAACAATNGTGGGACCAGAGGTACCGTTATCATTGGGCATAGTAGACGTTTTCGAGGAAAATAACCTTAGGATTTTTGGACCTTCCCAAAAAGCTTCCGAAATNGAATCAAGCAAACTATTTTCNAAAGATCTGATGCGCCGGTGTGAANTTGATACGGCACGATATGCAGCGTTTGATGACCCAGGAAACGCAATTGAATATATTTCCAAACAAAATTACCCAATTGTTATTAAGGCTGATGGNCTCGCAGCAGGTAAGGGAGTTTACATATGTGAAAACNTATCTGANGCGANCANTGCGGTTAACGAAATATTAGTCGATCGGAGATTCGGGGCNTCAGGTCAGAAAATTGTAATTGAGGAATTCTTGGAAGGTTGGGAAGTCAGCGTATTCGCCTTTACCGATGGAACATCATCATCCAATTTAATCGGGGCATGTGATCACAAGCAAATCGGAGAAGGAAACACCGGGCCAAACACTGGTGGAATGGGAGCGTATTCACCACCTTCANGATGGACAAAGGAACTCATGGATCAAATCNATTCAGAAATTATCACTCCNATAATAAACGGTATGNTTAAAGAGNGAAATNTATACAAGGGTGTGNTGTTTGTGGGTCTCATGATCACTTCNTCAGGTCCTAAAGTGCTTGAATTTAATTGCCGGCTAGGAGATCCAGAAACTCAAGTTATATTACCCCTATTGCAAACAGATTTAATCGATATAATTCAGCATTGTATCGACGGAACTCTTGAAACACAGGANGTTGTGTGGGGTAATAAATCNGCTGTCTGTGTTGTGATGGCATCCGGGGGTTATCCAGCGAAGTATGAAACAGGATTTATAATCGGAGGTATGGAAACTATTGACCCCTCGGTTGAAATTTACCATGCCGGAACAAAATTAAACTGTATGAAACAAACCATAACAAATGGTGGGCGTGTTCTTNCATTNTCTGCTGTAGCAAACTCAGTTGAGGAAGCTCGNGACAAAGTGTATAGAAATGTTGACAAAGTAGATTTTAAGAATTCCTATGTAAGAAGAGATATTGCAAAAATTTAAGAACAAATAAGTATTGGATTCAATTAAATGATCGAAAGATACGCTAGGCCAAAAATGAAGGCCGTATGGTCGGANGAAAACAAATACGATAAATGGTTAAAAATAGAATTAAGTGTTTGTGAAGCTTGGTTTGAAACAGGCTTAATTCCCGAGAAGGAAATCNGAAAACTCAGAACAGCCAAATACGANCCAGCCATATTCAAACAGATCCTGGCGACGACAAAACATGACATGACAGCCTTTCTACAATCAACCACAGCAAATTTGGGCCCAGAAGGNAGNTGGTTACATCAAGGCCTTACGACAAGTGATGTGTGGGATACTGCCACAAGCTTACAATTACTCGAATCGGCCGAATTACTTGACAATGAATTGGCAGCACTTGAAAAAGCTCTACACGAAAAATCTATTGATCATAAAAATACTTTAATGATGGGTAGAACTCATGGAGTGCATGCAGAACCAATAACTTTTGGTTTGAAAGTAGCTCTATGGTGGGANGAAATNAAAAGAGGNCGNGCAAGGTTATNAGNTGCCAAGGAAACGATTTCCGTCGGAAAGATATCAGGACCTGTAGGAACTCATGCAACGGCTCCNCCAGAAATAGAANCCAAGGTGTGTGAGCATCTAGGGCTAAAACCTGCACCAATTTCCAATCAAGTTATACAAAGAGATAGGCACGCACATTTTGTAACAACTTTAGCTCTGATTGCGGCTACACTAGAAAAAATCGCTACTGAGATACGAGGNCTNCAAAGAACAGAGATAAGAGAAGTCGAAGAGCCTTTCAAAGAAGGACAAACTGGTTCATCGTCCATGCCACATAAAAGAAATCCAGAACTCACTGAACGGGTCTGCGGTTTGTCCAGACTGATAAGGGGATACGCAGTCACAGCAATGGAAAATGTTGCTTTATGGGGAGAAAGAGATATAAGTCATTCTTCTGCGGAGAGACTTATTTTGCCAGATGCTTGCATGGCTCTTGACTACATAATAAATCTTTTGAGAGGGGTAATTGTCGATCTCAGGGTTTATAAGGACAGAATGCTTTCTAACATGGAACTAACCCGTGGGTTATTATTTTCTCAAAAAACTATGCTACTACTTGTTGAAAANGGCATGGCAAGAGAGGACGCCTACAAAATAGTGCAAGAAAATTCTATGAATACGTGGGACAAAGACCAAGATTTTAGAAATTTAATAAAAACGGATCAAAGAGTAACTAGACTTGTCTCCGAAGAAGAACTTAATGAATTGTTCAAATACGAAAATTACACAAAATATGTGGATAATATTTACGAGAAAGCAGGCATTTAACGATAACCCATAGATTAAATAAATGAACGAAATAGTCACNAAATCCAACCTTAACAATTTGGTCCACAGGGGCAAAGTCAGAGATACTCATTCTTTTCGAAACGGCGAACTGCTAATGGTCTCCACTGACCGCATATCAGCATATGATGTTGTAATGCCCAACGGNATACCTAATAAAGGTGCAATATTGAACCAAATCTCTGAATTTTGGTTCAACTTGACGTCTCATATTGTCCCAAATCATCTGATTCATATTGCATTAGATGATGAAAACATAGACGCTCCTTCAAAGATAAAGAGAAGGGCAATGTTNGTACATGAAGCCAACCGGATAGACGTGGAATGCGTTGCTCGNGGGTATATCACAGGATCCGCCCTTGAAGAATACGAATCTAGTGGATGTATAGCTGGATTGACCATACCACCAGGAATGGTTGAAGGAGACAAATTTAATGAGCCAATATTTACCCCGGCTACAAAGGCAGANGANGGGCATGACGAAAATATTACNCTTCAACAGATGAGTTCTATGGTTGGATCAGATTTAGCTAATAGGCTCAAACTCCTAACTCTCGAAATATATGAATATGCACACGATTATGCACTCAAAAAAGGAATTATCATCGCCGACACCAAGATGGAATTTGGGTTAATCAATAATGAGATCCATCTCATCGATGAGCTTTTGACTCCTGACTCAAGTAGGTTTTGGGACGCGTCTGGATACAAACCAGGAAAAAGTCAGCCTAATTTTGACAAACAATTCGTTCGCGACTGGCTAAATANCCAAAAATGGGATAGAGAGCCACCGGCTCCTATACTGCCCCAAGAAATAATTTCCAAAACGAGNGTGCGCTATGAGGAAGCTTTTAATAAACTTGTTGGAACACAACTCAGATAATTAAATTAAAAAAAGAGAAATTTATGTCATCTTCAGATAGAAGTAAAAACAAACTAACAGCAAGTCAGGCCAGAGCGGCAAGACGTGAAAGACGCCAAAATAGAAATAAATTTAAACGCTGGTTCATAGGACTGGCAGTAGCATTAATAGCTGGGTTACTGATCTTGTCATTAATACTACCTTTATTCGACTCCATCGGGTCGTCTTCCAATGANGAAGCTCCAGATGGTCCTGGACAGAAAATGGAATCCCAGGGCAATTCACACATCAATGAAGGAGCGGACCATCCCCCTTATAACAGTGTCCCTGCAACTTCCGGTTGGCATTACGCTCAGCCTCTCGCTCCAGTCAAATGGGGTATACATGAAGTATTTATACCTGAAGAAAAAAGGCTCCACAATTTAGAGCACGGAGGTGTTTCTATCACATACGATCCGGATAGAGCCTCAGATGAACTCATAGCATCTTTAGAGGAANTGGTNAAGAACGCTGGGTCAGAGAATTTCTCTGAAATATTACTTTCGCCGTACCCTGGAACGGANNATATTATCAATTTAACCTCNTGGCTATTTATTGACAGTTTTAATACTTTCGATAAAAGCAGAATTAATGACTTCATCACTTCACACCACAATTCTGCCAACGCCCCAGAAAGGTTCGCAAATTAACATGAATTTCCAAGCTCAGGTTCACATAACCTTAAAACCGTCAGTAAGTGATCCTCAAGGACTAACTGTCGCAGGAGGATTAAAACAATTAGGATTCGATTCCATCAATTCCGTACGAGTCGGAAAATTCATTGAAATCGAGATTGAAGCACAATCACAGNCTGAAGCCGAAAAGCACATCAAAAAAATGTGCGAAAAGCTGCTGGCTAATCCAGTAATTGAGGATTACAGATACTCGATCATTTAAAGATATTTTTACCCGGTTATTGTACCTTTCGTACTAGATACCCTACCTGATTGTCTAGGATCAATCCCAATGGCTTTTTTCAGGGATCTAGCTAGACTTTTAAAGGCNGCTTCAGCCATATGATGATTGTTCATGCCCGTGATCACTCTTAGATGTAGATTGAATGCCCCCTCCCTTGAGAAGGTTTCTAAAAAATGCCTCACGAGATCAGGAGACATGTCCCCTAAATCGTTAGATGTAAGGGGAAGATCAATAACTGAATATCCTCTACCACTATAATCAACAACTGACAGAACAAGGGCTTCGTCCAAAGGTACATATGTGTGACCCATACGGTGTATCCCTGCCCCATCTCCTACTGCTTCTTTAAATGCCCTACCCATTACTATCGCTGTATCTTCAACTAGATGGTGCCATCCAACATGTATATCTCCTCTGGCCTTCAAATTTATGTCCATTAACCCATGCCGTGATAGTTGGGCAATAAGGTGATCAAACATCCCATTTCCAGTATCGATCTGATAATCCCCGTTACCGTCTAAGTCNACAGTAACTGAAATATCTGTTTCACCTGTCACTCTATTTTGTGATGATTTGCGCGAAGTGCCTTTGGTACTCATATTTATTAAACCAATTCCTTCATTACCTTGACCAGAACATCGGTTTGCTCTGGAGTCCCAATAGCTATTCTAAAAAAGTCTTTAAGTCTTGGAGACCCAAAACTTCTAACGAATATACCTTTAGAGGCCAATCCTTCATATACCCTTTGAGCCTGATTTTCATCAAATTCACATAAAATGTAATTCCCTTTGGAAGGCCAAGGTATTACGCCAGGAATCTCCTGCAATAAGTTATACATACGATCCCTTTCACGAATTATCAATTTGACATTGGATAGGAGGTATTCAGAGTCTTCCAAAGATGCTAATAGAGCGACTTCGGCGGCCACGTTTACGTTATATGGCGGCTTAATTTCCATCATATATCGTGCTATATCTGGGTGCATAATCCCATATCCAACTCTAAGACCAGCCAACCCTGCCCACTTACTCATTGTCCTCAAAACTATTAAGTTACGATGATTTTTGGTTAATTCCTGAACCGTACAACCAGAAAACTCATAATAGGCCTCATCAACAACAACAATTAAATTTAATTCCAGCAGCTCTTCAATATCAGATTTAGAGGCTATATTACCTGTAGGATTATTCGGTGAAGTAACGAAAACCATTTTTGTTCGATCGTCACAATTCTTCTTTGCTTCACCGATATCAATATCAAAATTCTCATCTCTTTGAACTAATTCAAGACTACCACCAGCTAATCGTGCTCCAAAACTATACATCCCGAAGGTCGGCTCAAAATCAAGAACTTTATCGCCGGTTGATATGAATAACCTGAATATCAAATCTATTAATTCATCGGCTCCTGCACCAGCGACTATAAAGTCCATAGGCATTTTGGTGTATTTACTCAAAGCTTCCCGAATTAAGATTTGCTTTGGATCAGGGTATATATGTAATGGTACATCCTTTACAGCTGCAATTGCCCTCGGAGAGGCCCCATAAGGATTCTCATTCCCATTCAATTTAATGATCTGGTTCTCAGAGATCCCAGCCTTTTTTGCCAAGATTTCTGGTGGCTCCATCGCCGCGTATGTCGGCGCTGAGACCAAATGCGGTTTAATAAGCATGTTCATGTCAAAATCACGCATACTAAAACTATCTCCAATTCCCTATTAAGTTAACTCACGCCTTATTTCAGCTGCCTCTGCATGTCCAGTCAATCCTTCTTCCCTGGCTAAAACAGAAACCGATTGAGTCATTTTGATGGCATTTTCACTAGGCAACGATACAACAGGCATATGTTTTGTGAACGTATGAATACCCAGGCCGGAATTGAACCTCGAAGTCCCAGCTGTAGGCATCACGTGGCTTGGACCTGCCCCGTAATCTCCCAATACTTCATGCGAAAATTCACCCAAGAATACCATACCTGCATTTTTAACTTTTGGTAACAAAGATTTTGGATCTTTCGTTGCTACACATAGATGTTCTGGAGCGAAATCATTAGCAAGTTCCAGTCCTTCATCCATATTTTTTACTATAGCTATAAGTCCTTGAGTATTTAATGATTTATGAATAATATCCACTCGATCCAATGAACGAGCCCTATTGTCTAGTTCTGAGTTTACTCTGTCACCCAACTCTACTGAGTTAGTTATTAATATCGGCCTTGCCATAGGGTCATGTTCAGCCTGAGCAATCAAGTCTGCTGCACAAAGGGTGGCGTTGGATGTTTCATCAGCCAAAACTACGGTCTCCGTTGGGCCGTACAAACCATCAATACCAACCTCACCGTAAACTAACTTCTTCGCCATAGTCACAAATATATTCCCTGGTCCACAAATAACATCAACTTTACTAACAGATTCAGTGCCATAAGCTAAAGCGGAAATAGCTTGAGCCCCACCGATCGGGTATATTCGGTCAACATCTGCTATATGTGCTGCTGCTAGCACAGAATCAGGTACAGTCCCGGAAATATCCGGAGGGCAAGCTACATAAATTTCTGAAACTCCTGCCACTCTGGCAGGAATAGCTGTCATCAACACAGTGGAAGGATATTTTGCTGTTCCTCCGGGTATATATGCAGCTGCAGAAGTAACCGGAACGATCCTCATCCCATAACCTTCGGATTCATCCATCCAGGCTGAATCTTTAACTTTGGCATGGAAAGTCCTAACTCGCTCAGCTGTGGATTCTAAAGCTGATCTGAGGTCTGTGCTAATTCTCTCATATGCTTTCTCAGTGTCATTCTTATCTAAACATAACTGAGTTATCTCTCTACCTTCAATTTTTTTAGTTAGGTATTTTAGTCCTTGGTCTCCAGAAACTCGAATCTCATCAACAATCCTCTTAACATATTCAAACCCCGTCATTTCTTTACCAAAAATCTTTTGGGAATATTCAGATACAGAAGCAGACGTGTCTGGCAAATCAAGCCCCCGATTTTCCAATAATACCTTTCTGGCAGCATCAAATCCTACTATCGTCCTCAAGCGTGCAAAACCTCCAAAATCAAGCTCATATTAGTTCTACTTTCTTCTATGAATTCCTCTACAGCGCCAGAAGGAAGTTTGTTCAATATAAACTCAACACCTGCTACAGGATTGGATACAAAGTCTTCAGTTATCTTTATTGCAGGGTGATTTGAATCTCCTCCTGATATCCTCTTACCCATAAACAACAACCTTTCCCAACTAAATTCTCTGTCAAGTAAGCTCACAACCCATGTCCTCCACTCTTCTACGGGTTCTCCACGTAAAAAAACTACATCCAGATCTGTTTCTGCATTATTTAAGCTATGAAGAAAAGTTCCAATCTCGCTCCAAAATCTGCGATCTAATTCAAGTTGTAATGCTCTATCCATTACTAAGGCCTCAAATGGATCACCAAAAATTCCGTCACCAAAAAAATAACGCCTAAACATAGACGTGATCCAAGTTTCATCCAGTATTAAATGTGAAGCATACCCGGCCATAAACGTATTTGTTACCAAATCATCACCATTAATATTTTCCCAGCTTCCATATTGTTTTTGCATATTTCTCAACCCGTCCCCTAATTTCTCAAAGTCTAGATCTACGAAATGGTATACAGACCTATTTTTTTTTGTGATGACTCTTATATCTGGGCACGTAGATCCTAGTATGAATTCAGGCACATGTTTACCACAGTCCAAGTCACCATAAATTCCAACAACTTCGTTTGCAAAATGCATATGTGTAGGTAAATTAGGCAAAACTAACTCAAGATATCCGATTTCTCATTTCTGAACTCTGAAAAACGTAGTTAAGCTGAGACACTGTAACTGATTTTGCTCCAATTGATTCCAAATCAGAAACAGCTTGCATGAGCGTATTACGTGCCACTACTACTGTTGAGGCGAAATAATCAACTTCTGAATTGGATAACACCGGAGATACAGTAGCACCATTTAAACCGGAAAGAGACTCAAATTTGGAAAACAAATCAGCTACTGCATCTACAGATGTACCCTGTATATTGGCAGTAACAGAAAAAAATTCCTTGCTGTCCAAATGCGCCCTCACAATCTTCACAAACATTTCTGCAATTTTGTTTTTGACTGGACTATCCATAGGCAATCTCGCATTAGCAATAAGACATGCCTCAGATTCAATAACAGTCCCACCCGCTATTGTTTTCAAGTGGTTTTCTCTCATAGTTGTACCTGAGGAGGTTATATCAGCAATAATATCCGCAAAGCCCATAGCTGGAGCCACCTCGAGAGTACCACTAGATTCAACGATAGAAAAATTACTAATACCGTTCGAAAGTAAAAATCTTTCAACTAATCTAGGGGATTTCGTAGCTATCCTTAGACTGTTACCCTTGTTTTTGAAATCAACAGCAATATCTGCCAAATCTGCTATTGAACTGACATCAATCCATGAATCAGGTATACCCAGAGATAACGAACATCCCCCAAACCCCAAGGTATTCATCAATACATTGGATGGCCCATCTTCATTCCTCATCTCTAGGTATCTGTCATATCCAATCAGTCCTAAATCTGCTGTACCGTCCTCCACTTTGCTGGTTATATCAGAGCTGCGCTGAAATAAAACATCCACTCCAGGTAGGAAAGGTATATCTGCCACGTAGCGCCTAGAGTTTATTCTGTTTACCCTTAACCCACAGGCGTCTAAAAATAGCAGTGATGGCTCATACATTGCCCCATCGCTAGGGATGGCTACTCTCAGATTCCCACTACTTAAAACCATTACCCAACGTCCTTTTTATTTCGAGTCAGTTCCACTTATTACATCTAACAACGTATCTATATTTATGGCAAATCCAATAGCCGGCACATCACTTTTACCCCCCAAGGACTTAACCAGCCCATCGTAGCGCCCACCTCCACCTATTGCCACGACCTTTTGGCTATCAATAAATTCCATATCAAAAATAAGGCCACTGTAATATGTCAGTCCTCTAGAAGTACCAAAGTCAACTTCGTATCGTATGTCTACTCCCGCAACTTTAATATCTGATATGAGATCAGTTACATAGCGAAAAGCCTTATGTGAATAAGCTGGGTCATTTTCATTAATTGATATGCCAGACACATCCCCTGACATCAAATTGAGAAAATCATTCAACGCGTCCAATGCGTCCTTATAGGTCGTAGTTGTGATTTCCTTGGAATATTTGCTAATAAGTCTATTAATTATTTCTTCTTTTGTTCGGATACCTGTATTCCCAGACAACGTATCAGACATTAAATACTGGATTAAGCCCGTCGATTCTGCACCGGACTGTTTTTTTGTGTTTTCATCTTCGACTTCATCCACCACCAGTCCTAACTTAATAGCATTTTCCACAACATTATGAATATTTTCCGATCCGGATGTGATTGAAGAGAGATTGGATAAAGTGAACGCCATTAGTGTTTCATTTAGCCCTTTCTCAACTAAGATAGACCTAATAATGCCCAAATTACCCAATTTTACCGATATGCTACCGACACCACTGGCTGCAACCGAGGATATAGCGAGTGAAAGAATTTCAGAGTCCGTCTTTATTCCTTCAGAGCCTATAACTTCACAGCCTTGCTGAGTAAATTGCCGCAACCCTGACCCATCTGCTATCCCAGAATATCTAAAAACGGGACCAAAATATTGCATTTTTTTTACCTTATTCACGTCGCCATCCTGATCGATGTAGGATCTTATGACAGACGATGTAAACTCAGGCCTCAAACTAACTTTGTTCCCTCCAGGATCTGTAAATGAATATAGCCTGTCACTGATATTCCCTCCCGCTTTTCTAACGAATAATTCCGTCGGTTCCATTAAAGGAAAATCTACAGATGAATATCCCTCTTTATCTAAGATACTTTTTATATCATCTATGATTTTTTCACGAGACTTATACCTACTTTCGTCGATGTCTCGCATGCCAATTATGTTCATTTGACTCAAACTCACAATCCTTAAGTATCTTGCACTTGTACAATAATCTTACAATAGGAAAACAGTTATTAATATCAAACAGTTCCTATTCGGTACTTTTACACCACAACGAGATATCATGAAAGTTGAAAATTCTGAATCCCATTTACAATTAGGAAACTTGCTTGCAAATCAAGGAAAACACGAAAAGGCAATAATGGAATTCCATAAATGTTTAAAGCTAGACCCTAATAATGCGTATGCATGGAATAATATTGGAGTTGCGAAACTATGTCTTGGACTGGCCAGTGAAGCTTTAGAATATTTTGACAGAGCTATAGAAATTGACCCAGGCTACAGGGACGGATTTCACAACAGAGGTCTTGCTTACTCAGACTTAAACGAATTGGACCTCGCCTTACAGGACCTAGACACAGCAATAAATATTGACCCTTATCATTCAGCCTCGTTCAGACACAGAAGTATCGTCCATCACATGCTCGGAAACAACGATTCAAGTTACCGAGATTACATCAATAGCAAAAATTTATAATTTACTAATAACCAAGGAGTAATTAATGTCTTCAAATCAAGAGGAATCAGTTCCGATAGTAAGTGTCGTTGGCGGTAGTACCTCAGACTTCCCATTATTGAAGAAGGCCACTTCAATTTTGGATGAGCTTGGAATCCCTAACGAACTCAAAGTCGTTTCAGCCCATAGAACTCCTGACTGGTTATTTGAATACGCCGATGGGGTAGAAAATAGAGGAATAAAAGTTATCATAGCTGGAGCAGGGGGCGCTGCGCACCTACCAGGAATGTTAGCGTCAAAGACAATACTGCCTGTAATAGGGGTTCCAGTTCCTTTAGAACACTTGAAGGGAATGGATTCATTAATGTCTATAGTACAAATGCCGAGGGGGATACCGGTAGCAACAGTAGCGATCGGTGGAGCAGAAAACGCGGCCCTTCTGGCAGCTCAAATCATTTCTACTTCAGAGGGGAATATCAGGGAAAATTTAAAGCTTTGGAGAAAGAAACTAACCGAGTCCGTAATCAATAATCCTGAATCTGGAATAGGTACAGCTTAATGATTAATGACCAAATAATATTACCTGGCTCAACATTGGGGATGTTGGGAGGTGGACAGCTAGGCGGTTTTTTTGCAGAAGCTGCGCTCAGAATGGGTTACAAAGTGGCAGTGTGGGATCCCGACCCGTCAGCGCCTGCAAAAAGATTCGCCTATAAAAAATTTGATGGTGATTTCCAAGACGTCCATATACAAAAAGAATTCTCAAAAGTTTCTGATGCGATATCTCTCGAGTGGGAAAACGTACCGGCAACGTTGGTAAGTAATCTTGAAAAACAGAATATCGTAAGGCCTGGGAGTAACAGTTTATCCCTGGCTCAACATAGAGCATCAGAAAAAAAATTTTTAACTTCCAATGGTTTTCCAGTTACTAATTATGAGGTTATCGAAAACAAGGAAGAATTCACCAATATAGAAATTGAGCTCCCTTGGATAGTAAAAACTGCAACCCTCGGATATGACGGGCATGGTCAATGGAAAGTGACATCTTCATCAGACAAAAAAAACATCTCAGACAATGTAACTGGTTCAGGGCCTTGGATTGTAGAAAAAGTTGTTAATTACGATTTGGAATTATCAGTCATTGTAGCCTCAGATGGGAAAGGGAAATTAATCCCCTACCCTCCCACAGAAAATATTCATGAAAATAACATATTAAGACTAAGCTTAAACCCAGGCAGGTTCAGTAATCTAGTAGCTGAAAGAGCGAAAGACCTAGCTTGCCAAGTTATAAAATCCATTGGCGACCCTGGATTATTCTGTGTCGAATTATTCCTTGATACCGGCGGAAATCTATTGGTCAATGAAATCGCTCCCAGACCTCATAATTCTGGGCACCATACGATGGATGTTTTTTCTGTCTCTCAATATGAACAACAGGTTAGAGCGTTGTGCGGACTTCCATTAATTAACCCTAATAGATTAAACAATTCTGTATTGCTAAATATATTAGGAGAAGAGCACAACGCTTTACAGAATTCAAAATCTATAAATGCAATTTTGGAAGACAGCGCCGTTCGGATTTATTCCTATGGAAAATCAAATGTGCGTAAGAACAGAAAAATGGGGCACGTGATGTTTCTGTCACAACCAATAGAAGAACTCCTTAGAATTGCAGAAAAAGTACATGATTTTATGAAAAATCAAGGGCCAAACTGACATGGAGCGCACTAATGACGAACAAACGGATAATCGGACTAGATCTGCGGGGAAACTCACCACGTAAGTCCCTTGACTTAATCTTGGAAGCTGAAAAAATGGGAATACCAGCTATTTGGATTACATCCAGTGGGGGCGCATCAGACACATTGTCATTACTAGCAGCTGGAGCGAGTCTTACAAAAAACATCCTTTTAGGAACATCCATCGCCCAAACTTGGTCAAGGCATCCAGTAGTAATGGCTGAACAAGCATTTACCATCTATGATCTCGCCCCAAACAGATTAAGACTCGGAATTGGCTCTGGCCACAAAACAATGATGGAGCGAACGTTTGGAGTTGAATTTCGTCAACCACTTGGTCATCTTAGAGAATACGTCACTATCATCAAAGAGCTTTTAAGAGATGGGCATACAAGCTTCAAAGGAGACCATTATTCTGCAAACTATAGCTTGAAAGGGACAGCTCCCGATTTGCCAGTGATGATATCAGCTCTTCGACAAAATGCTTATAAAACAGCGGGCGAAACAGCTGATGGCGCTATAAGTTGGGTATGCCCTCATTTTTACGCTACCGGAGAAGCTTTGAAATCTTTAAGGCAAGGAGCACTGAATTCAGGCCGAAATGCCCCTCCTTTAATACTTCAATCCGCGATATGTATTTCAGAAGATATAAAAGGAGCTAGAGACGCGGTAAGGAATCAACTTAGCGTGTATCCCACACTCGATTTCTATGCCCGTATGTTTGAGCAGTCAGGGTTCGAAGTAGCTCAAAAAACTGGATGGACAGACGAAATGATCGATTCAATTCTTATAACAGGTAACGAGCAACAAGCTGCGGAGCAACTTGATAAACTCTTCACATCAGGAATCTCTGAAATCCTTGCCTCTATCGTAACAATACCCCATGGTCTCGACGGTTCAAATAGATCGATGAAATTCATCTCAGAATACTGTTCTTAGCTTCTACCGTAATCCTCTAAAAAATGCTCTAACATCCTCGACGAGTAAATCAGGCTCTTCAAGAGCAGCAAAATGGCCACCCTTAGGCATGTCCGTCCATCTTTTTAAATTAAAAGACCGCTCAGCCCATTCTCTCGGGGGAGTACTGAGGTCATATGGGAATATAGCTACTGCTGTGGGAGCTGGCACAATATCATTTTCAGACAATGTCCATTGAGCGTTATCTTCTCCATTATTTTCTCTATACATTCTGACCGCAGAGCCTATCGTACCTGTAGCCCAATAAATCATAATGTTTGTCAACAACTCATCTTTTGTATATTTACTTTCGATATTTCCCCCACAATCACTCCAAGAACGGTATTTTTCAACTATCCAACCCGCAAGCCCAACTGGAGAATCATTTAGTCCATACGATAAAGTTTGAGGTTTAGTCCTATGCATATGACCGTAGGCTCCTTCCTTTTGTTCCCAGTCTTGTCTTTGGAGTAAATGAAGCTTTTCAGCATCAGTGAGCGGTGCTGAATTTTTACCCAAATATGGAGCAGGACGAATGGCGGATGTTAGATGTATACCATATAAATTTTCATGGTGATAATAGCCCAGATTTGCAGTCACTCCCGCACCAATATCGCCACCGTGAACTGCATATTTTGAATATCCGAGTTTTTTAGTGATTAACTCATCCCATATTGCTGCGACGGCCTTAACATCCATCCCAGACTTTTTTGATGCTTCTGAAAATCCATACCCAGGAAGTGAGGGAGCAATAACATCAAAAGAATCTGACGGATCTCCACCAAAAGAAGCTGGGTCAGTTAGTCGGGGGATAATTTTATGCATCTCAAAGAAGGTTGAAGGCCAACCATGTGTAATTACTATTGGAATCGGATTGGGGCCTCTTCCTTTTTCATGAACAAAATGAATGTTTAGACCTTCTAATTCACAAGTGAAATGCGCTAACTCATTAAGTTTTCCCTCTTGGTCTTTCCAATTGAAATCATTCTGCCAATACGTTATCAATTCCTTTAGGTAATCAAGATTTGTACCATAGCCCCATCCAGAATCAGGTATCTCATCTGGCCATCTGGCATGACTAAGTCTATGTTGAAGATCTTCTAAGATCTGATCGGATATATCAATTGTATAAGGATTTACGTCCATTTGAAACTCACTTTAAAATAACAGAAATTTCTTGCCATCAGACTGTCATCGTAAAACACTTTGAATCGATCAAGCAATATTGCACGTTCTTACAAAGACTGGTGTAAACTCAATAAAATTTAATTTAATGACTTCCGATAGGAGAAATCATATGGGTCTTGGAAATCGCACTCCAGCAACTTTGGAAGAATATAACGATTATAAAACCAGATTCAATAATTGGGGACGTTGGGGAGAAAATGATCAGTTAGGGACTTTAAATCATATCAATACAGCATCAACTAAATATGCTATAAGTCTTGTTGCTGATGGTACAACCATCTCCTGCGCTAATCCCCTAGCCACGGACTCCGTCGTACCTGATGCTGGTCGAAACGGTAAACCAGCGGACCACAAAATGTCCGTCACAAAAACTAATTCTAGTGACTACATAGGCGTTTCGTATCACGGATTTGTTAACACGCACATTGACGCACTATGTCATTTTTTCACAAAAAGCTCCGACGAAAACGGAAAACTTTACAATAACAGGAGCCCAGAATTAGTTACTGAAAATGGAGCTTTGACCAACTCAATTGAAAATTGGAAAAATGGGATCATAACAAGAGGAGTTTTGTATGATATTCCAAAAATGCGTGGAACTGATTATGTTGAATTCGATGATCCTGTACATGGATGGGACCTTGAGGACTGGGCTAAATCAGTAAACATTTCTCCACGAGATGGAGATGCCGTATTAATCAGATCAGGGCACGACGTTTACTGGGCAAGCAATGGCCCCTCAAAAGAAGGATATCCACCTAAAACTCCTGGCAACTCTCCCACTATAATTGAATATCTATATGACACAAATGCCTCTCTACTTGGATGGGATTTGCAAGAATCTGAGTTCAAGCCATTTCCTTACCCTAGTAGAACTCCAATTCACGAAGTAATTATCCCTCATATGGGCATGCCTATTCTGGATAATGCAAATTTTGAACAATTGTCAGAGCATTGTGCAAAGATTGGAAGATATGAATTTTTGCTGATCATAGCTCCATTAATTGTAATCGGTGGAACTGGTTCCCCAGTCAATCCCCTTGCGACCTTTTAACTGAACAAACGGTAGTAATTAAATGCTCCTACACTTTATGCAAGTATTTGCAATTACAAATACATTCGCTTAACCTAAGCCTGAGCTCACTGATCAATAAAACCAAAAAAACACCGGGGTCGGTAGTTTGAGTTGCGAAAATAACATAGTTCAGACTTTAAAGGATTCAGGGCATCGACCAACGCCTCAACGTCTGATGATATTTTCTGTTGTCCGCCATTCTAAAGGACACATAACAGCTTCAGAAATCCTAGAAAACGTCAAAAAATCATACCCGTTCATCGATTTATCTACAGTTTATAGAACTCTAGATATGTATAAGCAAATGCATCTTATATCAAGTACAAATTTGGGAGGCGAAAGCTATGCATATGAATGGATTGATCAGAAGGGACACCATCACCTTGTTTGCAAAATTTGCGAAAATATAACTGAGTTAAATGAGACTTTTATGGATCATCTGTCAGCAGAAATCGACGAAAAATTTGGTTTCCAGTCTGACATAGAACACTTCGCCATATTTGGGACATGCGAAAAATGCCAATAAATTAAAAATGTTTCCAGCCNGACCGCCAACCAACTTTATAAAAAAACAAAAAAGATATTTAGAATGAACCTCACCAAAACCATATTTACGTTAACTTTATTGGTCTTCACGTTATCGGTTGTCTTAGCCTGTTCAAAAGACGCGGCTNAAAATATAAGCCCCAATTCTTCGAAGGAAGTATCAGGCGGAGCAACTAAGGCACTAAAAGTCGTTACTACAGTGTCTCCTATTACGAGTCTTGTCGAAAACATAGGAGGAACCAAGGTAATTCTTGAAGGGATTGTCCCAGAAGGTACAAATTCTCATACTTTTGAACCAGCACCCTCCACCGCTTCTCTAATGGCGGAAGCAGACCTTATTGTGCTCAACGGATTATTTCTGGAGGAACCTTCTTTACAAATGGCTAAAGCCAATTCAAAGCCGACGAGTGTCATACTATTACTTGGAGACGAAGCCGTTTCGAAACAGGAATGGGTTTTTGATTTTTCATTCCCTGAATCTGACGGGCACCCCAATCCACATCTTTGGACAAGTCCGATTTTAGCCTTGAAATACGCAGAACTCATAAAAGATGAACTAAGTTCTCTGGACCCGGCAAATGCGGAATATTATAGGGAGAATTTTGATAATTTTGAATCCAGAATAAAGGATTTGGACTCGCGCATAAAAGCTTCAATCGAAACAATTCCTGTAGAAAACAGAAAATTGCTCACCTACCATGATTCATTCCCGTTTTTTGGCCCAAGATACGGACTTGAAATCATTGGAGCGGTGCAGCCGTCTGACTTCAAGGAGCCCTCCGCCAGAGAGGTAGCAAACTTAATTGACCAGGTAAAAAAGTCAAATGTTCCCGCAATATTCGGATCTGAAGTATTCCCCAGCCCCATCATGAAACAAATCGCAAAGGAGGGTGGTGCGAAATTTGTTGACCAACTAAGGGACGATGATTTACCTGGAGTTCATGGTGACCCAGAACACACTTACCTGGGATTGATGGTCTCAAATATTCAAATTATGGTTCCCGCTTTAGGAGGCGATGCCAGCGCAATGGATGGGTTCGATTCTAGTATGGTTTTTTCCGGCGTAAGCCAAGTTATATATCCGGAGTAATTAATTGCTACACCCTACCCCACATGAATACGAGAAAACAGAATCAATTGTAGAGATAGGGAATGTAACTTGTGGATACGATGGTTCCCCGGTATTGAAAAATATTAATTTGACCATAAATAGAGGTGATTTCGTAGGACTCCTTGGGCCAAGCGGCTCAGGCAAAACGACATTATTAAGAACAATACTTGGAGCGGTGGATATTTACGAAGGAGAAGTCAGTGTTGAAGGGAATCAGGTCTCTGGAAGAAAACGACGAATAGGGTACGTACCACAATTAGAAACTATTGACTGGAATTTCCCGATTACAGTGGAGCAGTTAGTGATGATGGGACGCACCTCAAAAAGATGGTGGACACCTTGGTATCAAGCAAATGACCGTGAGCTCGGATATCACATGATGGAAAGGCTAGGCATTTCTGATATCGCTCGTCGTCACATTCGTGAAATATCAGGCGGCCAGCAACAAAGAGCATTTCTGGCAAGAGCATTAATCAGCAGTCCAAAATTGCTTTTGTTAGATGAACCGACTTCCGGTGTAGATATCAAAACGAGAGACGAAGTCATGCATCTGCTGGACGATCTAAATCACCAAGACGTCACAGTCGTTATGACAACCCACGAAATAAACGCTGTAGCGGCTCATCTACCTAGAGTGGTGTGCGTGAATGGAGAAATTGTCAAAGACGGTGCACCAAATGAAATTTTCACCCCTGAAGTCTTAAAACGCACATATAACGCAGAGATTTTGGTAACTGAATATATGGGAATGAAACTGGTAGCAGAGTCACCTCATTTTTTTGGGCAGAAAGGGCACTGTAATTAAATATTTTAATATGAAGATCACTCAAGGATTTATCTGAATTTGTTTACACCATTACAATATGAGTTTTTCGTACGCGGTTTGATAGTAGCCACTCTCGTTGGTGGCCTTTGTGGTCTAATTGGAGTTTACATAGTTCTAAGACGAATGTCATATATTGGGCACGGGCTGGCACATGCTATTTTTGGAGGTGCAGTCACCAGTTACGTTCTATCCATAAATTTGTTTATAGGGGCCAGTGTGTGGGGCTTCGTCTCAGCTATGTTAATAAATATGGCCGCCAGGAAAAGAAAAATCAACGCTGACGCGGCAATAGGTATAGTAACTACGGCCAGTTTTGCTCTAGGGGTCGCATTAATAAGTCGCTTTAAAACATTCACACGCAGTTTCGATGCAGCATTATTCGGTAATATTTTAGGAATAACAAATAATGATTTGATTGCCATAGTGACTGTAAGCATTATTGCAATAATTGTTGTATTTATAGGATACAAATACTTATTATTTACAACTTTTGAATCTGAAGTAGCTGGATTCTACGGGGTTCCAACGCCATGGGTAGACGCCGTTTTTTCATTACTTCTAGCCGCTGTGATAGTAGTATCACTTCAAGTATTAGGAGTAACTATGATCGCAGCTGCGGTGGTAATTCCGCCGGTTGTTGCCCAGCTTCTTACAAACAGTTTCAATAAAATGCTAATACTATCAGTAGTCATTGGAGCTTTGTGTGGCCTTGCAGGTCTTTACGTCAGCTTTTACATTGATGTATCTTCTGGAGCATCAGTGGTCTTGATTTCTGCGGTTTTGTTTGTGGTTGTACTAACTATAACTTCATTAAAGCAACGGATTTTGTCGTCCAAAATGAGAACCCCTAGTCATAACCATTTAGACCGACAAATTGATATACATTGATACTTTCTAGAAGACTAAAAACCCTGTGATTCATTCAAGACATTTAAAAACTTAGATTTTTAACCCTTCAATTAGTTCCTGTGGATTATCACAATTAAATTCATAACATTTCCCTCCATCAATGCACAGCCGTACACCCGTACCATTCCCCGTTATATAACCTATCTCTTTACCTGAACGAACCCTCCAACCAACACCACCCCATTTAATCCATTTAATTTCAATTGTCTCTATTAAAGCTATAGTCTCCACATCAATTGAGACGTTCCAATGACTGTATCCAAAGGTGATATTGCTCTGGCTAGCCTTAATGAAATACCTGCCGAATGCCCAAATCGCCCAAATGAGCATCGAATTCACTAATAAAAAAGTAAAGCCTAATATAGCCAATCCTGAATAGCTAAACTCACCTAAAATTAAAATAACAAACACTGATGCAAAAATAATTGTGGAAACACACAGAGAAGCCCAAAGCAATTTACAAAACATGGGAGTTCTAAATTCTAAATAATGAGCCTGCCCTGCCATTGGTAACATCCGAATAGTAAATTGCCTGAATTTTCAGATACTGATTTTATAAACATCAACAGCGTTGTCGTGAAACATCGCTGCTCGCTCAGAAACACTAAATCCTTTTGAATATCTTTTGAAAGCATTGTAAAGAACAGGGTACGAAAATGACACCTTATCCACTGGAAAATTACTTTCGAACATACTCCTTTCAGGCCCAAAATTATCTATGCAATAATCAAAAAACGGTGCTATATCTTCAGCCAATTCTTCAGAACTGATTGGAACATCACGCTCATGCCAGTTGAATCCTGTTCGGGGCATTCCAATGCCCCCTAATTTAACAACAACGTTCGGACACTCCGCCACCGATGCTATTCCATCTCTCCATATATTTATTACTTCATCTTTCTTATCAGAATACGGTCCATCCATCACCAACCCGCCAATGTGATTAAGGATTATTTTCAAATCTGGTACAGATTTAGCGAACTTAACCAATTCGGGTAATTGATGGAAATACAGCCAAGCCTCAAACGACATTCCCATATCTGAAAGAACCTTGGCTCCAGCCTGAAAGTCTTTGCTCACTAACTGACCTTCACGTCTGTGAAGAGCTGTATTTTCTACCTCTGGATGTGGATCCCAGGTTACCGAATGACGAATACCTTTGAACTTATCACTTGCCAAAGCCAATCTTTCCAGTAAAGGCCTAACATTTTCGCCTAAGTTTAGGTTAGCATGTCCGATAATAGTCGCAGCAGCGCGACTGGGACCATAAATCCCACTTGCACTAGCTGCGGCAATTCCATGTACATAATCGACTTCCCCTAACGGACGTTCGTCTGCTGGAAGATCAGCAGTATACATTGATCTTGCTTCAATAAATACTGTAGAGCGCACATTATGACCACTTGTGATATCCGCTATGAGTTCGTCAAGCTGGTACTTTGGAAATTCCCTTTCAAATCGTTTGTCCCAAAAATGATGATGCGGGTCACATATAGGCAACTCAGGCTCAATTATTTCTTCTTTGGTATTATTTAACCATTCCTTTAAGTCACGAGACATTTGACCTCCCATTTATCTTAATGATTCTTTGACTCCCTACGTTCCTATTGCGCTGTCATGCCTCCGTCTATAACCAATTCAGACCCTGTAACAAACGATGACTCATCAGACGCCAGGTAAAGAATCCCCATCGCTATTTCATCAGCTGTACCTAGCCGTCCCATTGGAACTCGACTGAGCCTAGCTTCCAATGATTCCGGCGAATTGAATAAAGGTTCTGTCATTGGTGTCTCTGCATATCCAGGATGTACTGAATTCACTCGAATGGAAAATTCTGCGTATTGAATCGCTGCGGATTTAGTTAGCAAACGCACCCCGCCTTTGGCGACATGATATGCAGTAGCAGTCGGGCTCCCAATCAGACCGTTTATGGAGGATAGATTAACAATCGAGCCTCCCTTATTTTCTTTCATGATCGGAGCAACATGCTTAATCCCGAAAAAAGAGCCTTTGGCATGGACATTAATCTGGCCATCCCAATCCTCTTCTGAAGTCTCGTCCAATGTCTTGGTTAAGGCCGTGCCTGCGTTGTTAACCAATATATCTATCTTCCCAAATCTAGACACTGTAGANGCAACTGCGTTGGCCCAACTGGCTTCGCTCGTTACGTCCAACCGGATGAACTCTACCTCAAATTCAGCATCTNGAAGTTCTTTCAAAGTGGATAATCCAGATTTTTCATCAATATCTGCGAGCATCACTTTGGCTCCTTCATTNACGAATTTCCAAGCGCAAGCCCCTCCAAATCCCATNAATTCTCCCCGTCTCCCTTTTGCTGCGCCAGTTATAAGAGCGACCTTATTTTCCAACCTCATTATTTCTCCCATTCCCATGTTATTTTGGTTGTACTGTAATCAGGTATATCATACGTCTAACGGCCAAATAATCAAACGCAAACACTCAATGGAGATTACATATGACTATAGAAGCTAATTCTGAAGAAATGGAATGTGTTGTATCTCTTNATCAAAAGATAGTGGAGCTCGGGAATGGATTCGGCGGAGGAAGATGGCCGTGTGAAGGGCCTNTATGGTACAAGAAAGAAGGACATCTATTATTCAGCGACATAGAAAACAACAAACGAATGAAATNGTCTCCGTCATCAGGAGTATCACTGGACTTTGAACCTTCCAATCAGGCAAACGGGCTAACGAGAGACCTACAGGGTCGTTTGATTGCCTGTGAACATAAAACCAGAAGGATTGTTCGCTACGAACCAGAAGGCCCCGTGACCGTCATCGCCAATAATTACAAAGGTACACNGCTGAACAGACCAAACGACGCCATCGTTAAGTCTGATGGGAGTATATATTTCACAGACCCTGGGGCNCCGGNCCCTGAACTTGATCTGGATTTCTCGGGGGTATACAGAGTATCTGAAGATCTGGGAACACTAACGCTCTTTCTAAAAGACTTCGTTACACCGAATGGGCTAGCATTCTCACCAGATGAAAACATACTATACGTCAACGACACTAGAAGACAGCACATTAGAGCGTTTGACATGCAGNCAAACGGCCTNCCTGNCCTTGCTTCAGACCGTATATTTTGTGACCTGAGTGGAGAGCGCCCTGGCGTACCAGATGGTATGAAAGTCGATATTGAAGGTAATGTTTATTGTGGAGGGTCAGGAGGAATATGGGTTATCAACTCCGATGGAAATCACCTTGGAACTATTGCTCATGGACATGATGCCACGACAAATGTCGCCTTTGGGGGAACCAGCAACCAGACGCTTTTCTTTACAACCTGGACCACATTAAATNCTATAGAGGTGAATATACCAGGCGTCCCNCNGAATTGTGATAAATAAAATCTGCAGTCAGACAACAGAACCTTATTAAATATCATTTTTCTCCGGTTTCTTGGCGGCATATATCAAAGCCGTTGCAACTACGTAGGCTGCCACTGAAAATACAAATAACGAATCATAGCCACCAGACAATTTGTGAAGGAAAGCGCCAAGGGAAGGTCCCAACCCAAGACCAATAATTTGGAACGGNCCAACGATCCCGGAAATCGTCCCATATGAATTTCTGCCATAGTAACTGGCAAGCAACATACCTCCTAGCACCTCTAAACCTCCACTAACCGTTCCCCAGACCAATACAAGCCCAAACGCCAAGGTTTTATCGTCAATCAATAGAAATATAGCCGCGGCAAATATAGCCGACGGCAAGGCTATAAAGATAAGCCGTCGAGGAGAATGTCTGTCAGACATAAATCCCCAAAAAGGATGAGAGAACGAATCAAGCAAAGAAGTAATACTCCATGCAGTAGCAGCTAGACTCAGTGACATACCCAGATCATTCAGAAAAGGTACTAACTGGAATCCCATGGTTCCCAACGTGAGTATTATCAAGAATTGGGACATTCCGATAAGCCACAAAGCCTTTGTTTTCAAAGCTTCTGAAGAAGTCCAATTTATTTCTTCAGGCACCTTGGTAGCAGCGAGCCCTTCTTCACCAGGTAAAGTCCCTTTGGGTTTATCGCCGTCGGGTAGTAATCCTATCTCTTCCGGAGTACGTCGCATTAGAAGTAGTAGAGGAATTGCAAGAAAAATTGAGAAAATACCAATGAATCTATACGCCGTTCTCCAGCTAGCATTAAGTGCCAAAAATGAAATTATCTGGACATTAACCGCCCCAAAACAAGGACGGGCCATAGAGATCAGTCCGATAGCAAGATTTCTTTTCCTTAAAAAAAAATTTACCGCGACAGTCCGTGGTATCACGCTTATTAATACAGGGGTTCCTATTCCTCGAGCGATTATATAGGCTACATAAAACTGCCAAAGTGAAGACACTCCAGCAATAAAATAAAAGCATAAGCCTATCAATATCGCAGCCAATGGCATTGAAACTCTCGGGCCTTTGGTATCGGCAATACGCCCAAATAACGGTGTTAAAAAACCCGCAGTCCATGTCCCTGCTGTAACACCGATAGCGAGTGCTCCTCTATCCCATCCAGTATCATTCAAAATGAAATTTTGAACACCCGCCAAGGTAACCTGTGCAGAACCAGTCGATGCAAAAGTCCCCATAGAAGCAACTCCAAGAATTATCCAGCCGTAATAGATCCCAGTTTTCGGCGTCCAATTTCTGATAGATTGAATAATATGCATCAGCAGATGTTAACACCATCGCATATTTGGCATAAATTCTTTACAAATGGTTTATTAAGTTGTACGAATTGGTCACATGATGAAAAATAGCACTGAAAGCAACTATAAAAATTAACCGTCGGGGAGATGACAATGAAATACGGATTTTCTACACCAATGAGAGGGCAACTGGCCAACTTCGACGACATTTCCAATTTAGTGTTAACTGGGGAAAAAATTGGGTTTAGTACAGTTACAGTCAGTGATCATATAGTTGTTCCTACTGAAATAGCATCTATCTACCCTTACAATGAAAGCGGGGAATTCGAAGGGCGAACTTCTGGTGAATGTCTAGAACAATTGACTACAGTCGCTACTATTGCAGCAATAACCTCCCGCCTGAGAATACTGACCTCAGTAATGGTGTTACCGCATAGAAACCCGGTCTTAACAGCTAAAATACTGGCAACCATCGATGTGCTTTCAGGAGGCCGACTGACTATCGGTTGCGGAACGGGATGGATGAAAGAAGAGTTTGAAGCCATTGGAGCCCCTATTTTCGAAGAAAGAGGACAAGTATCAAACGAATACATCAGAATTTTTAAGGAATTATGGACCAGTGAGAATCCAAGTTTCAGTGGAAAATACTCTGACTTCAATGGAATCACATTTTTACCCAAACCTTTGCAAAATCCCCATCCGCCGATATGGATTGGGGGAGAAAGCGCTCCAGCTCTACGAAGGGCGGCGAGCATTGGAGATTGCTGGTATCCGATTGGATCAAATCCAAGATTCCCTTTACATTCGCCCGACTTATTGAAAAAAAGACTAGAGCGGCTACACGGGATATCTGAAGAGATAGGCAGAGACCCTAACGATATCCAGTTAGCTTTTAGCGCAAACTGGATGAATACAGATGGTGAAATTCAAAATAAAAATGGCACTCGAAAAAGCTTCACCGGAAACAATGAACAAATTGCCGGCGACATCATCAGTCTAAGAAACCTAGGAATACATTACATTTCTCTAAATTTTCCTGGTGAAACCGCAAATCAAATCATCGAAAACATGCACGATTTTATGAGCAACATAGCTTCATTAGTTGACTAGAAAACAAAATACTGTCCACGTTATTCGGCAAGAAAAACTGGAATTGGTCTAGAAGTCCTCTCCTGATATTCTTCGTAGGGTGGATACGCTTCTACCGCACTTTTCCACAATTGTGATTTTTCGGACTCGTCTGTAACCTCTCTGACAGTCATCTCATATATTTCAGTACCGTCTTGGATTTTAACTTTAGGATCTGCTTTTAAATTGTGATACCACAACGGATGTTTTGGTGCCCCTCCCTGGGATGCGACCAGAACATACTTGCCACCCACTTCTACTCTCATCAAAGGTGTTTTCCTTATCGCGCCGGTCTTCCAACCTTTGTTTGTGACGATCACAACAGGAAGCCCTTTCAATGTGGTGCCATCGATGCCGCCACTCCCTTCATAAAGCTCCACTTGCGCAGCTACCCAATCTTTTGGACTTGGAATATACGTTGCCATTGTTTCTCCCTAAAAGTATTAGTTTCATCACCACGATGGAATTTAATCAAGTTTGCCCAAAAAGTCCAATAAATGTTCAGTGACTTTCTCTGGTTGCTCCTGTTGAACCCAGTGACCAGCATTATCAACCAATCGAATTTCACCCATGCTGGTACATATTTCATCTTTCATCTTGTCAATTGCACCAGGCCGCTGGTAAATTCCCCAGTCTTGTCTGCCAGCAACAAACATTGCTGGGATGTCGATGGTCTTACCAAAGAAAAGCTCAAGATTTTTGCTCTCCCCCACACTGCCTCCAGCCCGGTACCAATTCAATCCTCCTTGAAACCCCGTCCTTCCATATTCTGCCTCATATACTCTCAACTCATCCTCAGTCAGCCATCCGCAGCGACTCACTTCCTCGTCTGTCGGCATATGTTTGGCTACAGCCTCTGGCATAGTGTCGCCAAAATCCATGATGTAATAGGTCGGCATTTGAGCCAGTTCACCGGCTGTCCAGGATTCCAGCGGGAATGGGGTGTTCCCTTTCCAATCAGCACTTTTATGATGGTAATACGCCCGTATAAATGACGATAATCCAGCCTCTGATTCCATAATGTCTGTGTTCGCAGGCAGAGTACGATAGTAATGATGATAGTGTTTTCTTGGCCTGTCCAAAGCAGCCAATTCATTTGCGATATTATCCTCCTCAATTTCACACGCCGATTGATTTACAAACGTATCAAAAGGAATAGAAGGAGCGCCTGTAAAAGGCGCACTCATCATTACAACAGATTCATAAACATCTGGTCTTATCACAGCCGACCAACCTGCCACACCAGCTCCAGAATCATGTCCAATCACACTTTTTACTTTTTTGTATCCGAGTGCAGATATAAGTCCCAAGATGTCTCTTACAAGATTTGTTTTGTAATATGAAGATAAGTCTGAAACATAGGAATCATCCCAGCCACTAGTTTTACCAAATCCTCTCTGATCAGGTACCACAACATGGTAACCGGCCTCAGCCAGAGGTAATATCACCTTCCTCCAGCTATAGGCCAACTCTGGGAACCCGTGCAATAAAACAACAAGTGAGCTGTCTTCCGCTTTTTGACCAGCTTCAAGATAATGCATTTCGAGACCATTAATTCCATGACAAACTCTGGATTTTATTCCGGCTGGAAGTGTTCCATTACCATATTCTGAACCAATACCATCCATAATATCCCCTTTTTTCCACTTGTTGAATCACTACTTTGAATGCTATAACGATCGCATAAAATTGACCACTAGTACCGTATTCATTAAACAAACTGCATCTATGGAGCACAAATGAAAATAACAGGAATCCGCACACGACCATATTTCTTTGAGCTAAATCGCCTGATGGGAGACTCAAATTTCCCCAAAGGAAACGTGAGCATGTCAGGCATGGTTGTATACGTAGATACAGACGAAGGTGTGTCTGGAATATCTATCAGTAGTCCGGAAGTCAGCAGGCACATAAAAACCCTAGAACCATGGTTAATCGGGAAAGACCCTAAAGGGGTGAAAGGATTGTGGAAAATCATGATCGACGCTGTATTTAAAGGAGGAAATGAAGGGCTCATGAATGATGGGATAGGCGCTATAGATGTTGCGATTTGGGACCTGAAGGCAAAAATCAATAATGAACCATTATGGAAAACGCTCGGGGGATCAACACGTTATGTGAAAGTGTATGCCAGCGGTATTGACATGCCTCTGTCAGATCAACAAATAGCTGATTTTTATGAAAATGCAGCTTCACAAGGAATTAGTGCAGGTAAATTGAAAGTTGGCATCGACAGAACTTCCGATATAAGACGAATAGGGATTATGGCTGAATCATTAAAAAAATCTGGGAAATCAGTGCAACTTCTAATAGATTCAAATGAATATTGGGGGCCAAAACAAGCGATTAGAAATATCAGAGCCATAGAGGAAAAATTTGAAATATTTTGGGTGGAAGAACCTGCACGTAGGTGGGATTACAGAGGTTTAAGAAAAGTCTCTGAATCCGTAACAGCTGCAGTGGCGACCGGAGAAAATTTAGCTGATATAAAGGATTTCACCCCACTCTTTCAACATGAAGCCATAGACATTGCTCAAATAGGGATTGGCACTAGTGGAATAACGGGATTAATGAAAGTAGCAGATATGGCTTACGGATACGAAATCCCCGTATCACTTATGAATTCACCAGTTAATTACGAAGCGGCGGCAGCATCTGCCATTCCAAATCACATCATGATGGAGATTTTCCATGACAGAGATGCAGGTATATTATCCACTGACTCTACAATTGAAGATGGCTATTTGGTATTAGGAGACACCCCAGGAAATGGTCTATCAATTGATGAAGCCGCTCTAAAAAAGTTACCTATGGATTCTGGAGGGAATAGTGGATCACTCCCTCCAGCTCGCAGACGCGGCGCAGGATTGATAGAAGTACCAATAAGCGAACCAGATTCCTTGGATACTTAAATACAACTCAATTATCGATATATTATGGCTAATAAAACCACTTATAATTTTAAAAGGTCGTATACTCTAAATTTAGCAACGTTGAAACTCTCTGCTTGATGTAATAGCCTTAAAAAGTTGAAGTACCAAATTTACGTCAATTGATCCGTTACCCGAAAAACCACCTTCACCCAAGGCAGATTCTGCAAGGGTAATCAGTTCTTCTCTTGTATCTTCTGTTACATCTAACGGTCCCAACACATCAAGGCACTTTTCAACCACCGCATAAGCAGAAACTGCATCGGAAGACCCAACTTTTTGCAGTAATTTTTTCACGCCTGGGTTATTTGTATTTGATATATGNCTACTCACAAAGTTGACTCTATCNACCAGAGCACCACTTGTGATCCATTCCTCACCTGTGTGCCATCCTTCAACAGATGGGGGATCTAGTAACTTTTGTCCCATAAAACCACCCTCCTCCATTACTTCATAAATACCGACTTCACCNCCAATGGGTGTCATATACTCTCCAGTGGTCCTCAATGTACCTATCACCAATTCAGTAGGGCTTTTAACTTTTTTNTACATGGAAGATTTGAAAAAATCTGAATTGAACAAATCTCTCATAACGGATCCTATATTATGATCATGATCTTTATAAGACTGCGCAATAAAATCGACTGCTTGTGGATCCTTTGGATCTGTATATGACCATTGAGGGACAGGAACTTCATCAGCCACGAAAAAATTATATATATGTCGGGCTATAAATCTTGCTGTGGCTTCCTGTCGACAGATTATTTCAACNACATCCTGACCATTAAAGTTACCTTTCTCTCCAAGGAATGATTTCTCCTCTTGATCATGATCGTGTTCCCTATATTCGTGATGCCATAGAATCCTTCCATAAGGCCAAATTGAATCCTTTACAGCCATCATGGAAAGATATTCCCCATTTTTAACGGTCCACCCTGTAAAAGCTCTGGCACATTCTTTAATATCATCTTCAGTGTAATTCCCAACCCCCATTGAAAACAGTTCAAGGATTTCCCTGCCATAGTTTTCATTAATGGATTCTCGGTGGTTAGTGTGATTATCCAACCAAATTACCATCGCTGGATCTTTAGACAATTCAACAAGCAAATCATCATAACGCCCTAGCCCATGCCTTCTAAACATATCAATTTGATTGTTTAAGGAGCCGATGTTGTTNAGCTTATTCTCTGCNGTTGCAAACACACCGTGCCAAAACACAGCCATTTTTTCTTGAAAAGGTTTGTCTGTAGAGATCATCCTGTAAGCCCAATATGCAGGATTATGCCCCTGCATAGTGTGCAGATCTACATGGCGTCTAAAAATGAGGTCATCTGGGATGTGATTTGCATCTCTTGTGTCCAAAAACTCTTCAACTAAATCCTCATAATCCATCTCAGTATATTTTTCAAGTTCATCAGGTGTAGCTCCAAATCCGGCTCGTCTTGCAAGGTGTGCTACCAAATTTTTGTGAGTTTGGGACATTATTTTTCTCCTAAAATAAATCACTTATTACATATGTATTAATGGTATTGGTGAGTCATTCTTGCTGAAATACTTGAATCCTATGCCGACTGTGTTCAGTCACATAAAGCCTATCGTTAGAATCAATTTTTACCGAAACAGGGCCCCAGAAAATAGGTTCCGATTGAGACGCTCTGTGATAAGGCGTAGTGAGATGCTTTGGCAAATCCTTTACCAAAAGGGTTGATTCTTTCCTCAAATCGTACTCATCTGGATTTACCTCTAACCATTCCTCAGCCCATTTTGACAAAGTTGCCTCACCTTCAAGCATTTGATGGAANTCGCCATCTGGATTTAATACTTGGACCCTTTCATTACCCCAATCAGCAACATATATAAATCCTTTACCGTCTACGGCAACTGAACTTGGGCGATGGAATTCTCCTTCTTTTGTTCCTGATTGGCCGTATGAATCCAAAAACATCCCATCGGAATTAAATTTTTGTATCCTATCATTTCGCCAATCTGCGACATAAAAATTGTTCTGGNAATCGATTGTGATACCCCATGGCAGATTAAATTCGCCCTCTCCTGATCCTTCTGTGCCCCATGAGGAAATTCTTTCCCCTTCCCTACTGAACTTAGTAACCCGAGCGGCATACTGTTCAACAACGTATACAAATCCATCACGCCCGTGAATTATTCCAGAGGGTCCTTCAGCAGCCCATTTTGTTAAAAATCTGCCTTGATTGTCAAAAATTTTAACCTCATTCAAATATTCATCTGTGATGTAGATTCTGTCTTCATCATCAAACGCTAAGCATACAGGGATGGTGAATTGCTCAATCCCATTTCCGGGGCCNGTGGCGAATTCTTCTAGCCAATTTTCCTCAAACGTAAAGATTTGAATTCTTATACCACTGCCGTTATGTCCACCCATTCGGTTGATCATAAAGATTCTTCCATCTTGAGAAAAATCTATATCATAAGGGTAATTAAAACCTCTCCCAATCGGCTGATTAGAATTGAATCCTATAGTTTTCAAATACTTCATATTTATCCTCACCAAAACTTAAACATATACGAGTAATAAAAATGTCCCCAAAATAATAATATATTACCACTCAGGCACCAATTTATAACACGATCAGCGCAATAAAAAAATTTATGAGATTTAAATTTCTATGTAAATTCTGATCTATCTACTTCTTTAATACTTGTAACCAATGAAGTAGCGATAATAAGCATAATCAAGAAACCCCAAAACACAAGAATATAACTTCCCGAGAAATCATACGTTAGTCCCGCTATCATTGGTCCCGCTGAGAATCCAAACACGGTCAAAGCACGGTTTGTCCCATATATACCACCAATGTTATTTCTACCAAAGTAACTAACCAACAGCAACACAATCACAGTGGACTGAGCGCCTTCAGAAAATCCTCCGAATATACCAGATAAGTAAGCTTCAAATAAACTATTGGTGTATACCAGAATCAAAATTGAAATCGCTTTTAAGATCATGGCTACTATCACAACAAATCTTGGTGACAACCGTTCCACAATTATTCCTGCAACAAACCCTCCAACGGCTGAAGATATGAACCGAATACTCACGGCCCCTACGGCTCCAACAGGGTCCATACCTTTATCAATCAAAAAAGGCACTATGTGTAACCCTATTCCTGCAGTGGCTAAACCTGTTATGAAAACTGCAGAAGACAGAAACCAATACTCCCTTCTCTGAAGAGCATCCCGAAGTGATAGTCTATGATCAGGTTTTTGAATTGTAGCCTCTGCTCTTGAATCAAATATAACAAACTCCTGTTTATTCCTCGTACGTACAAATAAAAGAACCGGAATCAATCCAAGACATATCATGATGCAGGACATAACTCCCCATGCCGGCCTCCACCCCCACCCTGTAATCGCAATTTGCGCGACTAACGGAAGTATTACTCCTCCAGCAGCATTCATTATGAAAAGTATCGATAATGCTTTACCACTATTTTGATCAAACCAGATCGAAATTGTAGGAGGTGAAACAGATTGGATAAAACCTTGATCACTCACCCTAGCGATCCCAAATAAAACGTAAAATCCAATCAAATTATTTATTCGTGTGACGAAAAAAAGAGAAATAATAGTCAACAACGCCCCTACAGTGAGTATTATCCTTGGTCCAGTTCTATCAAACATTCTTCCCATATACACAGCTATAAATGCCCCCAACAAGGCCCCAATACTTGCTGCTCCAGACATTTGTGTTCGATTCCAAGAAAACTCTTCAGACATAGGCAGAAAAAAAACAGTTAAAACGTTTAACCCTGACACTGAATTAGCGAAAATAATTCCGCAAACTCCGGCCAAAACAAACCACCTGTAATGAACCCTGATCATTGATTGAATCAGCAGTCCTCCTTTACTGAAATAAATAGGTAATTCAAAGGATCGATAAATGTCATAGTCGCCTGTGCCTATAGACGCTTTACCAATGGGATCAGAGGTTTCCTGCAAATTGCAAATAAGCAAGCTGACAACAGCATACAAACGGTGAAAGTCATTAACGCGATCGAATAAGAAGCAGTTTGATCATAAACCCATCCGGCAAACCAGGGAGCCAAAAAAGTACCAATAGTATCAAAAAACCTCATGAATCCTGTTATAGCACCGTAGTGTGACCTACCAAAATAATCCCCTATTGCCGACCATTGTAAGACAACAGAGCCTTCATAAAATGCAAATAAAATTATGAAAGGGAAGAGTGTTGCAACACTATCCGTGAGCATTAGTAACAAGAACCCCACAGCCACAGATAGTAGTCCGCTTATTATTAAAGGCTGGAATCGAATATGTTGACCGGCAAGTCCCAAGCACAGTCTAAAAGGCACAGCAAAAACATAAAGTAACGAAACAAGACCAGCAGCAAAAGATTCCTCTGACCCTTTCCAGACCATTATCGGAATAATATGAACGCTCATACCTGATTCTGCAGATATTCTTAATGTGGACGCAAACAAAATGAACCAGAATACTTTTGTTTTAAATGCTTGTCTTAAAGAGAAATCTGTAATCAAGTCATTTGATTGAGTATTCTGGTCAGGATTTTTAAAATCTCGCTCAATTAATGGGATTTCAACCGGGGAATTACGAATCAAGGTCGAAAACATCAATCCTAAAATCCCCACAACCACACCAGAATAAAGCATAGTTGGGCGCCAACCAATATTCTCCACTCCTAACCCTAATGGGTACACAAATATAGCCCCTCCAGCTGTAAATCCACTTAAAACAATGGCCAAAGCTGTTGACTTACGTTTAACAAACCAACCGTTAGCCGCTGTTATCAAAGTTTGCCCAAATCCAAGGTTGGCAGGTATAGCTATTAACACAATATAAACCAGTAAAAAGGGAACAAATACCCCGATTTTAGACGCAATAATTAGTCCGAGAGCTGCAACCACCGAAGAAACCACTACTAAAGGTTTAGCACCTAACTTATCTACCATCCAGCCATATAACACCGCGCCAATGCTCCCCTGTGCCCTAGAGAGAGTAAAAATTAAAGACGTATTAGCACTCGAAAGAGATAAATCTCTCTTGATAGGATTAAAGAATACGGCTGCTCCATGATTCAAAAGTCCTCCAGATAAAATGGCCAAAGAGGTTGCCCCTAAAACAACCCACCACCCAGAGTAAATATTATTTATCTTTGACCCAATTGTCCGTAAAATATTCTTCTCGTTCATAAGTTAATTATTTTTCTTAAAGTCACAAATGAAACTGAATATTCCATCGAAACTTGTACACTCTTAGAACCCTATTCACATCCTAGCTGTTAATAGGCCTAAAATGTAAATCCCTATTTTGAAACAGCGATAAGCATTGGAATCTCTGAAAACCCTGAATCCGAAGCTAATTCTGGCGCGCCTGGAGGGATTCGAACCCCCGACACCTGGTTCCGAAGACCAGTGCTCTATCCACTGAGCTACAGGCGCTTAATGTACCAAAATAATCCAATTTTACGTACAACACAACGTCTTTATATCAAAATCCACTTTTCAACAAAAATCTAATCTTATTTTATTTCTAGATTCATTTTACTATTGATAAGGTAACTAGCTGGTATCCATGTAATTAATTATTAGAGGAACGATAGCTGTCATTTTTCCAATTGGACCGTTTATAAATCTCTCCATGGCAACTTTACTTCGTTCCAAAGTTTCATCAGTCATAGTAGGTATATCATCCGGTATTATATTGGAAATTCTATTACCCGATGTACGTGCCAAATCTAAGCTTAAATTAATGTTTCTATCTAATGTCCCATTTTTTTCCAGATCTAAAAGAACCAAATAAACTAATGCTAAAAAGGAAGGCCAATTTGCAAGATGCCTATACATACTCGGCAGTATAGTATCCCGTTTGCCGATTCTATTTATTGATTGCACTAATTCCAAAACATCAGGAGACATCTCTTGTACTGGTATGAGAGGTGGCATATGACCAACGACTGGGGAGCCAGAAATAATCAAATCATAATCAACAGCGGGATCGCATAATTTTCCTCTATTGTTCAGTTGTCCTGAATCCTTCAACTTTGCTAATAATGAGCTTAAAGCCACAAGATTCAACGCATTGCTTCGATGATAACTATTTAACACGAATTGAATTGAGTTAACATCAGTTCCCGATAGGCCCACAGCGCGTAAACAAAAAGATGGAAATTTTTCATCACAGTTGGGAAAAACCCTGTACCTTACAAAAGAAGCTTCATTGACTACAGCATTACTCTCGTAAACCGGTTTTAGGGAAGCCCAGCACCATTCCAGTGCACCCGGTATGGTTGCCAAATGCCTCCATATGAGATTAACGACTGGTACCCCAAGAGTCAAACGTATATCCCTGTAAAGTCTCGCAACCGACCCTTTCGCCTCCTTTTCGGTAATGGCAGGCACAGGATCGTTGTAACAGAATGATTTATTTTGATTGATATTGGGACCCCGATATTAAATCTAATGTGTAAGTTATTATCTTATTACGCCATTCGAACCTTTAAGTATGTGATCGATAACAGACTTATAGTTCGGCTTGGCTGAGGGTGGAACAGATATAATTCCATCTTCAGTCACGACGATATCGCCAACGTCTTCCAAAAATTCCAAATGAGCAACAACCTCTGATAATGCTGCGACCATATTAGCTCCGCTCAATTCACCTTTACTAAATAATCCTTTGGTCAAATCTTCAAGGCTAGAGCTATTACTAATCACATTCCTCAATAATCTAGCTAATCTCAAGGAGTGGTGATCGATAATTGCTCTAGCACGTTCAGTATCAATGATGTTAAGAGTACTTCGATTGTACAGTCGGTGTGCTGGCAAAAGAGTTCTTCCTTCGTTCGAATGTAAGATATATCCCAGTGATTCCAAATAAACTTTTAGCCCGTATAAGGCTTCTAGTTCAACGGCTTCTTTAGAAATTCGATTTATGAAAGATTTTTTTAAATTCATCTTTGTTGTCGGATGTGGAGTAATTTCCGGAAGCACGTGGTCACCTGTGAAAACTACATCGTCGATCGCCAAACAGATTTGATCAGGAGAATGGCCTGGAGTGGAATAAACCTCAATGTCCCCGAACACATCCCGATGTTTCAACCCAACTGTGACATTGATCTCTTGTTTTTTCTTGTAATATTCTGCACTCGAATCGATTTTCTGATTTAAATCTTTTTTATCAACCTTTGTCTCTACTATTTTTGTGAACTCTCTTTGTAACACAGTAGAGGTAAAATCTTGGATATCCCACGATTTAAAAGACTTTAAAAATCCATATGATTCATGAGCATATAAATCACTTTTAGATTCGGAAATAAATTCAGGTATGGTCCCATCATGGTCAGCATGGCCATGACTTACGAAACAAGTTTGTATATCTGTCAAAGTAATCCCAGCAGCTTTATACCCATCCTTAAGGCTGTCAAAAGAACCTGGGCTTCCTACATCCACAGTGTTCAGTCCGTTATTTTCGAAAACGTATGACCACGTAGGTCCAGTTCTAGAAACGGTTGGCTGCGTCACAGCAACAGCTGTTATTTCCCGATCCAAACAAGTCTTTATTCTGAATATCCAGTTTTCACCATTCTCTTTTCCCTCACGAACCACTTTATAATTAGGGGGGAGATCAAACAATAAATTCACCTTCTAATGACAGTAGCGGATTATATATCTCAAATGTTTGGTGAATGGGGTGAGCGAAGGGATTCGAACCCTCGATCTCCAGGGCCACAACCTGGCGCCTTAACCTACTTGGCCACGCTCACCACGACCAGAAAAAGTCTAGCATCACGTGTGAAGGCTGGTCAACGCATATTCCAAAACTATTTCATGTGACAATTCTGGACGTAACTCATCCTTATGGATGAGACATTTTTGATCTNNTGGAGACTTTCCCANTGATAAGCTTATGTTGAAGCNGCGGTAAGGGACTCCAGTANGTCTTCAACCATTATATCGGTTTTCGTGTGGTGNCTTAACGGAAGTTGTGGGTCCACATTATATACGTTACGACGCCCAATCTTTTTGCGTCTAATGTACCCTTCTTCTTCCAAATCAGAGATTATCTTATGAGTGGTNCGTTCAGTAACCCCAATGTAATTGGCAATTTCTCTAGCCGTACTAGTTGAATTATGAAATATGTAGCTCAACACCAATCCATGATTGGTTATGAAGGTCCATTTGGGGGTGTTTTCTTGTTGCATAATACAACCTCCCATTTATAANTTATAAAAGTACCTTTTGAATCTAACACATAGATTCGTATCTTTACAACATTATGAATTCAATTAGGGAGAATTATCTGNTGATTGAAGCTAACTGCTCACATAATGATATGAGAGTGTTCATGCCTGATCCGGTCGCACCTTTCACAGTGTAGCCTTTTGTGGAATTTGCATTGCTCACAGCAGCGATATCCAAATGAACCCAACTACAATCTCCAGCAAATTCACCAATAAATAAAGCGCCCGTTATAGCTCCAGCCCCTGATCCACCTGTGTTTTTTATATCTGCAACATCACTCTTTAATTGACTCTTATAATCGGAATAAGTGGGCATTTCCCAAATTCGCTCTCCAACTTTCATTCCAGAATCAATTACAAGGCTAGTAAAGTCAGTATCATTCCCAAATGCTCCCACACATTTATCTCCTAAAGCTATGCGTACCGCNCCAGTTAGAGTTGCAACATCAACGATCTGATCTGAACCCTGGGACACTGCATAGGTAAGNGCATCAGCCAAAACCAATCTACCTTCTGCNTCTGTATTGTCAATTTCTATAGTTTTCCCACTCATAGCAACAACTACATCACCTGGCCTTTGAGCACCTCCACCTGGCATATTTTCAGTTGCTGCNACTATCCCAAGCACATTCAACTTAAGACCAAGCTCACCAATAGCCTTTAGTGCGCCAATTACTGTTGCTCCACCTGCCATATCTCCTTTCATCGACCTCATCCCAGCAGCGGATTTCAAATCCAGACCACCGCTATCAAATGTTATACCCTTACCAATAAGGGAAATCTTATTTTTTTCATTTCCCGGATCTCCCNNATAATTCATGATTATCAGTTTTGGGGATTCCACACTTCCTTGCGCCACTCCCANAAAAGCTCCCATGCCAAGGGAAGTCAGTTTATCTCTGCTAAAAATATCACATTCCATATTTGGAATACTTTCTGCGATATNTACCGCTATTTCACTCATTTTTGTTGGAGTNAGGAAATTTGGNGGATCATTAGCCATGTCTCTAACCANGTTTAAAGCGGAACCAATTGACTCTCCTCTAGCAACATCACGACTATTAGATTTNTCACAGTGAAATGCGATTTTTTCAATATTACAAGTAACTTTTTCAGTTTTGAATCGATCATATACATATAAACCAGAAATAAAAGATTCTGTAATCAATCCAGTTACTGTTTCCTCCTCTAATAAATTTCCCGTAAATGAAATAACATCAATAGACACCGTTCNACAATTGATCTTGTTTATTGCTCTNGCAGCTTCACCGATCACATTTTTNACTTNAGTAATGCCNTACTCGGCCCGTTTACCCAGTCCTACAAACAAAACGCGCTTACTTGCTAACAATCCAAGAGTGTGCAACAAAGTAATTTTAGAAAATCTGCCTGATATTTCGCCTTCGTTGATCAAAGAGGTCAAATTGTTGTTTAGATGACCGTCCGAAGCGTTAACGAAATTCGACTCGCTTTCTTCACTTTCAAACAAACCTACCAGCACTACATCTGATTTAGTGGATATTAAATCTTCCCTATCTATTTTAAATTCCATNTCTTTTTTCCTTTCAAAATCATAGTAGGTATTTCACTAGAGCCACATACGCCAATATAATGCANCATATGATAAATCAAACACCACCAAATGACTAAACGAGAGNAAGCAAAATGGCCTATCAAAAAACTGCCTATGAGAAAGAATTACTGACCCGAGCTTCCGCTGTATTACCTCAGAGCAATCTAGGAAATATCAACTACGATCTAATTATCAAGCGAGGGTTAGGGGCACGTGTGTGGGATGAAAGCGATAATGAGTATATAGATTACCTCTTAGGTTCAGGTCCTATGGTTATAGGTCATTCTCATCCAAAAGTTATTGAAGCAGTTTTAACTCAGTTAGAAAATGGCACTACTTTCTTTGCTACAAATGAAAAAGCAATTCAACTTGCTGAAGAAATAGTTAAAGCTGTTCCTTGCGCAGAAAAAGTTAGATTTTTCAGCACAGGGAGCGAAGCAACTTTGTATGCTATGCGCACAGCGAGGGCATACAGTAGGAAAGATAAAATTTTAAAATTCGAAGGCGGGTTTCATGGTATGAATGATTATGCTCTAATGAGCATGGCACCAAAGGCTTTACATGACTTTCCGCAAGCTGAAAGGGATTCAGCCGGAATACCGAAGTCTATTGAATCTGAAATGCTCATTGCTCCGTTTAACGATATTGAAACGACTGCAAGCATTATTGAGTCAAACAAAGAATCTATCGGAGGGGTTATTGTAGAGCCGTTTCAAAGACTGATACCCCCTCAGGCAGGGTTCTTACAAGGATTGCGAGAGGTAACTGCCCATTACGGCATACCTTTGATATTTGATGAAATAGTCACTGGATTTAGATTCTCNTACGGAGGAGCCCAAGAATATTACGGAGTTACCCCCGACATCTGCACTCTGGGAAAGGCNGTTGCTGGAGGATTTCCACTCACTGCAATAGCTGGTAAAGAAGAATTTATGAATCATTTCGATTCTAACAGAGTAGGTAATCAGGACTTTCTTACCCAAATAGGTACCCTGAGCGGAAATCCAATAGCTGCTTCAGCAGGTCTTGCAACTTTAGAAATACTTAGAGAACCTGGCACTTATGAATCATGGTTTTCAAAAGGTACTAAACTGATGTCGGCGCTCCAACAAATTGCAGATGATGCTGAAATACCATCAAAAGTTGTTGGCGAGCCAGTGCTGTTTGATATATTTTTCACAGAGTCTGAAGTGTTTGACTACCGTACTTCTCTAAATTCGGATTCAACCCTTTTGAGCAAATTCAATAAAAAATTACTAGAAACAGGGGTTTTGAAAGGTAGTACTAAGTTCTATGTGGCTGCCAACCATAGTAATGAAGACATTAAGGAGACTATAACAGCGTTAGAGGAAACCTTAAATTCATTGAGTTAGACACTATCCTTTATTAAGCGGACAGGTAAATTAAAAAAATATATCTAAATAATTGGGACATATATTCATTGACTTAAGGTGCTACAACATTGATGGTTGTAGTGTAGTAGATTTCCCAGTGAATTGAGCACATCGACCGTAGAGTAGGCTAAGACAATTTTGGTAAGGTTATTTGTTNCAAATGCGNCACTTAANTTGTGCATTGTATTAGTTGTTAGGCGCCTACCAATTGGAGAGTAATGATGAGTTCCGGAANCTCCATAATTAAAGTTCTAACAGATGGAACATTGATGATGGATGGTGGTACTGCATTTGGTCAGGTACCAAAAACAGAATGGGAAACTCATATCAAATGCGACAGGCGCAACCGTATCCGATTAGGAATCAACACTCTCGTTGTCAAAACTCCTCACGCAAACATATTGGTNGATACAGGTGCNGGAAGCAAAAGAACAGACTCATTTAAGGACTCTCACAACATTAATGGTAATAAGTTGTTGCGCGGCTTAAAAGAGGTTGGGCTTAATTCCCGAGAGATCGATGTTGTGATATTAACGGATCTCCACTTTGATCACTCTGGTGGGTGCACCAAATTAAGTAGAGATGGCACCCCAGTACCAATATTCCCAAACGCTAAGCACATAGTCCAGGAATCGTGCTGGGATGAAGCCACAAGCCCGAATGAACGTTACGAGAATTCTTTTTATTCAGATGATTTTATGCCGGTTGAAGAAAAAGGTTTATTGGAATTAATATCTGGTGACCGCGAAATAACGAATGGTATTAAAGTTAGATTAACAGACGGGCCATCAAAAGGACATCAAATCGTATTTGTAGACATGGGAGGAGAAAANGTGGTGTTTGCAGGTGATCTGATCCCTACAGAACATCATCTGAACCTAGAATATATAGCTGCNTCAGACGAATTCCCTAACGAAACCTTAGTTCAAAAAAAAGAACTCCTCGATATGGCCATGAATGAAGGATGGTTGATTGTGTTTGGACATGGNCAGGAGCATAAATCGGGATATGTCGAAAACTGGAATGGGAAAGCTCACCTGCTCCCAAAGGAAGTTTAAGGACACAATTAAATCAATTCTGCTTTCAGTTTATTGGTTGAATCCTCATAGCTAGTTATAACGACAGGAGTAATCTCACCAACGAGATCATATTTTGACTGGCATTGCACACGCAGGTAATTTTCTGTCAGACCTGAGTAAAGATTGGCTTCATCTCCAGTACCGGACATAGTTTTCTCCCACAAAACCATAGCTTGATTTCCTACANTGTGCCGTTTGTGTTCNATTGAACATTGTTGAGCCAAATAAATTAATTTTTTTGATCGTTCAGATTTTATATTAGAATCTACNGAATCTTGAAGATAGTAAGCCGTTGTGCCTGGTCTTGATGAGTATCGAAAAACATGTACGTCAGAAAACTTAATCTTGTCACATATTTCCATCGTAAATTCAAAGTCATGGTCACTTTCATCGGGGTATCCAACAATAACATCTGTCGTTATGGACGCTTCAGGAACCATAGAACGTACTTTCTGGATGGAATCTAAATATTCTTCCCTAGAATATCTCCTTCTCATATTTTTTAAAATTTTATTACTACCACTTTGTAGAGGAATATGAAAATGTGGGCACAATCTATCATCCTGCCAAAGATCCAACAATTCATCAGAAAATTCCTGCGGTTGAATTGAGGATATTCTGATTCTTTCAATTTCACACTCATCAAGTAATTGTTTCACCATATCACTCAAGGAGGAATTACCCAGATCAAATCCATAACTACCCAGTTGAGTACCTGTCAAAACGACCTCTCTTGCTCCCTGAGTAGAAGCATCATTTATGTCGGATATCAGATCATTAACTGGAATACTTCTTTCTCGACCTCTTACTTTCGGCACAATGCAATAGGAACAAATTTGATCACAGCCTTCCTGGATTTTAATCATCCGTCTATTTAAATTTTTTCCTACGAATTGATAATCAAAATTAACTGGTAAAGGTTGATTGAGTTTCGCATCTTCCCAAGCATCCCGGACCTTAATGCGATCCAATACCTTTGAAACTATGTCCTTTTTATCAGAATTACCAANAACCATATCAATTTCTGTAATTGCTTCAAGTTGATTTCGATCTCTCTGTGCATAACATCCAGTTACAACTACAAACGTTGATGGATTCGTTCTCTTGGCGGCTCTAGCAGCTTGCCTGCCTTTTTTGTCAGCAACATGTGTAACGGTACACGTATTCAAAACGAACACGTCAGCATTCGCCGAGTTATCAACTTGTGAAAACCCTGATTCTGAAAACTCCTTAGCTAGAGCTTGAGAGTCTGCCTGATTCAATTTACATCCGTGTGTTTCGAAAGCTACTGTTAGCAAATATTCCTCTGTAAAAATCTTTGATTCACTGTTTTTATTTCATTATTAATCCCATACGAGTTCACATATTATATGACCTACTGTATGTTATTGAGAACAATATATTAGGGATACNCAGCACCAAATTATGAGCAACATATATGATCTTACAGATGACTTCCAAAACATATGTCAATACATTCCACAAGCAATCAAATTCTTAGATAAATTCTTATCTGGGGAAAAATGTAAATCAAATTCTGTTTTGGATGGTGACGTCAAAATAATCAGCATGCTCTGGGTTGAAGCAGACAAATACGATACCTTAGTTTTAGGTATGTTTGAATTTTTCAACAATCTATTTGGTAAGGGAGTTTCAGATGTGAATACCTCAAGGGGTGGATTAGAGCATAACGATGAACCTGACCCTTTTTACTATTTTTATTGCCGATGGGAATTTATGCATAGCAATAAGCCGATAATAACCGTTACCTTAGGTACTGAAAACTTCAGATTTGAACCAATTATTCATATACAGAACTCATCTGGCCAAACAAATCAATCATTTTCTTTAATGTCGGAACAAATTAATGAAAAACTAAAACGATCAATAACTCAATGTGCAATAACAGAATTCGATTTAGATATTCTGTCAAACCCACTAAATTGTTCATCTTAACCAATGGTTTTAGCTAAACTTCAGTGTTAAATTTCCTGAAATACCAAATCACACATTCAGTCACTGCTATAATCAAACCCATCATATCAATTCTTGGGTGAAGCAAAAGGTTCACTCACTCCAATCACACGAAACTAACCGGAGTTATCTAAATGAACGAAAGAGTATTTGTCACAGGTATTGGAGCCNTAAGTCCTATCGGGCTGGACAAAAACAATACATGGAATAACTTACTGTCAGGTCAGTCAGGAGTAGATTTTATTTCATCCTTCGATACAGAGGGATTTGAGACAACCTTTGCAGCAGAAATAACTCAATTTGACCCTACTCAATATGTCGATAAGAAACAATCCAGGAGGATGGACCGATTTGTGCAATTCGCCGCAGCTGCATCTCTAGAGGCGCTTGAAAATAGTGGGTTAGTGATCGATTCAGAAAATATGACTAGAGTGTCTGTCATGGTCTCAAGTGGCATTGGGGGTATTATTACACTATCTGATCAAATAGGCGTTCTAAATAAAAGAGGAGCTAACAGGGTTAGCCCTTTTCTTGTGCCTATGATGTTGCCAGATATGGCTTCCGGACAAGTAGCAATGATTACGGGAGCAAAGGGTGCNAACTATTGCACTGTATCCGCGTGCGCCAGTGGAGCTGACTCGATTGGAATGGCATATGAGGCAATAAAGAGAGGTGATATAGATGCCGCTATAACAGGCGGTGCAGAAGCTGCTATATGTCCAATTGGCGTGGCCGGATTCAATTCATGCCAAGCATTATCTAAAAGAAATGATGATCCCAAGTCGGCTTCCAGACCTTTCGATTCAGATAGAGACGGGTTTGTTTTAGGTGAAGGTGCTGGCGTATTGGTATTGGAAAGTATGTCTTCGTTAGAAAAACGTGGAGGGAATGCAATCGCAGAATTATCTGGATATGGTGCGACAGCAGATGCGTATCACATTACGCAGCCTGGTCCGGGAGGAGAAGGCGGGGCAAGAGCGATGAATATGGCGTTATCTAAGGCTGAAATTTCACCACAGGAGGTAGATTACATAAATGCCCATGGTACATCAACGCCGCTAAATGACAAGTTTGAAACCATGGCTATGAAATCTGTCTTCAAAGATCACGCATACAAACTGTCAATCAGTTCTACAAAATCTATGACTGGACACTTACTAGGGGCCAGCGGCGCTCTTGAAGCTGTAATATCAGTAATGGCTCTTGAAAGGTCTCAAATACCTCCAACAATAAACTTTTCAACACCTGACCCTGATTGTGACTTGAATTACACTCCAAATAAAATGAGGNCNTTGAATATAAAAACTGTAATGAGCAACTCATTTGGATTTGGAGGACATAACGCTTCATTGATCTTTCAAAAGATCAACTAAAGTAAAGGAGAAATCCTTAGGGCAGTGCGTATTGAAATATAGCAAATGGAAAATACTTGAAGAAGCGACTCAAGATGAATCCAATCGTCTAAGTGCTTCTTTGTTAGAAGCATCCATTTTAAAACACAGAAATATNACCAACACAAAAGATAAAAACAATTTCCTAAACCCTCCCTCAAGCTATGTAAATGATCCATTACTGATGTCAGACATGTCGGAATGCATTGATCGAATCATGACAGCTCTAAATTCACATGAACACATAGGCATATTTGGAGATTTTGATACTGACGGTTTAACGGGAACAGCTCTCCTAACTTTCGCATTAANAGANCTAGGGGGAATTGTGTTTCCATATATTCCTCANAGAGTAGAAGAAGGTCATGGTGTNAGCAATAAGGCAATAACATATTTCAAAGATCAGAAAGTTTCACTAATNATAACTGTCGACTGCGGCATAACATCATTTAAAGAAATCAATGACGCAAAAGCACTAAGTATAGATACCATTATTACAGATCATCATACAATTATTGATAATCTGCCTGACGCTCTTGCAATCGTTAACGCTTCACATCCAAATTATAACTACCCATTCCAAAGCCTGACAGGAGTCGGAACAGCTTTTAAGGTAGTAGAAGCACTTTACGATAAATTATCAATTGAAATACCTCCCATATTGTTTGCCTATGCTGCTCTAGGGACAATATCTGACGTAGCACCGATGATTGGCGAAAACCGCTACCTAGTCAGTGAAGGCCTCGAAGTAATGCGAAGCCTACCTATCAGCGGACTTGATGCTCTAATTGGAAAATCAAAATTACGGAAAAACAGGCTGACATCGCAAGATATGGCTTTCTCGATCATCCCCAAATTAAATGTAGCAGGAAGAATAGAACACGCGGCAGAAAGCTTGAATCTACTTTTAAGTGAAAACAAAGAGCGATCCATTTATTTATCTACAAAGCTCNACAACTTGAATAAAAAACGTCAAATAATCACTGAAGTTGCCTTGAAGGAATCCATTGAACAGATAAACAAGGCTAACGATAAAGATAAGAGCGTTATGTTCGTAGGTAAACCAAGTTGGATACCCGGTATTTTGGGGCTAGTTGCGGCCAGAATATCTGAGCAATATTACAGGCCCACAATTGCTGCTTCAGGAAACGGAGAAATAATAAGAGCAAGTGCTCGAACTATTCCTGAATTTAATCTAATAGAAAGCTTCAAAGAATTTTCCCATTTATTTGAAAGATTTGGTGGTCACGCCATGGCCGCTGGATTCACTATAAAAAGGGAGAATTTAAAGATATTCAGAGAAAGTATGGCTACATATGCTTCACAAAACATGAACAATGTGCCTTCCGCACCCACTCTGGAATTGGAATACACTTTGGATCCTTCAGAAATAAACAGGAGCCTACTGAATTTTGTATATTCTCTAGATCCTTTTGGTTCCAAAAACCCGGTGCCCATATTTATAACTAGAGATTTGCAAGTAGTAGATGCACGCACTGTAGGATCACAAGGAGAACATTTAAAGACAACATTGGAGCATGAAGGACGATTCTTTGATGCCATAGCATTCAGAGACGGACATCGAGTTCTGGAATGCAAAGAGTCTATNGATATCGCCTTTACTCCGACAATCAATTACTGGAATGGCAGAGANTCTATAGAACTGCTGTTAAAGGATTTCAGAAAATCTCAACCAATTTAGAAAACTATCTGGCTCTTTCATTCCTGCGTCTGTCAGACCTTTTCATCTTCGGTACAGTAGAAATAATACTGCTTCGGATATTTTCTCTGTCGCCGAATCTTGCTTTGAAAGCTAACAATGGGATCACAATAATCAAAACTATAAGTGCTATGAAATGAGCTTCCTGCAACCCCAGTGGTTCGAACCATATTCTGTCTTCACGAAGAAACGAAATTAGAAACCTACCTACCGAATATAAAGACAAGTAAAGAACAAACAACATACCGGATGGGATAATCCTTTCTCGCAATTTCCATAATACAAATAAGCTGCATAAGTTCCAAATAATTTCCATCGCAATAACTGGCTGGACTGAAGCTCCGATTCCATTGGCACAGTAAACGGCTGGGCTAGACTGATGGGACCATATAAACCCATAAAATAGGTCAGTAGCTTTGGCACAATGTTCACCGTTAACTATATCTCCAAGACGCCCTATGGTCTGGGCTAAAAGTAATGCTGGAGCAGTAATATCTGCGATTATCCAAGCTGGATGTTTGCGCAGTAAAGCATACACAATACCTCCAATGAACCCGCCAAGTATGCCTCCCCAAACACCNATTCCTCCTGACCAGACAGATAATATAAGTCCAGGATTTTCAANGTAATAATCCAAATTATCTACCACATGAACCAGTCTCGCTCCTATAACTCCGGATATAATGGCCCAAACGGCAATTGAATATATGTCGTCGCTATTAATACCATAGAATTTGGCCCATCTACCGACTAAAAACACAGCACCGGCAACACCAATAAAGCTAAAAACCCCATGCCAACTGAGAATAAATGTCCCGAATTTTAGTAAATATGGCGCAGCTTCTACTTCAATCATTATTTAAAATGTCACCTAATTTCCAATTGAATCCAAATACCCAAGTGATTTATCTTTAACCATTATATAGCCGTACACCCTGAAAATCCTTGTTAAAAGTTTTTGGTAGTGTCCATGATATTAACTGAAAACAATTTATGGAACCATACAAAAAAATTCCTAGATTATCTGAGAATCGAGAAAGGGTCGTCAGAACACACTGTAACTGCCTATAAAACAGATTTAAGACAATTTCGTTCTCTTGTAGAATCTAAAACCCTACACTCCTCAAAGATAAACAACTGGAATGATCTAACGATAGACATGGTGGTCGCATTTCACTCCCAGATAAGAAATCTAAACTATTCATCTGCAACGGTAACCAGAAAAATAGCAACCCTTCGCTCGTTTTTAACTTTTTTGCACGGTGAAGGGATTATTCAATCTAACCCGTGTGACATGCTNCCAAACGGTAGACGCCCGAGAAAAATCCCAAAAGTCTTATCAGTTGACCAAACCCTTAGATTAATAAATGCTCCGTTAGCAAAATCTTCATCGCTATCTTCACTAAGAGACCACTCCATGCTACACACAGCATATGCCTCCGGCCTAAGAGTTACTGAATTGACAAATCTAAATCGCCAAGACTTAGACTTTAAAACCGGCACACTAATATGCCTAGGAAAGGGAAATAAAGAAAGAGTCATACCGATCCATAATCAGGCTATAAATAGCATTCAGAAATACCTCAATAAAAGTCAAAATACCAGATTGGCCACTGACCCTATTTTTCTGAACAAAAATGGAAGACGAATCACAAGGCAGGGTTTTTGGTTAATCATCAAGAAGTATGCTTTACTAACTGGACTAGAAAAATTTGTAAGCCCTCACATATTGCGTCATAGTTTCGCAACTCATATGCTTGAAGGAGGAGCACCTTTAAGACATATTCANGAACTATTAGGACACTCGAGTATATCTACTACCCAGATGTATACACATCTTGCTAACAGTTATATACGGGAAGAATATGATGAAGCCCACCCTAGAGCACGATCACATTAATCGCCTAGGGCTGATAGAATTAAAGAGTATCATTCAACAAGGAGAAAAANTATGCCCAGTAAAGGTCGCCAAAGAGCTTCTAGGCAATCCCAGCTTAAAAGCAGAAAACGGAAAACGTCTAAAAATTCAAATGTGTTTGACTCCAGAGATACAATCACCGAATCTAAGGTGNCAACAAANCCAGACAACTCTCCTACCAAGGAAAGCCCAATTAGCAAGCAAACAGCTACACAAACACCTACCCGATCAATAAAGGGCGGTACGTTAAGTTACGAACATTTGTCGGGTGAACTGAGGCAAATTGGGATAGTTGCTAGTTTGATAGTGGCCATAATATTAGTCATTAGCTTCTCACCCATTTTTTAGGAATTGAATAAACGTCCTATAAAAATACGTCGATTTGCTTCTATAAAATGGAGATTACACGATAGTTAAATTCAAAGACCGTCTAAGAGAAACTCCCCATAAGCCAGGCGTATATCTAATGAGAAATGAAAAAGGGGAAATAATATACGTCGGAAAAGCCAGTGATTTAAGAAACCGACTGAGCTCCTACTTTATAAATAAAAATCATGAAACCGCAAAGGTACGCTCACTAGTAAAATCCATATCAAATTTTGAATTCATCATCACAGAATCTGAGCAGGAAGCTTTAATTCTTGAATGTAATTTAATAAAGGAAAACAAACCAAGATTTAATTCCAGACTTAAGGACGATAAAAGTTATCCTTTCATTAAAATTGATACTTCAGAGAATTTTCCACAAGTCTACATTACAAGAAACGTACAAAAAAAAAGCGGAGTCAGATATTTTGGCCCGTTCGCCAATGCCGGAAGTATAAGAAGTACGCTTTCACTTATCAAAAAATTGTTTCCGTACCGTTCTTGCACAAAAGATATTACAGGCACAGACAAAAGAGCCTGCTTAGATTTTCACATTAACCGATGTTTAGGGCCATGTATAGGAGCTGTTGATAAAGATAGGTATCTCGATACGATTAATGAAGTGATTTTATTTTTGGAAGGTAATACAAAAAAAATCATCAAATCACTTTCCGCCAAAATGAAAGAATCCGCCGACAATTTAGAGTTTGAAAAAGCCGCTATGTTGAGAGATCAAGTGGCAGCCATAAAAAAAGTCCATGAAGGTCAAAAAGTTTTAACGCTTAGAACTACCGATATCGATGTAATCGGCTGCTCTAGTTGGTCAAAAGAAGCCTGGATTGAAATTTTCTTCATAAGGCAAGGAAAACTAATTGGGAGAGATCATTATTTGATGACCGTGGGAGAGGAGGACAGTGTAAACGATGTCCTCACCGCATTCATAAAACAGTTTTACGACGTCAGTCCATTCATTCCAAAAACTATCTTAACTCAATTTGATTTCCATGATGAAAAACCAATTATAGAATCACTTCTTTCTGAACGGAAACAATCAAAGGTCACTATCCTGAATCCCAAAAGAGGTGAAAAAAAGAACCTTTTAAACATGGTTATAGAAAATGCTACTCAAGGCATGGACCAATTAAAAATATCGCGATTTATAGAGCAAGATAAAAATGGCGAAGCTCTTGAACAGATACGGGAATCCCTTAACCTTTCAACTAAGCCTCACCGTATTGAATGCTACGACATATCAAANATACAAGGAACAAATGCCGTCGGAAGTATGGTGGTATTCGAAAATGGNAGTCCNAAAAATTCAGCATATAGGAAATTTAAAATACAAACGGTAGATGGAGTAGACGACTACTCTATGATGAGAGAGATGCTAACCAGAAGGTTCAAAAGGCTCAAAGATATAGATAATAATGAGGCTAAGAATTCCAGTTGGACAATCAAACCTGATCTAGTAATGATTGATGGAGGGAAAGGGCACCTTGGNGCTTCCTTACAAGTGTTCCTAGAACTAGGAATAGATGACATAGCCATCTCTAGCCTCGCNAAAGAAAATGAAGAATTATTTACTCCTGAATCACCTGAACCTATTATATTGCCCAGAAATTCAGCTGGATTGTATTTGGTGCAGAGGATACGTGATGAAGCCCATAGATTCGCTATAACCTACCATCGCCAAAGGCGATCGAAAGCAAGCTTAAAATCATCTATTGATTCGATTCCAGGTATAGGTCCCAAACGAAAAAAATTATTGTTGACTAAATTTGGTTCCATGCAAAACATAAAAACCGCTGACGAAAACGACATAGCCTCTGTACCAACCATGACCTTAAAATTAGCTAAACAAATTAAGGATTTTTTATAAATTAATAGTGGTTCTTAAAATTTGGCCATGTAGCCCTGACAGGTTAAAACCTCGACATCCGCTTCACTATACACCCCCACTCTTTCTGAAACTATCGGACATCCTAATGATTGGGCACTGCATATTACAGCAGCAATTTCTAAAGAAGTAGGATCGTTTTCTGTATCACTAATGTANAAAGACATCCCTTTTGCTATGGACTCATCAAGCTCGATACTTTCGACAAATTCAAGAATCGTTGTAAATCCAATTTCAGTTTTACGATCAAATTCATGATCAGACCAAAGAGTAGTCAATGAGAGGGGTGAAATGCCGGCCTTTACTTCGCCATCTATAATCATATGCATAATCTGCTTCACACATTCTCCGCCATTTTTATATTCCGATAGCACTGATGAATCTAAAACAAATTTCACGTCTGTCATTCAAAAGCCCTGCGTGCCACATTTCTGGATTCTTCTTTAGACAATTCTAGTGGAGAACCGATAGGCCTGTCGGCCTGCATGCTCAAATATTCATCTTCCCATATCGTAGGTTCGCTAATTGGACGNGACTGAACGTGCGACTCTACTTTATCCAAAACATCGGCACCCAGATATAAAGTTAAAGCTTCTTCAAGCAATTCTCTCATTGATATCCTTCGGGAAGCAGACCTACTTTTGGCAGCTAAATAAACATCTTCACTAATCTTTGCAAATAGTTGGCGACTCGGNCCATCNATTTTTTTTCGTGCCATTTCACAACCTGTAATATATTATTCTCTATAAGTAAAGTTTTAACCCAACTATAGGAATATAACAATATTTCATATTCTCGTAAATACATACATATAAATAAGAAAGGTAGTTAACAAATTGAAAGTAGTATCGGCTCCACAAACATTCAAAGGCAGTATTTCTGCACTAAACGCTGCTGAAGCAATATCAATTGGTGTGAAAAACATATACCCATCCGCGGAAGTAATAATATGTCCTGTTGCTGACGGCGGTGATGGAACTCTAGATACTTTGGTCGAGGTATCAAATGGAGAAATAGTGGACTGCACTGTAGCAGGCCCAACAGGAAAACCAGTGAAAGCGCAATGGGGAGCTATGGGTGATGGAAAAACAGCTGTTATAGAAATGGCTAGAACCTCAGGTTTAGCATTATTAGAATTAAACAAAAGAGATCCTTTAAACGCATCTACCTACGGCCTGGGTGAAGCAATCATGTCAGCTCTAGATCAGAACTACCGGAAATTCATTATAGGTATAGGTGGTAGTGCAACAAATGATGGAGGGGCAGGAATGGCTCAAGCCGTCGGGATTTCTTTAAAAGACGAGTTCGGGAAAGAACTTCCAAGAGGAGGAGCCGCATTATCTAATCTTCGATCCATAGACATTACCAACATAGATCCTCGNATAGAACAATGCGAATTNATGGTGGCNTGCGACGTGAATAACCCATTAACGGGACCAGAGGGAGCTTCCGCGGTATATGGCCCGCAAAAGGGAGCGACTCCAGAAATGATAACTCAACTGGATGATGCAATGAAAAATTTCGCTGAAACAATCCAAAAAGACTTGGGAAAGGAAGTCGAACTTATATCAGGAGCAGGAGCAGCAGGTGGTTTAGGAGCAGGAATGATGGCATTTATGAACGGAACTTTGATGCCTGGTGTAGATATAGTACTTGATACTGTTGATCTAAGTAGCAAACTAAAAGGAGCGGATCTAGTCATCACAGGAGAAGGAGGTATAGACTTTCAAACGGTGTATGACAAAGCACCGATCGGAGTTGCAAAGTTGGCCAAGNCCATGAANATCCCAACTATAGCCCTTGCAGGATTACTAGGAAAAGATTTNTCTGTNGTACACGAAGACGGCATAGAAAGTGCGTTCTCAATTGTCAACGGCCCCATGACTTTAGAGACAGCTAGTTCCAATGCACACAGACTTATCGTCGAATCAACCGAACAGATAATGAGGCTACTTAAGGTCGGCAATACCTTGAATTTTTAGCTTTCGTTTACCAATACCAAATGAACCTCACCTGGCCCATGTACCCCTGTGATTAATTTGTACTCAATGTCGGCGGACCTACTTGGACTCGATATTAAATTAGTGTAAGCAGGCATGACTTCTTCCTTGGAATCTTTTTGTCTCAATACAAACAACTCATCCAGGCTAGGCAAGACCTGTCCCTTAGTAACAACTGCAACATGAACAGGTGGTGTCAAAGCTACGAGTCTGTTCAACCGATCTCCAGCAGTTAGAACACAAGTACCAGTTTCAGCTATCGCATATTCAACGCCAGTGACACCAATATCAGCTTCAATACATTTCTCACGAGCATCCTCCATGCTCTTCTGTATGAAAAACACGTCCGTATCTACATGGTCTTGTAACTCAATATTCTGAATTACCTCCTGCCCACTAGCAACTACGCTACCTGAATTTCTTTCAGCCGCCAATATAGACACATATTCACCTACAGATCGTAAATCTGATAGTTTAACTACCCGCCANCCAGACGATTCCGCCCTCNTAGCCAACTGGTCAAACAAATTATCTGATTTCTCAAAAGCATCATTCAATATGGTCTTACATTTTGATTCCAAATTAGCATGGCAACTACCATAGGGAAATGACAACTCATCGTGATTATCGGTATTTAATCCTGCCTGNACGGCATTTCTAATCCTCTTTAGAAATCTTTCTCTACTCATAGTTACATTTCACTTGATTTCCGATTTTAGNTCTGATTCCCATTGGGTTACGAAATTTTTTTCTGCCAATATTGGAGAGGACCGTGACTTTTTCCATGAACGAGGAAACGGTCGCTTTAAAGGGTGTATAAATTTTGCAAACAACCTATACGTTCTTGTCAATTTACTAAAAATCTTTGGGTGCATTAACACAGTGGAAAAAACTGATGCGACAATTCGTTCAAAAAAACCCACTCCCCTTTCACTCGGGTAATTTTCTCCATCCGTCACCTGGTTTCTCATATAAAGTAACATCCTAGGAATATTAATATTAACTGGACATGCTTCCTTACAAGCGCCACATAAGCTTGAAGCAAATGGAAGATCTTTCCCTTTATTAAGTCCTGTTAGAATTGGAGAAACAATTGCCCCGATAGGACCGGGATAAACCCATCCATAAGAATGTCCCCCAACCTTTCTATATACAGGACATGCATTCAAGCAAGCCCCACAACGAAGACAACAAAGAGATTCTCTTAGCTTGGGATCGGCTAATAACTTTGATCGACCATTGTCAACAATTACAAGATGGAATTCTTCAGGTCCGTCTATATCTTCCGGTTTTCGAGGACCAGATATAGTCGTCACGTAACTTGATATCCACTGTCCTGTTGCAGACCGAATAAGCAATCTTAAAAACATTCCAAGATCGTTTATGGAAGGAATCACTTTTTCCATACCTACTATTGCAANATGAATTTTAGGCATCGAAGTACACATCCTACCGTTACCCTCATTACTCACTAACGCAACAGTGCCAGTATCAGCGACTAGAAAGTTACCTCCAGTGATGCCCATATCAGCTTGAATAAATTTACTTCTCAGTTGAGATCTAGCCTCCATGGCCAACTGTTCGATATTTGACGTCTTAGACATTCCTAATTTGTCTTCAAATAGTTCAGATACATCCTTCGTANATTTATGAATANCTGGAGCGATAATGTGATACGGAGTTTCTTCAGCAAGTTGAACAATGTATTCACCAAGGTCTGTTTCATAAGGTTCGATCCCATGCTTCTGCAGTTCTTCATTCAAAGACATTTCTTCAGACAGCATAGACTTACTCTTAATTACAGTTTTCACTCCTTTGGATTCTGCAAGAGCAATTACATAATTAGACGCATCATCTGCCGTTTCAGCAAAATGAACTTTGCCACCGGATTTCAAAATATTTGACTCCAACATTTCCAAATATTTGTCCAAATTGTTTAAAGTGTGTTCTTTAATCAATTTGGCCCGATCCCTCATGTTTTCCCAATCTTCTGTAGATTCTGAAGCCGCTATTCGCGCTGAGTGGAACCCTGGGTAAAGCCCAGATAGATTCCCTTGTATTTACAAATCATGCAAAGTCTCTGTAGATTTTCGTTTAAAATCTTGTGTCGATGCCTTCAATATAGATTTCCCTTACATAAACTATCTTCAATAACTTTAGAGATATGCAGACACTTTACAGAACTTTTCCTCCGTTGAAGCGCACCTTTGATATTCATCAAACAACTCATATGATTGGAAACGACAGCATCCGCTCCGCTATTGATCACATTGGAAACTTTATCTTCAACCATTGCTGTCGATATATCTGGAAATTTGACTGAAAAAGTACCTCCAAAACCACAACAGACTTCAGCTTGTTCCATTTCGACAAGCTCAAATTTGTTTAAAGATTTTATTAACTTTCGAGGCAATTCATCCAGTCCGAGTTCTCTTTTTGAGTGACAAGCATCGTGATACGTAAGTTTATGATAATCAGGAATCCTACTCTGAAAATTTTCAAGCGATTCTATGTTTAACTCTTCAGAAAGATATTCGGTAAATTCGTAGACTTTTACACTAGAAAGATCTGGTTGACGATCTCCGGAACTATTNAATAATTCTTGAAAATGATTTCGAATCATGCTGGTACACGATCCAGAAGGTACTATTACAGCTTCTACACCACGGTATTCATCAATAAATTTACCGGCCAATCGCCGTGCTTCCTTCCAATGTCCAGAGTTGAAAAAGGTTGCCCACAACAAGTCTGTGAAGTGTTGACTTTTACGTCNACATCAAATCTCTTCAAAACATTTGCGACACTAAATCCAACTTCCGGAAAAAACTGATCTACTAAACAAGTAACAAAAATAAAGGCACTACGGCTCAAAGTCTAAGCCCCTTTGTCTATAACCGAAACGATTATACCGTTTGCAGATAAGCCAACTATCCATAACAGGATCAACACTCCGCAACCCAAAAACAATTTCCCCTCTGTGCTATTGTCACCCGGCCCACTGAGTTTCATGTTAACAAAAAACAAACATAACGAAATCGCAACCAGCCAGACAGAAATGTTATTCCCGCCAAACACTGCTCCAATANCAAGTCCCAATAATCCCCANAAATACGGAGTCTGTATATATTTGATAAAGTTCATGTACTTTGAAGAATACACTCAGCTTGTAACGTTTGCAATCAGTGAACAAAACGTTTCTTTCAAAAATCAGGGAGGATATTTACATGGTTATAGGATTTAATCATTCCGGGTTTGTGGTTCGGGACTTAGATAAAATGGTTTCTTTTTATAGAGATGATCTTGGATTGACCATTGACAGAGAAATCGATAGTAAAGCTCCTACTGAAGGAGACCACACTGGAATACCAGGAGCCCACAGAACTTTAATATTCGTCGGCACAGGAGGTGAGCATGCGTTAGAGCTCGTTTACTACGTAGAGCCTGAGAGCCCAAAAGGACATTTGGACCGAAACCAGCTAGGGGCCACTCACATTTGTTTTAATGTGTCGGACATCGAACAACTATACGAGAAATTAAAGGCAAAGGGCGTCAAATTCGTCACGCCACCAGTAATGAAAACTAACTCCGACGGTTCGAAACGAGGTATTTGTTATTGCCAAGACCCTGAAGGGAATTGGTTAGAATTCATACAAAATTAGTAAATCAGTCACTATTATAAATTTGAATCTAGTACTTATTATTCTCAGTTGAATGTTATTTTTACACAAAAAAAACAGCACCAAAAACTTAGTTTTTGGTGCTGTGATTCGTGATTTTATTACTCACTGAACCAATCGTTCAGCCATTCAAAAAATCGAATTGCTCAAACTGTCCATTTACAATCGGAACTGCATCCAATCCAAACCACTGATCAACAATCGTAGAATATGTGGACCTGAAGTCATTGTTGAAATGCAAATCACCTTCAAGTTGATCCGCTTCTTTTATTGAAGGATATTCCCCATACATGCCACCTTTAACATCCCCGCCGATAACAAAAGCAACTCCCCCTGAACCGTGGTCACTTCCGGACCCGTTATCTTTGATCCTCCTGCCGAACTCAGAGAACACGAACACTATAACGTCTTTTTCAGCGCCATGTTCTTTCATATCATCATAAAAATCTCCAACAGCACCAGCGACCTCATCCCATAATTTAGCATGGCTTACCAATTCACCTGAGTGGGTATCAAAACTACCATGTTGGGTATAGAAAACTCTGGTTCCAAAATCAGCCAGCAAGACCTGCGCTATGCTCTTCATATTCTGAGCGATAGGATTTGCAGCATATTCGATGCTGGATGAATATTTTCGTGGAGCTTCCCTCAAAATATCTGCTCCTTTCAGAGCATCCATCCCAGTTTGACCAATGAAGTCCAAGACAGGGTCTTTACCTTGCACCCCACCATACATGTGGGCAAAAGCATCGAGCGCTAATTTCTTAGTAGCCTGGTCTTGTATATCTGGAAATAGTCCGTAGGTGTCGAGATTCCCAACGGAAGCGACTGGAACTCCTCGCACGCCTAATGCTCTTGGTAGGCCTCGTCCGAAATTCACTCCAGTAAGTACGTTTTCACTATTAGGATCCAAATCCCGTATAACTCTGCCTAACCATCCCTCGGTGCCAATCTCATCTGGTAGTGCCGTATGCCATATGTCCATGGATCGGAAATGTGATCTATTGGGNTTNTCGTAACCAATTCCATTGATTACAGCCACATTGCCTTGATCATATAACCTCTTAAACGGAGCCATACTTGGATTAAATCCGAAAGTCCCATCAATAGGCAATACTGCTTCCTGTTCTATATGAACAGTTTTACGAAAATCATAGTAATCTTCATTTCCATAAGGAACCACCGTGTTGAGATAGTCATTACCTCCGGACAACTGCAAAACTACTACAGATTTTTCTCTTTTCCCAGCTGTTGTCATTTTTTAAGCCCCCTTACATAACCAGCTTAAACCTATTTATTCCAATATGACTGAGATAATACAATTTCCTCATTAAATGTACAAGGGTCTCACGAAGAAAAAATGCCGCATGTACTGCCCCGTAAATTCCTTGATGGTAACATTCGCCAAGTAGATTCTAAATTACCAAATAAAGTTTCAAATAAAAATGCTANAGGGAGAAAAATTTTGGCAACAAAAGATTCATCCAAAAAATATTCTTTCAAATCTTACTTTGACGCCATAAATTTCTTTTATGAGAAAGGGTGGACTGATGGACTACCAATTGTGCCCCCGACTCCTGANTTAGTAACCAACATGATTAATGGTACAAATTTCCATAGAAANGAAATTATCGGATTTGAGCCGGTAAAAGGGCGAGAAATCAGTATTGAGAAAATCGCTATCAACGCTGTAATGGCTGGTTGCGACCCTACCTATTTCCCGGTAGTAGTTTCAGCTGTTAAGGGGCTCCTTAAACCAGAGTTCAACTTACATGCAATAACTGCCAGTACTATGGGGGCGGCAGTACTAGCNGTGGTAAGTGGGCCACTTGCAAGGCAGATTGGAATTAATGGCAAAGTCAATGTTTTCGGACCTGGGCACAGGGCAAATGCTGCTATAGGTAGGGCGATTCGTCTAATTATCATAAATGCGACAGGTTCCAAATCTGGGGAAATAGATAAAGGAACTCTTGGGCACGCAGGAAGATACACCTGGTGCATAACCGAAAACGATGAGGCGAACAAATGGGATCCGATCGGTGTAGAACGAGGAATTAGCCTAAACGAGAACAGCGTGACTTTATTTGCCGGTTTATCTCCCATACAAGTAAGTAATCATTCGAGCTCTGACCCTGAAGTGATACTGAGAAGTTTTCNNGATGCATTNTTCGCTACAGGGCAAGGTCAAGGGGAAATCGTAATAGTGCTCTGCCCCGAGCATGCTCACAATATATTTAAAGCAGGTTGGACAAAAGTCAGAATCAAGGACTATTTATATGAACTGTCCGCGAGAACAGATNATGAATGGGGATTTGGCTCGATTAACCCTGGTCCAAAACCCGAGGGAAAATCTATTTCCCATTCCACTTTAGATCCTGAAGGGTTCACCATTCTTGTTGCTGGGGGTTTTGCAGGGGCATTTTCTCAAGTAATACCCTTGTGGGGCGGTGGGAGTAATTCACAATCAGTTACAATGCAAATATGAGATATTCGCGGAAAACCAAATGACTAAGTCATGTATTTTAGATATGATGCTGTGAGCCTGAGTTAATTTGTATTTTACTAGACGGTGAATTAGGAGGAATTTGTATGGTTGTTGAAAATATAGAAGTCCTAGACCCAACAGTATCGCCACTGGAGGAGAAAACTTTGTTAGCTGATAGACCCGAAACATTAGATGGATCCATAGTGGGATTACTGGCCAACGGTAAAAGAAACTCTGAAGAACTTCTTGAGTATGTTTACGAAATACTCAAGGAAAAACACAACCTTGGTGTAATGATATCTGACAACAAAGGCAATGCATCTAGACCATGTCCAGCAGATTTACTAAATGATATGGCTGAAAAATGTGACGTTGTAATAACCGCCTCTGGAGATTGAGGGTCTTGCTCATCGTGCAGTGTGCACGACGGAATCTCTTTCGAAAAGAAAGGCGTACCTGCTGCGGTTATATGTACCGAGCCTTTTGTCACGAGCGCAGTTGCAATGTCGAAAATGGGTGGAATCCCGGATTATCCTTTTGTAGTCGTACCGCATCCTCTGGGTAGTCTCAATCAAGAAGAATTGAGAGACATAGCTTTAAGAGCAGCAGACGAAGTTGAGAAAATACTTTTGTCGNCATAACAGCTCCAGACAGTAATACACTGGGTAGGAAGATTGTAGCTAAATCATAAAGTTCATTTGTTTTACAACCTTCTTACCCAGTATTACGTCCCCCGCAAAAACAACTAAATTAGTTTCGATCGCAAACTCCGGGTCAACTCGACCACAAGCCAGTCTAAAGAAAGTTTCTTCACTTAGAATTAAATTAACACTAAATTCATTGTTATCGGACACTAAATGTGCTCTTCTACCTACCATACGCACATCTTTCCGTGTTGTATTTATTACCCCTTGTATTTCGAATGAAACTTGCGTCCCATCCGAAGGAGCAACTTTCTTTCCAATTACAAAAGGCAATACTGAATAAATTCTACTCAAAGATAACTCTGAAGCCTTAGAACTGAACTCACATTGGGCGCCAACCGCCGATCTCATGTCTTGCAAATGAACCCAACAATCAAAAATCCGAACGCTCACCTGATCTGATAACGTGCCTATCCCAATAGGTGACTCTGCCTTTACTGAAAAATCTTTAGATTTATGTAAGTATTCAATACGTTTTCTGGTAACTTCCAGAAATTCCTCTATCAACTCATTGTTGGACTTATGCCTTCTTGAAACCACATCAATTTCATTCACAAGACCTTGCGAGTTTCTCACATGACGTAACTCTTTAATTTCTAATTCCGGACTTGGACACTCTAGTAACCTTGCTTCAATGCCAATGAGATGAGAAAAACAATCTTTGACGGTCCAAGTAGGGCAAGCGGTCTGGCTTTCCCAATCGCATGGCGTTAATTCGCGACAAAAAACTAGAATTGATTGCCATATTTCAGACTGAATTTCTATCAAATCCTGTCGGGAGCATTCTTTCTTATCATTCACTCCGATTGACTACCTAAATTGGTAATAAGTTCAAATTCACTCTTTGTGACGGGTTGCACGGACAATCTTGAATTTTTCACCAAAACCATGTCTGATAATTCAGGAATACTTTTTATTTCTTTCAAGGAAACCAATCTACTGAACGTTATATCAGCCTGAATATCAACCATAAACCAAATTGGGTCATCTTCGGTGCTTTTGGGGTCCGGATGTTTAGCTGTCGGGTCCCATGCTGTAAAGTCTGGATATCCGTCCCGAACAACTGTAGCTGTGCCAACAACAGCTGAAGGTTTAGAGTTTGAGTGATAATAAAGGACCTTGTCCCCTACTTTTATTTCATCTCTAAGTAGATTCCTTGCCTGATAGTTTCGCACTCCATCCCACTCCGCAGTTTGAAATTCCTCATTTTTCAAATCCTCAAATGAGTAATCAGATGGCTCCGACTTCATTAACCAATATTTTACCGCAGTCATAAATGTCTCCTTAATATCCCATTCACCGTGTACATGGACTTAACAATCACTGACCTTTCAATAACATGTCTATCAAACCTGATATCTCAACTGCTGACCTACCAACTGGGTGTACTTCTAGAAAATTCTGGAAATCCTTAATCGATTGATCTCTCTCCCCTACTCTGAGNCCCACCAAACCTCTATCTCTAACTTCATACACATTATTAGGATCGATATTAACCATAATATCCAAAACTTTGTATGCCCTTGGATAGTCTGAATTTCTTAAATAAATGTGTTTAACGTTTCTAAACAAACGCAGTACCAAATCTCGTCTACTGATAGGATCAAATTTCAATCCACTTACATCATACGCAAAACCCACTGTTTTTTTGATGAATGCCATCGCCTCTCGCTCTGACATTACAATTCCTCTATTAAATGAGTCTATAAAATAATCGCTTCCGTCTTCTAAGGTAATTTTTAAGATTAGGTGCCCTGGCGTTCCGACAGGTACACATTCAAATCCTAGTCTGGAAGCTACTTCAGCATAAATAACACTCAGCGATATTGGAATTCCTAATCTGCGTGTCAACACTTCATTAATAAAGCTGTTCTTTGGATCGTAATAGTCGTTATTATTACCCTTAAATCCAATCTCATCAAAAAGATACTCACTAAGAGTGTTCGCCTTAGAAAGTAAACTGTCACATATTTCCATTTTACTTTCAATTCCTTTGCAAAGAGACGCAAAAGATTGCAACTCGGCATTGACATCAAGATCGGGATATTCAAAAAAAGCACATTCCAAAGACAGCTGGCCAATCCCAACGTAAGGGTCATCTATATGATTGATGATCAAATCACAAAGCTTCAAAATATCACCCTACTAAGGATTAAATAACCTATGTGTGATGGCGGGAGCGCGAGGGAGTCGAACCCACCATGCCAGTCGAAGGACTGCCACCAACGGAGTTGAAGTCCGCAGAGGCCACCAGGCCTCATCCGCTCCCATGAAAANTTCGCGGGTTTTAGTTGGACAATGCCTCGTCCAATTTCTTCTGGATTATAGATTTAGGCACAGCTCCNACTATTTGGTCNACTGGTTTACCTCCATCAAATATTAAAAGAGCTGGGATTCCTCTGATACCTAACGCTTGAGATACTTGAGGATTTTCATCCACATCCAATTTTCCTATCTTTACCTTACCGTCATATTCATCTGCGATCTGCTGGACAACTGGAGCAATCATCTTACATGGTTGGCACCAATCAGCCCAAAAATCCACCATTACCGGTATGTCAGAATCCAACACTTCTTGTTGAAAATTCTCATCTGTTATAACTACTGGATCCGACATGCATTCCTCCATTAAATAATTAATAGCTTAATAGTGACACCTTAAGTCTAATCTCTATCACTCCAGTAGTCTACGAAATCCACCGGAATATATTCCACTTCATCCCAAAAAACAGTACCAAGTAATAGCCCTTTAGGCACATCAAATACGACGTGACCAGAAACTTGCATTTGTCTAGGAAGCTCAACGTCTCCCCATAACAAAGGATTTATATTCTTAATATTGAGCCCTTCCTCTAAGATACCGGAGTATGATTTCGAACTTGTGGAGTAATCTATAGCTCCAAATCTTTTACTTCTGCGATCTCCAATCTGGACCGCTTCTTNATCAACNAGTAGAGGGATCACTGTGCTAGTCCGATTTACGACAGTTACGTTAATCACTACCAATTGTCGATTGGAGGCTCTTGGGGTGATGATTTTTGTTTCTCCATTAGCGTCCGTATAAAATGCTTGTGTGACCACGTGTGGTTTCGTAGAGAAAACATCCAAGTTTCTACCGGAGACACCGAGTTCACCGTTATCGTCCGACATAACTGTTGACTTTATATCATCCACCGCATCATAAACGTCAGTACAACCAATTACACAAAACACACCCAAAGCNAGCAGAATCAAATTAAATATTTTTGCGTTCATTTTATTTCCGACAGTATTTCATTAAACTTTTTTCAATATATAGAATGTCAATCTGCCATAGCTGGCATAGAGCGTAATTTTTTTACAAGATCCGGTAGAATCTCCATCAAATATTCAACGTCTGCTTGAGTGTTGTCCCTTCCCAAGGAGATTCTTATNGTTCCTTGTGCTTCCTCTGCTGTCCGTCCTATCGCTAGAAGTACATGAGATGGTTCATGGGAGGCCGCAGAGCAAGCACTCCCACTTGAGGCACAAATCCCTGAAAAATCAAGTCCCAACAATATTGGCTCACCCTCAACCCCTTCAAAAGAGACATTTACATTATTACAAATCCGCCTTGTGGGATGCCCGTTTAATTTCATACCTGGAATTTTTTGCTCCAGCTCTTCGATAAGGCTTTTTTGTAGNGTTGNAATTTTTGAAACGACCTCTTCCATGTCATCAATACATAACTCAAGAGCCTTTGCCATCCCTACGATACCAGCTACGTTTTCTGTGCCAGAACGTCGTTCTCTTTCTTGTCCTCCACCAATCATTAAAGGCTCAAACGGAATTCCTCTCTTCATGTACAAAAGCCCAACACCTCTTGGACCATGGAATTTGTGAGCAGACAAGCTAAGCATATCAACACCGAGCTGTGANACGTCAATTTCCGTCAGCCCCGGAGCCTGAACAGCGTCGGTATGAAACAGAATGTTTCTCCCCATACGTTCCCCAACATCCTTAACTGCATTAGCCATCTGTGCAATTGGTTGTATAGTACCAATTTCATTATTAACCATAATCACACTTACTAAAATTGTTTTATCGGTGATCGCCGATAAAAGATCATCGATATCGACCATGCCGTTAGAGTCCACACGCAAATAAGTAACATCAAAGCCAAATTGTTCCATTTGATGGCATGTGTGCAAAACCGCATGATGCTCCACAGAAGTAGTTATTATGTGATTCCCTAAATGACGAGACCCAAATGCAGCGCCTTTAATTGCGGCATTATCGGATTCTGTCCCGCCACTCGTGAAAATAATTTCACTAACGCGGCAACCAAGAGATCTGGCTATAACCTCTCTAGACTCATCTACCGCCCTTCTGGCATCCTGCCCAATACTATATAGACTCGAAGGATTACCAAAATTCGTTCTGAAATAAGGCAACATTGACTCGAGGACTTCTGCTCTCATCTCAGTTGTTGCAGCATTATCTAAATAAACTACGTTTTCGTTCCCTGNCATAATCTCCATACAGTAAATCATTATTTTATTGAGGTAAATATTAGCACGACAGGGAAAATAGCCACAAAACCGTCTTACCCACAGAATCCCATTATCCTATAAACAAGTTTTGCAGCCGTGAATGCAGCATATTTAGGACCCAACTCAGGAGCAAATTCNACAATATCTACACCTCGTATGNTGGATGTTTCTGATACCTTGCTTAATATCAGATTGACACCATCCCAGGACAAACCACCAGGTTCTGGGGTACCAACAGCCGGCATCACGCTCGGATCCAACACATCTAAATCTAATGATATGTAAACATTNCCGGATAATTTGCTACAGATGTCATTTATTTGTTCAATAGTATAATTCCCATCTGGCGGTGCTGGAAAATAGCTCAGCTTGTCCTGGTCAGTGTTTGCTATAAAATCTACTTCGCTTTGGCTGACTGATCTGGATCCCACATGAACAATGTTTACGTTTTCTAAAAGCCTTCTAGCNACAGTAGCATGACAATACTCTGCTCCGAGATATTTGTCCCTAAGATCTCCGTGGGCATCTAAATATAAAACCGATATATCGTCAAAATGGCTAGCTGCCGCTGTAATTGACCCTATAGACAAGGTGTGTTCGCCACCGATCAGAAAAGGGATTTTCCCATACTTAAGAGTTTTATTAACAACCAATTTCACAATTTCAATCATACCCAATGGTGAGGACACGTCAGGTTCCAGATATGGCAACGTTGAAATACCAACCATAGAAGGATCTTTTTGAAGNTCTATATCGAAATCNTCCAGTTCCGCAGAGGCATCTACTATAGCCTTAGGNCCNAATTTTGTTCCAGCATAGTAAGACACGGTTGAGTCATACTTCACTGGTATGACCCAAATCAAGCTATCGAGTGGGTTACTCTCGGACGGTCTGGTATTCAAAAACGTGGGCCATTCAAAAGGTACATCTGGGAATATGTCTTCATANTTATNCATTTCTACCGACCATTTNCTGAACTGTTGAAACTTTGTCTTATGACAGGCAAGTNANCAGTNGATCTATTCAAATACTCGATCCCTCTCTCTAAAACAGTCACGTTATATTCAACCAACCTAAATGCACCAGCGACCTTGTCAGCAACGTTANTGTAATCAAATTCTTTGCATGAAAACACATCAATATTTACATAATTCCTTTCTGGAAAAGTATGTATGCTGATGTGGCTTTCTGCAATCAACACAAACCCGGTTATTCCCCAATCAATCTTTGAAATCCCATCGGTGTATTCCACAACTAATGGCTTGGATATTTTGACCATGTCAATCAGACCAGGTAATTGGNCCAACAAGTCTTGGATTTTGTCAGCATCTTTGAGTAAGTTTGACTCAGATGAGTGTCCGTCAACAAGTAAATGCAATTCAGTACTCCATACTATTAACATAAGCTAACTGTTTTATTTGCACAAAATGCAATTTATGGTTACAAAATGGCGAGACAATACCGNTAAGACAACANATATGCCAGTTATTCAGGTAGAAAAACTCTTGAATGCTATCCTCAGTTGAATTACAATTTTGCGCCTTGAGTGCTATCATTTTACACTCTATATCANCACGAAAGTAGAAATTTGATAGAAGTAAAAGACGTTACAAAATATTATGGTGAGTTCCCAGCCATTACCGNTCTGTCNTTTTCGGTAGAACAAGGAGAGATCTTGGGATTCTTAGGCCCGAACGGTGCTGGGAAATCAACGACCATGAAAATAATCACCGGTTACACCCCTAGTACGAGCGGTACAGTTAGCATTGCGGGGTACGATATTTCGGAAGATTCATTACAGGCAAGAAGACACATTGGATACTTACCAGAAACTGTCCCGCTATATCTTGATATGACAGTGGCAGATTATCTCACCTTTATGGGAAGAATAAGAGGAATGGGTAAGGCTGATCTAACAAGAAGAAGATCAGAAGTCGTAGAAGTTTGCAACCTTGGTGAATATTACAATTCTATTATCGGAAAATTATCAAAAGGCTATCGTCAGAGGGTAGGTATCGCGCAATCGATCATCCATGAACCCGACGTTTTGGTGTTAGACGAACCTACTATCGGTATAGACCCTATTCAAGTNGTAGAAACAAGGCAACTCATAAAAAGTCTGGGGCAAGACCACACATTAATACTTAGCTCACACATCTTACCTGAAGTAAGTATGATCTGCGATAGAGTAATAATAATTCACGAAGGTCAAATAGTAGCGGTAGATGACCCTGTCAACCTTGGTACAAACCTGTCGGGTGTTGAAAGAGTTGAGCTTGAAGTCAGCGGACCCAACAGGGAAATATTGCCAGTGATAGAACAGGTTTCAGGAGTCCAATCTATTGAAAGAATTCCTGTCAGCGGAGGTGCATACCACAGGTATCATGTCACAGTTGACCTTGGAAAGGACTTACGAAATGACCTAGCAAGAGCCATAATTGAAAATAACTGGGCTCTGCTGAAACTGCAATCTCTAGGTATGAGTCTNGAAGAGATATTCCTCAGACTGACCATCGAAGANGAGCAGATNCCTACTGTNGGTGNATTTGATGGGTAACTACTGGGCAGTTACGTGCAGAGAAACCAAAGCGTATTTCACAATGCCGGCGGCCTATGTTGTNGGTGCTTTATTCCTAATATTGACTGGGGTATTTTTTGTATTTGAAATATCGAGACCTTTCGCAGAAGCAGGTGTACGCGGATTGGCAGAATGGTCCAGTTTCTTTGTAGTGTTCCTAGCACCCTTGCTAACAATGCGCCTTTTAGCTGAGGAACAAAAACTTGGGACCTTAGAATTGCTTCTTACATCTCCCATTAGAGAATGGGAGGTAGTCCTTGGAAAATATACAGCAAGCCTTCTAATGCTATTTTCAATNCAAGCGGTTACGTTGTATTACGTTCTGCTTATCTATATTTTTGGCGATCCAGATACTGGTCCTGTAATAAGCGCATATATAGGNCTCCTCTTACATGGGGCAGCCGCGCTTTCTGTCGGNTTATTGGGATCTTCACTGTCAGGGAACCAAATTGTATCAGCAGTATTAGGTACGGCGGTTTTATTGATATTCAATTTCATCGACAGAGTGTCATCTGTTTTGTCCGGAGCTCCGGCGGAATTTTTAAATGCTCTTTCAATGAACGTTGCGCTGGCAGATTTCACTAGGGGTATTATCGACACTTTCCATATCGTTTACTTCATTAGTGTAATAGCAGTCTTCCTGTTCTTGACAATTCGATCATTGGAAACAAGAAGGTGGCGATAAATGGCTCAACAACCTGATTCAAATGACGAAAAGTATTTAGACGTCCTAAGAACAACTTTGTCTTCATCCTCATTCTGGAGCCTAATATCAGGAGTATCAGGAGTATTCGCTGTAATTTTGGGAGGAGCTATAAATCTAGCTTTTGAAGAGCTTTCTGATTTGTCACTATGGGTATTACTCGGCGGGATTATCCTCATATTTTTATCACTCATATTGTCTCCTCGAGCAATAGCCATATTCCTACTTGGTAGAAAAGGCAGATATGGCACCAATGTAGCTCTCATGACCGCGGCATTTTTCATTATTTTACTGATCATAAATTANATTACTTATAGTAGCCCAAATAGGATAGATGTAACCGCGACAAGGGTTTTCACGCTTTCCCCNCAAACTATCAANGTACTNGAGGACTTAGATAGACAGACCACTGACAATCCTGAAGGAACAAAAGTAACAGCACATGCTTTTTTTGTTAAATCAAGAAACGCAGATACAGAAAGGCAACAAGTTGAGGACCTTCTGAATGAATTCAGCCGAAGAGCCGAAAACTTCTCATATAGAGTAATAGACCCAGAACTGAATCGGTCTGAAGCATTGAAATTTGGGGTCACTGAATACCCAGCAATTGTATTCGAGGCCGGAGACAATAACATCCAAGGAGTAACAAATTTCAATGAACAAGAATTTGTTACAGGAATTCTTATTGCCACAGGAACACAACAAAAAACTGTATATTTTCTAACTGGTCATGGAGAAGCTGCTATAACGAGAGATCCAATGTTGTCGTCGGTTGAAGACAGTGGATTAGACTATGCTATTGAAGGAATGCAACGGGACAATTATTTCGTTATCCCTCTAAACTTGAAGCAATACGGAGAAGTACCAAAAAACGCGGCAGCTTTAATCATCGCTGGACCTGAAAAGGATCTAGATGAAGAAGAGTATGAGTCAGTTTTATCTTATGTGGAATCTGGCGGAAAATTAATTCTCATGTTGGATCCAACCCCTCCGACCAGATTCAATCAATTACTTGGATTGTATGGGTTGGGAATTACCAACCAACGCGTTTCTGATGCAGTTAGCAACGTGGCAGGNAACTCACTAACCCCGATGTTGCAAAAAGCAAACGGGCAGTTCCTTACTAGTGCTTCAAACAGCATTGCTGACAAAGTATCAGTTACTTTTTTTCCTGATGCTGGCCATATACTATCAGCCCCACCAGAAGAAATAGATCTCAGAACTCATATAGTATATTCACCTATGGGAGTATCTACTCCTGCTAGTTGGCTCACTGAAGACACTTTGGAAACCACCTTTTCTGGCGATGAAGTAGTAGGCCAGTTCGTCATGGCATCAGTATTGGAGGCCACCGGGCAATTTGACGATATGGGCCCGACTCATGATCTAATGAAGATGGTTATATTTTCTGATTCTGACTTCGTCAAGAATAAATANTTTTACAGTAATGACAACGCAGATATTTTCCTAAATTCAGTCAACTGGTTGGCAGAAGATTACGAACTTATATCAATTAGGCCAAAATTAATTCCTTACAGGGAATTGGTGGTGAATTCAAACGAAAGAGATTTCATTAAATGGTCCAGTTGGATAATACCCCCTACGTTTATGGTATTCATTGGATTCCTCGTGTGGTGGCGCAGGAGATAGGAAGGCTCAACGAGTGAACATTAAATTAACTATATCTCTAATTGGATTAGCTGTAATAGCTATCATCGTGTATTTAGTAAATCCATTTTCAAGAGAGGAAGAGAAAAAAATACCTGAACCTTGGTTTTATCAAGTTCACGTCGACGACATGACATCAATTCANATAGATCACNAAGNNGAAACGGCCNCTTTNGTAAAAACGAAATCTGATTCGTGGGCGTTNGACATGCCCGANTTAATACCTCCAGACCACAATAGATGGGGAGGAATAGATTTTATACTTGGCGGTCCACAGACCAGAAGGGATTTATCTGAAACAAAAATTATAATTGAGGACGCTAGTGAATATGGTCTTGATAACCCGCATACAATAGTTACCATCGGGTTAACTCTAGAGAGGTCGGTTCAATTCAGTCTTGGAGACAAAACTACTGACGGAGAGCATCATTACGGAAAGGTAACGGGATTTCCTCAACTTTTTCTAATAGCGGACTCATGGGGTGACGTTATAAGTAGACTAGCCACTGAACCCCCGTACCCAAAATGGTTTGTGAAACGAGATCCAAGCACTATAGATGAAGTCAACATATTCCCAAAATCTGAAGATGCCGCGACTGATACTTCCCAGCTACGCTTCTCAAGAGTAGATAATGAAAATTGGGAACTTATTAACTACTCAGTGAATGACAGGCCGTTTCCTGTTGATAAAGAAAAATGGGCTAGCATTGAGCCTCTTCTTAAAGGGCCTGATGGAGTATCGGTGGAACTACACAAAGTGGCAGACCGAGACTATTCACCATGGGAACTTGGTGACAATTCTGCTTCGATAGAAATTCGGTTTAAAACTAAAAGCGAAAAAGGTACGACTTTCATAAACGGGGCACTGATTATTATTGGTAAAAAAACTCCAGATGGTAACCATTACTACGCCATGCCCGGAAATGATGCCCTAATACAACCTGTACTCAAAATATCATCTAGCTGGGTAGATCCTCTACTGAGCTTATATGAAGACCCTCCGTACNNGAATTAATATAAATGTGCATAGCTCAGTACAATAAATTGCAGCTAGCAGTATAAACTGACATGAATGCGGAAATTATAGCTGTCGGTACAGAGTTACTNATGGGAGAATTAGTAGATTCTAATTCAACCTACATTGCATCAGAACTACCTACAATTGGCGTAGATTTACAATTGGTAGCTAAAGTTGGTGACAACATCCAAAACTTAACTACGGCAATTGCTAACGCCTTAGATAGGTCTGACTTGTTAATAACCACCGGCGGATTAGGACCAACTTCAGATGACTTAACACGGGAATCAATTGCTAATTTTTTTGAAGAGGAAATGTTTGTAGATTCCAGACTTCTTGCAGATCTTAAGGAAGAGTTCAANAAGCGCGGGACAGATATGCCCCAATCGAATATCAAACAAGCTTCAATCATCCCATCAGGTTCTAGTATCCCAAATCCACACGGTACCGCTCCAGGATGGTTCGTCAACAAAAACGGAAAAACCATTGTGGCATTACCAGGTCCGCCGCTTGAATTAATACCAATGTGGCTCAACTATGTCAAACCCAAAATAAGGGCCTTAAAACCTGGAATCTTCATAAAAACACAGACCGTTAAATCTTTTGGTATTTCTGAAGGATCACTTGATGAAACCTTCTCTCATTTATTTGATAAACCCAACCCAAGACTTGGGATTTACTCCAAACAAGATGGTATACATCTAAGGGCAATCGCAACCGCTTCGACTGAAAAAGATTGCATAGAAATATTAAAGCCAGTGATTGAAGAAATAAAGGATGTACTGGGAAATTCTATATGGGGATTTGATGATGATAACTTGGCTGATGTACTTGGTAATAAATTAATAGCTTTGGATAGAAATATATGTGTTATAGAATTATTTACGGGTGGGCAGCTGTGTAGCCTATTGAATGAATCGACCTACGCGTCCAAAAGACTTACATCCGGTTTTGTACATTCTCGAGTAAGCGAAGAGACCACGGAGTCAATTCAAGGAAAAATGAAAGACATAATTTCTGAAAGCGGTACCGATTTAGGATTATTTATTTCAGACATACAAATGGATCANAATAATTTACGTGGTTCAGGAAAGGTATTCTTTGAAATTTTTGATGGTGATGAAATTCACCGCGTACACGGAAAATTCAGAAGTGATAGTCTCAGAATGAAACAAAGAGCCGCCAACCAGGCTTTATTAACGTTGTTGAGCCATTTAAAGGCTTCCTGAAAAATTTCACTTATATTGGTCGGGGAGACAGGATTCGAACCTGCGACCCCGCACACCCCATGCGCGTGCGCTACCAAACTGCGCCACTCCCCGACACTGTCTGAAAAGCATATCACGTATCATTCATTACAGAAATATATTGTCAGAAACTACTTCACATACTTGACCAACAATGAAGTTATAAGTAATGTGAGGCTAGGACAATATGGAACATGTGAGGTAACCTAATGACGACAGAAACAGTTTCTTCAAATTCAGCTTCTGAAATAAGAGGCTTGATTCGTAAAAACAATCTTATAAGGCCAACCGCAGGTCTGGCGCCATCTCATGTTCAAGCTAATTTAGCAATTTTACCTAGAGAGTATGCCTTTGATTTCCTATTGTTCTGTCAAAGGAATCCAAAGCCTTGTCCAATCATAGAAGTTTTGGAACCAGGTGAAGTGGAGGTCAAGACCACAGCTCCTAATAGTGATATACGAACAGACATACCGCTATACAGAATTTATGAGCACGGAGTTCTTACAGACGAAGTAACTGACATAAATAAATATTGGAAAAACGACCTCGTGACATTCTTGCTCGGCTGTAGTTTCTCTTTTGAAACTGCGCTCATGAATGCCGGAATACCTTTAAGCCACTACGACAACGGAACTAATGTATCCATGTTCAAAACTAACATAGAAACTATTCCAGCTGGAAGATTCTCCGGGCCATTAGTAGTATCTATGAGAGCCATACCTAAAGACAAAGTTGTAAAGTCAGTACAGGTAACATCTAGATTCCCAAGCGTTCACGGGTCTCCAATTCACATTGGTAGCCCTGAAGAATTAGGAATACATGACATTTCTAAGCCGGACTTTGGTGATCCTACAGACTTCAATAATAATGAAACACCTGTATTTTGGGCCTGTGGGGTTACACCTCAAGCAGTTGCTATGGAGTCAAAACCTCCAATCATGATAACTCACTCACCTGGACATATGTTTATCACCGATATGAAAGACGAAGATTATTCAGTTCTGTGAAATCGATAATATATGTTTATTGAAGATCTAATACTTGAAAATGATAAGAGAGGAATAGCTGACCTAAAACAGCTACTACCGAATCATTTTTGTATTGATGCAGCCGAATTAATACTTACAAAACCGGGTACAGTACTGATCACAACAGGTTTTTACATTTTAAACGCAAAATCTCCTGAAACAGACGGGCCACCCGGAGCATTAGCGATTGGGAATGCATTGAAACGTTTAGGATACGATGTACATTTTGTGACAGACCATCAAACTCTAGAATTGATGCAACACCTTTGTAGCAAAGACGTAAACCTCATTGAATTCCCAATCACATCGTATGAAAAAAGTATTTCTTTTAGTAAAGATATTATCGCAAAACTAGAGCCAGAATTACTCATATCAATAGAAAGATGCGCGCCTGATGAAAATGGAGTCTATAGAAATATGCGTGATCTCGACATATCGGACAATACTGCAAAAATAGACCTGCTTTTTGAGCTGCATGACAATACAATCGGTATAGGGGACGGGGGAAATGAAATCGGTATGGGAAACATTCGAACCGGAATTGTTAATTCCAATACATTGGTCAGCTACCCCGTAGTCACTACAACTAACCAACTTATTATCAGTAGCGTCTCAAACTGGGGAGGTCTCGGATTAGTTGCCGCACTTTCTTTAAAATCAGGGCATAATCTACTACCATCAGAATCTGATCATTCAGATGCGATAAAAACCATAGTTGATTTAGGGGCAGTAGATGGTGTTTCAGGTATAAGAGATTACCTTGTAGACGGATTCTCTATACCTGAAAATTTAGTTGTATTGAGAAAATTAAACGATTACGTAAATTCCAATATATAACACGCTTGAATCAATGAAAATGGGGAACACTCTATTTGATAGTGACACCATTTTGTGTAGATAGGGGCTCATCCACAGGCCTCAGGGAATCAATCCCACGTCTCACTTGGTTCAAAACTTCAGCCATATTTTCTTCTAACCCAGACAAAACTTCCATTGAATAACGATCAGCACCTTCCCTCTGCATTGAGGCAGCACTTTCTGCATTGCTTACTATTCCATATGCCTTTCGCTGGGCCTCTTGAATTATGCTTTGTGCTTCGGAGGCTGCGCCTAGTTTAATTTCTTCACCCCTCGAATGCGCCTCCTTTAACACTTCTGATTCCGAAACGCGTTCCTCGTGTTTAACACTTGCATCGCTGTTGAGACTTTGTGCCGTGTTTTCAGCCTCAGAACGAATCCTATCGGCCTCTAAATTCGCCTGGCTAATGATACTTTCTTTTTGGGTGATAATTGCTTGGGCTTCCTGTAAGTCGGATGGTAACCCAGACTTCAATTCTTCAGTCAAAATTCTAAGTTTGTCTATTTCAACCATAATTTTGCCCCTGAAACCTGGTACTCTGGTCCCAGAGTCTCTGAGTCTATCCAATTCATTTACTATTTGGTTTAAATCCATAGTTACTGCCCTCCAATTATTTTTTTAAATTAATTCTCACAACTTTTCCGAAAGCGCTCGTGCGATATGAGATGGAACCAGATTGTCAATACTAGCACCCAATCTCCCGACCTCTTTTATACGGCTTGAGTAGATAAACTGGTGCTCTAGAGCACTCATCATGCATACCACGTCTATATCAGGAGATAAATTCCTCCACATTAAAGCCATTTCAAATTCTTGTTCGAAATCAAATCCTGCCCGTAATCCTCTCAATATGGCTTTTGCTCCAACCTCTCGCGCCATATCAGGAGCAAGTCCCGTGAAAGGAATAACTTGAACATTCGATATACCATCCAGACTATCCTTAAAAAGCTCCACCCTCTCCTGTGTTGTGAACATCAAATTCTTATGAGGAGGAGTGTCATACACCCCGATAATCAACTCATCAAACAACATCGATGCCCTAGTAGCAACATCTATATGACCATTGTGAGCAGGATCGAAACTCCCTGGGTAGAATGCTTTAGCCAATTAGTTCACCACCTTATATATCGAAAGAATAGATCCTCCATACCTTCGAGAGGAATGTATTTTTAATCTTCCATAACAATCTTTTAGATTCAATCCGGCTCTGTGTTCTCCAACAACAAAACCATCGGGTTCCAATACGAACCCATTACCTATGGAACTCATATCATTTTCCCACTCATTGTGATCAAAAGGCGGGTCTAAAATAACAAAGTCAAAGCGTTCACTTGATGAATCTAAAAAACGTTTCACAGTTGAATTAATCACCATTCCCTTATCTTCGATGCCAAGAGTACGTAAGTTTTTCTTAATCAAAGCGCAATTACGNCTTAGCTTCTCCACAAATACTGCTGACTCAGCCCCTCGACTCAATGACTCAATCCCAAGTGCCCCAGAGCAGGAATAGAGATCCAAAACTCTACAGCGCTCCATAAACGATGGCCCAATTATCGAAAAAAGAGCCAACTTGACCTTTTCAGTAGTCGGGCGAATTCCCCTGCCAGGTTTTGGAGAATCAATTCTGTGCCCCTTAAATTCTCCTCCGCTAATCCGTAGTGGCATAAAGTCATTCCTTAGTTCTGAATATTAGCAATCAGATAATGTAAGTCAAAGTAGATTCTGGTCAATATTTTTAGCAATTTACGAGGATGTCAAATTGAGCAACCCAATTACCTCTATCAGTTTAAGTGGACAATCCTAAATGAGAAGAAGCATAACTAAAATGTATAATTGAATTTCAACTATTTCTTAAACTAAAGAGGACTATATTGACACAGCCTGAAAATGAATTCATAGAAGTGAGAATAAAGAAGCTGCAAGCCCTGCTTGAAAAAGGAATCGATCCATATCCATCATCCTTTGCAAGAAGCCACTTCAGCGACGAGGCAGTCAAATACTTTACTCAATGTGAAGAAGAATCTTCCGAAGCTAGCTTAGAAGTGTCACTTGCAGGAAGAATAATGTCCAGAAGAGGGATGGGCAAGGCTTCTTTTTTGGATATACGAGACGGCAGAGGTCGTATACAGGTGATGATGCGAAGTAATGTCCTTGGTGATGATTATTCTACTTTGGACAGTCTGGATATAGGAGATTGGATTGGTGTTGAAGGTACATTGTTCCGTACCAGAACTGAAGAAATCACCCTCCAGACCAAAGCTTTTACGATTCTGTGCAAATCTCTCAGGCCATTACCAGAAAAATGGCATGGCCTTACTGATGTAGAAACAAGATATCGTCAAAGATACCTTGACCTTATTTCAAGCGAGGAATCTGTTAAAACAGCAAAATCAAGAAGCCTATTGGTATCAACTATCAGAAAATTCATGGCAGACAAAGACTTCATAGAAGTTGAAACCCCAATGCTNGTTCCAATTGCTGCGGGTGGCATGGCACAGCCATTCACCACCCATCATAATGCCTTAAACAGAGACCTTTACCTAAGAATTGCGACCGAACTACANCTCAAGCGTCTAATAGTTGGAGGACTGGAGAAGGTTTTTGAAATAGGNAGAGTATTTCGAAACGAAGGTATTGATCAACAGCACAATCCCGAGTTCACCACAATGGAAAGTTACGAGGCGTTTTCTGATTACAATGACGTAATGGTTATGGTTGAAAATCTTGTATATGAATGCGCAATCGCTCTAAACAATTCAGGTGAAGTTACGTTGGGAAATTTAACGTTGGACTTTACGCCTCCGTGGCCGAGAATCGACTTAAGAAAGAAAATGATTGAAGAAAGCGGAATTGATTTTTTGGAATACCATGACGAAAATTCATTGAAAGCCTCTATGGAAAATATAGGGATCGATGTAAGCAAACAGGTAAGCTTTGCAGGTCTTTTGGATAAACTAATATCAGAGAAAATCGAACCAGGACTGACTCAGCCGTGTTTCTTAACTGATTACCCAGTAGCTATGTCTCCCCTTGCGAAGAAAAAATCATCTGATCCAAGGGTAGTTGAAAGATTTGAAGGATTCGTCATGGGTATGGAAATATGTAATGCATTTAGCGAATTGAATGACCCCATTGACCAAAGAGCTAGATTTGAAGAACAGGAAAAGTTACAGCGGAAGTTCCAAACGGAAGAGATGGACCGACTGGACGAGGACTTCCTGATAGCTATCGAACATGGTATGCCTCCGACTGGAGGANTAGGAATTGGTATNGACCGTCTAGCTATGTTACTAACATCCAATTCATCAATTAGAGAGGTTATTTTATTTCCTCAACTCAGAAATTAACAATCTTTGATTTTAGATATACTGATGTNTATATTCTGATCTNCTATCTTTATTGCCTCTGTAACAGACTTACTATTCAATTGGTCAAAACTAAGTGAATCACATAACGTTTCTTCTTGAATATAGCCAGAGTGGCTTCGTAAAACTTCTTCAATCTCAGAGGACGATTGAATAGTCATTTCAATATGATCAGATATGTCCAGGCCAGACGTACGACGCATCGTCTGAACAAAATGTACAAACTCTCTAGCAATACCTTCTTTAGCGAGTTCTTCTGATATTTCAGTTGATATACCGACAGCATATCCCGAATCTGTGGTTGTAGAAAACCCTTCTAATTCCGTGGCATTTACGATGACATCTTCAGGATTTAATTCGAAAGGCCCGAGTTTTATATTGTTCCCAGACTCTATCGCCCTTCTTATATCATCAGGATCAGATTCACTCAATTCTTTCCTGATTCGGCCCAACTCCGATCCATATTTAGGTCCCAAAACAGGTAAATTAGGTTGCAATTGAAAGTTAACTATTTCGGAAGCGTCTGTTACTAAGGTAATAGCTTTTACATTCAGCTCTTCCTTAATTTGGTCCGATACGCTTTCAATCATATCTATTTCTGAAGCCGTTCTTGTCTTTACAAACAACTCAGCAAGTGGTTGTCTTACTTTTATCGATGCTTTACTTCGTGCAGACCTTCCCATACTTGATAGACGCATGGCTAATCTTGTTTTGTCAGAAAGGTCTTGATCAACTAAATTCCGGTTGACTTTAGGATATTCCTCCAAATGAATACTTTCACAACCCAATCCAACAGAAGTAACCAAATTTCGGTAAATGCTTTCTGTCACAAACGGGATTATCGGAGCGGTTAGTTTACTGAGCTGAACAAGGACTTCATACAATGTGTGATATGCAGACAATTTATCTAAGTCAGAATCCACCATAGAACCAGTTAAAACACCGGATTTCCAGAACCGTCTTCTACTACGTCTGACGTACCAATTCGATAAATATTCTACAAAATTTTCAACACTACGCGTAACTCTTTCAGGCTCAAATTTTTCCAGGTCGTTCGTTACGGAAACAATCAGAGAATTTAATTCACTGAGAATCCATCTATCTAGTTCCGATCTGTCTTTATACTCTGGTGCAGCATTTCTAGGATCAAACTGATCAATGTTCGCATAAGTTACGAAAAATGAATATACNTTCCATAATGGAATTAAAAACTGCCTCCTTACTTCATCTGCAGTTGTAAATCCAAAATTCAAATTAGCAGACGGATTCTGTCCTGTGAATTGCCACCTCATAGCATCAACACCCATTACATCTGCAGCGTCTTCAAACCATATTGCATTACCCTTACTTTTATGCATCTCTTCGCCATTTTCGTCACGCATCAGGGCATAGCTGAATATGTTCTTACAAGGTTCGGAATCAGCAAGAACGGCACTCATTGTCAACAAGGAATAAAACCAATTTCTATATTGACCCGGAAAGCTTTCCGATATCCAGTCNGCTGGAAACCAATCGGACCAATATTCTTTGTCATTTCTGTATTCCAAAGTGGAGAATGACACAATTCCTGCATCAAGCCATGGGTTGCCAACATCTGTAATCCTACTAACCGATTCGCCACATTTCGAACACTCTATAATTACAGAATCTATCCATGGTCTGTGAGGGGAATGGCCNTCAAATTCATCCCACCCAGAGATTGCTCTNGCTTTAAGCTCTGTTTCACTACCCATAACCTCGAAATTACCACACTCGCATTTAAAAATGGGCAAAGCAAGACCGTAGTACCTTTTCTTGGATATCATCCAGTCATCCATATTCTTGATCCAATCAAGTTCCCTTTTCATTCCGAATTCCGGAACCCAGTTAATGTTCTGTGTAATTCTTGAAAGAGTCTCTCTTAACGGATCCATACGAATAAACCACTCGTCAACCAACCTGAACACAAGCTCAGAACCACACCTCCAACAATGAGGATACCTATGCTTATACTGGTCAAGTTTGTAAAATATATTCTTGGTCTTGAGATCGTCATAAATTCGGCTATTTACTTCATACACATTTANCCCACTTAACCAGCCAAATCCTTCCACAAAGTCACCTTGATCATCAAGAGGAGCTATAACATCTAACCCCTCTTCTTTTCCCAAAATGAAATCTTCTTTACCTGCACCCGGAGCTGTGTGAACTATACCGGTTCCCTCTCCTTCAGACACTTCATCCCAACCAACAACTCTATGTAGGACTCCCTTTTGTGCAGGCAACTCATCAAATGGCCCACTGTACTCTAATCCAACAAGAGCCTCACCCTTAATTTCTTTGACAATCTCATATTCCCCTTTAAGAATGGAAACTCTAGACTTTGCTAGATAAAAATATTCATCATTTTGTAAAACCTTTACGTAATCCATTTCCACATTAACTGCTGCAGCNACATTAGAAGAAAGGGTCCATGGAGTAGTTGTCCAAATCAGTAGAGATTCGCCTGAAGAATCATTTATGGGAAATTTAACAAACAATCCAGGATGATTTATTTCCAGGTATCCCTCTGTAACAATCTCATGCTCTGATAATCCTGTGCTACACCTCGGGCACCANGGCATCACATCTCTACCCTCATAAAGTAATCCCCGCTCGTGGCAAGTCTTCAGAAAATGCCAAATAGTGTAATTGTTTTCATCCGATTTTGTGTGATAGGAATTATCCCAATGCATCCACTGTGCAAGCCTTATAGATTGACTGCTAATAATTTCAGCAAACCTATCAACACGTTCCTTACACAAAGTTACAAACTTATCTACTCCATATTTCTCAATATCAGTCTTTGATGAAAACCCTAGTTCTTTTTCAACTTCAACTTCTATCCAAAGTCCTTGTCCATCAAACCCATTTTGATATCTTTGCCTATACCCCTGCATAGTCCGAAAACGAGAAAACAAATCTTTGTAAGTTCTNCCCCAAGCGTGATGAACTCCCATTGGATTATTTGCAGTGATTGGACCATCTATAAAGGAATACCTTTTATCGGAGGACTCATTTTTTGCCATGTATTTTTCAGGGATATTATTACTTCCCCACCAATCTAAAATTTTCCTTTCTANCTCCGGAAATTCAACTTTTGACTCAACAGGTTCAAACATATTTTCTCCAAAAAAAAACCGTCCCTTTTGAAAGGGACGGGCTACATTCTGAGTCCGCGGTACCACCCTAATTCATTCAAAACCAAATGAATGCTCTTAAAAAAACCTTTGTTACGAATGGTTAATTCGTCTCGCCTTACTGATTATTTCAGGCAGAAGCTCAGGAGTGATATTCAAGGAAAAACTCAGGCCCTCTTCCACCGTCACAGGGTTCGCTATTCTGAATTAATAACCTTTACTCGTCTCCATCATCGCCGTTAAAATTTACTGATCTCAAGATTAGAAAAAGCTTGTTCAACTGTCAAGTATTAACGCCTAAAGTTTTCTTTGACCGCCTTTAGATTCAAATAATCTCCAAGTCTCATCATTAAAAGGGTAGTACTTCCCTGGAGAACAATTCTCAATGCTGAGTTGTTCCTTAATTATCTCTTCAACCTCTTCCCTTTCCTGAGCAATGCGTATGACATCTGCAACTTCAGACTTAGGCACTATAACCACCCCGTCGTCATCTCCAACTACAGCATCACCAGGTCTCACCAATACTCCTCCGCATTGAATAGCATCGTTTACTTGCCACGGCCAAAAATCTGCAGGGCCTTGCTTTGCTGTAAGGCTAGCTGAATATACTGGGAACCCGTATTTTTTTAAAGCTTTACTATCTCTTACCCCACCGTCAGTCACTAGCCCTCCGACCTTACGCTGCATCAATCTCAAGAATTTAATATCCCCTCCAATGGAGCTATATTTCCAGCCCATCGCGTCGATGACGATTACCTCACCGGGTCCACAAAGTTCAAATGCAACATATTCTGCAGAATCCACACCTTTAGGTTTATCCGCAGCTAAATCAGGCCTATGAGGAACGAAACGAAGAGTCACAGCACGTCCCGCCATGCTCTGTCCAACTTGAAGCGGCAAGGCACCTTCGACGTAACTAGTCGGCCATCCTTTAACCCACAGACCGTCAATCAACGTCTGAGTAGGTATGTCCTTTAACTGTTGTAAAACCTCATCTGAAATCAAATTTATGTTCTCCTATCCAACCGTAAAATGTATCTACCACTTATATAATGTATATCTAATTAATATCTACACACAACAATACCTTAGGGTGATCAGGATGAGTTCACATTTCGATATCATAATAATTGGTGGTGGAGTAAATGGAGCCAGTATAGCTATGGCATTGTCACAAAGAAGTGGCGCCAATATTGGTTTATTCGATAGAGGTGGTCTCGGTTCAGGTGCCACAGGCAGATCCGGAGCAATGATACGAGAGCACTATTTGAATTCTGAACTCGTTAGAATGGCGTCAGATGCAAAAAAATTCTTCGAGGATTGGCAAGCCAACCGTGATTATGATCTTAAATTCAGAAAAACCGGTAGAGTCCTTTTGTTTGACCAATCTGATGCCGATGCTGCAATCAAAAACGCGGAAATGAATAAAAGTGAAGGTGTAAACATCGAGGTTTTGGATAAAAAAACAACATCTGAAATTCTCGGTGAAGTATGCCTCGACGACATTGAAGTAATACTTTACGAACCAGACGCCGGATACGCTGACTCTCTTAGGACGACATACGCTTTCGCTAAAGAAGCACAAAAAAACGGAACAACCATTCATACCCATACTTCAGTAGAGAGAATATTGACAAAATCAGATAGAGTATGTGGGATAGATACAAGTGTAGGAAAATTTGAAGCGGAAAAAATAATTAACGTATCTGGCCCATGGGTAAACAAACTTCTTTCTCCTCTTGGTGAGTCTTTACCGGTAACCCCCATAAGAGTGCAAATGGTTGGATTAAGACGTCCTCCACATATGGAACATTTAGAACAAATTGTTGTAGACCACACGTCCGGAGCGTATTTTAGAACAGATGGAACTCCTTTTACATTGGTCGGTGGAGAAAGTGAAGAAGATCTTAGAGAAATAGTAGATCCAGACTCATTTGGGCTCAATGCTGACCATGATTTCATAACCAGGTATTGGAGCAGAGCTATAAACCGATTCCCTTCGTTTAAAGATGCTACTTGCAGAGGAGGATATGGATCTTTATATGATATGACACCAGACTCTAACCCGATATTAGATAAATCTTCAAAGATCGAGGGGTTATATAACGTCACCGGATTTAGTGGTCACGGCTTCAAATTATCACCTGTGATAGGAGAAATGGTTGCAGACATGGTAATGGGAACAAATCACAGTAGACATGACAATAATATATTCAGGGAATCAAGATTTGCAAATGGTTCAGGTATTACTGCGAAATATCCTTATTTGAAACGAGCTCACCAATGATGATTTTTTGTAGACACCGTCTCCTACCATGGATATAATGATTCCTCACTGAAGTCATGGGTTGGTCCTCGTTCCGATTCAGCCGAGGTGGTGGAATTGGTAGACACGCAGCGTTGAGGGCGCTGTGGCCGTACAGGCTGTAGGAGTTCGAGTCTCCTCCTCGGCACCACTTTAGTTGAACCTTAAGGCGACGTAGCCAAGCGGTCTAAGGCGGAGGTCTGCAACACCTCTATTCGGCGGTTCGAATCCGCCCGTCGCCTCCAACGAACTATCCGTTTATATCNTNTTACTGGAAGTTNATCTATGACAAATAAANTAGTCGCCATNCACCCACAATNAAGTTTTTANATTTAATGGTTTGATAAGCACCACGATTTCAGGGCCCATCACTNNAATCAGAATCTCGTGTATCCTCCATCTACCACAAATTCCTCCCCAGTTTGATATGCAGAAGCATCGCTAGCTAAATAGATCGCCAAACCGGCGAAATCTTCAGGCTTGCCCCACCTCCTAACTGGGACTCTTTTCATNACTCTATCTTCAAACTTTTCATCTCCAACTCTAGGTGCCGTCATAGCAGTCTCAATCCATCCAGGTATAATAGAATTAGCTGTTATACCGTACCTAGCTAGTTCCACNGACAACCCCCTTACCATAGCTAACATCGCTCCCTTTGTGGCNGCATATGCTTCATTNCGTGCGGCTCCATGTATCGCTGANGTACTTGATGTGCCGATTAAACGTCCGCCACCGCCTCGCGCTATCATATGTTTAACGGCTTCTCTGAATGTAAAAAAGGTTCCATCTAAGTTTATCCCCATAACTCTTCTCCAAGTATCTGTAGGAAACTCATGAAAAGGGGCACCTCCCCCAGCACCAGCATTAGCAAAACAAGCATCAACTTTACCGAAAATTGCTAAAGTTTCTGTGAATGNGTCTTTTACCGCTTGCTCATCAGATACATCACACTCTANTGCTTTCACATTTATGCCGTATCGAGACAAATAGTCTACAGCCGATNTGTTTTTAGAAAGATTGGTNCCCCAAATGCACACACTAGCNCCAGCAGATGCTACCCCTTNGGCCATACCTAANCCTATTCCACTGTTTCCTCCTGTNATNAGGACNACTTTCTCTGACAAATTAAAAGGTNTAAACGTCATAATAAACTTCCTTATAGAAATTCAAATGTTTAGAGACACACATATTAACCTGAATCAGGTTAGCATTGTATNAANGAGGTATNATTCTAAATAANGACTATTGGAAAAACATCTTAGAAATTAGGAGAAATTACTCATTTGGAATCGCCCTACCCGCCTGACTCCTTTAAAAAAGATGATGAGNCAAATGACGAACTTTTTTATAAAGAACCTNGGCTTGTTGTTCACATTGATGATAACGCTATAAATTCAATAAAAACATATTATTCAGAAGTCATTCCTAGNCAAGCAAAGATACTAGATNTAATGAGTAGCTGGAAATCNCATTTCCCNCCTCGAAATAATTTCATTAANAAAGTCGGATTAGGNCTTAATTCATACGAAATGGAAAACAATTCCGATTTAGATGAATTTTATGTTCANGACGTAAACACAAATCCANCTCTGCCATTTGAAACTAATTATTTCGACGCCGTNACAATAGTAGTCTCAATACAATATGTCACNAAGCCTATAGAATTATTNNTAGAGATAGGCAGAGTCTTGAAATTAGGTTCATACTGCCATGTGATTTTCTCAAATCGAATGTTTCCAACCAAGGCTGTATGGTTGTGGAAAGCATTGGATGACAATATGAGGTCACAATTGGTAACTTCTTATTTTTTAGCCTCAAAAATGTTCGATAAACCAAAATTCAAGAACATAACTAGCGTCAAAGAAAAGCTAAATGATCCCATCTACGTAGTTTCTGCTAAGAAAATAATACAGGTAGGTTAACCAATGAATTATAGATACTTCGGAAATAAAGGCTTCAAAATTTCGGAAATTGTATTCGGAGCAGGTGCAGTCGGAGGATTGATCATCAACAAAAATCATGAAACTCGCCTTGAAGCATTTAGTGAGGCATTGAATCTAGGAATAAACTGGATCGATACAGCACCTGCATATGGGGACGGGTTATCAGAGCAACATCTGGGTGAATTATTACCGAACTTTTCAGACCACGAAATACGCGTGTCCAGCAAAATTCAGATCCGTCATGAACATTTAGCTGACATAAAAGGCGAAATTGAGAAATCTTTGGAAAGCAGTCTCAAACGTTTAAATGTTGAAGCAATAGACCTAATACAACTGCATACCCCCGTCACAGAGGTAAGAGGAGATTTCAAAGGTTCGGCCTCACATGATTCACTCGGAATATCAGATGTATTGGATAAAGATGGAGTTTTAGAAGCTCTATCTGAATTAAAAAACAGTGGTATGGCAAAATTGATAGGGTTCACCGGATTCGGCGACACAGACGCCTTGAAGCTACTGGTTAAAACTGGCGCGTTTGATGCCATTCAAGTGTATTACAACGTATTAAACCCTTCTGCAGGCACAATTGTACCCAACAACTTTACGGCTCATAACTATAAAGAACTTATCAATGACTGCCATGAATTTGGAATGGGAATTTTAAATATAAGAGCCTTGGCCGCAGGCGCAGTAGCCGGCAACAGTATCGGCGGAACCACTGCTGCTTTATCGCCAGGATCAACATCAAATGCTGATGAAATTCGAGCAGATATACTTAGAAAAGTTCTTAATATAGATACTTCACAAGCAGTAAACCTGGCGATTCAATATGTACTAGAAAACAAAAAGATTTCCGGCGTAGTGGTAGGATTTTCTGAAATCGAACATATTAGGCAAGCCGTATCAGCATGCGATAAAAGTTTGAGTGATAGTCAGCTAAATAAAATTAGTAATCTGCATTCCACAGACTTTGGCACTCTGCGAATGCCCTGACATTATTAGTGCATTATCATACCGCCATCCACGTTATAGGACTGTCCAGTAATATTCCTTGATTCTGGCCCAGACAAAAAAACCACTAGATTGGCTATATCTTCGGCCTCGTTTACTCGCCCCAAAGGAATTTCAGACGTCACAGTAGACTCCAACTCCTCCGTATTAACCCCAACATCTGAAGACCTACCCGAGAGAATTCCAGCCATCATATCGGTTTTAACAACACCTGGGCATACAGCATTTACATTTATATCATACTCAGCCAGATAGCCTGCACAAATATAAGTCATTGCTATTACTGAACCTTTGCTGGCTGCATAAGCAGCATTCGATGCCCTCCTATAGCCTTTACCAGCTATTGAAGCCGTATTGATAATTCTGCCACCCCTACCTTGATCTACCATTACTTTCGCAATTTTTTGCATACAAAAAAATGCGCCTTTCGCGTTAACGGTATTGATTCGGTCCCAATCCTCACTTGTAATGTCAAAAAAGTTTATGTGTTTTGTTACACCTGCGTTGTTAAACAATATATCAATTCCACCCATCTCCCTATTTGCTACATCGATCATATTGTCGATAGATTCTATATCACCGACATCCAAATTAACCGTCACACATTTCCGACCAATCTTTCGTATCTCTATCGCAGTCTTCTCTACCAATTCAGCATCTATATCAGCAAGAATTAAATCTGCACCATTTTCTGCATATTTTATAGAGGTGGCTTTGCCAATACCTCTCCCTGATCCAGTGACTAGTGCTACATTCCCTTGAAGTTTCATCTAAATCTATACCTATAACATTTTCAGTTAATCATTTTAATAGTCATTGTAATGAAAAAGAACTTGCGTGTGAATTCGAAGTATCAACGGCCCACTTTTGGAAGATTAACAATCTTAACTAACAGAGATAAAAACAATTTCCCATATATTGCCATCTTCCCATGGAGTCACACGACATTTTATTCCTTTACCAGCCGCTTTGCTTAATGCTAGAGACCCAGCCATGTGAGAATCAGATAGAACAACGACGTCTTCAGTGCGGTCATATTGTTCTAATAACATTTCTATCTCAGAAATTTGGTCTTTTAATGGAATCTTTCTTAAATCAATCATCAGAACAACTATTAAGGAAACCTTTTTATCCACTGAACAGCCAAAAAAGATCCAACACAAAGCCCAATTGCATATACCCACCCGTTCAATGCCAATGATGGAACGGACGAGAAAAAAGCACCCAAAGTACATCCAACCCCGAGTCCAGCGCCATAACCCATTATCACTCCGCCTACGATGGATTGGATATACCTCATAGGAGATTGTGGAATTCTAATTTTAAATTCACGTGAGATTAGAGAAGAGGTTGCAGATCCTGCGATAATCCCAAAATTAAAGAAAAATCCCTCTGTGAACCAAGAACCCTCCGCCACAACCATGACACATGCACCAAGACCTTCAAGCCCTCTCAATTGTAACTCTGGGAATCCAACCATTTTTGATATAGAAGTAGACCATCTAGAGATCTCCCCTACTACTCCCATTGGATGAAATCTTACAAACAACAATAGATTTATGAGTCCGAGTATTGCCCCGGCCCATATAGGATTCCATTCAGTAGTCATCAATTTTTTAAAATACCCGGTTAATTCACCGAATGAACTATGAGGTACATTGGTTGATTCACGCTTTCTAATCGAGGGCATAATGAATCCACCCATAGCCCTGCGTTCGCGCCAAATAGCTAGATATAAAATCACCACCAAGATACCTAAAGTAGCAACTAATGACCAGGTATACGTCAGGTGTTTTGGGAGCCAAACCAATGATTCATTCGATATCAAATTGTCCCACCACCAATTCCACGTGTTGTTAAGAAAAAATAACCCAATTAAAACCCCACCTATCGCTAACCAAGATCCGATGTAACCTTCACCCATTCTATAAAGGGAGCCTGAGACACAACCACCAGCTAGGACCATTCCTATTCCAAACAAAGTCCCCGCTATTAAAGTTGATGCACCTACAGGCAAAACATTTGCATCAGACGGGGCAGCTCCAAATCCAGGATTAGGGACCACTGTGCTCATGACTAAAGCAAATCCAACAGTCGCTATCGCTAATCCAACTAAAATACCTTTCAATATTCTTGTCTGGCCAAGCAAAAAATAATCACGAAATGCTGACGTAAAACAAAACCGGCTTCTTTGTACAGTTACCCCAAAAGCGATTCCAGCGATCCAATACACGGCAGCTCCCACAGCATCCGTAATTCCTGCAATTACCAGAACAATCAAAAGGATTAAAGACGCAAATACTCCAGCATAAAAATAAATATCCTTTTTAATCAACAATTCTGACTTTATGTTTTGCATTTACAGATTCCCAACCAAGATTTTTGCGTAACTACAAACGTATTTTAATCACGAACCTGAATTTAAACAAAGATGACAAATTCATATAGCAATACACATACTAAAATATTGTTTATTAGTACAAAATCGCTAAATTTATTCATGTTATTAATCATTTTATGTTTTAATATATTATTATCATATATAATAATGATCTTTATAATTTAGATCTAAAACCCAATAATTAATCATAAAAACTATGATTTGGTATTAATTTAGATATCATTGTATGTCTTTAGTATAATTGACAATGATACTAATAGTTGTTACGCTTTTTTTATGAGTAGATTCAGATACGATCAATTCGAACATATTAGTCGGCCTTCCGAAACAAATATTTGCAGGTGTTGTTGTATGCGCTAAAAGCGAGGATTCAACGTGTGCCAAAAATCCCCGCTCTGTAATTCCAGAGCGGGGATTTTTTT
>PBDQ01000006.1 GCA_002717465.1 Chloroflexota bacterium
CAACCGGATCCAAATGGTGGTTACTTCGTTAGTCCTATGGATCGTTACAAATATGATTCTCCGGATCGAACCTGGAAGGACAACTGGGTGCGTACAGCATGTATTGTCACTGCAGAAGACGGTACTTGGGGTTTGGGCATAACGGTTGCATCAGGCCCGGTATGTTCAATCATAAATGAACATTTTGCTGAATTTCTGGTCGGTCAGGACACGATGGCAACTGAGAAAATTTGGGACATGATGAGAAGAGCGTCTGCTTCCCATGGCACTGCCGGGATACAGAGTTACGCTATCAGTGCCGTAGACAATGCCATGTGGGATTTGAAGGGAAAATTGCTGAAAAAGCCGGTCTATGAACTATTGGGTGGTCCGGTTAAGGACAATATATTTTGTTATGCCTCAAATACGATGCTGAAATATAAAACAAGTGACTATATGGATTGGTTTATGGAGCTTGGGTTTAAGGCTGTGAAAGTATTTCTACGTCATGGACCAGAAGACGGAATAGCAGGACTAAATAAAAACGTTGAACTTGTTGCCAATACCCGAGAACAAATTGGTCCCGATATTGAATTGGCAGTTGATTCATGGATGTCATTGAACATTGAATACGCAGTAAGGGTTTCTGAGGCTCTGAAACCTTATAACATCAAATGGTTGGAAGATTACATGCTTCCGGAAGATATGGATAGTTATGCAAAGTTAAGGCAGAGAGTACCGGCACAAACATTGGCAACTGGTGAACATTGGTACACAATTCACCCTTTTGCCGAGGCTGCTGGAAGAGGGCTGGTTGATATACTTCAGCCAGATATCCAGTGGGTTGGTGGTATGACTGCGAGTATTCGGATATGTCATATAGCCGAAGCCCATGGCCTGACTGTAATCGGTCATGCCGGTATGAATTATCCTTATGGTCAACATCTGGCTTATGCAATGCCCGTAATACCTTGGGGCGAAAGATCTGAAGGTGTGTCTGTGCCAGGGGTTCCATTGGAAGAGATGACAGTCCTTCCAGGTACCCCAACCATTAAAAACGGTTATGTAAGACCTTCTAACGCACCGGGCTTCGGTATAGAAGTTGATATTTCGTGGATAGAGGAACGATCCGTATAAAGGTTTTTATTTATTGAGGATTAAATGGGAATAAATCGACCGAACATAGTTTTCGCGTTTGCTGATGATTGGGGACGTTATGCTAGTGCATACGTTGAGTATCAAGATGAAGGTACTGTAAACGAATTAATTGATACCCCTAATTTCGATAGGGTAGCTAGTGAAGGGGCTTTGTTTTTGAACGCATATGTTCCCGCTCCAAGTTGCACCCCTTGTAGGAGTTCTATTTTATCGGGAAAATATTTTTGGGAAACAGGGCTCGGTGCCATATTACAAGGCGCTGTTTGGGATGAAAATATTCCTACTTACCCCCTGATTTTAGAGGAGTCCGGCTACCACATTGGATATTCATATAAAGTTTGGCGCCCTGGAAGTAACATTAATGCCCCATATGGAGGGGATCGTACTAAGTATGAATCTCACGGGGAAAATTTCAATAGATTTTCTCATTTCGTTACTGGCAATCAAAACGCGATGGGTAAAGAAGGTGCGAAGCAGTATCTCTTAAATGAAACCAGAAACAATTTCAAAAGTTTTCTTGAGGATAGACCTGGTGATGACCCATTTTGCTTTTGGTGGGGTCCGACCAATACCCATAGAACCTGGCAGAGAGGGTCTGGGAAAGCATTGTGGGGAATTAATCCTGATGATTTGAAAGGGAGGATGCCTGAATTTTTTCCAGATGTTCATGATGTTCGAGAGGATTTCGCTGATTACCTGGGTGAATGTATGGCGGTTGATGCCGGGTTGGGGGAAATAATTCAATGCCTTGAAGAAATTGGGGAACTGGATAATACGGTAATAGTGGTTAGCGGAGATCATGGGATACCAGGTATGCCCAGATCAAAAACTACCTTATATGACAATGGTTGTGAGGTATCGTTGGCCATAAGGTGGCCAGGGCAAATTCCTTCGGGGCGAATAGTTGAAGATTTTGTAAATCTCATGGATCTGGCTCCAACATTTCTTGATGTTGCAGATGTTAAGGGGTCAGAAAATATGAGTGGTCATAGTCTTTTGAAAGTTTTAAAGTCTGATAAGAATGGAGTTGTAGATAAACAGCGAGATTTCGTTGTGACAGGGAGAGAACGCCACGTTGCTGCTGCCCGTGAAGGATATCTTCCATATCCGACTCGAGCCATAAGAACAGATAAATATTTATACATAAGAAATTATGCACCTGATCGATGGCCCATGGGTGATCCTCGGGGACTTGATGATCCAGACACAGAGCCTCCTATTTTTGAAAGGTTGTGCTATTCAACTTCTGTTGCTTACTCAGAGATAGATGCTGGTCCGACAAAAGCCTGGATGGTTCACCATCGTTCTGATGAAAATGTCAAAGATATTTATAACTTGAGTTTCGGTAAACGGCCGGAAGAAGAATTGTATGACGTAACGACCGATCCAGACTCTATGGATAATTTGGCCGGAATATCGGAGTATGACGAGATAAGAATCCACCTTAAGGAGCGCCTCACGGCCATACAGGTTGATAATCATGATCCCCGTGAAACTGAAAATCCGTGTAGGTTTGAATTCTCTCCCTATGCTGATCCAGTAGCGAAAGAATATTTACCAAAACTATAGAGATTCAATACAAAACATGAAACTCAGATACATTTTTAACGTTTTAGCGAGGACTTGGTATGCCTTATGCTAAAAATGGAGAAATCGAAATACATTACCATGCTCAAGGTACGGGATACCCCCTTATTTTAGTTCACGGATTTATGGGTGATATCTCCTCTTGGTACAAGCTCGGATATATTGATCGATTGTCAGCAGACTATATGGTGATAGCGATAGATGCGCGAGGACATGGACGAAGTGGTACACCTTATGAGCCAGCAGCATATAGAGATAGAACCATGGCAACTGATGTTATAAGTGTTATGGACGACTTGGGAATTGAAGACGCTTTTTACTATGGGTTTTCAATGGGAGGCCGAATAGGATTTGAGTTGGCCGCATTTTACGAGGACAGGTTCAAAGCATTCATTTTGGGAGCACAGACACCAGGAGGTCGTACAGACTCTGGGACAATAGCCGATAAGAAAAGGCTGTCATTGTTCCAGAAAGATAAAAGTGTTTTTTTGAAAGTCTTGCGCAGATCTGGGCCAGAGTTTGATAGTTACATGGATGGGGCTGTCAATGGTGATATAAAGGCTTTTACGGCAAAAACTGAAGCTAATGCTTTTAGAGAGGATATATCCGATCTGCTAACAGACCTCTCAACTCCCTGTTTGCTATATGCCGGTGAGAAAGACACCCTGGCACATGACTCCTTAAGAGAAAATGCGATAAAAATACCTTCTGCTACATTTGTAGAATTTCCAGGTCTCAATCATATGCAATCAGTTTCACAGTCCGAGATCATAATACCATTAATACTTGATTTCTTAGATTCAATCACTGATAGATAGATATCTTGATATAAATCTCTCTAGCACATTAAATTTTATNCNGTTAATCTTCCGAAATGANTTGCTCAGTATGCAGCACGGAATTTAAACCTAATGCACGTTTCTGCGGTGTTTGCGGCGCCAGTGTAACTATAGAAAATNCTGGTCATGATAAGAATGGTAGACCTACTGAAAATTCTATGGTTGGATTCGGTCAGGCCATAAAGCTTGGGTTTGGTAANTACGCTGATTTTGGGGGAAGATCAACACGTGCGGAGTACTGGTGGTGGATGCTGTTGGTTGTGCTAGTGGGTTGGGTGCCATTAATAGGAACACTATTTACTTTGGCAACATTTATTCCCAGNCTTGCTGTGACCTCGCGAAGGCTACATGATGTTGATCGATCTGGATGGTGGCAAGGANTGCCATGGTTATTAGTCNTGGTCATGGTGATTACCGCGATATTGAGTGGGGCGAATGACCTTTGGGCCATACTTACTGTTGCTTCGGTATTGTCTGCTATCGCCATCTGGATTTTATTGCTAGTTTGGTTGTGCATGCGNGGCCGAGAAGGTGNAAATCGATATGGATCCGATCCCCGAACTACCTNGAGATGAACGTTATAGGTATCAATGTATTCGTTAGGTTTGCTNAGCATGATACAGTGCANTTTGGCAAAAGTCCTTTCCGGGATCATTCTTACTGTTTACNAGCCAGTATTTNGGGAGACTCTTGATGANCGAAGACAAACTCGAAATNACAGGNAAAACNAAGANCGTCAGAACNCCACAGAGGGCATCTTATAGTAGAGAAGAGGCCTATAAGATCATAGATAGCACACCAATGTGCCATGTTTCATATGTGATTGATNGAGAACCNTATATAACTCCGACTCTTCAATGGAGATCAGAGGACAACTTTTTTTGGCATGGTTCATCTGCAAGTAGATTTCTTAAGTCTATTGAAGGTGCCCCGGTAGCTATAANTGTAATGTTGTTGGATGGTTTGGTTCTTGCTCGGTCTGCATTTCATCACTCTGCCNACTATCGTTCAGTAACACTGTTTGGGCAAGCTAGAAAGTTGGAAGCGGAAGAGAAAAGTGAACGGTTAGAAGAATTTGTGGAAAATATATTGCCTGATAGGTGGAAGACTCTGAGACCTATGACNGAACAAGAAGTTAAGGCAACTACTGTTTTTACAATTCCTATAAAAGAGGCTTCGGTCAAGATTCGTACAGGAATGCCGGCTGATGATGATCCAGACTATGATTTGCCTATTTGGGCTGGAGTAATACCGATAAGTCAGACAATAGAGGCACCTATTGCAGATGAAAGAAACTTTGAAGGAATTGATACTCCGGATCATGTATATAAGTTTTCTATTGGATAAATCGCTTAGAGGATAAAAAGTCAATGGGATGATTCGTAGATTTGTTTATTGCAAGATCTGCCATGATTTCCCCCAATACACTGGCCATTTTGAACCCATGACCAGATAGCCCGGCTACGAAGTTGACGTGCGGACTACCGGGTATGCTATCCACGATGAAGTGTTCGTCTTCTGAACGAGTGTACATACAGATTTTATGATCTGTCATTCTGGGGTCATGCATTTTGCTTAAATGACTTCCGATGAAACCGTCAATTTTTGCTTTGTCNGTTTTGTGAAGTGTTCTATCTACCTTTAGGGGATCTAGAACAGGATCACCTGACGTGTGTTCAGCTACTTTTAAACCTAATTCGTCAATTGACGGGAATCCGTAAAACGAGCCTTGAGGNGTTTCATAAAAGAAAGCTGGGCATCCNGCCCNTATATCATAGNTCCTATCAGATTCAAACCAGAATAGAGGTTTCCTNGCTACAGTTAAGTTTAAGTTTAAAGGTCTCAATAAATCTTTAGCCCATGCCCCTGCGGTAATTATCAAGTTATCAGCTGAGAAGACGCCTCGACTCGTTGTTACTTCGATTCCATTGCTGCTGCTCCGTTTCCAGTTATCAACAGAAACACCGGTGTGCAATTCTGCACCGTAATTTAAGGCTAGTTTAATATAGGCTTTTATGCTTTGTTCGACCTTCAAGAAACCTGCACGCTTTTCAAATACAGCTTCCATACCTTCTGGAACCATAAATCCTGGGTATCTCGAGGTTACATCTGAAGCTGTGAGGTTCTCTATCTCGAGGCNGTGTTCTTGAGCTGAGGCTTTTACTCCTGTCACTATTTCGCCATCCGTAGGACCGATTTGAATTATGCCTGTTTCACTGTAAAGTTGGTTTCCCGATTTCTCTTCTAGGTCTTTCCATAGCTCATAGGACCGTCTGAGCAACGGTACATAATTAGGATGTTCGAAGTATGCTAGTCGTATGATTCTCGTTTGCCCATGGGAGGATCCTTTGTCATGGGCTACAGGAAATCTGTCNAGGCCAACAACGTTGACTCCCCTTTCTGCCAAGTAATACATCGCTGCGCTGCCTACGGCTCCAGTTCCAATTATTAAGACGTCACAGTGATCCATAAAAAGATTGAGTTCCTTAGTGTTTCGTTTTNAGTTTGTGATTAAANAGGATAATTCTTTTGGATGACTCAGCATGGGATAATGGCCTGCTTCCAGTTCGTACCAGTCAGCATTTAGTGCCTTAGACGTTCTAGACTGATGTTCCTTAGATGGATTACCACTGAGGGTGCAGCGTATAACTGTTGATTTCCATTCTTGATTCCAAAAATTGTCCAATTCACCTGGTGCATCTGAAGCTTCGATTGGGTGCATTGTTACTCTTTCAGTGGCCCATTTTTTTAGACCAGGGTCGAGATCTTTGAATAATTTATCTTCTAATTCTTCTTTTGACGGGCCACGAGTCAACTCGGTGGTGATTTGAGGCGACGATGGATCTCTGTTGACTATATCGCGAACCATTTCCCCTGGTTGTGGTGCTAGGGCGTCAACGAAATATATATGAGATATTCGNTNTCTTGAATGTTCGGCAATTTTACAGGTTACTAATCCACCTGTGCTCGTGCAAACTAAATTAACGTTTCTTAAATCTTCATAGAATAAGAAGTCAGAAACTTCTTTAGCTTGTGTTGCAATAGTTATTCCCGGGCGTATGGCATCAGCTCGCTCGGCGCATCCATCCAATGTGGGCGCATATACTATGTGCCCACTTTTCCGTAGTTCATCCGCCGTTGGCTTCCATATCCATCCGCCTTGGTAAGATCCATGGATTAGCACGTATACGGACATATATTCCCCTTTATTTGGTTTTCTGACAGTATACTAGCTANANTGAAAGTTAATATTTTTCTACGTTCACNGACTATTGGCAGTATTTTGAGGGTTTCAAATGGACGAAATCATTTATTCATCAGCAGTATCTATCAGAGATGCTATTAAAAAAAGAGAAATATCCTCCGTTGAGGTAGTCGAAGCCCATTTGAGAAGGATTGAACAAGTTAATCCAAAGTTAAACGCTGTCGTTAGAATTTGTGGGGATAGAGCGATGGAAGAGGCTCGCCAGGCAGACTCAAAACGCTCAAAGGATGCACTNGGTCCGTTGCATGGTGTGCCCATCACTGTTAAGGATTCTCACGATACGGAAGGTATTGTTTCTGCCGCTGGTACAAAGGGACGGGCACAATTTGTTCCGTCAAAGGATTCTACTGTAGTGTCCAGAATGAGAAAAGCTGGGGCGATTGTACTGGGGAAAACGAATACCCCTGAATTAACGTTGTCATTTGAGACTGACAACCTGGTTTATGGGCGAACTAACAATCCCTATGATTTGACTAGAACTCCCGGGGGGTCTAGCGGTGGGGCAGGNGCCATAGTTGCAGTAGGAGGATCACCGATTGATCTTGGTACCGATACAGGAGGAAGTATCAGGGTTCCTTCTGGATTTTGNGGAATANCAGGTTTGAAGCCAACTTCAGGAAGGGTGCCACGTACTGGCCATATTATTTCACATGTAATGGGTGCTCTGGATTCACTAACAACCATCGGTCCGATGGCCAAGTTTGTGGAAGATTTGTCTGTTGTTTATCCGATTATTTCAGGTCCGGANCACAAAGATCCNAGTATTGTGCAGATGTCCATAGAAAGTTATTTAGATGTGGAATTAAAATCTTTGNAAATAGCATATTTTGCTGATATTGGTGATACTAAGGCTGAACACGATGTGGTTCACACATTGGAAAACGCTGTCAGTGTCCTAAGGTCCGCCGGATCCAGCCTGACGAGACATTTACCAGAAGCTATGAAGTTACCGCCTGAAATCAATCTTTTGGTCGCAGATGGGGGGGCCTCAATACAAAGATTACTGGCAAAGTTCGGAACTGATGAGCCACATCATTACGTATCTAGATTTATCGGAGCAAACGATTCATTGTCTGTGGGTGAATATACAAAATTACTGGAGAATCGGGACGTATTTAGATCCGAAATGATTAATTTCATGTCTGCATATGATCTGATACTGTGCCCTGTGAGGCCGTATGCACCCCTGCCTCATGGAGAGTCTTTAAACAAAGAACGAATGTCAGGTAATCAATATACAAGCACATTCAATGTGACAGGTTGGCCTGGAGTAGTTGTTAGATGCGGGACATCGANAGATGGGTTGCNGATAGGCCTCCAAGTGATAGGTCGTCCTTGGCACGAGCATGTCGCACTCGCTGCTGGAGCGTTGCTTGAGCGGGAACTTGTTGGGTGGCAAATGCCAATTATTAAATGAAACACTTTGTGAGATCAGTCACTCTAANTTTTGTGCTGATAATTTTGTTGATAACTACTTTAGAACAAGGAAGGGCGGGTTGGAAGNCCGCTTTGTTCATACCTCAAGTTTTGCCTGATATCCCTTTTAAACCTCTGGAATATGTTTCAAAAAAACCAGTTCGTCAAGAAATACAGTTTTTGACAGCACATGGAATTAAAACAGCTGATCTCTATTTGCCGGATGAAAAAGGAGAATATCCTGCGGTCATTTTTTTTATGGGNATAGTGCCCCCAGATAGAGATGAAGAAAGAGTGGTCATNCTTGCAGAAGGGCTCGCTAGGACGGGTATGATTGTCTTAATTCCATGGTTGGAGACTCAGTATTCAAGTAGGATGGTTCCACAAGATATAGAATCTTTGGTTGATGCATTTCTATTNTTGGAGAAACATCCGTTGGTCGACCCACAAAGAATTGGATACGGTGGTATTTGTACTGGTGCTTCTATGGCTACAATCGCAGCCCAATCTCCCCAAATAAATGAGAGAGTGTCGTTTGTTAATTCATTTGCTGGATATTATGATGCTTTTGACTTGGTGATTGCTGCCATGAGTGAGACAAGATTTTCAGATCAAGCACGCTTGCCATGGAAACCGGATAATTTAACAAGAAANCTTATAGTGACTCATTTACTGGAAGGGTTAGATGAGATTGACAGATCTATTTTNGAAAGAATTCAAATAGAAGGGTACTGGGATGAAAGCCAATATAATAGGCTTACTGGTCATGGGCAAACTGTACTAACGCTCATTAGTAANCCAACATATGAAGAAGCTGTTTTGAGCTTGCAAGGTCTGTCTGAGAGAACACGGATATTTTTAGAAAAGGTTTCTCCCAGTACAAATATCAGTTCTCTGAAAGCCAGTGTATTACTAATGCATGATTACCATGATAAATTGGTTCCCTCAGAAGAATCGATGAGATTTGCCGGAGAGGTACNTGAACTATCAGGTCGTGTCTATCACACAGAGTTTCAGTTGTTTCAGAACGCGGTCCAAGTGCATATGGATNAAGGAAGTAGCATGGGGGTTTTNGGCTTNACAAAAGAGGCTTTCAAATTATATCGACACATGTACAGAATCATGTTGTTGAACAGTTAAATCTATAAATGAAATCGANAGNNGCAAAGTTTCAACGAAAGTTTTTACCATCGATGAAGCACAGTGATTATCGTGTGATGTGGCTCGGNCACATAATTGGTGAGTCTTCATCATGGGCATTGGGAGCTGCTGAAGGATGGCTGATTTACAATATTGCGGAAGGAAATCCTAGTAGTTGGGTTGGTGCTGTTTTTTTTGCTGCAATGCTTCCTTGGTTTATTGTTCCACTAGTAGTTGGTATATTGACTGATAGGTATTCTAGGAAAAAGATTTTAGCGTTTGCTTACATTGTTAGTCTCGCGCACGCTCTAGCTTTAACTGTTTTTGTGTTCACGGGTTTAATAAATGTCTGGGTTATCTTAGTTTTAGCCACAGTGAATGGAGCCGCCCGAGCAGTGCATATGGGAGCAATAGAGGCTTTAACTGCAAATTTAGTTCCAGAAGAAGATATCCCGAATGCGTATACATTTGTTTCCGCCGGATATTATGCAACTCGATTGATCGGACCGGGATTAATAGCTCCTATTATGGACGTTGCTGATATAAAGTGGGTGTTTTTAGGCTGTAGCCTATTTTATGGCTGGGCTCTTTTGCTGGTTTTGCAGATCGGTACTGTCTCAACAGGTGGAATTGAGTCAAGTCGGAATTTTTTGTCCGATACTATAGATGGGTTTAGGTATGCATATGGGAATAGTATGCTCAGGAACCTGATCCTTTTCGTTATGTTTCACTGTATGTTGGTTATGTCCTTTGAGTCAGTTCTGCCAGCGGTTTCAGAACTCCAAATAGGTACTGGTGGTAAAGCTGTAGCATATATGCACATGATGGTAGGGTTTGGGGCTCTAGTTGTGTCAGTTTTTATAGCGCCAATTAAAGATCTGAAATTTATTGGAAATCTTTTTTTGGCCACTGCGATTCTAAGCTCCGCAGGTAATTTCACATTAGCTATATCTACTAGCTTAAACTTAGCTATTTTTGGATCAATTTTGATTGGAATTACACATACAGGATTCATGACTATTTCTACAATTTTTATTCAGACAATCGCCCCTGATAGATTGAGAGGTAGGATTACAAGTATTTATCTAATTCATGCTGGTGGGATGATGAGCTTTTCTTATTTAATTTATGGAACTCTCGGAGATATTTACAGGCCTTCAAATATTTTGTTGGTAGGAGTTGTAACATTTACAGTGGTTGTGATAAGTGCAATATTTATGGGTTCATTGAGATCGTTATTCCTGAGTGGTATTCGTGAATTTGAATAATGAAATGAAGGTTAGTGGAATCTTTGAGCAGAGAAATAATAGATAGAGATTTTTACAGGTGGTCAGTGTACGGGTTGTTCGTAACTTGTAACACATTTGGTTTTTTCATAGCAATGACAATAGGAATATTATTGCCGTCGATCGCAGCCGAGTTTTCGTTGAGCCCTACCTCACAAGGTATATTTGGTTCCTCCCCTTATTGGGCATATATCTTACTTACCTTGGTGATCACTTGGTGGGTAACTCGCTATTCCCCTAAGGTCATTGTGGCCGTTACGATGTTGTTAAGTTCTCTATGCTTAGCCTTTCAGGGATGGGCCCCGACTTTTTTCTTTCTATTAATTGGTAGATTGTTGTTTGGAATTACTATGATAGCGAGAGAGGCTGCCGGCCCGTTGATAATTCGGCAGTGGCTGACTCAGAGGGAAGTCAATCTAGCTGGAGGAGTCGAAAATCTAGTCTTTGGTTTCATTGTGAGTTCCGGAATTCTAGTTACCCCGGAGTTACTGGATATTTTTGGTGGTGATTGGCGCCCGGTAATGAAGATACTGGCCTTGGTCTTTTTACTCCTTATCGGTCTATGGTTGGTTTTGGTTAAAGATCGTGAAATAACAGCCGAGGTACAAAAAAATGGAAATACTTCTTATGTAGAAAAAAATAACCAGGGATTGAGTAGATCAATATTAAAAAAAGCCCTTAGTTATAAGGAAGTATGGATCGCTTCATTTGGGTTTTGTGGGGCATTTATGGCATTCACTTCGTTTAATAGTTTTTTACCCACTATGTTTTTAGAGTCCTATGGCATATCTCTTAGTAAGTCTAGTTTTGTAGCCGCAAGCTATGTGTTTCCAGGAGGGATTTCAGGCATAATTGCAGGTTATTACATTAGGGGTAAAGAGATGAGGACTCCGGTGTTAGTTATTGCGGGGGCTGTTATCGCCATAACCTTTCTAGGTATGACATACACAGAGAATTATCTTTTCTTGCTTATCCTCGGAAGCATAAACGGATTGGCGTGGGGTTTTTTCCCGATCTTATATATGGTGCCATATCACCTTGATGATATAAGGCCGAGAGAAATCGCTGTGGCAGTCGCTCTAGTCTGGACCATAGCATCGCTTGGTTTATCTATAGGCCCATATTTAACTGGTTACATTCAAGAAGTCACTGATGATCTTCGTTTATCATTAAGAATAGTTGCTCTTGCCCCAATTACGGTATTAATAGCGGGATTAATGTTGAAATTGACAGAGAATTCCAAAAATGGCGATATTAAATTTCCAGATAAAAAATGTGAGGCTATTTTATAAATTTTCATGTAAATGAGTAGTTAATCACCACCATAAAAGGAGGTATACATGTCACAGTTGAGGAAAAACAGCGCGAAAGAAAAATTGAATAACGGTGAATTAGTTATTGCAGTCGCTTGTCATGATACGGATATGATTGATGTTTTGGGTGCATCTGGACTGGTTGATGCGATTTGGATAGAAATGGAGCATGGCCCTGTCACATGGGCCATGCTTAGCGACATATCTAGAGCATGCGATTTGTGGAATATGACATCCATAGTTAGGGTTAATAACAATGACCCATGGTTGGTCGGCCGTGCGTTGGATCGAGGGGTTCAAGGAGTGGTTGTACCACACGTAAATAACAAAGAGGAAGCCGATAGGTTGGTAAAGGGTGGTAAATTCGCTCCTCAGGGACTGAGAGGTATGGCTGGATCTAGGCAAGGATTGGGAGTCGATGACTATATTAGAAAAGCGAACGATGAAATTATGCTGGTTGCTCTGATAGAAGATGTTGTAGCAATAAATAACTTGGAAGAAATACTCTTGGTGGACGAAATTGATTGTTTTATGGTGGTGCCAGGTGATCTATCTCAAACGATGGGATCAGAATATCTTGGCCGGCCCAATCACCCAGATGTTCAAGCTGTTATAGAGAGAGCTATGGGTAAGATTGTTGAAGCTGGATTTTCAACCGGTTCAACTGCTGACGATGATAACATCGGGGCCTTAACTACTGCTGGAGGCCAATTGTTTCTATGTAGTTTTCAAAGTTATATCAATAAAGGGCTGGAGCAGTTGAGAAAGAAGAGTAATTTATAGACACTATGAATCTAGCACAGATATGAGTTTCTATTAAACCTTCAGGGGCCACCGGATATATGTGAATGGGTTGCTTTCATATTAGGATCCCAATTGTTTGATAAAACTGGCCAGGGAAGCACACCACATCGGTTGGCCCACGATTCATATGATTTCACCATGTCTCTAAGCCGATTTCTTTCACTGTCTGCCAAATTTTCTAGTTCGGTTCTGTCTTTGCTCATGTTATATAACTCCCATCCTTTGCCAATCTCACTTACAATCTTCCAATCTCCGTCCCTCATGGCTTTGTTTCCTTCGTGTTCCCAAAATATTGGTTGCTCTCGTTTCCATGAATTCTCAGAAAGAGCCTTGTAAAAACTACGCCCCTCAATTGGAGTTATAGGTTGTCCATTTAATTCTGTAGGGTATCCTGCTCCTGCTATTTCATACAACGTGGCCGATATATCAATGATGTGCGTGGGGTCATGAACAATGGATGAAGATTTAATGCCTTCCGGCCAATTAATTATAAAGGGTGTTGATATCCCACCTTCGTGTGTCCATCGTTTAAATAGTCTAAAGGGAGAGTTGCTTGCATTAGCCCAGGGTAGGTCATAACTCATGAATGTGTTTTCTGGACCAGGTCTAGTATCTCTGTGGTTGCCAACCTTCATAGCGCTTCCATTCCTGGTTGGAGAGGAGTACTGGCTTGGAGTTGGGTATAGAGTGTCTTCAGCTAAGAATTCCGCACAACCTCCATTATCAGAAAGGAACATTATGACCGTCTCTTTATCGACAGATAGTTCCTTCAACTTGGCAATAATTCTACCAATACCTTGATCCATCCGGTCGATCATTGCCGCATAAACTGCCATCCTTAAGTCTTCCCAAGCTTTGTCGGGTGCATCTGACCATGAAATCGCGCTTTCCTCCTTGGGAGATATGTCCCATTTGGAATTTAGAATCTTAAGTGCTTTCAATTCTTCATGTCTGTTTTTCCTCAGTTCATCCCACCCACCTCCGTAGGTGCCTTCATATTTCGCTATATCCTCTTCCAATGCATGCAGGGGCCAATGTGGTGCTGTGTAAGCTATATGCATAAAGAAAGGTTGGCCTACAGAATCATTAATCATTGATATTGCGTTGTCTGTTATCGCATCAGTTAAATAAAAATCCGGTGTGTCTATGTCGATGAACTTGTCATTGCGCATGAGTGTTTTTGTGTTGAAGTAGTTCCCACCCCCTGCAACGATACCGAAAAATTCATCAAACCCTCTCTGTGTAGGTATCGGGTGTTTCTCGTCACCTGCATTCCACGAGTTGGGACTTAATAGGTTATAAGCGCCACCAACGTGCCATTTTCCTGACATTAAAGTTTTATATCCCGAGTTTTTCAGGACTTCAGCAATGGTTGCACAATCCCTATTTAGATAACCTTCATAGCCTGGAATACTTGAGGGGGTCACCATGTGCCCCACGCCTGTTTGTTGTGGATTGAGACCAGTGAGTAGTGCAGCTCGTGAAGGACAACAGCGAGCCGAGTTATACATCTGGGAAAACTTTAGTCCGCTTTCTGCCAATTTATCCAAGTTGGGTGTTTTGATTTCTGATCCGTAACACCCTAGGTCAGAAAAACCCATGTCGTCTGCAAGAATTAATATTATATTTGGCTTTTGCTTCATCATATATTCCTGATATTAAATAAATTGGTGATTTGACCTTATACCAAAAAAGGTATTCAATCCATGTATAAGAAAAGTGAAATTTTATAAATATAAGGGCTGTAACCTGATGAGATATGACACGATTGTTGTTGGAGCGGGGTCTGCTGGCTCCGTTCTGGCTAACAGACTTTCCGAAGATCCTAGAAGGTCGGTTTTGCTTCTTGAGGCTGGTCCTGACTACCCAAGTGGAGTGGGAATGCCAGACCATATCAAATACGGGATACAACCCTGGTACGCTTCGGTAGATTCCCTTATAGCACTGGATCCTGAAATCGCACATACTTGGGGATATACGGCTTATTCCACTCCGGAGCGGGGCGATACATTTTTACTGCCTAGAGGTAAAGTGACTGGAGGGTCCAGCGCGATTAATGGTCAAGTGTGGTTCAGAGGTATTCCAGAAGATTTCGATGAATGGGAATCATTAGGTAATTCGGGTTGGTCGTTTCTTGATGTACTACCTTTTTTTAGAAAATCTGAAAATGACTTAGATTTTGCAGGGGATGATTTTCATGGGTCAGAAGGTTTTATATCAGTTAAGAGATATGGCGAAGATGACCTTCTGCCTAGTCCCAAAGCTTTCGTGAATGCATGTGTCGCAGCTGGATTCGCAAAAACAGATGATATGAATCATCCAGATTCGACTGGGGTAGGGTACTATCCTCTTAATCGTGTGGATGGCTATAGGTTGAGTACTGCCGTCACCTATATTGAAAGTGCTCGAAATCGACTTAATTTTACATTAAGGTCAGATGTACATGTCCATCATATACTCATGACAGATACTAAAGCGGTTGGAGTTAGAGTTGAATCCTCAGGGGAAGTTTTTGATGTTGAAGGGGAGCAAATTATTTTATGTGGCGGTGCTATTAATTCCCCTCAAGTTTTGATGTTGTCGGGGATAGGTCCTAAATCACATTTGGAAGAATTGGAATTGAATGTTGTAGTGGATTTACCCGGTGTAGGACAGAATCTTCGTGATCACGCTGCAGTATTCATGAATTACGAAAGCCTGGTTCCTATACCTGATTTGGCACCGTCTTTACAGGTAGGGATGCGGTATACAACGCCCGGGTCAATTTATAGAAACGACATGCAAATGAGGCCAATTCAATTACGCACTGAACATGTGCCAGCCAATTTTGGTCTGGAAAGAGACATAATCCCGACAGGGTTTAGTGTAGCTTTACAGAAAGCCCTATCCTCAGGGGAGATAAAATTGACTTCCAGAGATCCTAAATTACAACCTTACTTGAATTACAAATATTTATCTCATCCATACGATCTGGAGAGAATGAGGGATGCGGTGCGCCTTTGTGCTGAGATAACAGCTAGGCAGGAGTTTGAACCAGCAGAGATAACTAGACTTGATCCTTCCAATGATGTTTTAGCTAGCGATGAGAAACTGGATCGCTGGTTATTGGAAAACGTGATGACACAGCATCACTCTTCAGGAACTTGTAAAATGGGCCCGGAATCGGATCCAATGGCTGTGGTAGACAATCGTTGTAACGTTCATGGAATCGAAAATTTAATGGTTGTTGATGCATCCATAATGCCTGATGTTGTTAGGGCTAATACCAACGCAACGACTGTAATGATTGCCGAAAAAATAGCGTCAGAATTAAATGGATGATTTCCGAAGTGAATTGTTTTTTAAGACCAGAATAAGAATTAGACACCCCAGACCCATGAGAGCAACGGTTGCTGTTGCTACCATCATAGAGTCATAACCTAGCCGCTCAGAAATTGACCCAGAAATTGCAGGCGCTATTGCTGAGCCCCAGACTGCTCCGAAAGCTATCATGGATGATATCAAACCAAAATTTAACCGTCCCATAAATTCTGCGGTCATGATTGGTCTAACAATTGATATGAGCCCATGTGGGCCACCTTGAAGAATGATAAATATAGCGATTATCACTACTGAAGTGCTTCCTTTATATAAAATAGAGCTCGCAACAAACAAACATACTAGACAGAGTGCACATATTTTTAGGGCTGAGATATTTCTACCCATCAAGTTTTCAGCGGAAAACAAAATTAATCTTCCTATTACTTGCATCGGACCGATACAAGCCGCAAAAAAAACTACATAATTATTTGACAGTTCTCGTGATTGCAACAATGGAAATATTTGACTAACAATCATTCCATGATTTAAGGCAAGTGCTATGAAAACCAGAAGAATGCCCCAAAAAACAGGATTGATAATTACCGATGAAGTGACGGCTCGGAATGGGTCTTGTTTTGTTGTTTCAGGCGATATTGTAGTATGTTCTAACGATGTGCCATATAAGAATGAAGGTACGCATATTATGCATGTGGAAATTGCAAATACATATATTGCTGTATGCCATCCAAATGATTCGGAAAGCCATGAGAAACAGGGATAGCATAATGTGCTGGCGAACCCGGCTATTAACGTCACCATAATGATAGGTTTTCTTGCTTTATCTTGATAGTTTTTGGTCAAGAAAGAAAAGCAGGGTTCATATAGACAGCCTGACAAAGTTATGCCTATAGCGCCCCATACTACATAAAAATGCCATATTTGTGTTACATGAGGAACTAAGCATAATAATATACCTCCCAATAAGACCGATATGGGCATCAGCTTTCTAGAGTGGCCTCTATCTATTAATCTACCTGCAAAGATCCCAGATAGAGCCGAGCATATCAGAGCAATTGAAAATCCTACTGATAGTTTCTCTATTCCCCATTCAAAGGTTGTGTCCCATCTTAATAGTGCTGCTGGGAAAATATAATACAGACCGGCCCATGCAACGGTTTCGCCGACCGCTAGAGCCCAAAGATTACTATTTGTCCATATCTTTCTGTCATCAATCAATTTTTAATACCGATATCGAAATAACTTGCAAAAGTCCCCGGTGTTTGTTTCCTTATAAGTTTGGTTTTTCTATTTTTTTAATTGTTGTCAGAAACAATTTTTATAAGGTCCACTATTGGAGTTATTTCAACGTTACCATTCAGCATCGGTTCTTTAAATAAATCTACTATGCTGTCAATTTCGTCTGATTCAATAACGCTGTAACTTGTGTGGGATGTTGGTGAAGCCCAAGCACCACGTATTTTTACTTTGTCGCTTCCTTTGACCCATATGTGAGCGTTTTGAAATAATTCACTTGAAAAGCCACCTTCTCGGGCTGGACAATGTTTATGATCATGTTGAGTTGTTACTTGAAAAAGCACTAAATATTCCTTTTTGGTCGATTAGCTACTTACGGTTTTTTATGAAGCTCCGTATATACGTTTTAAATTTGAAACGTAAAAATTTAGAATCTCAAAAAATTGTATTATGCATTTTATTATGATGCCATATTCACACCATACTAAAAGAACTTCCGGTCTGCATGTTATTTTCTAAACCATAATGCCTTTTAATAACTAAATATAAGAACATATAAAATATCGTAATAATTCATCGCAAGAAATTTTGCTATACTATTGACTCAGTCGATGGCAAGTATAGTAAATATAGATTAAAGCTCTATGAAGTATGTAGTTGTTTTCAGCGCTCTTATACTGCTGAGTATTACTCAGTGGTCTAATTCCAACCCTGTGAGAGCTTATTCGGTTGCTTCTGATGATGTGGAATGGATTGATGCATCAGGAAACTTTGTTAAGCAATATAGTGTTGTATCTCAAGTCTCAGAAGCCGCTTTTTACATTAATGATGTGGATCTTGGGGTGACCCAAGTAGGGAAAAGTATATGGTCAGTTTCAAGTGGAAATGCGGTTGTGTCTGCTCACAGCATCATAAATTTGGCAACAGGTACAGATGACGGCTCGGACATCCCCAGCGTGATATTCCAATTGGGCAATTCTAGCTATGCCACCACAAATGGTGATTCAACAGAAGTAAATGGTGTGATAGACCGGGGCTCTCTGTATTTTATGCTTGGTACCACTGATCTTCCGTATACTCACGCTGACAGGTACAAGGGAACGGTCAGAATTTCATCAGTCGCGCCAATAACGCCGAGCCAAAGTTTGGTTGCTCATTATACCTTCAAGGCGGCTGATACCTATGGTACTGCAAGCCATAGAGCGAAAGTAACAAGTACTTCAGACAGTAAAGGTGAGTGGGTTTCTATTACTGAAGTTGACGATGAAGGATCAAATCAACCCGCCGTGGACTCAGGCATATTTAGGGGTGTGATAAATGTAGGTGTTGACTCAAAACATATAGAAGCCGGTGATGGAGTTGTTTGGGTTCAAGACGGAGATAGTCTGACTGTAACCTACTATAACGCTGTTGATAGTAGTGGGAATGATGGGATAGCAATTGCTTCTAGCTCTGCTGTGATTAATTCTGATGTTTCCCTGCCTGATATCACCATCATGTCCCCGGCTGATGGGACTATTACGCATGACATAAGGCCAACATTCAAGTTCAGTATCAGCGATGACGAGTCAGGGTTTTCCAGTCAGATTGGGGATTTTGGTAAACACGTCGCACTGACCATTAATGGCTGTTCTGTTGGAGATGCTGAATTAGCGCTATCGTCCCATAGTAGTAGAGCAATGACCTTTAGTTATACTCCTACTATAGGCACAATATTAAGCGATATTGCACGTGATAGCGGTGACAATCCCATTTCTGATTGTTCTGCAACCGGTGCAAATGTTAGAGCTTATGGGGGATTTAATGTGAACTCTACGTCAGGTCCATCTGCACATGGTACGGATCGTACTATTCATGGAACTGAATTTTCCTGGTCAGTAACTGCCACCAACTTAGCAGGATTTAGTAAATCTATCCGTGATACAGATATGAATATCACGATTGATTCTGTGCCACCATCTGTCTCCCTGATAACTGCAGCCAAAGCATGGAGTGCAGTGGAAAAACAAGATACGCGTGATAACAGCAGCATAAAGATACATTTTAATGAAAGTCTTGAATCTGCCTCGGTTTCAGTAAACGATTTTGTTGTAGGCGGGAGTGGAGTAACCAATCCAACAATTTCCGCAGTAACAGTTGCCGGTGCAGGTGCCTCAAAAAACATGTATGTGTACATCGACTTAGTCGATGATCTTGCTCCAAATGCTAGGCCTAAAGTAGTGCTGAAAGGTTCTGTGTCTGATATAGCGGGGAATGAATTGAAGCCGACGACTTCGGAAGTGAATTCTGGCAATAAGGGCAAGTTGTTAGGTACAGCATCAGATGGAATAC
>PBDQ01000007.1 GCA_002717465.1 Chloroflexota bacterium
CACCTTCCATATACAGTATTTTGGTCGCCTCAACTACAGGCTCAATTAGGTTCACATACTCAACATCTTTATAGAATCCGGCAATGGCCTCCAAAATTTGTCTTACGGTACGTTTACCGTCTGACCCTCTGACCAAAAGTTGAACCATTGAGCTACACTGAATAGGATCATCTCTGAAAGAGGTCGTGAGAACCATTGCCCATTCAAACTCCCTATGTCCGAGTACTGGGCTTTTTGTGATTTTTGTATCCGGATGAAGAACCGGAATCAAATCAAGAATATCGGATTTAATATCATTTAATTTTTCCCTCTTTGCCTCTTCACCATCAACTTGAGCCCTAAATGCAGAAATAAAACTTGGTGGCAAAACACCTCGCTCAAGGGCAGCCCGTTCATACCCTTTAGCTGACTGTCCAGAAACGGCTTTTATGAAAGCCGATCTAGGCGAATATGATCGATCTTCACCAAGTATTCGACGTGCCTCCCAGAAATACGAATCAACAGTTCGATTGCTGGAGTAGAAAAGCAGAGCTAATTCTCTGAAGTTGGAATACTCCGTCTGAAACAATCTTTCATACTCAAAAGCGCTCGCATCCGCCAACACTTTATCATTGAAAAATGTATTGGAATAGGAAGCTGCAAGAACACCGGACATCATAGCTAAATGTACTCCAGAAGAAAACAAGGGGTCTATAAAACAGGCCGCATCTCCGGCAATCACCCACCCGTCTCCCGCCATTTTTTCACTTGTATATGACCAATCACGTAAAGCTGTTGTCTTTCCGATCAAGGTTGCATCTCCCAAAAGGGACTTCATTTCACTACATTGATCAATTTGTTCCAACAGAAATTCTTTAGTGGTGGAATGTTTGAGGCCTTCTGTGCCAAACCCTGAATCCACTACCGATCCAACACTAGCAATACCTCCCTGTAATGGTATATTCCACATCCATCCATTCTTATAAGATTCTATGAAAATGTTATTTTCATTTGGTGCTGAGATTCTTTGTACATTGTCAAAATAACCATATACGGCTAGATTCTGGAAACTCTCATCCCATTTCTGAAATCCGTTGGCCTTAGATAATATTGCACTCTGCCCGCTGGCATCTATTACAAACGAGGTCTCAATTTCATTTTCAATTCCCGAATGATCTAAAAACTTAACCTTCTTGATGGATGAATGAATGTCAATTTCAGTAACAGAGGCATTTTCACAAACTTCCACTCCAAGCCTAATGGCATGTTTTAGTAAAATATCATCGAATTTGGCACGTTGGACTTGATATGAATGTTCATACTTTGAATTCGTCTCTTCAAATCTCCAAGTCCATGGGTCTTTGTTGCTACCCCAAATCATAGTAGCCCCATATTTAGGAAGAAAGCCGGCCTTACGTACTTCCTCATATACACCCAATTCTTCGAGAACCGGCAAACTTGCTGGCAAAAGAGATTCTCCTACATGATCACGTGGAAATTGATCTCTTTCAAGTAGGAGTACTGATCTCCCATCTTTCGCAAGCATCGAAGCTGCAGTAGAGCCCGCAGGCCCGCCACCTATAATAGTTACATCTGGTCTAAGTTCAGAGTTCATGCGCGTTAAAAAATTGGTCATTAAGTCCATTTTAATTCTACCTTACAAGCGTCTATACATCATCCTTAAAACCAAAGTATTTGTCGCTTGTGGCTTTTCAATATGGCGATATAATTGCCGTAATACAAATATTCTAGGAGCCGCAAATGGTACGTATCAACAAATGTATTGAGTTGATGGAGCAAGATCAAGCTATATTTTCCATTCCTGGTATTGACCTCACATACGAAGCTGGTCTGGAAATGTCACAAACCTGGGCAGATATGATTCAATTCGACTTCGAACACAGGGGGTTCGACGTGGACGGTCTTGCATCATTCATGAAGGGTTTAAAGGATGCTGGCCCAACACCAAGCGGGCACCAAACTCCAACGGTGATAACCACTGTGCCTTCAAATTGTATGACGCCGGAAGAGGTCCAATACAATGCCTGGCAAATAAGGCACGTACTCACCGCTGGTGTGCATGGAATCCTACACACGCATGCCCGCAGAGAAGATGCTGTTAGGATGTTTGTAGCCGCGTCAAGGTACGTTCATCAACAAATAGGTCGAGAACAAGGTATACCTGAAGGAATAAGAGGATCAGGTGGCCAGAAAGAACCTGCCGCCCTTTGGGGAATTGAACCTGGTGAATATGTAGAACGAGCCGACCCCTGGCCATTGAATCCGAATGGAGAATTAATATTAGGTTTGAAAATTGAAGATAAATATTGTTTACCAGATGCAGACAAAATAGCCGCTGTTCCTGGTCTATCCTTTGCTGAATGGGGTCCTGGAGATATGGGCATGTCCCATGGTAAACCAGACGACCATGATCCTCCATACTCAGATGAGATGAATAACGCACGCCAGATTGTGAAAAGTGCATGTGACAAATCCAATCTATCATTCTTATGCAGTTGGCACGAAGAAGGTAGAACAGAAGAAGAAAACGCTAGGCACGCACTTTATGAAATAGGTGCACGAATCCTGCATGTATCGGATCCTAAAATAGCAGAAGTGCTGAGAAAGGAAATGGGAAGAACCATGCCATGGTGAACAGATGCAATCAAACCTGAATCATCTGAATTGAATCAGCCCGAACGTCTCTCAATACCCATTGGTGGGTATCGGATCGTAGCTCATAGATGGTCTGGGAATAGCCCAACAATTTTATTTTGTCATGCTACAGGATTCCACGGAAGAATTTGGGACCGGATTATAAGCCATCTTGGTGATTACGACTGTGTTTCCATAGATCTGCGTGGGCATGGTGATAGCGATAAACCCGATACCTCTTATAATTGGGACTCATTTGTGCCGGATGTACTAGAAATCATAAGGAAACTTGGTATCAATGACGTGATCGGTGTAGGACATTCCATGGGAGCACACGTTATTACAAAAGCTGCCATAGGTAACCCCTCTCTCATACGAGGTTTGGTATTATGTGATCCAAGCATTTTCGAAAGGCACCGATACCGAGATTTTAATTATTCTCAAAAAACAGAACACCCTGTGTCAAAAAGACGTAACAATTGGGAAAGTCCAAAAGAAATGTACGACCGTTTGCGGAGACATAAAAATTTTGCCCTTTGGGAACCCGACGTACTCGATGATTATTGCAATTACGGACTTGAACTAAACCAAGAAGGTTCACATTACCAACTGAAATGCCCACCGTCGGTTGAAGCACAGATGTATGGGGCATATATAGATCCATCAATCATCGAAGAGCTACCCAAATATAAAAACCCGGTTCATGTTATGTTGGCTCGTGAAAGACTCCCAGAGGAAAAATTTATGGAGTTAGGACCATCTATAACCAGGCCTGATTTAAAGGATCTCCTGCCAAATTCCACATTTGAAAGGTTTGGATCAAACTCTCATTTCTTGCCAATGGAAAACACAGAGGCTGTATCTAAATCCATAAAAAAAATGGTGACTCGGGTATTTTAAATAACTATTAGAACAAATTAAATGCTCTCGCTAATTTGCGCTTCTATCTCGCCCAATTCCTTGTATTCTTCACGACTAAGATGAAAACATCTTTGGAGATATAGATCCGTGATGTGTGATGACTCGTCACTGACAGCAGTCGCCCACTTCAATAACCTGTGGATTTGAAACGTTTCCGGGAGATATTCCGACAAAGCATTAATGTCCGATTCAACTTCCTTAACAATGGAGTTTTCTCCGCTTTCCACCGCAAAACGCATTCGTCCGACCAATTTTGTCAACTCATTTAGACGGTCTGGTTCAGTCATCATTGAGTACAACACATCNTTGACGTGCAATTCTGAGGCCGANTNAGATTCATCTAGAGGGAGTGCTTCAGTCCCATATGTTTCTTCATACAACTCTAGATATTCTTGAACAACATCATTTACCTTCATCATAGAAGAACTGACATCAGTTCCAGTAACCTCACCCCCATCAAGAAGATCATCTTGTCGTTTTTTTGCTAAATCAACCAGATAGTCATAACCCTCGACCTGTTCAGGCGCTGGGGGAAAAGCAAACGCTGACATGTCTCCAGGACCGAATTCTCCAACCTGATTCATAAGAAATGGTGGTACATACTTGGAAACATCGACCGTTATCGGTAATAAAACTATGTATGTCGCATAGAAATCACCTTGAACAGAGTCCTTGAAGTACAACAATGCATGCCCCCTAGGACTTTCAATCTTTCCTAATTCGAATGATAATGTCATTCCATTTCCTACATATAAATTTATAATCTAAGATGAAGATTATAAATCAATTGCAGGCATAATACATATGGGTAANNTTTGATTCTATTTTGGCTAATTCGAACAAGGAAGGCNTGAATCCTGAATATTTACAAAAAATTAATCAGACCCTNTCTTTTTTTGTTAGANCCGGAAACAGCATGGGGCGTTGGAGACACCGTACTCCAACAAAGTTGGTTATGGAAAACATATAGAAATTATCTCAAATTTGAACATCCGANATTACANACAGAGTTTGCTGGAATTAAGTTAGANAATCCTNTCGGANTAGCAGCTGGTTANGACAAAAACTGCAAATTAATTCCCGGACTNAGTGCTATGGGNTTCGGTTATTTAGTCACTGGTACTGTNACCAAGGAACCTAAATTTGGAAACTTGAAGCCTAGGNTTANNCGTAGAAAAAGNCAAAATGCTCTAATAAATGCATTGGGTTTTCCNGGTAATGGACTTGCAGATGCNAAAAANGCTTTGATTAAAGGNNTAAAGTCAAATAATGGATCTCGAATANTCGTAAGTGTATCTGGTATAGAAATTGAAGATATACTGGAATGCCACTCAGAGTTAGAGCCTTTAGTAGATGCTATAGAAGTAAACATTAGTTCACCGAACACAGCAGGCTTAAAGGTGTTCCAGCATACGACTAAACTATCGGAACTGATAGATCAGATCAATATTCAAAAGAAGAAACCTATAATAGTTAAAATGCCTCCTATGACTCAAGATAATCAAAAAGAAATACTGGCCCTTGCTGAAGTATGCGTTGATAAAAATATAGATTCTGTTACAGTCGCAAACACTCTACCAATAAAAGAAAAAGATTTGGCAGTTGGCCAGGGTGGTCTGAGCGGAGGCCCCCTATTCGACAACACCTTAAGAATGCTAAACATATACAAAGAGAATTTCAACGACAAAATACATATCAATTCATGCGGTGGTATCAGTAATGGTGAACAGGCTATAAAGCTTTTGAGTGAAGGTGCAACCACCGTGCAATTGCTAACATCATTAATTTATGAAGGCCCAACAATTGTAAAGGGAATCAAGCGAAATCTCTCAGAGCACTTAATCGAGCACTAAGAAACTCTGGTCTCTAAAAATCTCTCCACTTCCTCCCTATATGGCATTGCAGATTGGGCTCCTCTCTTCATGGTTGCCAATGCACCAACCCCACACCCAAATCTTACTGAATCCGGCAAATTTTTACCTTCATTTAAGGCCGTTGCAAACCCTGCATTAAATGCATCACCTGCTGCTACTGTATCAAGCACATTTACCTTGAATGCCGGCTGATGGATCACTTTACTCCCATCCATATATACAACACCTTGTCCCCCTAATTTTATTATTGGTACAGCTGTACCAATAGAAGCAATTTCCATGCAAGCTTTTTTCGCCGATTCAATATTGGTGACACGTGTGTTAGAGAGCGATGAAACCTCAACCTCATTTGGAGTAACAAAATCACAAACATTAAGCAACGGTAAATGTTTTTCACTCGCAGGGGCCGGATCCCAAATGATTCTTCCTCCGAGTTCACTCCAACGGGTAGCGATATCAATGGATGTTATTGCTGGTATTTCATTTTGCAACATCAGCAAATCAGAATCCGGTTTTTTTTCAATCGTGAAGTCTATTTCGCGTGATCCACATTTCATATTTGATCCATAAACAGCCACGATAGTATTATCACCATTTGAATCAACATAAATTATCGCTGTTCCAGTACTTTCCAAAATATCCTGACTTATACCAGATACATCTACGTTTTCATTAGCCAAAGAATTAAACAAATTCTTTCCAAAATCATCATTCCCTACCCTACCAACCATGAAACTGTTTAATCCCAGTCTAGCTATTCCAACAGCTTGGTTAGCACCTTTACCACCAGGAAACCTAGACAAGTCAGTCCCATTTATTGTTTCACCTTGAATTGGCAAACGCTCCATATTGACGACCAGATCCATATTCAGGCTGCCAAAGACAATGACGTCATCCATATATCTAGATCCCTCCTATCTGATTCATGTCTAACAAGGTTTTAAGGTAAACTGCGACCCCTTCTTCATCCGCCAATCCAGCTATATCGTCTGATACTAAAATTGCTGGTTCTTCGGATCCTTTAATGGCAACGCCTCTACCAGCCCATCCAAGCATTTCCACGTCATTAAATCCGTTCCCAAAGGCTATAACTTCCTCTCTCAAATATCCGTTTTGGGAACATAGCCACGCCAACGCCTTATCTTTACCTGACTTATTGCTCAATATTTCACAAAAATGCGGTAGAGATCTTGTTACATAAAGTTTCCCACTGAATTTTTCCCTCATATCTGATTCCAACGTAGCTATTTCGTCATCGTGTCCCACGGCCAGAATCCTGTATATTGAACTGCCAATGTCGGTAAGTGAATCAATTTCCCTTATTTCAACCCGATTACGCTCTCCATAAGCAGAAACCCAAGAATCCGTTTTTTCAACATAAATGTCATCTCCAACATAAGCTAATACCCTAAAAGGTTTATTTTTCAAATACTCAAGGACAACCTTTACATAATCAAAGCTTAAAGTTTGCTTCCAGATTGGATCGTCTTGCCTAGAATTAGTGACTAATGCTCCCTGGAATGAAATCAGATTACTAATCATGTCCAATTTATCAGTGTATAGTCTCGCAGATTTAAGACTCCTACCTGTTGCGATATAAATAACAGCTCCTAACTCCACACATTCGTTCAGTACTTGTTTTGTGAAAAGACTAGGTTCACCATTGGAGCCTTTTATTGTTCCATCTATATCAAGCGAAATCACTTTAAACATTTGAAGTAAACACTCATCCTTCTAATCGAACAGTCCTATGCTAAAATCGGGTCAAACATTTACAGAACTCTAAATATATATCGAAATAATACGTGAAAATACCACCACGAACCTTACTATGGATGTTCATAATACCGTTAGTCATTATCCTAATGTTGAAATCCTGGAATTAATTAACACACATCTAAAAGGTATAGCCTCAAAATGGAACGTAAAAGAGTCTTAGTCACAGGATTGGCAGGAAAAATCGGTGGAATCATTAGAAAAAATCTGTCAGACAAATATGATTTGAGTGGGCTAGATCTTGATCCTATAGAAGGCTACAAATCACATTTAGGAGATTTATCTGAACTTGAAGCAATCACGCCTGCATTCTCTGAAATCGACACTGTGGTTCACCTTGCAGCAGACCCAAATCACCAAGGAACATGGGAATCAAATCTCAAAAACAACATAATTGGAACTAGAAACGTTTATGAGGCCGCGAGACAAAACGGCGTTAGGCGAGTCATTTTCGCCAGTAGTAACCATGCGTTAGGATTTCACCCGTTAAAGGACAACCCTTACAAGCAAATTTACGAGGGGGATTTTTCAAAGGTACGACATCCTATAGTACCTCTGACAACTGAACAAGTAAGACCTGACGGATATTACGGCGTTAGCAAATCATTCGGGGAATCATTAGGCAGTTACTTCCATGACGAATATGGGTTATCTGTAATCTGCATAAGAATCGGTTGGGTTATGGAACCGGACGACCCAACTTTCTCTCCAGCTGCATTATCGCTCTGGATGAGCCACGACGATACAGCTAGCTTGATTTCAAAATGCATAGACGCTCCAGAATCAGTAGGTTACGCCGTTGTTTACGGTATGTCTAACAACACATACGGGATATGGGACCTCGAGCCTGGGAAAAATATAATAGGCTATTATCCTCAGGACAACGCAGGAACATTATGGCAAAAAGAAAGTGGAAAACCTCCCCGAATGCCTTCGGGTGACCCACAAACTTAATAACAATTGTGTGGAAATATAGAAGATTTGTATAAAAATTATGCATAATAGGATCAATTATGAGTGAAGAGGGAAATATTATTCACAATCACACCCATTCACATGATCACGCACATTCACAATTACCTTCTGATCCTGAGCTAAGAGTAAAAGCTATTGAAACTTTACTTCTAAATAAAGGTTTAATAGATCCTAGAACATTAGATGAATTGATTGACACTTATGAAAATAGAATAGGGCCGCAAAATGGTGCGAAAGTAGTTGCAAAAGCGTGGTCTGATGAAGGTTATAAAAAAAGACTTTTACATGACGCAACATCAGCTATAAGAGAATTGAGTTACCAGGGAAGACAAGGCGAAAATATGGTGGTTGTTGAGAACACACCTAAGGTTCACAATGTGGTGGTTTGCACATTATGTAGTTGCTATCCCTGGCCAGTTCTTGGTCTCCCACCAGCGTGGTATAAAAGTGATGAATATAGGTCTAGAACAGTACGAGAACCTAGAAAAGTTCTCTCAGAATTTGGTCTAACTCTAGATTCAAAAGTTCAGATAAAAGTCTGGGATTCAACTGCAGAAATGAGATATTTAGTGTTACCAATGAGACCTGATGGTACTGAAAATATGGATGAGACTGAACTAGCAGAGTTGGTTACTAGAAATTCAATGATTGGCACAGGATTACCAAAGGAAACTAAATGAGTAGACTTCATGATATGGGAGGACGTTTTGGAGGTGGACCGATACCATTTTCTAGAAACAAAAAAAATGAAGTTATTAGTTTTGAGCCTACTTTTAAACATAATTGGCACGCAAAAACCTGGGCAATCACACTTGCGGCTGGCGCTTTAGGCGAATGGAATTTAGATACCAGTAGGCATTATAGAGAGTGTTTGCCACCGAAAGATTATGTGAATTTATCTTATTATGAAAAATGGCTGGCGGCTCTAACTAATCTGTTAATAGACAAAAACGTTATTTCTTTAGATGAATTGAAGAAATATGTTGCTGCTGCTGAGAAAGGCAAAATAGATAAGCTTTTTAAACAAAATCCAATTCTTGATGATAGGACCTGGTTAGCTGAAGATGTTCAAAAAACATTAGCCAGAGGAGGACCATCAATTAGGGATACAAATGTAAGTCCCATTTTTAACATAGGCGACAAAATTATCGCTCAAAGTTATAGTCCTAATGAGAATGTAAATTGTGGACACACCAGATTACCTAAATATGTTATTGGAAAAGTAGGTAAAATTTATTCCTATAATAAAAACCATGTTTTCCCTGATAAAAATGCTCACGGGCTGGGAGAAAGTCCCCTACCTTTATATACAGTAGAATTCAAATCCTCAGAATTATGGGGTATATCAGCTGAACAAGAAAATGACAGCATATTTCTAGATTTATGGGAACCGTACTTAGTCACTTATAAAGATTGAACTTTAATAAAAACATGAAAATAAAATCTGGTTATAATTTACCTTTTACAAATAAAAATGAGGAAGAAATCGTTTTCCAGAATCCTTGGCATAGTCAATTATTCGCTATTACTGTTCAATTGTCAGAAAAAGGAAATTTTAGTTGGAAGGAATTTGTCAAAGTTTTTGGAGAAGCTCTTAAAAAAGAAAGATTACATGCAAAAGATTTAGATGGTAAGAATGATTATTTTTCCTGTTGGTTAAATGCCCTAGAAGAACTTTTAATCGCAAAGGGAATTAGTGATCAAAATACTTTGATTTTGTTAAAAGAAGATTGGACACAAGCTTACTTAACTACACCACATGGGAAGCCGGTGAATATTAAAAATAGGTAGAACGACAGTATGCACAATAAAATAGAATCGTTGTGCCTGGGTGGGAAATATGACAGATCTTGAATACTCAATAGTCCCACTCATAAGCAAACGGCCTCAGGTTCGAATCCTGCTCCAAACACCAATCGATCGTAACTAAAATCCCCATTTTCAGCAAATCACCATATTTTCCAGTTTTTTGATTGTGGAAGATATAAAATTACACAAAAATAATAACCTGCCTGCAACCTTTATTTTTAATGAGGCTCTATATAAATTAACTATTGATAAAAACAGGAATTTGCTATGAAAATTGTTAGTTATGAAACAAAAGTTGTGGCCTTACCTAGAGAAGAAGGTCCATTGACCGGAGGAATGGGTAACAAAGCAGAATTCGTTGTCATCAAGATCAATACTGATCAAGGTTTAACGGGTATAAGTTATGCTGGGTTTGCGAGTCACTTGATGCTTGCGGCCTTACATCAAGCCATAGTTTCAATGCTAGATACTATCGTTGGTATGGACCCAAGAAGAGTCGAGATGATAAATACGTACCTCAGAGATCTAGCCGGCGGAGGGGCGCCTGCAGGATTGGTAACACGGTCAATATCCGCCATAGATGTCGCTTTATGGGATCTCAAAGGAAAACACGCTGAAGAACCTATATACCGCCTACTCGGAGGATATAGAAGTACTGTCCCTTCTTATGCGAGTGGATATTTATGGAGGAATTATGATTTAAAGCAGCTCGAGTCAACCAGTCATAGACTAGTTTCAGAGGGTTTCAAAGCAATGAAATTCAGAATGGGAGGAGAAGATTCAAAAGCCAAAGAGCTTGAACGAGTCCGTGTTATGAGAGAAACCGTTGGTGAGGAAATCACCCTAATGGTGGATATTAATCAAGGTTGGGACATTAACACCAGTATAGCTATAGGAAGAGAATTGGCTAGTTATGACTTGTTCTGGTTAGAAGACCCAATAAATCACCAAGACTTTGAAGGAATGGCTCGAATTGCAGATGCACTAGATACTCCCATAGCGGCGGGAGAATATCATTACGGAATAGAACCATTTAGAACCCAAGTCGAGCGACGTTCTATAGATATAGTTATGGTAGACCTACTAAGAGTAGGAGGTATAACGCAATGGATGAAAGTCGCTCACATGGCAGAATCATTTAACTTACCAGTTGTAAGTCATCTTGCAACGGAGGTCCTTATACATTGCGTCGCTGCTTGTTCAAATGGATTAACGGTCGAGCATATGCCATGGACATTCGAATTATTCACAAGTGACCCAAAATTGGTTGATGGAGAACTAGTATTACCTAATTCTCCAGGGCTAGGTGTCGAATTCGATGAAGCTAAACTCTCTCACTACGAGATACAGTAGAATTACTAGACATATCAAAAGAAAGGACGCAATTCAATCTCTATGATATTATTTTCTGCACATTTATAGCTAATGCTTAGTCAAATTAATAAGTTTTATTCTTAAAAAGGAGTCTTTAATTGGCGACACAAACATCAGACAATTATTCTTCGATAGGCCGCAGGCCTGTTAGGCATGACGGTGCAGACAAAGTAACCGGAAAAGCGCTATATGGTGCTGACACAAATTTACCAGGAATGCTTTATGGCAAGGTGCTTCGGAGCCCACATGCCCACGCAATAATAAAGTCAATTGACATTAGTGAAGCTTCCAAGCATCCGAGCGTGAGAGCAATTGTTACTAGCGATGACCTTGCTCCATTACCAGATAAAAACTCGGAAATCGGAGAGGACCTATACGCTAATGCTAAATATGTAAGCGATAGGATTTTAGCCTCAGATAAAGTCCTCTTTAAAGGACACCCAGTGGCGGCTATCGCGGCCGATAGTCTTCATGATGCAGAAGAATTATTAGAATTGATAAAAATTGAATATGAAGTACTTCCTTCTGTTTTCGATGTTGAATCAGCAATGGCAGATGATGCTCCCATATTGCATGAAACAATAAAAGCAGCTTCTTTAAGCGGGGAAACTGCCTCAGGATCCAACATCGCAAGCCATGAGCAGTACGTCCTAGGAAATATTGAAGAAGGATTTAAGGATGCAGACCTCATAGTAGAAAGGGAATTCCGGACGAAAACAGTTCATCAAGGCTATATCGAGCCTCAAAACGCAACGGCATCATGGAGATCGGATAACCATGTCACTATCTGGTGTAGTAGCCAAGGGCACTTTGGAATAAGAGATCAGGTTGCGACAGTTTTGGATATGCCAGTATCGCAGGTGACCATAGTCCCAATGGAAATAGGAGGCGGGTTCGGAGGAAAACTACCAGCATACCTAGAGCCAGTAGCGGCATTGCTATCCCAAAAAAGTGGTTCACCCGTTAAGATGTTCATGACGAGAGCAGAAGTCATAGAAGCAACGGGACCCACTTCAGGAAGTTATGTCAAAGTGAAAATCGGTGTAACCAATACAGGCATGATCACTGCCGCTCAGGGCTATCTGGCCTTTGAAGCTGGAGCCTTCCCAGGATCACCGATTGGCGGGGCAACAGCATGCATGCTGTCACCATACGACATTAAAAATCTCACTTTAGATGGATATGATGTGGTAGACAACAAACCTAAGACAACGGCATATAGAGCCCCCGGTGCACCAATTGGCGCGTTGGCGGTCGAAACTATCATGGATGAAATAGCTGAGAAATTAAATATTGATCGTATGGATCTACGACTTATGAACGGGGCGAAGGAAGGTTCTAGGCGTGCTGATGGGGTGGTAAACCCGAAAATCGGCATGATAGAAACAGCAGAAATAGTTAAAGCTCACGATCACTACAATAGTAAACTTGATCAAGTTCCTGGCAAGCTAAGAGGCCGGGGAGTCGCTATGGGGTATTGGAGAAACAATACGGGCCCCGCAGCATGTATAGCTACTGTAACTCCAGATGGAAACGTTAATCTATCAGAAGGTTCGGTTGATGTAGGTGGATCTAGGACGGCAATAGCCCAACAATTAGCTGAAGTACTAGGTATACCGGTCGAAGACGTAAACCCGCAGGTGGCTGATACAGACTCCATTGGGTACACATCAGTCACAGGTGGAAGCGGAGTGGCTTTCAAGTCGGGTTGGGCAGCTTACGAAGCTGCCCAACATGTCAAAACACAGGTGATAGAACGAGCAGCACTTATATGGGATGCTGACACAGATGAAATTGAATATGAGCAAGGGACAGTCAGGCACAAATCTGACCCAGAGCTCAGTTTGACATTCAAAGAAGTCGCATCAGGATCCAACAACACAGGTGGTCCGATTGTTGGAAGTGCTGGAGTAAACCCAGTTGGTGCAGGCGGATCATACGCAGCCATGATAATTGACCTAGAAATAGATAAAGAGACCGGGAAAACGGATATATTGAGATGCACCACATTTACTGATGTCGGCAAAGCTATACATCCTGATTACGTGGAAGGGCAAATCCAAGGCGCATCCGCTCAGGGGATCGGTTGGGCTCTGAATGAAGAATATTTCATGAGTGATGATGGGAAAGTCTTAAATTCCAGTTTACTTGATTATAGAATGCCTACCAGTTTGGATATGCCGATGATCGAACCTGTAATTGTAGAGGTACCAAATCCGGGCCATCCTTTTGGGGTCAGGGGCGTAGGCGAATCTCCACTAGTGCCACCGTTAGCAGCCGTGGCCAATGCGATATACAATGCGACTGGGGTCAGGATGAATGAGTTACCCATGTCGCCAGGCGCGATAAAGAAAGCAACAACAAACGAATAAAAAAAGCGTAACTTAGAGGTACAGATATATGGCTAAACAATTCCAATTTAAGGGGGATGCCAGAGAGCAACTAATGCAAGGCATAGACTTGATGGCTAGAACATTGGGAGTCACACTTGGTCCAAATGGTCGCAATGTAATTCTGGAACAGGAATTTGGTCCGCCCCAAATATGCAGCGATGGAGTCACCATTGCCAAAGAAATAGAACTCGAGGAACCATTTCCTAACATGGGGGCACAGCTACTAAAAGAAGCTGCATCCAAAACTAACGATGACGTTGGAGATGGCACAACTACTTCAACAATCTTGGCTCAAGGCATATTGAAAAACGGGTTCAAAAACATAGCCGCCGGTGTTGATCCAATGGCATTGAAGAAAGGGATAGATTTGGCTGTGGTACTAATGAAAGACGAACTACAGAAAATGTCACAATCTGTTACAGACGATGAGCAAATAAATCAGGTCGCTGTTCTATCTGCTCATGACGAAGCCATGGGCAAAATGATTGGTGAAGTGATGAACAAAGTAGGGAAGGATGGAGTCGTCACAGTCGAAGAAAGCCGCGGAATGAATTATGAAATCGAATATGTCGAAGGAATGGAAGTCGACAGGGGCTATCTATCACCTTACTTCGTTACTGATCAAGATCGGATGGTCACAGAACTGAATGAACCTTATATCCTCATAACCAGTGAGAAAATATCTACTGCGGAAGAGATAGTACCTTTCCTAGAGAAATTCGCACCAGTAGGTAAAGATATTGTTATAGTCGCCGAAGACATTGAAGGGCAGGCTCTGGCCACTCTGGTCGTTAACAAAATGAAAGGGAACTTAAACTGTTTGGCAATTAAGGCCCCCGCATTCGGAGATCGCCGAAAATCAATTCTGGAAGACATGAGTATTCTTTTTGGAGCAGAAGTCATAAGCTCTGAAACTGGGCGAACCTTAGACTCCATCGAAGTATCAGATCTAGGTAGGTGTAGGAGAGTCATATCAACAAAAAATGAAACCACCTTCGTTGAAGGGAACGGAGACAGTTCTTTAGTGGCAGATCGTGTTAGTAATATCAAAGCTCAAGTGCAAGAAACAAAATCAGAATATGATAGGGAAAAGCTCGAGGAAAGAGCTGCCAAATTATCTGGTGGAGTCTCGATAGTGAAGGTTGGTGCCGCCACTGAAATAGAGCTAAAAGAAAAAAGACAAAGAGTGGAAGATGCTTTATCCGCCACAAGAGCTGCAATGGAGGAAGGGATACTTCCCGGTGGTGGAACTTCGTTAATTCGTGTAGCAGAGCAGCTCAGGGCAAAGTTCTCAGACAACTCTCCAGAATCTGTCGGGGCTAGAATAGTTTTGGACTCCGTTACTGCTCCTGTAGCATTACTGGTAAATAACGCTGGCTTTAGCGGTGAAGTCGTGGTAGACGCCATTAAAAACGGCGAAGGGGATTATGGTTTTGATGCAGAAAACAATAGGTACGGTAGTCTATACGAGTTCGGCATTATAGACCCGGTGAAAGTAACTCGATCTGCGCTTGAAAACGCCGCCAGTATAGCTGGTATGGTCTTGACAACCGAGTCCCTAATAACTGAACTAAACCCACCCAAGCTCCCTGCCCCATTCGATGATTAGATAACTTATTCCAGGGAGGAGATAACACTCCCTGGAATAGACAACAATTACATTCGCAAAAACGTGTTAAGTTGGCCTCGGAAACAATTTCAGACATAACAATAGATGTTAAAGGCGTAAGTAAAAGCTTCGGGCCGCACAAGGCTGTGCAAAATCTTTCATTTTCTGTGAACAAGGGTGAAATTGTGGGATTCCTTGGGCCGAACGGAGCAGGAAAAACCACAACGATGCGTCTGTTAACGTCTTATTACACTCCAGACTCTGGCGGCATTCTAATTAACGGAATCGACAACACAGAGAACGACCTAGAAACTCGAAAAAGTATTGGTTATCTGCCTGAAAACAATCCCTTGTATGAAGATCTACTAGTTAGCGAATATCTTGACTTTATTGCTGATCTTAGAGGGGTTACAGGCCAAAACAGAAAAGATAATCTTGATCAAACAATCTCTGAAACTGGACTATCTGATGTTTATTACAGACCAATAAGTGAATTATCCAAAGGATATCATCAAAGAGTTGGACTGGCTGGAGCAATTTTACACAGACCTGCAATTTTAATATTAGACGAGCCTACGGAAGGATTGGATCCAAATCAAAGACTCTCAATGAGAGACCTGATTCGCTCGCTAGGAAAAGATCGGACAGTCCTCGTGACGACCCACGTAATGCAAGAAGTTGAAAATACCTGTGAACGGGTTCTGGTTATAAACAAAGGCCAACTAGTGGCTGATAGTCCAGTGGATGAAATATTACAACTAACTCCTGGTTTAAGGCGAATATACGTAGAAATAGAGGGATCGCACATTGAGTCTGGTCTGTCCGAGCTTAATTCCGTTGAATCAGTTGAAAGACTTGAACCTATTGGGACCAGGAAAAGGTATAGAGTGAATTTAAGTGGTACATCCGATCCAAGACCAGAAATCTTCAAAATCTCTAAACAAAAAGATTGGATTCTTTGGGAATTGCACGAGGAACGTATGAGACTTGAAGATGTTTTCCATAACTTAACTGCAGCTAAACAAAATTCCTAATCGACACACCACTTACTTTGAAAAAACCATTTATCACACTAATAAGAAAAGACTTAAAGGGCTACTTTGATCAGCCCACCGGCTACATATTGATAGTAATCTTCGTAGCTATGCTTTCCTGGGCATTTTTCAAAACAGCACTCCTGATGGGAGAAACGTCTTTAAGACCTTTGTTTTCTGTCGAATTTGCTATTGATAGGCCTTCTCTTCCCTGGTTAATGACGCTTTTTATACCAGCTGCAACAATGAGATTACTTTCTGAAGAACAACGTGACGGTACGTTAGAAACTTTACTAACACAACCCATCAGAGGTTGGGTCGTACTGATAACTAAGTTTTTGTCCGGCCTTATATTTGTCTCGATAGCGGTATTGGCGACTCTGGCAATCCCGATCAGTCTCACAACAGCTGGGAATTTGGACTGGGGAGCCGTTATATCACAGTACCTAGCGAGTATTTTTCTAGCCGGATGCCTGGTATCGATTGGATTGTTTACTTCTAGTTTAACCAGAAACCAAATAGTTTCATTCATACTAGGGCTCACCTTAAGCATGATCTTAATGATTATGGGATTGGAAATTGTTGCAATCACCCTTCCTAGCGGGGTCGCCAATTTATTACAGCTATTGAGTCCGATAACCCACTTTGATAACGTGGGTAGAGGCGTCCTCGATCTAAGAGATATACTATATTTCTTATCACTGATATCAACTTTTTTATCAGCAACATTTTTGATCATGAGAGGTCGTACTTTAAGTCATCAAACACCTCAATACAGAAACTTACAATTAGGTGTCGCTGGATTAATAATTTTAAGCCTATTAGTGGGTTGGTTTGGTACTTCCATAAAAGGCCGATTGGACCTCACGGAAGATAAAATTTTTAGTTTGAGCCCTGCGACTGTCGAAATTATTGATGGTTTGGAAGATCTCTTAACGGTTGATGTATTTATGTCAAAAGACCAACCAGTACAAGTGTCTCTGGCGTCTAGAGATGTTAATGATTTTCTTGACGATTTTGAATCTAACTCTAATGACATGGTTAAGGTGTCCAGACATTATCCTGAAAATGATGAAAAAGCCCTAAGAAAAGCACAAAATGCTGGAGTAAACCCTGTTCAATTCGAATTAAGGTCCCAAGGTGAATTGCAAATAAAGACCGGATATCTCGGTATATCATTGACTTATTTGGACAAGCGGGAAGTAATTCCATTTGTAGAAAGCGTAGACGGTTTTGAATACCAGCTGGCAAGTTTAACAAACAAAATGATCAACGAAAGATTAGAGAAAAAGAAAATTGGGTTCTTGGAAGGTCATGGAGAATCGAGTATATCAGATCAGAACCAATTGAATTTCTTCGCTCGAGTCCTGAACCAACAATACCAAGTAAGCCAAATCGTAGTTCAAGAAGACACTTCACTTGACTTATCAGATATAGACATCCTTGTCATAGCTTCACCAAAAGGACGTATAAGTAATGACGAACAGGAAGAAATAACGCGTTACCTTAATAACGGAGGCAGTGCGCTTATAGCATTGGAGCCAGTAATAGTTGACAGGTCTCAGCTAACGGGTCTACCAAACAGGGAAAATTTTTCTGAGTTCATTAGAGAATTACTTGGAGTTTCAGTGGAGCAGGATATTGTCTATGATACTAGATCATTTGAAAACATTAGTTTTCAAAGTGCGGGTCGTTCACTGGCCAGGCCATATCCTTATTTTGTGAGATCTCAAGTAACTGATAGAAAAATAGGACGAGAAATACGATCTGTCGTTTTACCTTGGGTAAGTTCTGTTGGCATAATCGATATTCCAGGATCTTCATATAAAATTACGCCTTTACTGGCTTCTTCTCAGTATGCGGCGATAGACTTCGAATTCCGAAATCTAACTCCAGATAGCCCGACATTTACAGATATATCCGCAAAAAACATGGTAGAGAGCGACCTTGGGGTCACAGTTGAAGGCAGTTCAGGCTCAAAAATTGTTGTTATAGGCGACGCGGAATGGTTAGAAACTTACTTTATACAAAGATTCCAAAACAACGCATATTTCGGCCTAAATTTAATTGATTGGCTGGCCCAAGATGATACATTGGCATCTGTGAGATCCAAAGTCGTCTCAGAACGCAGTCTGGTTTTTTCCTCAGATACTCATAAAAACATGGTTCAATATGTAAACATTGTAGGGATACCAGTAGCTTTCGTCGTAATAGCTTTCCTGAGGTATACCCAGCGGAGAAGTAAGGGATTCCGGAGCACGTGGAGACATAAGACAATTGGTATGTTCTCTAGGAACAGACAGAACGAAAGAGAGATCGAATCAAATGAAGACTAGGCAGGTTGGGTTCGTGCTAATGGCCTTAATAGCAATAGGGCTAGTAGGTATTATATTTAGGCTTATCACAGGTGGTAGCAGTGATTTTGTACTTAAAGGTCTCATGCCAATTTCGGGGGACGTGATTACGAAGGTGGTAATCGTGGGACCAGACCAAGTTTCCTCAGAATTGGTCAAAATTGACAATGATAATTGGGAGGTCGGGATGCACCCAGTATTCGCGCCGCGATTGAACGATTTTTGGGTGCACGTAGACGACATACCCATGGCTCAATTAGTTGCCAGGGAAAAAAAACACCATGTAAAGCTTGGGGTAGATGTTGAAAACAGTACTAGGCTTGATTTTTATTTCGGGCAATCTATTCAAGAGCAATTTCATGTGGGAAAATGGCTGCCTGAAGTTCGCCTTTGCTACATAAGGAAAAGTGGAAGCGCTGATGTATATGGAATACCTTGTTCAAGAAACGGAGTTTTCTCTTCTGATCCAGACTCATGGAGAAATCCAATAATTGTATCAATCCCAGCATCAGATATCTCTTCCTTAGACTTCATTTATCCCGATAGTTCAGAGAACTTTAGCGTAGGTAAAACAGAAGAGGAAGAGTGGGTGGTGGCTTCAGATTCAGGTGTCACGCCGGCAAACTTGCAAGTGTTGGATCTAATCATGCAAACACTTCAAATCCTCCCAGCAAATGGATTTGAAACTGATGAAATTGCAGATAGCTTAGACTTTGATGCTCCCGACGGATCTATTCGTATTAACACTCATAAAGAAGCATCAAGTCCGACAACAAGGCTGAAATTTATAAAGAAAGACGAAACCCTCTATTACGTCCAAATACCTTCGCAATCCACTACTTTCACTCTAGATGCGCAGGCAGCAGAATTCCTTCTATTAAATAAGGACATGATTGCTGTAGTTGACTAAATGATTTGATTTAGTCGCGAAAATCAAGCATCTATTTCAGATAAAACTGAACGATTACGTCTGCTGTGTCCAACTAATGCATGAAACAATACTAATAAACAAATTGCCCCAAACCATACTGCGATATCGACTTTATCCCCTAGATATAAGCAGACCAATACTATTGTAGTGTATCCAGCTATGATGCTTGTCAGTGATGAGAAAGGCAGTCTTTGTGCAAGCAACGACACCATGCCTGCTGATAGCATAGCAATAATAGCTACGGTACCAAATAAGGCTATAGCAAGTCCTCCCATTATTGCCATACCATCACCACCTTTAAAACCTGTAAAAATAGAATTCCAGTGACCAAATATAGCGAAAGCCGCTGGTACCAAAACTAACACACCGTCGATACCCATTGCATTTGCAACGGAAATGGCTAATGCACCCTTTGCTATATCAAATACCAAAACTATTAAGGCTGAACCTTTGCCAACACTCTTTAGAACATTTGAAGCCCCGGCCAAACCTGTTCCAATTTGAAATATATCCACACCTTTCCGCTTACTGATCTTATCAGCAAATGGTAAAGCACCAAAAATATAACTAACTAAACAAGCTAGTAAAAACGCTAAAACATATTCAAAATCCATAAAACCTCTATATAGAAAATTACAACAAAGAAATTAAATTCTCCAGTGTGATATTACACTTCATTCAATTGATTCTTTGATAAATTCAACAATTTCTTGAGAGTCACTGCCAGGTCCGAATATTTCAGCAACCCCAATTTCCTTTAAGTAAACTCGGTCTGATTCAGGAATTATCCCGCCAGCAATCACTAGTACATCTTCCATGCCTCTTTCGTGTAAGCCTTCAATAATTTTAGGAAACAATTCACCATGAGCTCCTGATAAAATACTAAGACCTATAACATCTACATCCTCTTGTAAAGCTGCTTCTACAATCATTTCAGGACTTTGTCTTATTCCTGTATATATCACTTCCATCCCAGCATCCCGAAGAGCTCTTGCTATAACTTTTGCTCCACGATCATGGCCGTCTAAACCAGGTTTCGCCACCAAAACTCTTGTAAATTTTGCTGTCATTTTCATCATCTCCGAGCAGTCTTTTGATCAACAAGCTCAATTAGAACGCCTCTTGTAGATTTTGGATGTATAAATCCGATTTGACCGGACAATCCTTGTCGTGGTTGTTTGTCCACCATTCGATAACCGATCTCTTCGAGACGAGTTAACTTTTGATCTAAATTTTCCACTTCGAAACAAATATGATGTACTGTTTCTCCTCGGTCATCAATAAATTTAGATATAGGTCCGCTAGGATCAGTCGGCTCGATAAATTCGAGCTGCGATCCTCCTATGCGCACTAATGCTGCCTTTACTGATTGATCTTCAATATGTTCAATCGACCCTGATACTTCCAATCCAAACAATTCATCATAGAACTCAAGGGTCTCTTCAATATTTCTTACTGCAATACATACATGATTTAGATGTCTGGCGCTGCAATGAGCTTTCCCTTTCAATTTTTCACCTTAGTCCCGTAACAAATTTCGAGCGATAACCAATCGCTGTATCTCAGAAGTCCCCTCATATATTTCGGTTACCCTTGCATCACGAAATATTCTCTCCACAGGAGTTGGAGCAAAATAGCCAGTTCCTCCATGGATCTGTACCGCTTTATACGCACAGTCCATCGCAACTCTAGAACAATACAATTTCGCCATAGAAGCCTCTGTAGCAAATGGTAAATCATTGTCTCTTAGAGTCGCAGCTTTCATCACCAGTTGACGGGCAGCCTCCGTCTCTGTGGCCATATCTGCTATCATCCACTGAATTGCTTGTAAATCGCCAATAGGTGATCCAAAAGCTTCTCTAGTTTTCGCATAGTCTATGGATGCCTCTAATGCTGACTGAGCTATCCCGACACATTGAGCGCCTATGGATATACGGCTTGCATTCAAAACTGACATTGTTTGCCTGAATCCTACATTATCTCCACCCATACGATTAGTCACAGGTACGTGGCAATTATCGAATATTATTTCCCCTACGGTCGAAGCCCTAACACCCATTTTCCCATTCAGCTTATTGACTGTAATGCCGTCTAAATCACCATCAATTATTAATGAATCTATCCCCTTATATCCCAGCGTAGAATCCTGCGTGACCATTGTCACCATTACGTCCGCCTCCGGTGCGTTACTGATCCAAGTTTTAGTACCATTTACAACAAAATGTCCATTAGTTTTTACAGATCCCGTCTTGAGGTTCGCGGCATCGCTACCTGCACCAGGCTCAGACAAAGCAAAGGCTCCAATTTTTTGGCCAGAAGTTAATCCCGGTAAATATTTAGCTTTTTGTTCAGCGCTTCCAAACATATTTATATACTGGGTACACAGAGAAAGATGAGCTATATAAACTACGGATGTAGCAGCACACCCTCTAGCTATCTCCTCAGCAGCCACCACTAATTGCCTAGTAGTTCCTCCACTACCTCCATATTCTTCATCAATAGTAAGACCAAACAATCCTAGCTGCCCAATCTCAGAAACGTTATCCCATGGAAATTTCCCTGACTCATCATATAAAGCAGCCCTTTCAGACAAAACTTTATCTGAAAAATCCGCCACAGTGTTCTTCAGAAGCTGTTCTTCCTCGTTTAAAAGATCTTGATTCATTTTAAAGAACTCCATTTTGATATCAAATATTTAATTTAAAAAGGTGTGAATTCCTTTTGTTCACCATAAATATCTCTAAAAACATCCGATATTTCCCCAACAGTACAATATGATTCTACACATTCGATGGTAGCTGGGAGAGTATTAGAACCAGATAAGGCGCTTTCCCTTAACTCACTCAAACAGTCGATTACCTTCCCTGTATTTCTTTCAGACTTAATTCTTGCGAGCCTTTTAAGGTGCTTTTCAGTCTCCTTCTTAGATATTCCCTGAAGTTTCTCTATATTGGGTACGTCTGAAACGTATTCATTGACTCCAACGACAATCCGTTCCTTCTTTTCGACTTCTTGTTGATATAAATACGCGCTTTCATGTATTTCCATCATTTGGAATCCATTTTTCATCGCCTCTACTGCGCCGCCCATACCATCAATTTTTTCAATATATTCAAATGCTTGTTTCTCAAGTTTATCTGTTAAAGACTCCACATAATAAGATCCAGCTAAAGGATCCACTACTTCTGATGCACCTATTTCATGAGCTAATATCTGTTGAGTCCTTAACGATATCTGCACTGCTTCTTCTGTGGGTAGTGCCAAAGCTTCATCTTTTGAATTTACGTGTAGAGACTGAGTTCCTCCCAATACGGCGGAAAGTGCCTGCAAAGTCGTTCTTATCACATTATTATCAGGTTGTTGGGCAGTTAATGTAACCCCTGCGGTCTGCGTATGAAATCTCATCATGAGTGACCGCTCCCTTTTAGCTCCAAATCTATTCCTCATTATTTTTGCCCACATGCGACGGGCCGCTCTAAATTTGGCGACTTCTTCAAAAAGATTACTCTGTGAAACGAAAAAGAAAGAGAGCCTGCCCGCGAAGCTATCCACATCCATACCTGAATCAATTGCAGATTCCACATATGCTATTGCATTTGAAAATGTGAATGCCAACTCTTGCACAGCATTAGCCCCAGCTTCACTCATATGATAACCACTAATGCTAATAGTATTCCAACGTGGAATATTCTCCGCACAATAACTAAAAGTGTCAGTGATAAGTTTCATCGACGGTTCAGGAGGATAAATGTAAGTCCCACGGGCAATATATTCTTTCAATATATCATTCTGTATAGTTCCAGACAGTGAATCAGATGCAACACCTTGCTTTCGCGCCACAGCCACATAAAGAGCAAGTAAAATTGAAGCAGTGGCATTTATAGTCATCGAAGTGCTGACGTGATTAAGTGGAATATCTTTGAAAAGAACTTCCATGTCTGCGAGGCTCGACACTGGGACTCCAGTACGACCTATCTCACCTGTAGCCATCGGGTGATCAGAATCATATCCTGTTTGCGTGGGCAGATCAAATGCAACACTTAGTCCATTTTGGCCGTGTTCCAGGAGATATTTATACCTTTTGTTTGATTCTTCAGGAGAGGCCAAGCCTGCATACTGTCGCATGGTCCATAGGCGCCCCCTATACATATTCGGCTGGACCCCTCTCGTGTATGGATACTCACCAGGAAACCCTACTGAGTCCGGAAACCCTGGATCCAAATCTTCTTGTGTATACAGCGAATCTACTTTTATGTCCGAAGAAGTCTTATATATCTCCTTTCGTTCTGCAAATCGATTTTTAGCAGGATCCAATGTTTCATTCACCCAATCCTCTTTCCTTCTTACAGCCATTCAAAACTCCCTATAAAGTGTAAAAATTCATACGAGTAGCTATTATCTACTACTCTTAACAGGTAATCTGATAAATGTTCAATACACACAATATAGCAAAATTACATGATTCAAAATCTTTTACCGCCGGTTAGAATACAAATTACTGTTGACATAGAACATTCACTATAACTAGAATCGTCTTAGTTCTAATTTAGTTCTATTTTTGCAAAGGAGCTCATCTTGAATGATAGGATAGTTTCCGGAAAACCACATGAAGAAGACCACAACTTAGATACGAACCTACGCCCTAGAAACCTAGAAACATATGTTGGACAGGAGAATATAAAGAGTACTCTCTCTATCTCCATTCAAGCAGCATTACAAAGGGAAGAACCACTCGATCACTTATTGCTATATGGGCCTCCAGGGTTGGGAAAGACCACTTTGGCAAATATTGTTGCCACCGAAATGGGAGCGCGAATCAAAACTACATCCGGCCCCGCAATTGAACGCGCCGGAGACATGGTGGCAATTTTAAGTCAACTGCAAGAAAATGACATTTTATTTATAGATGAGATACATAGATTAAATAGGGTCGTTGAAGAGGTGTTGTATCCAGCGATGGAAGATTTCTTCGTCACTTGGGTAATAGACAAAGGCCTTAAAGCTAGAAGCATGAACCTAGCGTTAAAGCCGTTCACGTTAATTGGAGCTACTACTCGATACGGTATGTTAAGCGCACCTTTGAGAGACCGGTTCGGATCAATTCACAGGCTAGACTTCTACAATCCACCTGAAATGTCACAGATTTTAGAACGTTCTTCAAGGATATTAGAAGTCGAATCTGAAATTGAGGGAATAAAACATATTGCCATCAGGTCTAGGGGTACCCCTAGAGTCGCAAATCGTTTATTAAGGCGAGTCCGAGACTATGCACAGGTCATGGCAGACAATGTAATCACAGAACCCATTTCATTGAATGCTCTGGAAGATCTTGCTATAGACGAGCTAGGGTTGGACAGAATAGACGTTAATGTTTTGAAATGCATTATAGAAAAATTTGATGGCGGCCCGGTTGGACTGGATACCATAGCAGCATCAATAAACGAAGAATCTGACACTATTGAAGATGTATATGAACCATTTTTATTACAGTTAGGGTTTATAGATAGAACGAAAAGAGGCAGAATGGCAACCAAAAGAGCTTATGAACATTTAGGGTATGAGCACATACCTAGTAGTACACTTCAGGCCAGAATGAAACTTTAGTATATCCCTACCTTCTAATTAAGCGACTCCCAATCCCAAATTTCACACATAACCAAATTAATACACCTCCTAAGAACATTAGAATCCCTACTGCAATGGAAATGTTTTTGAACTGGCTTTCAATAAAATCTTGTATGCTTTCTCCAAAAACAAACAACAAAACACCCAATGAAAAGAACCTAATCCCTCTTCCAATCACCGATGCCCATATGAATGTTCTTAAAGGAAGATTCAGCGCACCTCCCAAAATTGTAAAAACCTTATAGGGTATAGGAGTTACTGCTGCAACCAAAATAGCCCACATTCCATATTTCTTGAACATTAACTCAGACTTATTTATTTTGGATTCAGAAACAAACATTTTCAATGCTGGGCTGCCAAATCTTTTCCCTATCCAATAACCTAACAATGCACCTAGTACAGAAGTTACAGCCGCGACAGCTGCGTAAATTATTGCGAAATTAGGTTGTAGTACCCCCATAGGAATTAATAGAGTATCAACAGGTATTGGAGAAACTGTGGACTCAAGAAACGAACCGATACCTAGAACTAAAATCGCCCATTCGCTTTCAGCAAACCCTACAAACCAATCGCTAATCTGATGAAAAAAATCAAGCATATTTTAAAATCTCAGATACCCGCCATTCTCAAAACTTCTCCGATATTATCAACATCTGGAGTCCGAATTCCCGCATCTATTTCATCAATTATTTTAGTGATTGCTGTGTTGACCGGAGTAGGCACTCCAGCTATTAATCCTTCTTGAGCAACATACCCNTTCATAAACAATACCTCTGTCTTNCTACCTTTCGATACNTCCTGAGCCATAGACGACTTCCAATCCCCTTTNCCCGAATCNGGCATAAATTTACTATCTAGGTCNTCAAAAATTGAACCNTCATCTGCTCGGGNCCANATTTCTGCCTCNACACCTTTTATTTTTTCGATTTCATATTTNTGAGAGATCCCAACACGGCAACATTCCTTTGATATTTCAATTTGTATTCTCCGTGCTTCTGGAATCTCTGCCACTCCGTTTGATCCCAATCCTGTCATTGCGGTTACAGGATTAGATGAAGCATTTGTTGTTAACTTGGACCATCGTTCTCCCCAAATATTTGCTGTCGCCTTAGCGTCGTCTATACAAGAAAGCACATCAGTTATTTCCTCTACCCGCGGAGTTATTCTCCCATTCAATTCCCCCACTCTAAACACGTCGTGTCCTNTATCTCGNCCTGGTTGCCCACCTCTATTGACATGNGCAGGTTCCCACAATCCAACTGTAATACTGGACATAACGCAGCCTATCNCTCTATTAAACCCTACTATTCCCGCAATCAAAGAATCATTCATACAATTCTGGTTAGATACAATTACCCCGTCACTTTTAAGGAGCCTTTTACAAAAATGAGCCGCCCACTCTGTATCATAAGATTTCACAGCAAGAAATATAACGTCGAATTTATTATGTATTTGAATTGCGTCAGCCAAATGTATTGCCTTTACAGGAACTACAAAATCCCCTTGGCAACCTGAAATGTGCAATCCATCTTTATTCATTTTGTCCACATGAGTTCCCCACATATCTATAAGTGAGATATCATANCCTTCGCGAGTCAGAAATCCTCCTATATAGCTACCTGCTGCACCAGCGCCAAAAACAGCCATCTTTTTAGACATGCCTGAGTCCCCTTTTAACAGTCTTTATTTAAATGATACGTTCACGATACTTTCATTGAGCCTATCTGCCACATTGACTGACATGGAGTCATAGTTTTGTGGAATATTAATCCTTTCTCCATTTGNTCCAGTAACTTCGATTTCAATTTCATTAGCAAATATACGAACTTCTGTCGTACCTGTAATCAAATTTTCCAGAATTTGTTCCTGTTTGCTGTATTCAGATAAAGCATCCTCTAAGGAAATTTCTTCAAATCGGAGTTGGGAACCCGGGACCATTTGAGCCATTTGGCCTCTATCTGCAGTGATNACAGTCGCTATTTTTGCATATCCACCAGTGGTACCTCTATCAGCTCCCAAAATTATAGGTAGCCCATCTGCTGGAACTTGTATTACTCCAAAAGCATTACCNTCAGAAATAACATCGGCCTTTTCCAAATGNTTCAACGATGGACCTTCAAGCCGGTAACCCATCCTGTCTGAATTAGCCGACACTATGTAGTTGTTACTCAGTAGCGTGTCAACCGATTCNTTAACGAACTTATCTTCTTGAGGACCCAATATCACCCTTAAGACAACATCATCAGAATAANNTGGTATTTCCTTTAAATATTTAGTGTCACTTGGAGGATCAAAATCGTTGCCAGTGATAATCTCATCNCCNGTCATGAGAGCTCTACCTTCATAACCACCNAGCTTACCTTGAANATATGTGGAACGGCTACCGAGAATCTCCTTCACAGCCCCACCATCGATACCTCCTCCAAAAGCTATGTAACATCTAATCCCATTTTTTTGAGGTCCTTTAAATACCAACTTCTGCCCCGACCGTACTTTTATCGTTTCCCATAAAGAAACTCTTTCACCATCGATAATNGGTAGTAAATCNGCTCCTGTAATAGAAATGAAGTGGTCTTCGTGAAATTCAAGTTCCGGTCCAAATAGGGTCACCTCCATTCCAGCATAGTGATCGGGATTTCCAACCAATANATTGGCACACCTTAAAGCAAACTGATCCATAGCTCCAGATTCTGTCANTCCAATGTTTTGATAACCAACTCGGCCAAGATCTTGTATCGTAGTGAAAGTTCCCGGTTGAATTACAGATATCACGTTAATAACTCCGGTTTATATTCATTCTTAGTTATCATATTGGAAATTTCGTTAAACTCGTCAATATCTATAGATCTAAAGCGAACTAAATCCCCAGGTTCTAATAATGTTGGTCGTTCATTATTTGGATCAAACAATTTTACTGGAGTACGCCCAATCAAACGCCATCCCCCGGGACTACTAATNGGATANATCCCTGTCTGTGTCTCAGCTATAGCCACTGATCCNATAGGAACTTCTAATCTCGGAGTTGCTAGCCTTTCACAATAGAGATCAGCCGATAGGCCACCCAAATACGGAAAGCCAGGGCTAAAGCCCAAACCGTAGACTAAATAGTCATTTCCCGTATGTAACCTGACTATGTCTGACTCTGAGATCTTCAGCAGAGTTGAAACATTACTTAAGTCAGGTCCGTATTCNCCACCGTACAAGGTAGGAATACNAACTATTCTGGTTTTACTATTTGCTGATTCCACATTGCCATTGCACAATTCAATCAACAAATTCTTTAACTCATTAAAACTCATTTGCAGTGGATTGTAGTGAATTACAATACCACTGTATGTGCTTAAAACATCTAAGATACCCTCGATGTTTCTTGACACTATAGATCTGCTGATTCTATGCACTTGTCGGTTGATATCTGGAGTTATGGTTTCCCCTAAAACTAATGACAATGCGGAGTCGCCCATAACTCGCAGTTCTACTAGGAATTCTTGTGCACCTTCACTAAATGAAAATTTATTTAACAAATTAAAACATCTCTTCCAATGACGAGACCTCTATATCGTTTTCCTTGAACACCTGTCCCATAGCCTCAGCCATTTTAACCGCACCAGGAGTGTCTCCGTGTAGACAAATCGAATCAGCTTCTACCTCAATTGTGTCTCCAGTTATAGTTTCAACTTTTCCTTCAGTGACCATCCTGACACTTCTTTCCACAACNAGATCAATATCATGNAAGACTGAACCATCATGAGACCNTGAAACCAATGTACCGTCGTTGTTCATAGCTCTGTCCGCGAAAACCTCCTTTGCAACCCTCATCCCTAGAGATTCAGCTATAGAAATCCATTTAGAACCTGATAGGGCCAGTAATATGGTGGTCTCATCAACTTCAAGTACTGCTTCACATATCGCAGTGGCAAGGCGGTCATCATTCACAGCTTGATTGTACATAGCTCCATGAGGCTTTACATGCTGCAGTTTCCTTGAAGCAGTAAATGCCTTTAAAGCACCAGCCTGATAAATAACATCATTCTTTACCTCTTCTGGATCAGCTGTCATNTTACGACGNCCAAACCCATTAAGGTCTGGGTAACTTGGATGGGCGCCAATANCAACNCCATGTTTTTCAGCCAGATCTACAGTACGTCTCATCCACATCGGNTCTCCTGCGTGAAATCCACAAGCNATATTGGCCGAAGAAATNTGCTTAATAACNTCCTCATCAAATCCCATTTTATACATCCCGAAACTTTCGCCCATNTCGCAATTAAAATCGATCCGTTTCCGCATTACTCCTCCAGAATAATATTACAAGCTGTTCCACGTAAATCCTTAACGATTAGCTTATTATAATTTCAATACATTTTGAAAATAAGTTAAGGTTTAACAACGCTCCCATCGNCTCTCCTNATAGTATCCCATGCACCGCCATAAGCTCTATCGCGAAAAGGATAGCTTGCAGCCANATCCTCGTCGATATCTATGCCCAGTCCNGGGCGTCCATTAGGCCACATGTATCCATNTTTTACCTCTGGACAGCCAGGAAATACCTTTNGAGTATTCTCTCCAAATATAGAATACTCTTGTATACCGAAATTTATAGTATTTAAATCAAGCATCAAATTAGCAGCATGCCCTACTGGAGAAGTGTCNCCAGGCCCATGCCAAGCTGTTCTAACACTGAAAGCTTCTGACAAGGCAGCCAATTTCCTCGCCGGAGTTATACCACCNATCTGAGATATGTGTATTCGTAAAAAATCAATTANCCTNTCTTTAATCATAGGAATTATCTCATGAGGATTATTATAAAGTTCTCCCATAGCTAAGGGAGTACTAGTCATGTTTCTAACAATCCTAAAGTATTCGTTATCTTCTGGAGAAAATAAATCTTCNAGGAAAAACAACTTGAATTGCTCTAAATCTTTCGCAAAGCCAACGCCATTAATGGGGGGAATTCTCTCATGNACATCATGTATNAATTCGACGTCCCACCCGATCGTTGTTCTTAAATGATCAAATAGTTCCAAAACNGATCTCGTATATGGTACTGGCTCGAATATGCCACCNGGATGGGCATGGAACTCACCAGGGATTGGNTCGAAATTACGATCGGTGCCCATCNTCCTNATTAGATCATCCTTTTTAGGTTGTGTCCTTGTTGAATCTTGATTACTGTAAGTCGAGTATCCTGGAGTGGCTACTTGTACTCTAAGGTGATGGTATCCCTCCGAGATGAATTTTCGGACATTTCCTTCAACTTCTTCAGGATTGTTTCCATTGGCATGCACATAAACTGGTGCAGAAGATCGAGCTTTACCGCCAATTAAATCGTAGACCGGCATACCGGCCACTTTACCTTTAATATCCCATAGNGCTTGATCAACACCACTTAAGGCATTATTGAGAACAGGTCCATTACGCCAATAAGAAGATACATATGAAGATTGCCATATATCCTCTATATCAGCAGGGTTTTTACCAATTAAAAAGGGTTTTAAATAATCATTGACTGCAGCCGCAACAGCCGTGGGCCTTTGAGTAAAAGTNGCACAGCCAACTCCATAAAGTTCAGNATCATCNGTTTCAACTTTTACTATGACGAGTCGNACATCATCAGGCTCNGTAAATATTACTTTTACANTCTTAATTTTATTTGAACCCATTTAGCACCTTCTTACTNTCATTCNTTCATAACGTGAAACGCTGGATAAACAGAAATTTTAAACCATATTGTTTTGTTATTGGACATATATAGTTAGGAATTAATACTTGGAAACTATCCCGAATCCACCGCCCAAAAATCCACTATTTGATNCAATACTTGATTAGGAAAAAACCCAACTGGAGAAGGTTCTCCGACATCTCCATTTTTTATAAATTTATTAAATTCTCCATAAAATTTCTCTTTCGTCATTCCAACATGTTTTTCAAAAGATGCATCAAATCCCAGTTCCCACATATCGCTCAATAAATCTACAAACATTGTTTGATAAGAACTTATATATGCCAAATATAAGTTCATTAGAACCCAGTCACATTTCGNCNATTCTCGGTACTCCTCATTGGATCCATCTGAACCGCATCCATCTTCACCATCTNAAATCATNTGTTGACGTGCCTCTGTAAAACGGTTTTCCCATTCACTTCGGATTTGGAATGGATATCCGCCATCTTCAATATTTAAGCGGCGTTCTTGTGTATAGGTTAACTTGTAAAAATATTCATTTATNAATAAATCAGAAAATAACATAGCGGTACCATCTACCCACCAAGCAGGAGCACGAACTGAATTGTCCGACGGACAGCAGTCCTCACTTATATCCAATGATCTGTCAAACACATGCACTCTTTGGTAATGATTAAAATANGCTTGTGCCCATTCGTGAAATATCTTGTATTGNAACTTGTCTGNGCCATATGCATCGCGTTCATCATACAAATCGGAATCAGTTAGCGGATTTTCTTGTATACATATGCTGAAATTATTTCTATGGTCTTNAACATTAAATGAAGAAACCGCAACCAGACATTGTTNTATTTCTTCCAACTCTTCTGTTTTTGAGATTTCACCCTTCAGTAACCCAAATTCATTTAATGTTTCAATTAAATCTTCATTCTCCCCTCCGGTGTTATAAATTGCGTGAACGTATCGATCATATCCCCCTAAAACATCAATTAGATGTTCATGGATTTCCGCATGTTGAGATATCAATTCATCTGAAACATTCTCAGAAAAAACGTAACGGTGCTTTGGCCCCTTAGTCGGCCTGTTCACACGGGCATTTTCCAAAAATTCCTTGGCTGTCGGAGTTGATGTTGGAGTTGGAGTTGCTGTTGATGTGGGCCTTGGTCTCGGTACCGGAGTGGCTGAAGGTGTCGGACTCACAGGTACGAATGTTGGCATGATTGGTGTCGAAGTTGGCGACGGAACCATAGTCGGGACCGTGATACGAAATGGGGTAGGACGCAAGAAAGGATTTTCTTTAGGTTTTGAAACCACAGGCTCAGGAGATTTTACTACGTCATAAGTAGGTGCCTTAGTCACAGCAGTAGGAATAACTTTAGACGACTTTATTGAGGGATTTTCCAATTCTGCTGAACTTGACACATCCTCCGAAGAATCTTCACATGCCGCAAACACAATCATAACCATTGATAGAATGGTCACTAAGGATGCTATTTTTATATTCATGTTCACAAATATAATACAATCGAGTGCAAGTTCAATTTCCCGAATTTGACATGGAGCGGCAGATGGGATTCGAACCCACGGCCCTTTGCTTGGGAAGCAAATGCTCTACCCCTGAGCTACTGCCGCTTGAAGCCTCATTATATGGCATTTTTAGCTACGAAATCCAGTGACCTAGTCATTGAATATTATATTTTAAAATCCCTTATAAACATCAAATGGTCAATTTTTCTACACTTCACTTAAAACTGGTATATAAATAGCAACAATGCACCTCCTAGTAATTAATCATCGCTGTGGATAAAACATTTGTGTGCTGATAAGCTAAAAACCTGCTGACTTAGTAAGTCTGTAAAAACTTGAATATGGAGAGAACAAATGGCATTGAAACCATTAATACTAGAAATGGGAACCGGGATCGATTTACATGGGCAAAACGCAACTGAAGCAGCTAGAAGAGCTGTATGGAATGCGGTTCACCAAAGCAGTCTTATGGGTTTGAGTCTATTTGGCCCAGACACGTCCAAAAACATGATCGTTGAAGTCACAGTTGCTATCACCCGTCCTGAAGAAGTTGATGAAGAAATCGTACTAGCAGTTTTGCCACATGGAACTGGTAAGTTGAAAGTCATTAATGGTGGGATGGAAATAGAAGGCACTGAGGGGTCAGGTGATTTCACCCTAATAGCCAACGCAGCGGTAATAGCTAAAATTGACGTTTAGCTCATACATAAAAAGTACAAATTAAAACCCTAATACATCAAGGAGTATATTTTTCCCATGTCCTCGAAATATGACACAGAGTGCCAAGTAGTTAAAAANGGAAACCTAGAGGTTGAGATTTCATCAGGAAGTATGACTAGATTAGCAGGTGTTTCAGAAGCTTTAGTAGGTGCTGAAGGGATACATCTCGCTGTAGCAACAATTCCGCCAGGTTGTGCTTCAAGCCCNCACCATCATGTGAATTGTGAATCAGCAATATACGTNTCTAAAGGAAAAGGAAGATTCTTAACAGGTCCGACTTTAGGAACAACGTTAGATATAGAGGANGGCGATTTCTTATACGTTCCNCAAAACTCCATACACCAGCCTATCAATGACAGCCTAACCGACCCAATGGAACTAATAGTNGCTAGAAATACACCTGTGGAAATAGTAGAGGAATTCGACCCTTCAACAGNCAAATAGCGAATTTANAACAATTAAAACATGTATTGAAACTGTCTCACTTCTAGTTACCGATTTNCTCGCATGACAAATTTAATATGTTGCCCTTAACANTCTCCATGTTTTTCTGTAACGTCTGAAGTAACTCCCGTCTTTTTTGGGAAATCGAGTTAAANTCAGGGCCAATATCTATCATGAGCTCATCTATAGAATCCATCAACTTCAGCAAAGCATAGTGGGTTTGTTTAGAGNCCAGGTTTTGTGAGATAGCTTCCTGGCATATTCCACATGTTTGATTCCTAGAAAATTTGAATCGCNAGCATGCAGGGCATTCATTGACGTAACCACTTTCCTCAAGATCAAAATGATCAATACAAAANACATGTAAAGAACTTATAGACTGGGAACAATCCCAAAATTTACATTGATTCGCCATGTATCTAAATATACTACGTATACAGGAACTTCTAAACTTGGATAGCCCAAAATACTNATGTTTCCACTAACTCCGTANGATNGCAAACAATTCACNAATACTTGTCGATTTAGATGTTCATATATGGTTCAACGTACCTACATGACCAAATAAGTCCCTCTCCTTTAAGATGATCCGACTGTGAATTCTTCATCTGGTGATGAGTAGAAACAGAACAGATTAATAAGTGACTTATTTAGCTAGACTTTCATANTTGAAAATTTCTAGAAAGCATTGGTAAGTCGATGTTAANCCTTAAAACAACTCATAATATTTGATACCGTCCATGCCGATCCTGCCAACAATTGCAAGTAATCGCCAGGAGCAAAGGAGCCATAAACAAAAACCGAAGCAACCCAGGAGGTACTTGCGATCAATTGGCATAACCAAAGAGCACTTATNTCGGATTTATATTTTCTGTTATTACCAATTAACATTCGCACTCCTCATCGCAACCGGATAAATCATCCAAATAAAGTCCATCGTCGCGATATTGTTCTAGAAATGATGTGTCCATACCCAATTGTTCGCCTATCGCATTCGCTACAACTCCAAATCTCTGTCTAAATTTATAAATAAAACAAAAAATTAGATTTTCATGGCGTACTTGTGGACCAGTAAGAAACAATCCAGGGGTTTTCGTTGATTCATCATGCTCATTCAAAAGACAATAANATCCACTTTCATCCCAATNAAACAAATCTTTAACCTTTATCAAACTGCTTTCGAACCCAATCGCAGAAACAGGTTGTACAGTGCTCTCATAAGGCGTGGAGTTACCTTCTACATATATGAGGTATTTATCATCTTTAAACTTTATATCCTTAACTACAGACTCACCTTTAAGATCGATTCTTTNATGAGGCATTTCAAGGGCTAGACGATCNATTGTAAAAGGCGACAAATTATCACTTGGATCAGTNGTCTTAACATCCCAATCCGGATTCCCAATCAAAACATGCACTTTTTTGCCCAGTCTACTTAAATGGATCGCTGCATCTATNCCACTTTCATTTCCACCGATCACATATACCTCTTCACCTTCTATGTGTTCCCAGCTTTGAATTTGGCTATTATGCAAACATAGTTCAGAACCCGAAAAGGTATTTGTCCTAGGATACTGAAATTCTCCGGCAGCCCATATCAAAAAACGGCTTTGAATATACCCCCCATTTTCGATCTCGATTTTAAAACCTTCCTGTCCTTTAGTTACCTTTACAACGTTTGTGTTTTCCTTAATGGGCAATTCAAAGTGATCGGAAATTAAACTTAAATACCTCGCATACCTTTCGCCACTAGGGTGTTCTGTATCAAGGGAATAAGCAGGAGATGTTCCTGACGCAACGCCGTTCAAATCTATATGCCCCCAGCCATTCGTCGTAAATGAAGGGGTGATGAATTGCATTTCTTTTGGCCATTTATCGAAAGATGCACCTACTTTCTCTTTTTCCAGCACGACCATCTTTTCCAGACCAAAATCATTCAGCATGGCAGCTATCCCAATTCCAGCGGCACCAGCACCCACAATAACCACATCATATTTTTCCATTTATACTCCTTCTCTTTGTTAAATCGACCTTACAATAAATAAGAATGAGTCTCATTCTATACCATTCATTGGTAATTGTGAAATGCTATTTATGCATCAATATGACAACAGGTATTTGAATTGTATAGACCGATNTATAAGGTCCTCATTGGAGTAAAAACACTGAATATACNTCGCCTGATTCACCTCTGTTCATTCATTGTGGCGTGGTATNGGGGCTAACTACTAAACTAGAGCAGTAATATTCNTATGTACTNAATAAATGTTTGGNGTTATAATTACCTANTTGAAGCTACAAATGGAAANTGTGACNNNANTTGGTCNNNANAATGGTCNNCAAGAAATTCTNGAANCNGTCGGATAGCACCAATTTCGTAGCTAAAATGATGAAATGGGCCTGTAGCTCAGGTGGTTAGAGCGCAGTCCTGATAAGACTGAGGTCCCTGGTTCGAGTCCAGGCAGGCCCACCATTTCATAAAACCCCAATGTATATCATTACCGAGGAGATAAAATGGCTCGAGTGCCCTATTTAAAAAAAGACGATTTACACGTTAATCATCAGCCTATATTCGATCGAATCGCTGAAACAAGAGGCACTGTATCCAATGTTTTCTCGGCTCTCATCAATAACGCTGAAGCTGCTGAAGTAGTCACCGCAGTTGGTGAATACATCAGATACAAATCTAAACTAGATCCGGTTATTCGTGAAACAGCTATACTCACGACCGCGAAGGAATTGGGAAACAGTTACGAATGGGCCCAGCATGAACCTGTTGCCAAGCAAGTTGGCGTTAGAGAAGAAGTTATTGAATCCATTCTTTCAGGTAAAGGTCCCATGGGACTACCAGCAAAAGAAGGGATTTTCATTCAAGGTTCAAAGGAACTAGTCAAAGATGCAACGCTCAGCAAAGCAACTTACCAGGCATTAGACCACCTGCTGGGAACAGAGCTTACAATCGACTTTATCGTGACAGTTGGATACTATTCGATGTTATCAAGAATCATTTCAGCACTTGACGTTGATCTTGATGAATCTGTGACTTTAAATGAGAAATTTAGTAGAGAGTAAGTGAGATTTACTAAAACCACAAATTCTTTTTTATTATGAGGTTAAAATGCAGCCCATAACGGCACTCGAATTTTTTCAAGATTTCTCAATTGCAGTCTCATGAGCTGTGCATCAGGAAATATTTTACGGAGTTCCCTCCAAAAAGTTTCTGAATGATCCATTACTTTCAGATGAGTCAATTCATGATGTATAACATAATCCACAATTTCGCCAGGGAAAAATAATAGGTTGCGATTCAGGCTTATGTTCCTATTTATAGAACAACTACCCCATATGGTTTTCAAGAACCGGACTCTAGTTTTATTAACAGAAAACCCATGTCTTTTAGAAGCTTTCTCGACAATAGGTACGAGATGCCTCAATGAAATATCTTGTAACCAACATTGCAATGACTCTAACACTTTATAGTCATCACTAATATCCCCACTTACAATAATTTTTTCCCCAGTATCCTTCACTTTAATTTGACCTTCACCATACTGATAATGAACGAGGCGCTTAAACTCGATCGCTTCTAGGTGGATGACACAGGGTTTTATCTTGGTTCTCTCGATCATGTGTTTCCCAATACGAGCTTTTATCCAAGACCTCCGAGAGACTACAATATTCTTTACCCAAAGATCATCGTAATGTCGAGGTAATACTATTTCTAAGCCATTTTGTGGCGATGAATTTATGATTAACCTTGAAGCCTTTAAACTATGTCTAACATTAAACAGTTCTGACTCATCATTGGTTAAACCTATCAAATCCAGTAAAGCAATTTTATTTATCATGAGAGCGCTCTCTACCCGAGAAACTATTAATCCCTAATATAAATTCTAGAAAAAATCCGTATACGGCTCAGAATCTATCGGGATGTAGTCAGCGGGAGGAAATTCCTTCAGTGCTTCTTCATCAATATCCGTTCCCCATCCAGGCCCAACAGGTGGAATCGCGTATCCATCATCAATTGGAATAGGGTTGGTCAGGACCGCCTCATACTTTTCTAAAAAGCTAACGAAAATCTCCTGTTTAAAGCAATTAGGAATGTTCATATCCAAGTGGAGGCTGGCCACGGTCGAAATAGGACCATTTGAGTTGTGTGGGGCAACACTCACATACTGAGTTTCCGCTGCTGAAGCTATACGTCTAAGTTCTGAAATACCACCGGCATGACAAATGTCCGGCTGAATTATAGCTATAGATTTTTCGTCTAAGAGTGGTTGGAAATCCCATCGATTATAAAGTTGTTCACCAGTAGATACAGGAACCAGAACTTTTCTTGCAAATTCACCCATCATCCCAGGATTATCGAACTGTATTGGTTCCTCCATCCAGGAAACCTTATATGGAATAAGTTCCTCCGCAACCTGCAATGCACTCCAAAAATCTAACCTTGCTCTTATATCTATCCCGATTTGAACATTGGGGCCAACCGCATCTCTCACACTTTTTACCAATTCAAGACCTTTGTAGATCCTTTCAGGGGTGGTCACATATTCCCCTATGAACGGATAAAACTTTAAACAGGGATATCCGTTGCCTACAGTATTCAAAGCAGCTTCAGCATAGTCTGACGGTGTCTCCAGCCCTTCAAACCACCCATTGGCATACACAGGCACTGCATCACGTACCCGGCCCCCGAGTAACTCATAGACGGGAACACCCAGTGCTTTGCCTTTTATGTCCCATAGGGCCAGGTCAATCGCACTGATGGCACTCATGGTCACTGCCCCACCAGTCCAAGTAACTCTCCGATATAAGGAAGTCCATATATGTTCAATTCTGAAGGGATCTTTACCTATCAGAAATTTTGAAAAATCTTCTATCTCTGCTGCCAGTGCAAGATCCTTGTATTGAAGGCTTGCCTCACCAGTCCCATGTATACCGGAATCGGTATAGATTTTTATAAACAACCAATTATTAGTATCAGACTTATGTGGTTGAGCAGCCATACGGAAGGTCTTTACCTCAGTAATTTTCAAACTTTACTCCTTAAGAAGCCTATTTGTGTCTAACGCTTAACAGATATATTACTACTTGTTTGAGTGCAGATTCCCTTATTGATATACCATTAGATAAGAACAAAAATAATTTCGCTGAATTGAAGAACGTCAGGTAAAAAAGTTCGATGCTCAAAGTGTCAGACATAAGTGAATTTGATCTAATTAACCGATTAGAACACGTACTAAAAAAAGGCGCAACTGGCATTCCCGGTTCTTATATTGAGACCGCAATTGGAGACGACGCAGCTGTCATATTACCGATCAATTCAACCCAAGTAGTTACAACGGACACCATGGTAGAAGATGTCCACTTTAAATGTGACACAACGACAATGGTAGAACTTGGCTGGAAAGCAATAGCGGTAAATTACAGTGACATAGCCGCTATGGGTTGTTTACCAATCTATTCCGTAATAACTCTAGGACTGAAACCGGACCAGTTCGTCCAAGATATCGAAGACATATACAAAGGATTCACAAAAATATCGAATTCTTACGGAGGTGAAGTCGTTGGCGGAGATGTTGTGAAGTCAGATACATTTTTCATATCCGTCACAGTTGTTGGACAATCCTCAAGCGGAAATATTTTGAAGAGGAACAACGCTAAAGTTGGAGACTTAATAGGTATCACTGGCCATATAGGCTGCTCGAGTGCCGGATTAGAGGTTTTACAATATTCCAACCCTATGGATATGGAAACCCAAAAGCACTTAATCAAAGCACACAACACTCCAAAACCTAAACTCCATGATGGTCAAATACTAGCCAGCCACGGCATTAAGACGGCTATGGACATAAGTGATGGACTAATTAATGATCTCAAAAAAATTTGTGAATCAAGCGGAGTTGGAGCGCAAATTAAAACTCAGGACCTCCCTATTGACGAACACTTAAAAAGAGCGTTCCCAGAAAGACACCTTGAATTCGCAGTATCTGGCGGTGAGGACTATGAATTATTATTCACTGGTTCAGAGGAAACTATACGCTCATTGAAAGATCAGTTAAAAATAGAATTTAACTTAATCGGAAGCATTCATGAAGGAGATCCAAAGGTTACAGTCATTGACTCAGAAGGAGCCATCCTAGATATAAATGAAGGAGGATGGGATCATTTTAGTTCTGGGAAAGTAACTTAAGAAAATGGACAGAGTCACAGTAGACATACAAAATGAGGGAACACTGCGTTCCACTGAAATAATTTCTGATTTGAGGATAGTTTCAGAAACACTGTTTGGCCCGATGAAACTTGTAGGATTTTGGGACTATCGTCAGGATATGCATTTATGCCCTCACATGGAAAGACGTCAAGATTGCCCTCATAGCGATGATTCGGATCCTAATTTCATATCTTACGAACATACACTCGCGCGGGAACGTCAAGCGAACCTTGCTGTATCATATCCGCACGCTGGCATAACAATATACATGTCATAAAAAGTACTGAACCATACTCGAAGTAAAAAGTAGCATTGGGGGTCGGTATGAGGGAATCCCTTAAACCATATGAATCATATCCAGTTCATGATCTTTTGAGTCAGACCGCAGGTAAACTTCCGAATACGGTTGCAATTATTGATGGTGAAAATAGTTTTACATACCAACAGATCGAAAAATTCAGTACTCAGCTAAGTAACGGCTTAATAAACCTTGGCATTACAAAGGGAGACAAAGTCGGAATTTTGGCACCCAACTGCGCTGAATACGTTATAGCTTTCTATGCAATAACCAAGGTTGGAGCTGTCGTAACAACAATAAATTCTGGGTATCGCGAAAGGGAAATTTCACATCAAATATCCGATAGTGACTGTAAGTTGTTGATAGTCCATGATTCACTCGCAGAATTATTTAAAAATACAACTGATCTTCTATCACAACCAATAGAAACACTAATAATTGACGTGGATAAAACTGCCAATTCCTCTTTCTGGAATTTGATAAATAAAAGCTCCAGCCAACTACCTGACGTATCAATCGATCCAAACAAAGACCTTGCCGCGCTCCCGTACTCCTCCGGCACAACCGGACTTACTAAAGGAGTGATGCTTAGCCACTTCAATCTAGTTAGTAATGTAAAACAACTACTCGGGCTCACATCATTAGCCAAAATAGTCAATAGTGATATTGTGTTGGTTCATTTGCCGTTATTTCATATTTACGGAATGAATGTACTGATGAATGGCTCTATTGCGGCAGGCGCAACACAGATTATGATGGGTCGTTTTGACCTAAATGAATTCCTCAATCTCATACAAAAGCACCGTGTAACCAAGCTATTCACCGTCCCACCGGTCGGCCTAGCCCTTTCAGATAGCAAAAACTTATTAAATCACGACTTAAGCTCTATAAATTTAGCTTTCTTTGGCGCGGCCCCTCTATCTGCCGAATTACAAGAAAGAATACAAAATCAGTTATCTTGTCCTGTTATTCAAGGGTATGGGCTTACAGAAAGCTCACCCTTAACAAATGCTGATTACGCTGAACCACATCTTCAAAAACTTGGTTCGATAGGTCCCGCTGCCTCTGATACCGAACAAAANATAGTAGACGTGGAGGATCCATCTAAGGAAATGGCCTACGGTGAAACTGGTGAATTACTAGTAAGAGGACCGCAGGTAATGAGGGGGTACTATAAAAACGAAGAGGCCACTTCAGAAACCATCTCTAATGCAGGATGGTTGCATACTGGAGATATAGGAAGGATGGATGAAGATGGNTACGTNTGGATCCTTGACCGTAAAAAGGAGCTAATCAAATATAAAGGGTTCCANGTGCCACCTGCAGAACTAGAAGGATTATTACTAGAGCACTCTGATGTCGCTGACGCCGCGGTGATTGGCCTACCCGACGTGGAATCCGGAGAGATACCGAAAGCGTTCATTGTTAAAACAACAGGAAGTACAGTGAACGAATCNGAACTAATGGAGTACATTGCCTCAAAAGTTGCAACTTTCAAGCAGATAAGGGAAGTTGAATTTATCGAAACAATACCCAAAAATCCTTCNGGGAAAATATTACGGCGATTGTTAAAGGAAACTTCTTAAAATATTTATATCCAGNTNAATACTNGAGATCGGATCCACCAGTGAATAACTCAGGGAATTTGTTNTACGATTTATATCANTTGACAATGTGTCAATCTTATTGGAGGTCACAANGTGACTCCTCCGCAGTTTTCGAGTTATANGTTAGAGACATGCCNTCAGGGAGAGGTTACCTCGTATTAAACGGAGTCAGACAAGCTCTCGAGAACATTNACAACTTTAATTTCAATAAAGATGACATTGAAGCATTAACAAAACTNAAGCAGTTTGACACAAAATTCCTTGACTACTTGGCTAATGTTAATTTCACAGGCACTGTGCGTGGAATGCAAGACGGTGACATTATTTTTCCACAAGAGCCTGTGATTCAAATTGAAGCCCCTTTAATACAAGGGCAATTACTTGAGACGATGCTCATAAATTCCATAAACTACAGTTCCATAGTAGCCACGAAATGTTCTAGAATCAAACACGCTGCAGGGCAAAAAGACGTTATCGATTTTGGGGCCAGAAGGGCACATAGTGAAGAATCCGCTAACATTCTTGCTTATTCCGGTTACATGACAGGATTTCAAGGTACTGCGACAGTAAATGCGGGGCTTAACTTCGATATCCCTCTGTTTGGAACAATGGCTCATTCCTATGTTATGGCATTTGAAACTGAAATTGATGCATTTAGAAATTACGCTACAGAATTCCCAGATAGTTGCACTTTTTTGGTCGACACTTATGACACCATCGGCGGCATAAAAAACGCAATAGAAGTCGGCCAAGAATTGTCTTTGGAAAATCATCAGTTAAGAGCTATTCGCCTCGACAGTGGTGACTATCTAACATTGGCAAAAAATGCACGTTCCCTCCTAGATGCCGCCGGATTACACGAAGTTGACATAATCGCGAGCGGTGGATTGGATGAATATCGAATACAAAAATTGGAAACTCAAAACGCTCCTATTAACAAATACGGTGTAGGCACCAGAGTTGCGGCATCAGAGGACTCTCCGATTCTTGAATCAGTATATAAAATGGTCGAACTCAACTCCCGGCCAGTCAACAAAACCAGCCTAGGAAAAGAGTCGTATCCATATAAAAAAAACGTCTACAGGAAATACTCAAAAACGGGTAAGTTCGCCGGAGACTTTATAGTTTCTGAAAATGGCAAATCTCAGTTTATTGGCTCCGAAAACTTACTTTCTGTCTATATTGAAAATGGATCTACCATAAAAAATCATCCGAATTTAAGAGAAAGTAGAAATCATCATCTGGCTCAATTCGACCTCTTGCCTGACTCGTATAAATCAATCAAACAGCCTGACAGTTATCCAGTCTCTATCCACCTGAAGTAGTATTTCTTATACCAGTTACTGAGTAAACAGTGTCCCATGCTGATTACTACCTTCGAATAATACCGTTGAGGTATCAACTTCAGTAAAGTCCGAATTAGCAATATTGGAGAACGAGAAATCTGAATCTTTGATGGCAGAGCGGGAAAAAAGGCATCTTCTAATATCAGCATGGGTAAAACCACATCGGTTAATTTTTGTGTCTTCAAAGTTAGCTTCTAAAGCATGGCAATAACTGAAATCACTAGAAGCAATGTGAGCACCGGATAAAATTGCCCACCTCAGTATTGACCCAGAAAAGTTAACTTTATTAAGCAATGATTTTGATAGGTTCGCTCCTCCCAAGTCTGCCCTTTGGAAATTCACATCGGATAAATCAGACTCTGTGAAAACTGTATACCGCAGGTCACAGTAGCTAAAATCCGCTCCTTTGAGATCAAGAAATGCTAAATTAAGTCCGGCTAGATTTTCCCCGGAAAGACTATCCCCTACAGCTAAAGCTGCCTGAACCTCTATTTCAGTCAATTTTCCTACCATTTGTACTCACAATTCAATTTTTACAACTTTTTCATTAGTCTTATTTTATATAAGCTAAAGATTTATACAGTTTATTTTATCTGAACAGAACTTGACGACCCTTTCCACTAGACCAATAAACTTGAGAATAAGCAAGAAATACCTTCAAAATAAACTGTCATAAATCCACATAGATTAGTTGTATATATTAAATTAGTTGTATTTTATAAATTAGTTGTATTTCATGTTGATTACTGTATGATAGGCTACTCATAGTGCAATAGCATGTCTTGCTGCATTAATATTTATCTGGAAACAATAGTTCTCAGGAGGAGTTCATTGAAAAAGATAACGTTACTTGGGGGGATACTCGCCATAGCGGCAATGTCGCTGGTGGTAGCCTGCGGTGGAACAACGGAATCCAAGACTGTAGAGGTCATTAAAGAGGTTCCTGTAGAAAAAATCGTAGAAGTCCCTGTAGAAAAAATCGTAAAGGAAGAGGTAATTAAGGAAGTTGTTAAAGAAGTTCCTGTTGAAGTAATTAAAGAGGTGGAGGTTGAAAAGATAGTTGAAAAACTAAAACAGGTGGAAGTAATTAAAGAGGTACTTGTTTCAGCTAACATATCTGAAAAGGATAAAGCAGCCTCATCAGCCATCTTTAACCGCCCACCGGAAGCAAACCCCAAAAGAGGTGGTGAGCTAAGGACTGGATGGCCAATAGCTGCAAACCATTACGACTTACACCAAGGAACTATCGCCTACGGCGGTATGACCATGATGTACAACAACCTGGTTTATCAGAATGCAGCAGATGGGGAAAGGACACTAATACCTGACCTAGCAGCATCGTGGACAATGTCCGATGATGGCACCACATACACTTTCCCACTGAGGGAAGGAGTTAGGTGGCACGATATGCAAGAGTTTGACTCTAGCGACGTTATCGCCACTTTCGACAGATTTTTCAATCCTCCAGAAGGTGTAACGACTAAAGCCATGGCAGAAAAATATGACGCCATTGAGAGTTACAAGGCTAATGGACCATACGAGGTAGAATTTAAACTAAAGCAGCTCACTCCATGGTTCTTAGAACTACTTGCTGCAGACCCATTGTTCTACCCTGGCGTGATTTATGCTGAACATGAGTTGACCGCCAACAACGGCGACTTGAGAAGTGAAATCTCCGCCGGTACTGGACCATTTACTGTTAAGGAAATTCAAGCAGGAGAAATGTGGGTCCTAGAGGCTAACATGAACTACTGGGATCCAGAATTACCCTACGTTGATTCAATAAGGCAGTTCCACATTGGAGCATGGCCAGACAGAGGAGCAGCTGTTCTAACAGGGCAAACAGACTTTGCATGGAACGTAAGCTTCGACACTTGGAAAGAAGGCGCTGCACAGCCAAACAAATTCCAAGTCGGACTCCCAAGCGGTACTGGTGGATGGGGAATTTGGTACAACCAAGAAAGGCCTGGATTCTCAGACCAGAAAGTACGCCAAGCTATCCACTTGGCTTTGGACAGGAAAGCTATTTCTGACATCATAACCTCTGTTGTTATACCGTTTCCTCAAGCGCACTGGGGTGGACCACACCCGTACCAAATTGATGGATGGGATCAACTCCCAGGCTGGAGAAACGAAAAAGAAGAGGACGTTGCTAGAGCTAAAGAACTTATGGCTGAAGCCGGATTCGCGGACGGTTTTGTCGCCAAGAAATTGGTATTAAGCCAACCGGCTCCGTTCTCCGAAGTTTCAGGTCCAGCGATATTAGCGGAAATGGCTGACAAACTTGGGATCACATACGAGGANACAGAGGTCATCGAAAGATCTCTCGAAGGTGACACACTAATGGAAGGAGACTGGGACATATTCATTGGTCCTAGCGGATTCGGCAGTGACACCATGGACCCAACAAAAATGTGGCAGAAATATCATGCTTGTGATGGTGGTATGAACTTCAGCAACCACTGTGACGAAACACTAGACGGATTGTTGGAACAGCTTTTGGTTGAGACTGATGAGTCAGTCAGACAAACATTAGCGACACAAGCCATGGAAAATTTGAACGATAACCCACCAACCTGGTACTGCTGTGGAACAGCTGGTATACCTATGGCGAGAACCTACGTTAAAGGTCTATCAATACCCACAAGAATCAATGGTGGTTGGAAGAGATTTGAAACCGTATGGCTGGATAAATAAAAAACCCGTCGATACCGTCGCTAAGACAATTTTGAACAAAGGAGCGTGGTAAACAAGCCATGCTCCTTTGTTATACAGTCTTTCAAATTAAGTTAAGAAATCCACACAAACGTAAGAGAGTATGCAGCAATATATAATACGTAGACTGCTCCTGATAATACCGACTTTGATAGGAGTCACGGTTCTCATTTTTTTGGCAATGAGAGTCATACCCGGAGACCCTCTCAAGTCCATGGCAGGGGAAACATCTCTTTACGTTCTTAGTGATGAAGAGTACGAAAAAGTTAGAAAATCACTCGGACTACATAGGCCACTGGTTGTTCAATATGCTGATTGGGTTTTTGACGTCGCTAGAGGAGATCTGGGGTATTCATTCTGGAGAACTAAAGAACCGATCAGCAAAACCTTAATCAGAAGAGCCCCGATTACTTTTCAGATTGCGATAATAGCTATTGTATTATCATGGATAATTGGAATACCTGCCGGTATTCTATGCGCGATGCGCCGTAATAGCTCCGCCGATTATAGCCTTAGAATGCTGATTACATTCCTAATGGCGATTCCTAATTTTTGGCTCGCACTGGTTTTCCTACTAATCACAGTTGTATTTTTTCAGTGGAGACCACCGTTCGAAGTTACATATCTATGGACGGACCCAGTAAGAAACTTACAGATGACAATTCCCCCAGGTGTGTGTCTAGGACTTGGGATGGGATCAATCATTGCTCGAATGGTTAGAGCTACTTTTCTTGAGGTTCTCAGAGAAGATTACGTGAGAACAGCGAGATCAAAAGGCCTTAAAGAGACCCTGATAGTGAAACGTCATGTCTTACGGAATGCGTTCTTACCTGTTCTGACCCTAACAGGTCTGCAGTTGGCCGCTCTGCTGGGAGGTACTGTTGCAGTCGAAAGAGCATTCAATATTCCGGGATTAGGTTTCTCCTTAGTGTTTGCAATCATTGAGAGAGACTACATGATGATCCAAAACTTAGTCCTGCTTTTTGGAGTTTGCACCATAGCGGTAAACTTTTTAACAGACATACTTTACGGGGTCATAGACCCCAGGATTAGATTTTCATAGATGTTTATATTTAGAGGCTTCATAAATTTTTGTAAATCATCGTTGCTAGCGAGTATAGCAATTGCCATTCTTGCAGGCGTCATATTCATGGCCATATTCGCTGACCTTATAACTCCCCATGATCCATTAAAGGCTTACTTTACTCATCTAAAGAAACCACCATCAACTGAATTTTTGATGGGCACTGACCATATTGGCAGGGATGTTTTAAGCAGAATCATACTGGGAAGCAGAATAACTATATATGTAGCTGTAATGTCCATATTATTTGGAAATGGTATAGGATTCATATGGGGTGTGTTAACTGGCTTTTTTGGCGGAAAAATAGATTTATTTAGCCAAAGAGTTTTAGATATTTTGATGGCATTCCCGACGGTAATACTGGCACTTTTAGTTTTAGCTTCTATAGGCGCTGGTCTTACTTCGGTGATTATCGCAATAGCAATATCTAGTATACCTAACGCAACACGAATAATAAGGTCTGTGTCATTATCTGTAAGTGAGATGGCTTACGTTGATGCTGCTAGAGCTATAGGCGCTAATCCTCTGAGAATCATGTTCAGACATATAGCTCCTCAATGTATAGCTCCATTTATGGTCATAGCAAGCGCAGGACTTGGTGTCGCAATATTCGCAGAGGCCGCTCTAAGTTTTCTAGGTATGGGAATACCACCCCCCACGCCAACATGGGGCAACATGCTTGGAGGTGTTTTAGCAAACGTTTTCAAGCCGCCTTATTGGCTAGTGATAGCACCTGGTATAGCTATCACTTTAACCGTATTAGCATTCAATTTACTTGGAGATTCACTTCGTGATTATCTAGATCCAAGATTACGGGGACGATTGGAAAATTAATGCTGCAAGGATATCCTGCGCCATTAATTGTCTAGAGTCTTATCGCTAGAAATAAGGTGACATAAAACTTTGAATTTTAAGTTAACTCTTTCTTTAATAGGGATCTGCATTTTATTAGCAGCCGGCTATGTTCTTTACGATTCACTGGCAGTATTCCATCCAGAACGTACTGCACCTAAAACCTCTGCTCCTCATGAAAGGGCATTCTATACAATATCTATCGACGACATGGTCTCATTTGAAGCATTTTATCAAGAGGAATCCACTAAGTTCATCAAAAATGATATGGGCGTTTGGCAGTTTTCAGACGAACCATACATGACCCTTGATATTGACAGATGGGGAGGATCGAAATATATCCTCGGCGGCCCTTGGGCAGAAAGAGAATTAAGCGAGTCAGGCTTTAAATTGAACAATCTCGCTGAATACGGTTTCGATGAACCAGATATTAGAGTGAACATTGAGTTGACTAACGACCGAATGTTCAAATTCGTTATTGGTGGTGATACTCCGGATGGAAAATTTCAATATTGTCACATCGAGGGATATGACGATCTTTATTTGATTGCCAAAGAATGGGGTGACTTTATATCTCGATTCGTGACAATTCCACCTTACCCAAAATGGGCCCTAAAAATGGATTCAGCTAATATAGTCGGACTTCGAGCATATGAATACGACAATAGCAAAGAACGAAATGCCGTATTTGCTCTTTCAAAAAAAGACACTGAGTGGAGTTCCATCAACCCTCTTAACGGCGAGGTCGGAGATTCTGTTACAAATATTCCTTATTTCTACCCATTTATTAGTCGCTCTCCAAACATAGTTGTAAAAGACGGTAAACCGCTAGAAAACGATTACACACCGTGGGGAATCACAAACGAGAGCAGAGTGATAGAAGTACTAGAAGAAGACACAACTTACTTTGATAGTTCTTATGTATCCACCATAAAGTACCACATAGGTAATAGGTCAAAAGACGGGAAATATTATTATTCGCGACCGCAGGTGAGTGGCACAGGTATACCTCAGTTAAATGACCCTTTAATTATGTTAGATTCAGACTGGGTTGACGAAATTTTTTCAGATTTTCACTTTGGGCTTACAGAGAAATGATAATATCGCTCCAATAATTACAATAATTGCACCCAGAAAATAAGTGAGGCGTAAACCAGACGTAAATGCCTTTAATATACCCACGGCTTCAGAAGATTCAATGGCACTAAGGGACGGAGGATATCCAAGGAATCCCATAGTGGATGTGACTAGAGTGGTTGCAAGTGCGATTCCGACAACATTCCCAGAATTCCGTATTAAATTCAGAAAACCTGAAATTACTCCATATCGGTTAGGTTCAACAGCGCTCAAGATTGAACTATTGTTCGGAGCGTTAAATACTCCAACTCCAAAACTTTGAATTGTGGTTGCAGTTATCACTAACCAAATACTCGATTCTGTTGTTAGTGTACATAATACGAGTAAGCCGATTCCCGATAAACCAAGACCTCCACCTGTAAAAATACGCCAACCAAAACGATCAGATAAACGGCCACTTAATGGTCCCATGATTAACATAGCAAAGGAAGCCGGTACTACCGACCAACCAACCATTTGAGCTGGCAAACCCAGTACTATCTGAATATAAAAGGGAATGAGAAATCTTATGGATTGAGTGCTAATGAAAGAAAGAAAACTAGCCAAAACACCAAACCCGAAAGTTTTCTGCTTAAAAAGGCGCACATCCATCAATGGGGCTTTGATTTTTAATTCCCAACGTATAAATATAATCAAAGAAGCCATAAAAACTACGAAACAAACCCATACAGCAGGAACATCCCATCCAAGTCTAGAACCAAGAGTCATACCAGTAAGAAAGGAAACTAAAGCAATTGAAGAAAAGAAAGATCCTAGCCAATCAAATGATTCGGAATCCGCGACAGAATTATCGGATTTCAATAATGATTGTCCGATTATGACTGATATGCCCCCTAGAATAACAGTACTCCAAAAGACGGATTCCCAGCCTATGTAACCAGCCAAAAACCCTGAAATAGCGGGCCCTACCACACCGCCTGCACCGACAATACTCATAGCAAGCCCTAAAGCTTTACCTCTCTCTGCCGGACCGAAGGCCGCAACTACCATACCCATAGATATACCCTGGGTCATTGCCGCCCCTACTCCTTGAATTAACTTTGCAGAAATCAAATATCCAATGGAACCAGACATAGCAGCAAGAATGCCACCAAGAGAAAAAATTGTGAATCCGAGAACGTATATTTTCTTTCTTCCGATCAAATCTGCCAATCTTCCAACTGGAAGTAAAAGAGCGGATATCATTAAACCATAGGCAATAATCACCCATTGTCCAGTTGGTAAATCAATTTGAAAGTCATTAGAGATCGATGGCAAAGCCACCACAACACTATGATAATCATAAACTGAAGTGAACAGCCCAACAGCTATTACAAAAAACACTTTCCATTTATACTCAATACTTGAGAATCGTCCTAGAATTGACTTCATGAGAGCAACCGTAACATATCATGAATACCTTTTCACAAATCGCACGACGCCATTGGGCGAATCCCAAATAACAATCCAACCTGTCGTTGTTATCAACAATCAAAATTTAACCATATCTCATATATTTCCACACAAAATGTTTGTTATCATTACTGGTGATATGCAATAGGTTAATAACCGATCATGGATTGTTTTATATACTGTATGATTATTCATGTTTTATGTTTCTATCTAATACTAATGATAACCTTTAAAATTTTTTGATATCAATAACGAGAAACCAGTACAAATCCGCTTTAAAGTGGTTTCATTTCACCAATAATCCTAAAGCTGATATCTTGTCAGGGCTGACGGTTGCGCTTGCTCTGGTCCCTGAAGCTATAGCGTTCGCATTTGTCGCTCACGTCGAGCCCTTAGTCGGGCTGTACGCGGCGTTCTTTGTTGGATTAATAACATCCATTTTCGGGGGAAGAAGCGGGATGATATCGGGAGCCACCGGAGCCACTGCTGTCGCTATGGTTGGCCTAGTTATAGTTTATGGGACGGAATATCTATTCGCTACAATAATTCTTACAGGCTTAATCCAAATAGCAGTTGGGTTTCTAAAATTTGGTAAATTCATAAAACTCGTCCCGTATCCAGTCATGTTGGGTTTCGTGAACGGCTTGGCAATAGTTATTTTCTTAGCACAACTTGGCCAGTTCAAATCAAATGAATCTAAATCTGATNCTGTAGCGTCTGAAGGAGAAACCTCTCATTCCGCACTCGACGTCGTATTCAATGGTGGGTGGATGAATGGGAGTGAATTAATCACCATGGTGCTTTTAACTCTAGTAACCATGGCAGTGATATGGAGCCTACCTAAAATACCCAAGATAGGGAAAATTGCCCCAGCGCCTTTGATATCTATATTCTTAATATCAGGCGTTGCAATAATATTGAATCTAGATACGAAGAATGTCGGAGATCTTGCAAGTGTAGCAGGAGGAATGCCTAATTTTCATCTTCCTTCAGTCCCTTGGAATTTAGAGACATTTTTCATTGTCCTACCATTCTCATTAACCATAGCTGGCATCGGCTTAATAGAAAGTTTACTCACCCTCACATTAGTTGATGAAATAACAGAAACTGAAGGCAATCCAAATCTCGAATGTGTTGGACAGGGACTTGCTAATTTCATTTGTGGATTCTTCAAAGCTATGGGCGGTTGTGCAATGATTGGCCAAACTATGATAAATATCGACTCAGGCGGCAGAGGAAGATTGTCGGGGTTTTCTGCTGCTGTTGCTTTACTCGTATTCATAGTGTTTTTATCCAGCCTGATCGAACAAATACCCATAGCTGCCCTAACGGGAATCATGATGATGGTTGTAATTGGTACTTTTGCCTGGCCATCACTAAAACTTTTATTTAAGATCCCTAAAGAAGATGCCTTTGTTATCGTCCTCGTAACAGGGGTGACAGTGATACAAGACCTAGCCATTGCGGTTGTTATCGGTGTAATAGTTTCATGTCTGGTTTATGCATGGAAATCTTCACAACACATCCGGATAACTGAAAATAAAGATTCGTCCGCTCCCACAAAATCATATGCTCTCCATGGAACGTTATTTTTCGGCTCTGTATGGAAATTCAAAGACCTAATGCATCCGGGAAACTATGAAGAAGAAAACGTGATTTTAGATTTAAGCGACGCAAAAATTGCAGACCACTCTGCTCTTGAAGCAATCGATTCGCAAACCACAAAATACCACGAATCTGGAAAACACTTACAACTTGTAAATGCAACGGAGGAGTCTTTACAAATATTGNGAAAAGCAAAAAGTGTAACCCANATTGACGTAGTGAGTTAATTGGCAATCACTTTGTTTATCTGACCTGCACTTCCAACAGGTCAGACATAATTGTTCAATTTATCTATTGCCCAGTAATATGAGTAACTCGGCCCAAGGCACGCACGACACTGGCACTCAAAAGATTTTGAATTTGCTCCTGACGCGAATCAGAAAAAATCTTGTCATTTAATTCCTGTAAAGAGCTGAAACTTTCAACCAAATGTGTGACTCTAACAGAGCTGACGGGCCCTCCCAAAGGGACGCTAATGTTATAGACATATCTATGGTCTAAACTCTCACCCCATTCTTTCAATAATTCGAGAGTTTCCGGCAATTTACCAATTTTTACAGAGATAAAATGTCGATTTATGTATTTAGGAGTAAATCCTTCAGGGATTGTTTCGGAATTTGATATCACTTTCGACAATGACCAATTTTCCTGTGAGCACATATCTGTGATATGAGATCTACTACGTATCGCCTCCATGTCTTCCTGGAAAAGCAAATCTAATAAACCATCTACTTCCTCTTCATCATCCAATAACAGAGTGCCAACAACTCTAACATCGGAGGTTGGCGCATTAGGAGCAGATATAGATACATTTACAAGCCCTCTACCTCCAATAGCGTCAAGAGATTGCCCCACCGCCTCCACAACTTCTGCTTCTTTACCTAATTTCGGAGTCCTGAAAGTATTTAAAAAATATGGCATTACCTCTCCTTCTGTTCTCTTTTAGTTCAATGGCTGTGATTAACATTTTTATTACACAAAGCTCTACAAACTAGAGACCCCATTTATATTAAAATACCTTAAAGCTGTCAATATTATGAATACATTATGTTACTTTATTAATTTATGATAAACAGCTGGTAGTGACTCTCCCAACCTGTCGAAACTCCTCCAATTCCCATATTGCCCTTGTAATTTAGTAAGCACACTGTCACTAGCGGTTTTAGAATCCTTTCCGTCAGCAATCGCACTCTTCATGCTTCCGACTAGGGAGTGTATAAAGTCTCTCGCAGTTTTCAAAGCATTTATATCGCCAACAGGACCATGACCAGAAACAAACCTATCTACAGGAAGTTCAGCCATACGGTCATCAGTATCAAGCCATTCGTCCGGATAGCTATCTCCTAAATAAGGCACACCACCATCTTGAGCGACGTCACCTGTGAATACGATACGTTCTTTTGGAAGATGTATGAATGTGTCTCCACTAGTGTGAGCTTTACCAAGATACTTGAGTATTATCTCTCTACCACCAAAATAGATTCTCATACTATCCTGATAAGTTATTTCAGGAGGTGTAATAGTTACAACATTTGCTTCATCGGACCATGCGTCGCCAGAACTCAATATTTTGTTTTTCCACTCCTCGTTCCATTCAACATCAACCATTTCGGAATAACAATTTTCATGCCCAATGATTGCAGCTTCAGGGAATTCCTGATTACCCCAAGAATGGTCCCAATGAGAGTGAGTATCAATCACATATTTAACCGGCTTATCAGTTAACTTCCTAACGTCCTCCATCAAACTCCTGGCGAAAGAAGGCATTCTTAAAGAATCAATAACTAAAACACTATCATCACCAATTATAATTCCTGAATTCGTAAGGCCCTCATGCAACCTAGCATAAACTCCAGTATCAAGTTCAACAATTTCACCGTCAGGTATCAACGACATAACTCATCCCCCATTTTTTAAATTAGTCAGTTTGACTTTATTTTATGTAAGTACAATGGCTCAGATATTACCTTTAATTCAAAACTGAACGCAACAAAATCCCATTGTTGATTTGTATTCGATAGCATCTCTGAATTAAAGTAACCCCATCAAATATAGATTTAGTTAACAGGAGAATCAATTGCTACAAGATTTAACAGATCAAGTTGTATGGATAACGGGCGCTGGAACTGGAATCGGAGAATCGGCAGCAATAAAGCTCGCAGAAGCAAATTGTAAAGTTGTTTTATCTGGTCGTAGGGAATCGGTCTTGAAAGATGTTGCCAGTAAGATTAATGGTGATGTGATGTTGGCGCCTTTAGATGTGTCAGATAACTCAGCAGTTGTTTCTGTAGCGGAAGACATTCTCAATAAACATGGACGCATAGATATAGGTGTATTTAGTGCCGGCATAAATGTTCGGGACAGGAATTGGCACAATGTATCTATAGAAGATTGGGACAGTGTATTAAACATAGATTTGAACGGTGCATTTTATTGTTGTCAGGCTGTTTTACCCAGTATGAGGGCACAAGGCAGCGGACTTATAATCAACATTTCATCAATGGCTGCGAAAAATGTCGGTCGGCTGACTGGCCCCGCCTACACTTCAGCAAAGCATGCTATGAACGCCATGACTCACAGCTTAATTTTAGAGGAGAGAAACAACGGAATCAGAGCTACCGCAATATGCCCTGGTGAAGTGGCCACCCCTATATTGGAAAAAAGGCCTATTCCAGTTAGTCCAGAGGATCAAGCTAGAATTTTACAATCTGAAGACCTCGGAGAATTAGTCCTTTTCGTTGCAAAACAGCCACCTCATGTGACATTGAACGAAATACTCATCAACCCTACTTGGAACCGTCATGAAGCGTGATACTCTCGAATAGCTATATTTACCGTATAAAAGGAGTTACCAATGGGGGATTCTAAAAATATACCAACCGTAAAAGCACTTAATGGCACACAGCCAATGAGTACAACGCCACAAACGAGAGGAATGGAGAGGCGACCGGGAATCGACAAAAACACGACTGGCGCTGAAAAATTATGGATGGGTCATGTAACCTGCGTTCCCAATGAACTAGGTCCTCCTCATCATCATGGTGAAGCCGAAACTGGGGCGTACGTATTAAAAGGCCAAATCAGGGTCTATTTTGGGGACAATTTCGAAGAATTTGTCGATGCAGGCCCTGGTGATTATCTATTCGTACCCGCTCATCTTCCACACATTGAAGGTAACGTCACTGACGAGCCAGCAGAGGCAATATTGACAAGATCACCAGACAACATAGTTGTTAACCTTGGGAATTAATGGACTAATTTAACACGACGGAATTGGAAGCGTATTTTCCAATATAAATTTCTTTATCTATTTCCAATCCTAAGCCCGGAACATCAGGTACATAATAAGAACCGTCTTTAAATTCGAAATGGTCTGGTTTAAAAATATGTGGAGCACACCTTTCGTCTTCTACACTTATAAAAGTGTCTGACGCTGCACCGAAAATGATGGAAGCCCGAGTGCCAAATACACCATTGAAGAAACAATGCGGTTGGGTTCTCACATTGTACTTTTCAAGAGAGTTCTCTATTGCCTTCCAACCAGAGAACCCAATAGAAACTATATCCGGCTGATATCCGTCCATTAAACATTCTGATGCAAGATCTTTATAGATTTCTGAAATAGGTTCCCTATCAACTTCTCCACATACTAGTAGTGAGTTAGTTTTAGCCGTTTCTACCATATTTCTCATTGCCCGATATGAATCGACATTGGGCAAAACCATCTCCTCAAGCCAAAAAATATTTGCTTCCTTTGTCTCCATTATGAAATTTTCCAGTAAATCCAATCTTCCTTCATATCCAAAGTTAGCATCGACCATAAGCTTCACATCTTTACCCACAGCTTCTCGAATTGAGTTTACAATTTCAGCGTCTCTTATTTGCCCAGGCTCAGGACTCATCCAAGTTCCGCATCTACCTATTTTTATCTTTATTTGATTCCAGCCTGCCTCCACACTTTGTTGAGCTTCTTGAACAACCTGCTGTACCCCTTTTTCTGGAACCCGTAAATCATCAAAGTACAGCGTTGTGTCATAGGCCGGAACATATCTACGTTTAAATCCTCCAAGCAACGTCACCGCGGAAACCCCTAACTGCTTACCAACAAGATCGTAAGCTAAAATACTTAGCCATCCATGTTTATGGAAAAGAGTTTTATAATCATTGCCCGGTCCGACCGCTACGTCACCGTCTAAGAGCAATAAATCCGTTACTCTCTTGCCCATTAATGTCTCCTGCAGCAAAAGAACGAGTTCAGAAACCCTTCCTCCATTCCTAGGAGACATGAATTGTTGCGCTATAGTTAATCCTGATGAGCCATCAGATGTATCTGCCTTTACTATCCATTCCAAAACGGATCTGCCTACTTCCATATTCCGTGAATTTCTTCCCAATTCGTGAGGATACGTTGCAGTAACAGGGATAACTGAAATGGAATTTATTATTGAATCTGACATTTAGACCTCTTCACTCCAACATAATGTTTTAACCAGGGCACTAAAATACATACTATNTCTAGAAGTGCGGCAGAATTTCCTCAGTGAACCTGTCAATCACGCCATGTATATATGGAACATCATCAGTACTGATTGAAAAAACCATTTCCTCAACTCCCAAACGTTCATATTCTGAAATATTCTCTATCAGCTTATCCACTGGCCCTGACGTATTCGATCTACTCTCATCATTTGTATCAGTGATAGCCAGTTCCGTTCTCAAACTTATTCGAAAACCCTTTGAATCCCTTCCTTCTTTATATAGCATTTCGTTTATAGTCTCTAAGCGAATTTTTAATTGGTCAGGAGAGAGACCTATTGGATGCCATCCATTACCATACTTTACAGCCCGAATCATAGCTCGTTTACTTTGCCCACCTACCAAAATAGGTGGATGTGGTGTTTGCAATGGTTTTGGATAAAATTTAACTCCTGAAAAAGAATAATTTTGCCAATATAACTTGGACATTTATTAGTCCAAAGTTCTTTCATGATCTCAATCGATTCATCAGCATAACTACCTCTTGTCTGGTAATTACTTCCAAGGGCACTAGATTCCTCTGGTAAAGATCCGACTCCAACCCCGAGTACTACTCTCCCGTTTGACATTACGTCTAACGTGGAGACGCTTTTGGCCAACACCATTGGGTTAAGATAAGGTAACACAAGTACAGTGGTACCTAATTCGACAGAGTGTGTTCTAGCAGCCACATATGTCAAAACCGTCAAAGCATCAAAATAAGGTTTGTCCCCAAGTCTATCTAACACATATCCAGCATGAAAAATGTGATGGTTAACCCATATTGAGTCAAATCCTTTAACCTCAGCTGCAATGGCTAAATCAACAATGTCATCTGCTGAACTTAATCCGAAATTTTGAGGAATTATAAAACCAAACTTCAATTAGATGCCCTCAATCTCTATCTAACACTGACGAAGCTATTGAATCTAAGGCTCTAGCTTCAAGAGGAGGATTATTTAAAGCACTTCTAACGTCTCTAAAATAACGCTCAATAGGCCGGTTTTTCTCAAGGGCGACTGCACCTACAATTCTCATAGCAATGTCTGTTACATCAATTGCAGTTTGAACTGAATGTAATTTAGTCATAGAAATCAAATCAGAAAAGTCTTCCTCTTCCTCTGAAAACTCTTCCCAATCTTCCGCTGTATGAAACAGAGCACGTCGGGCCTGAACGAGTTTCATTTCCATTGTTGCGACTTTCTCTCTGACATTAGGTATATGAGATATTGGGTTAGCTGCCCCGGTAGGCTTTCTGTTTTTCGCATAATCCACAGCATAATCTCTAGCTGCAGTCGCCACACCCAAACTTACGGCACTATTCAAGAGTGGAAACCATACATCACTATCTTTTTTACCAAGAAATCCAGAATTCGGATTTGACCGGCTGATAAAATCTGAATCCATGATCTTAACGTTATCAAAAACAACGTCATGTGAACCAGTACTCCTCATCGACATAGAATCCCAAGTTTCATCTATAGTTACGCCTGGATCATCCATTCTCACTATAATCCTCGCAGTGTCCCCGCTATCATCTTCAACAGCAGCAAAAGTTATGGCAAATGTAAGAGCAGGCGATAATGTTGACCACGTTTTCCGCCCATTCAAAACCCATTCATTTTTAAGTTTCCCTCGGATCAATGTGGTGGCTGGTCGACCACCTCCCCTTGGAGAACCTAAGTCAGGCTCGGATGCAAGACTGTTTATCATAGCGCCCTTCTTAATAGATTCCCTAAACACGTACTCCCGTATATGTTGAGGCCATAATTTAGAATCAGACTCCGTGCCGATGGAAACNTGATGCATACCCATAGCAAGAGCCGTNGAACCGTCACCTTTAGCAATTTCATATTGAGCAAGGGCAATATCAGTCAACCCATGGCCCTCACCTCCATATTCTGAAGGTATTGAAGCGGAAATATAGCCTTTCTCCTTCATCAATCTGAAATGTTCATGTGGAAATGTGCCTTCTCTATCATGCAACNCGGAGGTGTCAGATATTGCGGAGGATATTTCCTGAGCGATNTTTAACAAATTAGATTGTTTTTCTGTTTTAGGCCACATNTTTCATTTCCACNAACTATACAAAACCTTATTTAATNAATTTAGGTAGCTATTTATACCCGCTAAACTGTAAACTACGAAAAACTGTTTGTCATGTTCATTCATTGGGGCACATATGCTGCATAAGCACATTTTAATCCTTTTATGCGTCATAAACGTTTTCATTTACATCGGTTGCAACGGCAATGATCATGAATCAAATTATTCCGCCTATGATCAAAATCAAATAGCCTTAAGGCAATCTACCGAAATTTCGGAGGCCTCTGCGCCAATATATTCGAAATCTTTTGCTCCCNCTGCCCATCCGATACCAATGGAATCCATGGATTCTGATGTCGCTGTATCTTCACAGGAGAAACAAAGTAAGTCTTCTGCTAACAGGAGCAATACCACTGAAAGGATCCCAGACAAAAATTTTAACAACGAATCAAATACTGAATCAGTCTCAACTAATCGTATGGTAGTNAGAAATGGGTCAATTAACGTATCAGTCAACGAAATCGAAACTTCAATTGAATATATAACCACAGCTAGCCTCAACCTTAATGGATGGGTGGTTTCTTATAACAACGAAAACTCCTTATATGGCAGAATGATCGTCAGGATACCGTCAGAACACCTAGACTACTTTCTTACAATAATTTCAGAAC
>PBDQ01000008.1 GCA_002717465.1 Chloroflexota bacterium
ACTGCTTTAAAATTTCGTGAATATAGAATTTTCTGGATAGGTAACGCAACTTCAAATATTGGAATATTCTTGCTAATGGCCGGTAGTCTTTGGTTGATGCATGAACTAACAGATGCGGCTCTTTATTTAGGAATATTGACCTTTACAAGCTTGGGTCCAATATTGGTTTTATCCATGTGGGGAGGTGTTATAGCCGATCGAGTTGACAGGGTTAGGTTGGTTACTATAACGCGAGGCTGTTTTTCAGTCACCGCTTTAATAATAGGGATACTAGTAGCTCTAAATATCATACAAGCATGGCACTTGATAACTGTTTCTTTGATAAATGGGGTTTTACTGTCTTTTGACATACCTTCTCGGCAGGCTATGGTTCCAAATTTATTGCCCCGTGAACACTTAGTTAACGCTTTCGCATTGCAGTCAATGCTGGGAACAGGATCAGCAATCATCGGCCCGATATTCTTGCCATTTATAGAGAAAATATGGGGAATCTCGGGAGTTTTTATGATTATCGGGGTTGCATATGCCTTCACAACGGTCATGTTCAGTAGACTCTCAAAACAGGACATTTACGGTAAGGGAAAGGCTCAAAAACCTTGGAAAGACCTTATTGAAGGGTTTTCCTATATAAGACAACATGGGGTGATGATAGCGCTAATTTTAATAGGTATCGTAGCTGGAGTCTTTACTTCTTCTCACAGCACATTACTGCCCGTGTTTGCAGAAAACATTCTTGGAGGTGACGTACAAAGTTATGGATATTTGTTGCTAAGCAGCGGAATTGGTGGAATGGTTGGGGCGATTGCAATGGCTCAATTCGCAAAATCGCAAGATTCTGACTTGATCCAGACTGCTAGCGGGGTTGGTTTAAGCTTAGTATTAATAGTATTTGCCTTAAATAGTATTTTCATAGTAGCTATCATCACAATCGCCATTGTCGGCGTCTTCGGAGTTGTGTTTTCAACAATCAACAACACATTTTTACAAAATATGATTGCGGATGAATATAGAGGCCGAGTTTCGAGCATACATCAATTAGGCTGGGGAGCATCCGCCTTTGGAGGATTACTGCTTGGATTTCTAGCCCAAACTTTTGGACCTCAAATTGGGTTATCTTTGTGCGGAACTATAGCAACTGTTAGCATACTGGCCTTGTGTATCTACATAAAGAAAACTTCTAGGCGTTTGTAAATTTTCACTAAGGATTCAAATTTTTAGGGTGACATGATATAGGCCAGTATGATCAATATATAACTTAAAATTAGATTTAATAAAACTGAAACGGAAATTGGGAATAAATTATGATACATAAAGATTTCAATTGTGAGATTTACTTTATTAGGCATGGTCAGTCAGAGTCTAACGCAACACCTGGTCTTGCAGCCGGTGCGAATTTTGACGCTCCGCTTACTGAAATTGGGCATCAACAGGCAAAATTACTGGGGAAAAGATTTAAGACTGACAATGTAAATTTTGACAAAGTTTATAGCTCAACTTTGATCAGGGCTATTCAGACCACGGAAAACATGTTTATGGGTATGGAAAGTACAGACAGTAGCTTTGAGAAAGTGCCAGACATAATAGAGCAGCAAATTGCAGGGTGGCGCGGCGTCCCAAACGAAGAGGCTTTTAGCGACGAAACTATGATACACATGTTGGAAAAAGGAAGGGACTTTGTGGGTCCGGATGGTGAAAGCATAAGAGAGGTACAAAAAAGAGCGACGAACTGGCTCGAGGATGAACTTATTTATAACCGCAAATTGTGTCAGGATCCTAAGTCGTTAAGAATAGCTATCATAGGTCATGGTAATACCATGAGGTCAATATTTCATTACATCATGGGTTTTGATCAGAGGTTGATATATAAAATTGGAGTTGATAACACTTCTGTTTCCAGATTTATATTCAACAGTAAAGGGTGGTCTGTTCTNTGTCTAAATGANAGCTCCCATTTAAAAACCAAGTCTTCTGGAACTTTTGAAACCAGGGTTTGATTTTGTCTTATTTAGGCTTATGAAATCACAATTGACTACTATATTAAGTAGAGGGACACAAGATAAGCATGAAAAATAAAACCCTTTCTTTNATACAGATGGCTGATCCCCAATTTGGTATGTACTCCGCGGTGAGTAAATTGAGCGATTCTGACAAAGAGGATAGACGTAAAAGGGGNATACATATNGAATATACCGGTCCGGTATTGGANGGTTTTTCAAAAGAAACTTTGCTTTTCACTGAGGCTATAGAAACTGCTAACAAAATAAATCCAAACTTTGTTGTCATCTGTGGTGACATGGTTCAAGATTCNGACTCAGAAGAACAGTTTGAGGAGTTGATGAGAATTTCGCAGCTACTCAATCANGAAATCAAACTATACTATGTGGCTGGAAANCATGATGTTGGAAATAGNCCAACACAGGNGGNCTTGGACAAATATAAAGAAAGATTTGGGGAATATAATTATTCTTTTCAGGANGNAAACTGCTATTTCATAGTCATTAATAGTGCCATTTGCCACGATCCCAGTTTAGTTCCNGATGAATGGGATGTACTAATTTCATTTTTNGAAANTGAACTNCAGTCGGCAGTGGAGTTACAGTACAAGCACAAAATAGTTTTTATGCATCACCCTTTATTTCTTAATGATCCAAATGAAGGTGACAGCTATCACGTTATTCCNTCANANAGNCGTTCNAAGNTGATTGATCTAATTTCTAGATATGATGTCACCGCTGTTTTCACGGGGCATCTTCANAGAAATAATTACAAAANGATAGGAAAGACTGAATTGGTTTCNACNGGCCCTGTCGGATTNCCGGTTGAAGGAGACCCATCTGGGATGAGATTGGTGGAAGTTGATGACATTTCTATAACGCATGAATACATGGTTTTATCCATCTAGGAAGCAATGACTATTTAGTAAAATATAGCCCGTTTTTGAGTTGGCCCTATTGCTCCCCTACCCTTTCATCGAGTTTTCAGGCCACGCCCCACTGAACCGATCGTAATATTCTTCAACAGCACTGTTAGACCCATATAGGTTATTCCACATATCTCTTCGAGCCTTTCGAATCCTACCTGATATTGATGGTTGCAGACCAAGGGTGGGACTCTGATCTAGTTGCTTGGTGGTTTCTAGTAAATTTGNACNATTGTGATTCCATGAAGGGGCCGTGCTTTCGGAAATACGGTCAAAAAGAAATTTCAGCATATATCGAATTTTACCGCTCACATTTTTTGTGCCAGCGTGCCATATATCGTAGTGTAAAAGAATTACGCTGCCGGCTTTTAATTTNCCAAGCACCTGATGCCTAAAGTTACCCTGTGAAGCAGTCCTATCTCTACTGTGGTTAGACAATAGATGACTACCAGGTATGATGGCTGTGGGACCGTTTTTCTCATCAACATCCTGTGGGTAATACATCATTAGAATCTGTTTAATACTCGTTCCATGTCTTTTTTGTATCTGTGCTCCATCGATAGAGTCTTGGTGCCAAATTTGGCTACGGCTTCCTGATGGATTTCTGTGGCAATGCCTATGATCATTTAGTACATAATCACTGCCAAGTAAACTAGAAAGTGCTCCTGCGACTGGCAGACTTTGATAAATTTTAGCCAGTTCCGGGACATATTCTAATATTTCGTCCCCTGGGTTACTGTCTAAAGAATTCAGGTCATTGAGTATTCCTTCATTTACACTTGATGGAACACCGCTTTCCAAAATCATAAATCCGTTTGAAATAAAAGTGACCATTTGCTTGTCGCTTAACAAATGCTCTGTTGGTATCGTTATTTCAGTCACCGTAATCCTCCAATTTCTCTAAAATAAATTGATACCCAATCAAGTCCAATGTATCACTCCCTCTTTGGTCTGGAAAATGAACGACTCTCCATCCGTCAATGAGTGCATCGTGTACCGAGTCATACTCGAAACTGCTTATGGTCGGATCTATTTCAGTTATGTAATCTCTCTCTGGTTCGTACAAGGCGATTGACAAAGCTTTTGACTGAGGGTGTGTAGTTTCAGAACTTATATAAAGTAATCGTTGCTTTATCGGCATGTTATTTTGGGTTTCCTTAAGAATTTGACTCATAGGTAAGAATTAGGGGCTAGGGTATTTTATACCAGATTGTTTTAACCACAAGAAATTACAGTGTTACGAAAATATTGATGTGATAATTACGTTATGCAAGGTATTTACAATGTTTTTGTGAAAACATATAAAAGTTTTCCAAAGGAAGTGCAAATGAGTAAAGAATTTGACTTAGATTTGGCATATAAGATAAATGGAAAGAGTGATGCTAAGAGAGTTTATTCCGATTGGGCAGAAAGTTATGAAGTAAACCTAGTAGCTGAAATGGGATATGTTGCGCCAAGAAAAATTGCGGATATATATAGAGAAAACTCCACAAATGATTTGCCGGTTTTGGACGTTGGTGCTGGAACAGGGTTGTTAGGACAACAACTTGAAGGATTAACTGTGGATGCGATAGATATAACCCCTGCGATGTTGGAAATTGCTCGAGAAAAATATATTTATCGAGAATTGATTACTGGAGATTTAACAGAGAAATTGGATATTGATGATGAAATGTACGGCGGCATAGTTTCTTGCGGCACTTTTACACATGGTCACGTAGGCCCAGAATGTTTTCCGGAATTATTACGGATTGCCAAGTCTGGTGCACTTTTCTGTTGTGGGACGATATACCCTGTTTTAGATGGCCTTGGATTTGGTTCTGAATTAGCAAAGCTGGTCTCCCATCGAAAAATTTCACCAGTCAGTTTTCGGGAGATTGAAATATATGATAAAGGGGACCATTCACATTCCGAGGACAAAGGTATCGTAATGGTATTCAGGAAACTCTAATAAAAGACCAGAGCGCTAAAAAGTCTACATTTCTTCTCTTCAATTATTCTCAGTTATATGGTTTTTATTAATTTAATGCTAACTAGAAATAGATTTGCATAAATGATATGAGTTATTCAAAAATAAAATGGAGGAAAGGCTATGTTATTTCACGTAACAGTTGATCACACGGCGGAAAATTGTCCCATCGTTACTGATTCCCCTGATAAAAGAATTACTAGAGAAGGGGCGGCAAATGCAGGAGTAAAACTTGTGTCCGCACTTGGCGGTAGACCACAGCATCGCACCGTCTACGTGGTAGAAACCGACGATATAGATAAGTTGTATGATTTTTTGAGTCCTGCATTAAGCTGGGCTAAATGTGAGATCATGCCTGTAAGGGAGTTGGATTTTTGATATAAGTTCTAAGCTTTGGCTCTTCTATCGTTTTTATCTGAGATATCTTTAAGGTGCACTTATTCAAATCGTCATGATCGAATGATTAACACTTGATTAGTCCAAGCTCAAGGTTTTAACAACTCCAAAGTCCAATTAATTTAATTTGAGCATTTTTTTGGTGCTCTAGATATTCTGGTTCACGAACGCTTTCGCCTTCCTCATAGACTCGTGCGTAACCAAGTTCAACTAAGGATTCATTGAAATCTTTGTTATTAACTTCAACATAAGCGAGGAGCCGATCGTAATATCCTCTGGCTCCAGCATATTCATCGCGTATTAAAACCACTTCCTTATTAATGAGATGATCCACGGCATAGAGGGTAGCTTTTTCGCCCCAGGCTTGAAGACATTCCGTATCGGTTATAGTTCCGTATTCGTTGACTTTATTTTGGTTATTGGTTTCTGGCGTGTCTACGCCCAGAAGTCGAACTTTGTCAGTCATTCCGTTTTCAAGACGTACTTCTATGGTGTCTCCATCAATTATTCGGATGACAGTGGCATTAAGGTGATTCCTAAATATAGACTTATCGTTAAGTAATTGGCACGAAAAAGTAACTGTTAACAGAGCTAAAGTTAGAATTACATATACGAATTTCCACATGCCGCTTGGAAAGGAGTACACGGGCCGATTAACGACCCGTGCTATTTGTTGTTATTTTTAACTTATATTATTACTACTTCCAAACTACTTCCAAGCCATGTGGGTCAGCGGCTGTGATGGTTGATCCGTCAGTTAAGCCAAATTGGATGGTTCTGTCAGAGTCCTCCATTGAAGCGATGTCCTTTGCTTCGAAGGTGAAACCTTTGCAGTCATCATCAATGGTTAGTACCGCGACTCCGGGTGTCCGATTGGCAGACTCTAATGAGCCGATGGCTGATAGTGGCTTTGGGCCCCGCAAAGCAATGAACATTTTTTTACCCACAACATCTGCCACGTCGGGCTTCGGGTCTGGGCTGAATGAAGTTGCCATGGATTGAGTCGCTACAACTTTGTTGGTCTGGAGGTCTATGAAGTTCACGTCATTGCTGACACGCATACTGGTTACAGCAAAGAGATTTCCGTCCTGGTCAGTACAGGTGACGGCGCCATGAGTGTCTTCACCAGGGAGCTCAATTTGCACTGGATCGGGAAATTTCCCTTCGTCAGCTTTGCTAGCATCAAAGGTATATAGGAAGTCATCTCCTCCTTTAGCCCCACTTTCACCATTGGTCATTATATTCCCATTGGGTAGTCTAGCCACTCCACACCCGATACCTGGGACTGTAGCAGCGTCGTAAACCTTTACTACATTCATAGGGGTGGATCCATCATCTGAACCGGCGTCGACCACAAGCAGGCCACCTCCAGCCATAGTTACGTATATGAATTCACTGTCTGCAGTAAACTCTTGGCAGATAGGTCGGGCAACTGCCGTTCCTAATGCACTGGAGAATTGGTCCAATGCCAGGGTCTCCACAAAGGTGTATTTATCATTGGCGTAGTCGGTCTGAATTTTGTGCAGGAATCCTGATTCACCTTTTGCCCCAATATTTGCCACGACAACCATGCTTCCATCGACTGAAGGGGTGGAGGCGTGACTATTCCCTGTACCTCCAGCGCCGTTGAATCCTCCTATTGTGTTCACGCAGCCAACAACACTTCTGCTGTCAATGTCTATGAAGAATGTGTCACCAGAACCTACATTGGCCAGAACGACATGGCTGGCCCTACTGAAACGGAAATCTAGAGGGTTCAGGGCAGTGTGGTTGCCTAGTACCATGTGAGGTTTCTTGGGGATGTCACATCCAGCTTTAGAAGCCGCAGCTCCCAGATCAATGATTTCTGGAGCAGCTGCACTAGCATTTTCAGCTATGGAATTTCCATCCCATATGTAGAGCCACCCTCCATGATTATCATCAGTAGACTGGTCAACTGCCCACAATTCAAATGCTGATTCAGACTCCCCAGCAGTGGAACTCGATTGTCCTGATGAATCATTCGAATCTTCACAGGCAAATGCAGTTATAAAAACTAACAAGGAAATTAATCCAAATCCGAATAGTGATCTATAATTCATTTTTTCACTCCTTATATTATTCCTTGACGGAACCTAGGCTTTAAAAGCCAAAAAAAAACCTCCCGCTTTGGGAGGTCACATTGGAACACTGAGGTTGTATTTGAAATATAGCCTAGAAGTCCATGGGCCTCACTTTATTTCTACAACAACAACCGCAGCTATAAATATAGCTGTGTTGCTTTTTTTCAATTTTGATGAGGTTAGAACCCATGATCTTCGTTGCTTATGATTTATGTGTATTAATCGTATAAGCGATAATGATGATTGTCAATTTTGTTCATATAAAAAAAATTAGTCTATTATTGGAATAAACCAGCACTGGATTATTAGCTTTTATTATTTTTTTATTGAATACACGGCAAATTTACTCTAAATCTATTGCTTCCATGTCTATTACACAGCTTTCGCACACTGATTCAGGTATGATTTTTAGTTTCATTAACCATCCGAAAACGAAACAGCCTGCGCAGAATCCAAGTATTGACTCCAATGACGCAAAAAAACCTATTACCCCCATTAAATATCTAGCTGAGGTTGGCGAGTCAAAGGCGATTATCGCAACGGTAGCGGATGCAGAGAATACAAGTCCGACGAATTGTGCAAATCTTTTAGGTGGACCTGGGACGAGTTTGGTCGGCGACCCCAATATTGGGACTATGACTCTAGTTGCTAGAAGACCAATTGGACTTAAAGTTGGGCCGGTCAAAACTCTTGCTAAAAATCCATATGTGATGAAAATGAGTAACAGCTCATTTTCGGTTATAACAAAAATTATTACCAATAGCAGCACAACACCGGCTACAGATCTGGCCGCGTAATCGTTGACTGGGTTTGGGAAACTAAATAACTTCTCCATGGTACCTCTTGCGCAATTGATTTTTTTCGTTGGACGAATAAGCTAATTTCACAGTGACACTGAAAATGATTCCAATATTCAATACAACAGCGTGTTCCAAAAACTCCCCGCGCTCCTTCCTACTATTATGTTACTTACTAAGGGAATCATAATTGTGGATAGTCTCGATATTCGACCGAACTATAGCCCTAGATTCTTAAAGCGTCAAATAGAAATACTAATTTAAAGATAAATAAAAATAAATAGGAATTACTGATGGGCTGTAGGATTTTGCCGTGAAGCGATCATCCCGCCATCTACCAACAACGTCTCACCGTTTACGTATTGTCCTAAATCTGAACATAGATACAAGACGGCATTGGCTATGTCGCTAGGTAAACCACCTTTACCCGCCGGTACGAAATCTTTGACATCTTCCGGGTTATGAGGAGGGCCATCTACAGCTTCATCATTTAAGTCAGGTAACTTATTTGAGATTGCTCCAGGGGCTATGCAATTGGCGGTGATATCCTTACCTGCTAAATCGGCGGCTATCCCTTTCACCATTCTACGCAATGCCATTTTAGCAGTTCCATAGGCAGTCCAATTTGGCATAGCAACATATGAATGAACACTCGATAAACAAACTATCCTCCCGCCTTTGCCTGCAGAGATCATTTCCTTGGCTGCTCTTTGGGATGCAAAAAAATATCCTTTCAAGGATAGATCCATCATCCTGTCCCAGTAGATTTCATCAGTCTCAAAGAAAGACCTTTGTTGATCAGGGAAAATGGCATTATTTATTAAAATATCTATTTGACCGTGTGTTTCTATGAAAGAATCAAAAACAGACTCAATGTCACTGATTTTACTTACGTCACCTTCATGGAAGGAAGCAGAGACGCCTTTACTTGAAATTATTTCCAATAATTTTCGAGAGAAATTATCGTTTAAAATATCATTTACTCCAATATGGGCTCCTTCGCTGGCCAAGGTTATTGCTATACCTCTGCCAATTCCTTTTCGAGCACCCGTAATTAATACCTTTTTACCGTTGAGTAATCCCACTTGGTTCTCCTGAAAAATAGCTTAATTCGTTTAGAATTTCTTAATGTGTTTGTTGATTTATTGCCGGACATTTATAACACTGTTCAACGAGCATTGTTTTTATAGTCGAACGAAATAGTCAGAAAATTCAGTAATTGATGCCAATACTTCATCCGTGCTGTCTGCGGCCATAGATATTACCAAATACTCCAGTCCAGATTGTTTGTATTGTTGTAAGTCATCTGCTATTTGAGATATGTTCCCTGTTAAGTAAGGTCTATCATCACCTAGATCACTTGGCTTGTTTGTTATTTTGACGGTTGCTCTCAGTGTGATTGTTATTTCCGAAGGATTTTTTCCTTGTTGGTCTGCAATTTGATTGATTTTGTCCACTGACTGCTTTATTTCATTTGGGGTTAACCCTATACCGTGCCATGCATCTCCAAACTTGACAGCTCGTTTTATGGATGCGTGGGAATTCCCACCAACCCAAATTGGCACGGGCCTGCCTAAATGAGTTCTTGGGTACATTTTCATTCCTATAGTATCTATGAAATCCCCCCGATAATTTGTGACGTCATTTTGGTAAAAGGATTTCAATAATCCAATATGTTCATCTGTTATTAAGCCTCTCTTAGAAAATTTTGCTCCCATAGCGTTGAATTCCTCTTTCATCCACCCAGTTCCAACTCCAACAATTAACCTGCCTTCAGATAACACATCAAGAGTGGAAAGCATTTTTGTATTGAGTAAAGGGTTTCGAAAAGGTAAAACCAAAACACTGGTTCCGAGTAAGACCTTTTGTGTTTTTGCAGCTATGAAGGATAAAGTTACTAAACTCTCCATTACGTTCTGGGAGTTTGGGTTTGTTCCATTTATTCCGAATTGTTGAGGATAGATCTCTGAAATGTTATTCGGGTAAACGGTTCTGTCGCTGACCCAAAGAGAATCGTACCCATTTTCTTCAGAGCATTTTGATATGCGAAGGATGTAATCTTTTTGGTCTGGTTCAATAAATACAGGGGTGGCGGACGTAGTAATAGCAATACCGTATTTCATTTATTATGCACCCTTATATCATCTGGAAAATGGTGATTTGGCGTTTGTTTATTTAAAAAGCAGTGAGTCTGAATCTATCAGTATGAGACATAAGAAGCAAAACTAAATATATTTTCTTTTTTTAATAAAACTTGTTTTTATAGTACGTATGGGGAGATGTCCACAGATGTAAAGCAATTACGCCGTCGAACTGACATGGTAAAAAAGGGTTAGCGTATAGGTTTGTGAAGTTGATGATTGGAGTCAATGTAAGGATAAAATTCTAATGGCTCGAAATTGATTAGCAAATAAAAATTTTACTCAATATAATGCGGGCAATAATTCAAAGGAGAAAACAGAATGAAATACGCACTAAGAAATACTTGGATATGTCAACGAGGTAAAAGCGATCAAGCTATGGAAGGGTTTAAACCAGTTGCTGAAAACTATAGGAATATGGGTATTAACACCAGATTGTATGTGGATATATCCGGTGATATGGATGTAATCGTAATGGAAATTGAGATTGATAGCCTAGATGAATATTTTACCGGTCATAGGGAATTCTATGCTGGTATGGATGAAGCTACTAAGGGATTAATTGATGGGATAAATGGGAATACTTCTTCAGGTACTCGCGTTCTTTATGAGATGGTCGAATTCTAATTTTTACATGTTGAGTACTTTTTATTACGAGAATAAATTTAAATCCAGCATAGCGAATTTCGGTATTTCTATATGATTGAATATGTTTCGCTTATCGCTCAAATTGCAACAGGTGTTGCGACACTTGCTGTTGCTATATTTTTGTCCGCCCAACTTAGGCTACAACATAAAGACTCTGCCGAATCCACTAGAGCTGGGTTGACTGGTGGTATTGTGCAATGGATTGGGGTCATGATCACAGATCCTGGATTCACCTCTATATATTTGAGAGGCATCGAGGGCGATGCAACTTTAAACAAAGAGGAACAGCACCGATTCAATGTGTTCATGGTTTCTTATTTTCTGAGGATTCAACAATTATGGGACTATGACGAGAAAAGTACTGACGCATTGACATATGCAAACATAATTCTCGATACCGGACCAGGCGTATTGAGTTGGTATCACGATATGGGACGTTTCGTTTTAAAAGCTGGATTTGTGGAATATATTGATGAATTAATATCAAAAAGTGCCGATAAAGCCGATGGATAGGAGAAGCCAGCACAGGGTTCAATGGGTTTATTCCTCGCAAACAAACTCAGAACTGTCTCAAAGATATGATGAATGGGCTGAAGATTATGACAAAGATTTATCCGATGTCTTTGGTTGGATTGCCCCTAATGCCGCCTCAGAATACCTTGCTAAGTATGTTGAACCAGAGGCTATAGTTTTGGATGCCGGCGCGGGAACGGGCTTGGTTGGTGTTGCCTTGTTGAAGCATGGATTTAATAACCTCACAGCAATGGATTTGTCAGAAGGAATGCTTAAAGAGGCACGGAATAAAAATGTTTATCAGAAATTTGACCAAATGGTATTAGGTGAGCATTTGGATTATTTAACCGATACGTTTGATGCAGTGATAAGCGTTGGGGTTATGACTCTCGGTCATGCAGGGCCTGAATCTTTAGATGAATTAATTCGTATTACTAAACCTCGAGGGTACATTGTTTTTACCATTCGAACTGATGTTTATACTCAAAACGGATTCAAAGAAAAACAGGAAGAGTTGGAATTAAAAAATATTTGGGAGAAAATTGAGGTTAGTGATAGATTTCGTCCAATGCCGTCCGGCGAACCAGATGTTTTCCACTGCGTATGGGTGTACAGGGTACGAGATTAAAACATGGGTTTTTACGGTATTTAAAATCAGAACTTAAATTGTTATTCACCGGCTTAGTGGTTATGCTTTTGAGCGAGAACATAATTATTCCAATTCAGTTTTAATAACTGATAAAAACGTAAAGAGAATAAATGGGAGAGGTATATGTCAGGCAGGCTTGATGGAAAAGTCACTATAGTGACAGGTGGTAATAGTGGAATAGGAGAGGCAACTTCACATTTGTTTGCTAAGGAAGGCGCAAAAGTAATACTCATGGCAAGAAGAGAAGAGCAAGGAATCGAAGTGCAGAACTCTATACGCTCTGAAGGAGGGGAAGCGACCTTTATACAGTGTGACGTTGCCGATGTTGAATCTGTTGAAAATGCTGTAAATCAGGCAGCAAGTACTTATGATTCTGTTGATATATTGTTCAACAATGCTGGACATGGAAGTTCAGGTGACTTTCCTGAATCTACGACCGAGGAATGGAACAATGTAATAAACGTGAATTTAAATGGCACTTTTTATGTTTCTCGGGCAGTGTGGCCTCACATTGTTTCATCCGGTGGAGGTGCCGTGGTAAATATGTCCTCTCTGGCCGCTCAAAGGGGGTTTAGCCCAAGAATGCACGAAGAATTTGGGACTGCGTCTCCTTCGTACTATGCAGCAAAGGCTGGTGTTGATGCACTAACACGTTATATGGCCGGCATTGGAGGTAAATATAATATCCGTGTTAATTGTGTGAGGCCAGGTCAGATTATGACTCCAGGTGCAACTAGAGGAACAATAAATGATGCTGATGGAGGGCACCATGTATTTGAAAGCATGTTTGATCTTGCCCAGATAATACCGGGTCCAGGTTACCCGATTGATGTCGGAAATCTGGTTTTGTTTCTTGTGTCAGAGGACTCAAGATTTATAACAGGAGAAATAATAAATATAGATGGTGGTGTGGCGGCTAAGATTTAGGTTATATTCAATGTATTGATTTGGGGGAGAAAATTCAGCTAAGTTGATATTCTCTGCTGGAACTGATTAGCTTANATATATTANGAATGGTTTGTTGAGATATATGTATGAGATTATGTTTGTCTCGACGGTCTTGTTTCAGACCAGACTCAGCAACTTCAGCCAACTCTGATTTTGTCTTTTCAGTTATTTGGTAAGACCTAATACTTCAACACATTTATCTACAAGCTGTATCGAGGTGAACTTATGGTTACTTATGGCAAAGAAGAAACAATTTTTCCGAATTTCTCATTGCCCGATTTATCTGGTAGAGAGGTTGATATCTCAACTTACTCAGGTAAACGGTTAATCATATTCATGTGGGCATCTTGGTGAGATTGCCGTGAACAACTGCCTGTATGGCAGGAACTATACGTAAATGAGATGGGTGAGGGTGATAACGTTGAGTTACTAACAGTCGCCGTTGATTTTCAGGGTTCGACGGTGGTTAAACCTTATATTGACAAAGCCAAGGCCAGTTTTACAACAGTTGTTGATAGCGAAAATATATTAGCGCGTTTATGCGGCTTCAAGGCTGTACCAAATGGATATTTTATTGAACCTGGACTAAAAGTATCAGAATCCATTAAAGGTAAATTTGATATAAGAATCCCCGAATTATTTGAGAAAACTAGAAAGTGGATAAAGGCCTCTCATGTACGCGAGATTGACGATACGAAATTTATAGGTGAAGGTATGAGCTCTGAGGAGCAATATATGTTTGATAAGGGGTTGGGATTTTATCAACAGGGAAATGAGAGTGAAGCCATATTGGAATGGCAAAAATTAGTGGAAATGGACCCGAAAAACTTTATTGTGCGAAAGCAGATCTGGGCAATAGTCCATCCTGATAAATTCTACTCAGGTGACGTTGACTTTGACTGGCAGCAGATACAAATGCAACGTGAAGCATATCAATTAAACGGTGACTAGAGTTGTGTTTTTTTAACTTCGGATTTACTTTCCCATATATGAATTTTATTAATGAGTGATAGGGAATGTTGCCAACTCTTCATGAAGGGTTTGTTTTGATGTTATGCACTGGTTTGAAAAAAACACAAAACAAATTAGCGATGATGCCGTCCAGTTTTTCTTTTCACGCCGTTGTGCTTCGAATTTTTTTTCTGTTCTGCTAGTCGTTTAATAAGCTCAGAAGTTGTTTCTTTTTTCTTTGGTTTAGCCATGATTCGATCTCCGATGCTATGAGTTGTTCAAATCCCCTTAAGGGAAAGATTATTGATTTTAAGTTACATAAGTAAATCTAAACCGGAAATATTATATTCTCTTTAATCATTTCAGCCAAACATTATCTAGGTGAAATTTGGAAAACGTATGCGTTTGATGGGTTTTATGTTGATTGTAAATTTTCATTCGATTTCTTGACCTCAAATTTTTGCTGAGATATAGTTGGTTGTGCTCCGGATGGGAATTATATAAACCCGGAGTGGGGAGATAACTTCAAACAACCGCATATTTTCAGGGCTAATGTCCCTGCTGAAGAACCAGCGGATAGTTTTACCGCGAAACTTCTTGGGNCGGATCTANTTATACNGACACNAAATTGATTCTCATCTAATTGTGAAGCGTCTGTTANGTAATCTTTGGTTCACCTGAAANAGCCTCNNAACTCNAAAAGTANTTGGCTAGCTCGGGAGTTAATTNNTGTAGNCAAGTTGCCTTTTCANAAGCCGTCAAAAANGTAAGGAGAAANATATGTTGAATATTTTTNGTAAAAACAAGGCTGTAACTGCGTTTATAGTCTTATCGNTAGCGGCATTTTCNATATTTGCTGTGGCCTGTAGCTCCGATCCTGAAATCCAAATAAAAGAGGTCGAAGTCATTAAAGAGGTCATTAAAGAAGTTCCTGTAGAGAAAGAGGTTATTAAAGAGGTCCAGGTCGAGAAGATAGTAACTCAGGAAAAAGAAGTACCTGTTGAGAAGATAGTGGAAAAAATAGTCACTGTTGAAAAGGAAGTTCCTGTACAGGTCGAAAGAGTTGTGACAGTAGAAAAAATAGTCACGGTTGAGAAAGAGGTTTCTGTTCCTCCAGGTCCAAAAAGAGAAATAGTATTTGGCGGACTAAACTGGAACAGCGCCCTGGTGCAAAATGGTATTGCTAGGTACATAGTTGAACATGGCTATGGTCACGAAACCTCGCAAATTGAAGGAGCTACAGTTCCTTTGTTCCAAGGATTAAGAAAAGGTGATATTGACATTACAATGGAAATCTGGCTCCCAAACCAGAACGTTGTATGGAACGAGGCCGTCAAAGCTGGTGAAGTAATCCCAGTTGGGAAAAGCCTTGAAGACAACTGGCAGAGCACCTTCCTTATTCCGGCATATGTCCAAGAAGCGCATCCGGAATTGGACTCTGTTGAAGATCTTAAAGAAGAGCAATACAAATCTCTGTTTGCACAAGCTGACAGCGGTGGGAAAGCCGTTCTATACGGGTGTATAGCGGGATGGGCTTGTAGAGGCGTCCAAGAAGGTACAGATGCTGGGCCTGGACAGGTAGAGGCTTACGGATTAGCTGACCATGTTGAGTTGAGAGATCCAGGTACGTCTGGTGCCTTAGCTGCTGCTATCGAAGGTGCCTTTAAGAAAGAAGAACCAATTTTGTTCTACTACTGGGGCCCTACGAAGTTAATGCTTGATTTGGGATATCCTGAAAAAGTTATAGACTTGGAACAACCAGATCCGAGCACATGTGCTAATAATGATCCTGTACATGGTTGCGCATTTCCTCCTGCGGAAGTAATGATAGCTATGAATACAGAATTAGTGGAGGATGCTCCATATCTAATAAAGTTCTTTAATAACTGGGACTGGTCCGCCGGAAATCAATTGGTCGCAGACGCTTGGTACGGCGATAATGCAGACAATTACGGTACTTCCGAAGAGGCTTTTGAAGCGACTGCTGTGTGGTTCTTAAAGAACAACGACTCATGGCAGGACTGGGTGCCTGAGGATGTACGTGACAAAGTATTAACAGCGATAGGTAATTAAGTAATCTGTTTCGTTAAAAGATCTACTTATTAACTGCTGAACCATTAAGGGAGGGCCTCCCCATTTGGGATGGTCCTCCCTTTTTTGTAAAAAAATTGTGATTTATGAACTTAGAAACAGAACAAGATAATCGGCACATAGAAGTAAAAAATCTTTGGAAGGTTTTCGGTGACGATCC
>PBDQ01000009.1 GCA_002717465.1 Chloroflexota bacterium
TTTCTCATCTCCTCATGGGGTGTATTATCATATCCAACAAGAGATGCTTTACCCTCAACAGTAACCCATTCCCTCCAGTCNGGAGAAACTGATAAAAANGTGCATCGCGTGTCCCGNCTGAGGTTTTTTATTTTCTGAGATTTAGGATANACGGAAACAAAAACAGGTTGTTGATTATACAAGCCACAAACAACGATACTTGAATGAGAACTCCCNTCCGGCCTGTTGGTAGTAATAACTCCTCTATGGTTACTTTCCAGAAAACATGAAACATCTTCAAAATCCATAAATTCTCCTATTCTAATAGTNTTCTACCGAGTTATCCGATTCGATTTCTTTATATCTACCTCCAGATATTGCCACGATGAAACCCAATATAAGCATCGCGCCTCCTATCCCAAAACTAACCTTCATACCATTCACAAATGCCGCCAATACCGGAGCATCCGTCTCTGAGCTCAGACCAGCCAGAGTAGGGGCGAATCCCATTGATGACATAGACGAAGTAACTATGAGTATACCTACCGCTACACTTATAACGTTAGCTGAATTCCGCACTAGATGAATAAATCCCGAAACAACCCCATGAGAACCGGCAGGGACTGAACTCAAAATCAATTTATTGTTTGGTCCGTAAAACACACCCAATCCAAAGCTTGAAACAACCATACCGGACAATCCTATTAACCAGGAAGAGCTCATATCTACGTTAGCTAATATAAACAGTCCTACGCCTCCTATCAATAGACCAGCAGAAGTGAAAAATGATGGTTCATATTTATCGGAATATTGACCAGAAATTATCCCTACGGAAGCCATTGTTAGAGCACTTGCTGCTGACATATATCCGATTTGTGAAGGGGAATATCCTAAAACAATCTGAAAATAAAAAGGCATGAAAAAAAATACCGTAGAGTTACCCAAAAAGAACAAAAATGCAGAAGAAACACCCGATGAAAATAAACGGAGTTTGAAGTACCTTAAATCCATCAAAGGTAATTCAACCATAAATTCTCTAATTACAAATATGCAAAAGCAGACAGCAGAAAAAAGAAATAGAATGATTATGAGAGGACTACCATATCCAAGTTCTTGGCTCCATGTCATCCCTTGTAAAAATCCAGCAAGTCCCAAGGTGAAAAGAAAAGCCCCAATCCAATCGAATCTGAGTCCCTTTAAATTCCACTTTTCATCGTCTTTTCGCAGAAAAACCATTCCAGACAATAATGCAGCCAAACTCATAACGCTCAACACAATGAACAACGTTCTCCAACTGAAATTACTAACCAAATAACCTGCCATAATTGAACCTAGGACACTTCCAACACCTACCGCACTTATAAAAACTCCAAGGGCTCGTCCTCCTTTTTCCCTTCCAAAAATTGACACTATCAATGCCATAGAAGTCCCTTGAGTCATTCCCGAACCAAGCCCTCTAAGAAAACTAATACCTATAAGCCAAAATATGGACTGGCTTAAGCCTCCAGCGAGGGTTGTTACGCAGTGAATAGCAAACCCAATTGAATATATTCGCTTCCGACCAATTAAGTCTGCCACGCTACCCATCGGGAGTAAGGAAACACTGATTGACAAAATATAGGCTATAAATATCCACTGGGTGGTTGGGAGGTCAGACTTAAAATACTCAGACACAGAAGGTAATGCGACCATAACTCCCGACTGATCCGCAACCATTACGAAAATACCTAGCACTATAGAGGTCAAAGCTAATATTGCTGGGCGACTCATGACAAAACACTATGTAAATTAATAGCATAAATATATTTTATGGAATCAATGTAATTTTCGGTTTTCACATTTACTTATTGTTTCCTAATGCTATCCGGAGCACGACATTTCCGTGCAATCAATGAGTTTATGATATTGGATCATATTATATATTTCTTATCTATCTCATCGACATATTATTTGGTTGACAGTAACGCTGCTGCTTATCCAATCTTTCAGGCCATAATTTATGGATTTATTCATTCCCTTGGTTTAGGATATCGGAAATTAACATCTAGTTTCTAATAATTGTATAAAGGTCCATTATGAAAATAACAAATGTGAAAGTGGAGACGTTTAACTGGCCAACTGAAAATTGGCAAGTTGGATTTGGAATGAAATTTGGTGGTAACAGTGAATTAAGTGTTGTAACGGTGGAAACCGACCAAGGCATCAACGGTAATGCATTTCTAAACAGGCCCACCCATAACGCTCCAGGCTTGATCGAATTCATAAAACCCTTAGTTATGGGCCGAAATCCTTTAGATATTGGCGCCATTTGGTGGGACATGTGGAAAATGAATAGATCCGTATCAACATATGTGATTGGCGCTTTAGACATATGTCTTTGGGATATAAATGGTAAAACTGCGGGCCAACCCATTCATAGGTTGTTAGGAACATGTAAAGACTCCGTACCGGTTTACTCAAGCACAGCTTTTCATAACACCAAAGAAGAATATGCTGATGAAGCTGTCAAATTTAAAGAAATGGGCTGGAAAGCTCATAAACTACATCCTCATGGGAGGCCTATGTATGATATAGAAATATCCGAGGAGGTGAGAAAAGCAGTAGGGGACGACATGGAATTAATGATGGACTCTATGTGGGCTTATCAATACGAAGACGCGCTTCGGGTAGGTAAAGCTGTCGAAGATCTCGGATTCTATTGGTATGAGGACCCACTTGTTGAACAAGATTTATACAACTACAAAAAATTACACCAAAAATTAGACATACCAATAATGTCCACTGAATTCGCACCTGGTCGGCTTTATGGCATGACTCAATGGATAACGGAATATGCTACAGACATCCTTAGAGGAGACGTGGCTATTACAGGTGGAATAACCCCATTGGTCAGGCTATGTAATTTAGCCGAAGGGTTCAATATGAAATGTGAGATACATCACGGTGGCAATTCCCTTAATAATGTTGCAAATCTACACGTTACAATGGCCGTTCCAAACTGTGAATTCTTCGAATATTTCCCTTGTACAGGATCACTCATGTACGGCCTGGTTGAAGATATCAAATTTGATAACCAGGGAATGGTTCACGCTCCAACTGAACCTGGTCTCGGATATCAAATTGACTGGGATTTGATAAAGAAAGAGAAAATTGGTGTTCTTGAGTAGTAAATATAGAAAGATTGGTCAAATGTACAAAATAGCCATACTTGATGACTATCAAAAAGTGTCTCTTGGGATGGCGAATTGGAATTCTATACTGTCCTCACACCAAATTTCTGTGTTTACAGATCACATAAGTGACGAGAAAGAATTAATAAAACGCTTAACAGATTTCGACATTTTATGTGTAATGCGCGAAAGGACACCAATCACAAAAAATGTGCTGACTAACCTCCCTAATTTGAAGTTGATAGTGACAACAGGCATGAGAAATGCATCAATTGACATGAATGCAGCTTCAGACCTAAATATTATTGTCAGTGGAACTCGTGGCCTGCCGTATCCAACTGCTGAACTGGCATGGGGGTTGATTTTGGATGTGGCAAGAAATATTACATATGAAAATAACAAGTTAAGAGAAGGCGAATGGCAAAAAAGAATTGGTGTAGGTCTGAAAGGAAAAACTTTAGGGATTATTGGTCTTGGACAACTCGGTAGCCAAGTAGCAGAATTTGGACAAGCATTCGGTATGAATATACTTGCTTGGAGCCATAACCTAACACAAGATAGGGCGGCGCAGGTGGGAGCTACTCTAAGAACCCTTGAACAATTATTGATGGAATCGGACTTTGTCTCAATACATACAGTTCTCAGCGATCGAACCAAAGGTTTAATTGGAAAGAAAGAAATCGCACTCATGAAGAATTCTGCCTTTTTAATTAACACGTCTCGTGGCCCTATTATTGACGAACGTGAATTGTATAAAGCTTTGAAATCAGAAAAAATAGCTGGAGCCGCGATAGATGTATTTTCTGAAGAGCCACTAGACAAACAGCATGAGTTCATGTCACTCAACAACTTAATAATTACTCCTCATATAGGTTACGTCACGAAGGAAACCTACGAAATTTTTTACTCAGACATAATAGATTGCATTCATAACTTTACTCGCGGTAACCCTACAAGAGTGTTAAACCAGTAAATATACAAGACCTACCCATATTTATTGGGTAAATCATCGCTATCTCGGGCCAACCAAGTTATCCAACGTATAGAAAGACCTGCACTAAGAGTTATAGCAACTAATATTAAAGCCCACAATGGAATGTAAAGCACAGGTGTATCGGCGAATATTTCAACAATAATTAACCCAATAACTCCGGCAAAAAACAAACCCCAACTACATGCGATAGCAACACCTATGTACAACTGCCACCACCCGCTCTTCCCTATATCATGGAGTCTTCTNCATGTCACTGAAAGAGTTGGAANNAAAAGAACAAGAGAAACCAAATACCCTGAAGTGACAATGNCGACGTNCATGTTTTTCTGAAACCCTGACAAATCCAAGTAATTAACTATCTGCAACATCATTGAGAATAGAAATTGCACCGCAAAAGAAAATAACGCCCACCACCAAAATTCNGACCGACGAGCCCTGCCGNTAAATATAAAATATTTTTTGAATCCTAATTTGATCGCTTCAGTGAAACTTATTTTATTCCTCCAAATNATGTTCCATATCCCAATNGAACTATGTATTTTAATGCTATCGCTAAATAGACATNTANATAGGCATTGAGTTATGGTGATTATTCACTGGCTAAAGTATATGATAANGTGGCCCAAAACCACTGGTAATCAATACTTAAACTCATTGCAAAAGGAGTATCTGATTTGAAACAAGGCGTTATACCTGATGAACTATCCAGGCCCTTTTGGGAAGCGGCCAATGAGGGAAAACTTGTAGTCCAAAATTGTAACAGCTGCGACAGACTACAACACCCGCCTGAACCCACATGTTTTGAGTGTGATTCTCAAGAAAACTTNGCATGGAAAGAGATGAGCGGAAAAGGGAAAATATACAACTATGGGGTTGTATATGATTGCCCAGTCAGATTATTACAAGAGGATCAACCTTTTAACGTCGCAGTAATAATGTTGGAAGACGACCCTGACATACAAATGTACTCCCACCTTCCTGGCGTTGAACCAGACGAAGTTCCGGTTGGGGCACAAGTCAAAGTTATATTTGAAAAATCCCCGAACGGTCAGATGATCCCTGAATGGGAAGTAGTCAACTAATGTCCCAATCAAGATCAGTTTATCAATTTATGTTTATATAAAAGGGACCTAAAGTGACAACCAAAAATGCTCCGGATTCAATGTATAGAAATGATGAAGGGATGGGAATATGGGAACATAGAGGTAAAGTTGCCGCTGTTGGTGTCGGGCACTCGCCAACAGATAGAAGATGGGACGGCAGGCCAGAAACTTCCGTAGGAGCCCTCAGCATACTTGCTCTTAGAAATGCTATTGAGGACGCAGGAGTATCGCCTGATCAGGTTGATGGTTTAGTAACTGTACCTGTAACTACGACTGGTGCTTTCTGGCCGGATGACAAACCGCTTCCTATGGATGTAGTCAATTCATTCAACACAACTGATGACCATTTAGACGGGATAGCCAAATTAAGTAATGAGTGGCTTATCAAAAACATGCCTGAACTTACAGGCATAAAGTTCGGAATGTATGGGCCTGGATGCATGTCAAATGCCCTGAACGTCGCCGTTCAAGCTGTTGGCGACGGATTAACACACACATGCTTAGTACTCAAAGCCTGGCACAATTTAGAGGGCAGATACTATCAGGGCGGAGCGAATGCAGCTGATGCAATACAAGGTACAGCTGCCATTAAAAATCTTTGGGGAGCACCAGCATGCTATGGAACCGCGTTACAGTTTGCCGAATATTGTAGAAAATACGGGAAATCTCACGATATGATGGCTCCATTCATGACCAATTCCAGAAGAAATGGACTTATGTTTCCAGAAGGATATTGGGCACAACACAGACCAGAAGAACTCACTGCCGAAGATTATGAATACGCGAGATGGATAGCCAAACCGGCTAACTTATTCGACAACGATATCCCAATAATGTGTGCGGCTGCCTACCTAATTACTACAGGCGAAAGAGCTAGAGACATGAAACAGAAACCTGTTTACATTCTCAATCATGCTTCAAGCAATGCCGTCCCTAGAAGTATTACTCCAACGCTTGACGAAGTAGAAGCTGAGACTGCAAGTACTGCCAGAAAAATATATGAAGGTGCAGGAATAACAGCCGCGGATCTATCCTTTGAAAATATGTATGACGGATTTCCTCAATTCCACCAATTTCATATTGAAGGATTAGGGTACCGAGGAATTGGCTTTGGCGATGCATTAGATTTCTACCAAACAGACATTAGCATTGAAGGCCCAAATCCTGTTTCTCCGAGTGGTGGGAACATAGGTAGTGGAAGAAGTAGGTTTTGGATGCATACGGACACTATACAGCAAATACAAGGCCGTGCAGGAAAAAGGCAAGTTACCGGAGTAAAGCCCGAGATAGCTGTTTCAGGAGGTCCAATGCCATTAGGAGGAAACTATACAGTTTGGAGTGCCACACCAAATTAAACTTGTTGGGTTTCATAGACTGTAAAACGAAATTATTTAAGTGGGTAAATTGATGAAACTAGTAAGCTTTGATATTGATGGCACATTGGAAGTTGGTGACCCACCAGGTCCTCTAACGATGGACATGGTCCGAATAGTTAAAGCAAAAGGATTCATCATTGGAAGTTGTTCTGATAGACCATTAAGTGCGCAGCGGGCCATCTGGAAAAAACATAATATTGAAGTTGACTTCGTCACTTCAAAACATATGCTCTCAGACGTAAAAGGGAAATTTTTAGCCGATGCTTACTGCCATATAGGTGACCGGGAAGATTTGGATCGCCAATACGCATTAAAAGCTGGTTATGACTTTCTATGGCCTGATGAGGCTTGTGAGAGTGAGTGGTTTAGGTAACCTACCGGTCAGAATCCAATTCACTATATGAGGATAGGTAAATGTCTAAGTTAGTATTAAATACTGCAATTGCAAAATACGGTCATACTTCAGAGATTAAGAATGGCAATATACACTCAGATAGATTTGACATGAAGCATGTGGATATTAGCCCAGTTCCTATGATTTTTAGAAGAATGGTCAGGAATCTGGAATTCGATATCGCTGAGATGGCTTTTGCGACATATATTTGCTCTCGCCACTATCAGAAACCTTTCACGGCATTACCCATTTTTCTTACAAGAGGATTTTATCATTCAGGTATGATCCGTCATAAGAACTCCAATATTACGAATGTGAAAGATCTGGAAGGGAAAAGGGTAGGGGTTAGAAGCTATACATTTACGCCTGGAGTGTGGAGCAGAGGGATTCTATCTAATTACCATGGTTTGGACCTTGATTCAATCACATGGGTACTATCAGGTGACGAGCATGTAAAAGAGTTTAAGTCACCAGGTAATGTTATAGAGTCAGAAACTAACGATTTGTATCAAATGCTATCCAATGGAGAAGTAGATGCAGTTATCGGAGCCCCTCCGAATGGATCAAATGACATAATCCCGTTATTCCCTAATGCCAGCTCACTAGATCATGATTGGTACTCCAAAAATAATATATACCCAATAAGTCACTTGTTAGTAGTAAAAAATGAATTGCTTCACGAACATCCTTGGCTAGGTTCGGATATAATAGAGACTTTCACCAGAGCTCGATCAACATATCTGTCAGGATTCGTTTCAACAACAAAGAGTAAAGACAACTTAGACCACTCTCAGATGGATTTCTCCAAAATTGTTGGAAATAATCCATTAAACTACAACTTTTCGGAAACTCGGGAAACCATCAGAACTTTTATAGATTACAATGTGTCTCAAAATCTTATACCGGAAGCTCCCGAGCCAGAAGATTTATTTTTCTTCGGTTAACTCCCAGTGAAATAATAAACCGACTCTTCTTGAGACAGGACATCATCTTCTACCAATTTTTCCAAATGAGTTTCAACATTACGTTGTGCTGTAAACCTTAGGTTATCAGATAAGTCTCTTGGATAAATTTCTGAGGTGATTGTTGAAGCTGTACTGAAGCCTTTCCTGAGAACGTCTAGGATCTGTTCTTCTCTTTTTAGTCTATGGTTCAATTGCCATTCAACCAACCCTGAACCTCTTGGAGGTGGAACGACAGGCCCATGTGCCGGACATACTGTTTCGTGAGGATATGACGCAATGAGCTTCAGCGAAGACAAATATGAAGAAAGATGACGAACCGAGGTGGAGCTAGCACCCAATACACTATCTCCAGTGAACATAACAGAATCTGACTTAAGATAGTAACAAACGTGGTCTATTTCATGTCCAGGTGTGAACAAAACTTGAAGTTCAATATCAGCTACAGACAACTTTTGGAAATGAGACAAATTTTTTACAGCCTCTTGATCTCCTAGTAGCATCTTTAATTTGCCAGATAACTCTGGATGGCAAAAGACAGGACATTTAAATTTTTCTTGTAACCTATCAAGTCCTCCAATGTGATCGGAATGCCCGTGAGTTATCAAAATACCAATTATTCGAGGTGAACCGAGGTCTGTGTAATAATCCAAAATAGATTTCGTCCATTCTCTTTGATAATCCCCAGTATCTATTAGAACCATTTCTTTTTTGGGGTCACCTACAAAAAAATTGTTGCTCCCGCCAGGATGGGAGGGTGCTCCATCATCAATATGCATGTTATAAATGTTTTCGCTAACTCTCATGTTTTTTTTATTTCACCTACTTAGTATCTGGTAATGTAGCACCTGTCAGATTGGCCCCTACGAAATAAGTTTCTTCCCATTCTGTGCCACTCATGTTGGAATCACTTAAGTCAGCACCCATAAAATCCGTCTTCTGAATGTTGCAACCGCTAAAATTAGCATTGACAAGTTTAGCACCGCTGAAATTTGCTCTTCTTAAATTGGACCCACTAAAATCGGCGCCTCTGAGGTCTGCTAATCGAAAGTCAGCACCTCTTATTTGGGAATTGGAAAAGTCTCCTCTCATTACGTCTGATCCTCGTAGATCAACTCTACTTAAATCGCAACCTGAAAGATTAGTTTCTCTCAGCGAGGATTCTCTCAAGTTACAATCAGCTAAACTACTACCACTTAAATCAACCCCAGAAAGATCTACTCGATATAAATTTGCATTGCTCAAATCACAATCCGTCAAATTTATTCCCCTGAGGCTTTCACCAGAACGAATTTTAGAAATCAATGATTTTCGACTTAAACTAGACATCACCACTCCTTGCAATATATTGTGATGATATATTAACTGCTAGGTATACGCACATTCTGGTATTCTTAGTAGCCTCTGAGCCGTAAAGAATTTATGCCTACAAAACTAGACACTGAAATACTTTAAGGTAGAATCCGATTAGCAATCTCTATATATTCGGCTGCGGTGTCGTCCTTAAGTATTCTTTAACTATAGTATGACCCTTAGGGAATTTAGTCGGTATATCTTCTGTTGGAACAGCGGGTACTACAATACAGTCTTCACCATATTTCCAATCGGCTGGAGTCGCTACTTGATAATTTGCAGTCAATTGTAACGAATCTAACACCCTCAATATCTCCACAAAGTTTCTTCCAGTAGAGGCTGGATATGAAATAATCAACTTGATCGTTTTGTCTGGACCGATTATAAAAACCGACCGTACAGTCAAAGTATCATTTGCATTAGGATGAATCATACCGTATGAGTTGGCTATATCTTTGTCTGGATCTTCAACCAGCGGGAAATCGACGTGCGCCTTCTGGGTTTCGTTCACATCCTTTATCCAAGCCCGATGCGATTCCAAAGGAGTTAACCCTTCTTTAGTTCCTACACTCACGACTAATGGCTTGGCATTTCTTTTTTTAAATTCAGATTTTAGATTTGCTACCTTACCAATTTCAGTAGTACAAACAGGTGTGAAATCTGCTGGATGTGACATGAAAACTCCCCATGAATCACCTAACCAATCATGAAAACTTATTTCACCGTTAGTAGTATTGGCTTTAAAGTTCGGTGCTTTGTCTCCAATTTGTAAAGCCATATCTCCTCCTTAAAAAAAAAANCCACTTTAGTGGGGGCTACCTAAGCTTATTCTATGTTAGATGCTGCTCTATCCCCCACCTAATTTGACGCGACAACAACCTTTGCGGATAAAGACTGAAATAGTCAACAGCATAGCGACATAATATTGCATCTTGGTTACTAAATGCAAACCATTAAAAATCATTATAAATTTTACCTGATATAGTGTTCCACGGTAACCGCGTTTTCACCATCAACTTACACCGAATCGACTAGTTAAGAATTTCTTTTGTTAGGAATCAAAAATATTACTTGTCTTACTAGAATCTTTGTGATTTAGGAGTCTTTACAAATTCTATAGTGTCTATTACCATCGCAACATAACTAAATTGTGTTATTTTAGCTTAGTNTAATAAATGTAGGTANGGTAATCACAGGAGTCAATGATGACAACAGCAACTAAATGGAACCTTGAGGGTGCTTATTTTGAATCGTGTAACTGTGCTGTTGCTTGTCCATGCATTTTCTTAACACCACCTAATAGCGATGACGGTGATTGTAAAGCTTTACTTGCATGGGATATAAANACAGGCAATTTCGATGGTACTGACCTCGCAGGTTTAAAAGTCGCCCTCGCTGTGAACTGTCCGGGAAACATGATAGATGGAAATTGGAAAGTAGCGCTTTATATTGATGACAAAGCCAGTGAACAGCAGAATTCAGCATTACAACAAATATATTCTGGGCAGAGCGGCGGCATCTTTGAACTATTATCAGGGTTCATCAGTGAAATAATTGGNGTTGAGAGTACAGGTATTGAATTTGCCACTGATGGAAAAAAACGAAGCGTTAAAATTGAAAACGTTGCTGAAGCTTCAATTGAAGCAATAGANGGATTCGACGGGCAAGATGTTCTTATTTCAGGCGCTCCTTTGGATGCTACACCTGGCGAGCCAATGGTTGTNTCCANATCAATAATCAATAAATATGAAAACCATGGTATCGAGTGGGACATTTCAGGAAACAACGGTTATCAGTCCAACTTCAAGTACTCGGTCTAATAAAATCATTAATATAGAATGCTTAATTCACTAGGCACGGGTGGTGGAAGGACTAAGGATAAAATAGCAATAGTAATCGTTCTATTAGCCCTAGTGTGTGTATCTTGGATTTACCTTTTCTATATCTCAAACAATATGCCCAATATGAGTATGTCCTCTGACATGCGCGATAATAGCATGGGTATGGCTGCCATGAAGCCCAATATGCCCATGCCTTGGGGAATTAATGAATGGCTAACCATGTTCATAATGTGGTCGATTATGATGATAGGAATGATGATTCCGAGCGCATCTCCAATGATTTTAGTCTTCGACCGAATTAAAAGACAAAACTCAAATACGGGTGATTCTTACCTTTCCACTGGGATTTTTGTACTCGGGTATGTAATTNTATGGACTTTATTCTCCGTGTTAGCTACAGCCACAAACTACATACTTCATTCAAATTCGTTAATGTCGGGAATGATGGGAGAATCAACTAATAATGTGTTAGGTGGAATTTTACTGATAGCTACAGGAATATTTCAATTCACACCAATCAAAAGAGCATGTTTGACCAAATGCAGGACCCCAATGGGATTTCTAATGACGAATTGGAAAGACGGAACCCGAGGTGCTCTTAGAATGGGGATTGAGCATGGAACTTACTGNCTAGNTTGTTGCTGGCTATTGATGGGACTGTTGTTTGTTCTCGGTGTCATGAATCTTGTTTGGATCGCAGTATTATCCTTGTTTGTACTTATCGAAAAAATGGCTCCGAAAGCCGAATGGATCAGTTGGTCATCAGGGGTAGGTATGCTTATATGGGGTGCCTGTATTTTACTGATATAGGGGCGCTATCGGCGAGTATAGAGCAACATTAGATATTCTTGATATGATCTAATTGACACTCAACGTTGGATTTCTGAGTGGTTCACTAATGGTATTTTCGTCAAGCTCTATAGCTTCTTTTTGGTAAACTTGTAATCTGTANCNATGATGATCNGCTATACATAATCTAAATTTTTTGTCTATNCTTACCGATGTCGGAAACCGTAGATATTTTTCTTCTTCCAAGTTNGACATTTCTCGAATTCTATTGGATCTAGCATTNGTCAACATATAATTTCTGGCGCACCTTGACAAGCTTGCATCTCCTAAAAACCTCCATACATACCTGCCATTGGNGTCATACTGCAACACCCTATTGTTTCCCCAATCACTAATGTAAATATCTCCGTGANCATCAACTGCTACACCGGTTGGATNTTTTATTGTTAAACCATCAGGANTAGCACCATCAATAACAAATTCAGGGTTACCATCTGGAGATAATATTTGTATCCTGTTGTTGCCCCAGTCTGCTACATATACCAAGCCATTCTCATCAACATGGATACCCCAGGGATTTTTAAACTCTCCCACAGCTTCCCCTTCACTCCCAAATTCAGATATAAATTCGCCACTGGGGCTGTAACTCTGGATCCTATTATTTTTTGCATCCACAACTAAAAGTTCACCTTTAGGATTGAATGCCATGCCTGCTGGACCAAGAAATTCCCCTTTCCCGGACCCAGCTATACCCCACCTGCTTACAAATTGGCCATTTGGATCGAAAATCGATATTTTATGATTTGCCTCATCGCTCACGAGTATTTGGTCATTCTCATTTGTAATTATTTGCACGGGCCACTCAAATTGCCCATCTTCCTTTCCGTAGTCGCCTATACTTACCAGATCATCTGTCAGTTGTTCTGCATCATCAAATGTCCATACTCTAATCTGAGCCACCCCAGCGGTACGCAAAAGTACATAAATAACGTCATCTTTTCCGAAGGCAACGTCATAAGGAAANTTAGTTATCCTCCTCATACCCAAGGTTTTAAGATATGGAAATCCCGCNCTTAGTAATCCAACTGGTCGAGCCATAATACAAATCTCCTTGCGAGTTAATTGACAAAAGGGTATATCTGCTCAAATTCACCCTTAACTATAGGTCTAGCTTCTATACCTAACCATTGTTCCAACATNGTTGCGTATACACCTCTGAAATCTATCGTATGTTTTAGATCCTCACCGTGTTCCCAATCAATTGGGTTTAAGGAAGGATATTCAGAATAAAGTCCACCTGACACATTCTTCCCAACTATAAAAGCTCCACCTCCAGAACCATGATCTGTACCACTGCCATTATCNCGCATCCGTCTTCCGAATTCAGTAAAGACTAGTATTGCAACTTCTTCGGCCGCGTTATGCTCTTCCAAATCGTCCATAAAATCGGATATAGCTCCGGCCAACTCAGTCATTAACCCAGGATGAGTTAAAAGTTCATTCGCATGGTTATCGTACCCACCATGATTCGTATAAAATACCCGTGTCCCCAACCCAGATAGATGTATTCTGGCCACGTCCCTTAAACTCTTAGCTATTGAGTTGTCTGCATATTCCACTGATGAATCGTACTTACTTGCCACGCTAGACAATAAATCAGCGCCTTTTAATATATCCATTCCNGTCTTTCCGATATATTCAGAAACCGGNCCCATGCCAATCGCCTGACTATATATATTTTTAAACGATTGGATAGATTGATCACGTATATGTGTTTTTTCTTTGTCGTTTAGNACACCATNCNCNTCTATATCCCCAACAGATGTTATGGGAACTCCTGCCACTGACAACGCCCTGGGAAGACCCCTCCCGATATTAACGCCTGTGAGAACATTTTCTTGTTTCGGATCAATTTCACGAACAGCCAATCCCAGCCATCCTTCAGTACCTACGATATCTGGTTCGCAGGTGTGCATTATGTCCATACCTCTAAAATGAGATCTGTTTGAGTTCGGATATCCAATGCCTTGGACAATACTAACTTTCCCATTGTCATAAAGTTCCTTAAGAGGCCCAGCATTCCCATTGAACCCCAACGTATCATTAATCGGTAAGACNTCATCAGGCTTAATGACAACCTTCTTTCTGGCGTCATAGTAATGTTCATTTGTNTAGGGAACAATTGTATTCACAAAATCGTTTCCGCCCGTAAGTTGTATAACCACCAAAACTTTTTCTTTTAATTGGTTCACCATATAAAGGCCTCCTTAATTTTGCCTCACATCATGCGTATTGATAATCAACTGTGGACACAACCATTTGTATTAAATCTGCGCTAGTTACAGAATCTTCCTGTTTTTTCAATATTTCAATATATTCCATTAATTCCTGACGAGTCTGAGAGGTCACTTTTATATTTCCTAAGACATCTAGACAGCGATCAACCAACTGCTCAGGATCATTATCCAAAGAGCCCACACGTTGGATTATGTCCTTTACTCCAGGATTTTCAATNTTGCCAAATTCAGATGAGGCAAAATTNATTCTTTCACTCAATGTGCCAGAATCAATCCATTCTTGCCCAGTATGCCAGCCTTCAACGGTCGGCGGATTCAATAATTCTTGTCCCATAACTTTTACTGTACCTAAATAATTCTCTAANCCAGGCCTGACATCCCTGTACGTCCCAACTTGACGTAAAACCCCAACAACCAATTCTGTAGGACTCTTTACTTTNGGCCTGTCATATGCTGACTTAAACTCCTCAGAATTAAACAAATTTGACAATACCACCCGCATATTCCCATCAGATTCCAAAAACACNCTTGAAAGGTGGTCAACCAATTCAGGATGGTGTGGAGGTTCTATATCCCATGCAGGCACCTGCGGTTCATCTTCCACAAAAAAATTGGATAGATGACGACATACAAATCTCGCAGTGGCAGGTTGCTTAACAATAATATCAATTATGTCTTCCCCATTAAATTTCCCATTCTGGCCAAGAAATGTTTTATCCCCATAATCATGCCTATCTGATCTGAATTCAAATTTTGGGACAAAATGACCTTGNGGGTATATCGGAATTGGTTGTGTGAATGTCCAACCTGTAAAAGCTCTTGAAGCATTTTTAATATCATCTTCAGTGTAGTTACCAACACCCATGGAAAACAGTTCAAGCAATTCTCTACCGTAATTCTCGTTTATTTCTCCTTCGTGATTCTCGTTATTATCTAACCAGTAGATCATAGCCGGATCTTTCGATAATTCCAGGAGAATTGTCTTAAAATTTGTTAGGCCAACACTTCTGAACATATCTATTTCATTGAACAAGGCCGGGCCATGTTCACATTTGCTATAGGCAGCGGGCAGAACGTGATGAAGAAACAAAGCCATTTTTTCTTGCAATACTCTTTGACTGTTTAGCATTCTAAACAACCACTTAGTTACATACCCCGGCATATTCTCATGAAAATAGTACCTATCAAGATAAGCTTGATCTATTTCAGGAAATCTTTGAGGGTTGACAAGGTCATCAACAATCTCACTGTATTCCTTGTTTTTAGTGAAATAATCTAACTCAGCAGCAGTAGCACCAAACCCAGCCCTTCGCATTAAATGTGCCACCTGGTCTCTATCTGATTTCATATTTAATAACCTCCATATCTTTAGTGTATGAAGCACGACCAAATATCATCTGTGCATTCTAAGTCATCGTTATACACNTGCAAACAAAGTCTAACTAATNCAATGATAATTATCCATNTTTATGATAGTTAATATAAGAAAATATTTCANACAATCCAGTTATAAATAATTAAACTCACCAAATTTTGGTATAGTTGCGGTAGCTTANTACGTGTNATATACAGGAATTAAGATCTACAAAATCCNTTAAAAGGAAAATCATGAGACTTNAAAACAAAGTAGCATTATTAACTGGNATAGGACAGGGCATGGGACGAGCAACAGCTTTATTATTCGGACAGGAAGGTGCGAAAACTGCACTAACTGCGAGAACAACAGATAGTATTGAAGAAACCGCTAACAGAATCAGANCCAATGGTGGTGAGGCTTTATCTATTCCAGGTGATATATCCACAAAATCGGAGGCGGAATCAGTAGTTCAGGATGTAATCAATGAATTTGGCCAAATAGATATATTGTATTCAGCGGCTGGTGGTAATTTTGATCCTACTCGCAAATTTGAAGACGTTAACGAGANNTTTTGGGAAACAACGATTGACAACACCCTCAATAGTCTATTTAACTTATCTCAGGCGGTCAGGCCACATATGAAAGCTCAGGGCGGAGGNTCGATCATAGCGGTCGCAGCGAGCTTTAGTGTTCGGCAAGAAGGAAATGCCTCTTACGGTGCTGCCAAATCGGGAATTATAGGCCTGTCTCAGAGTCTAGCGAGAGANTTTTATAGTGACAACATACGCGTGAACATAATATCTGCGGGATTGTTTAGNGGTAAACTTCCAGATGGGATAGTACAACCCGCAGCTTCTGACTTAGCACGCACTGGACATCCTCAAGATATCGCGTACGCATCTCTATTTTTAGGTTCAGATGAATCAAGTTGGATAACTGGGCAAAACCTTGCTGTCGATGGGGGAGTTGACATAGGAACTAGAAATATCTGGGAGCATGAAAAATAAGCTCCACATCTATTGAGTAAATTCTCTCATCCAAAACAAAAAAGGATCACGACATCTCGAAACTAGGAGATTTTTTTATTCCTTCAAGGGAGCGCAAGGTATATTCAAAGACCGAAGTTGTTATAAATATACGGGTGGAGAAAACCCTAGGCGGGATGGTTACGTTGAAGGCAGCTGAGCCAATCCCGATACCGTGGAAATTCCAACTAGGCCTTCCTGATCGTAAATATTTATTGCACCTAATGCTATTCCATCAGTGGATCCATGCTGTAAAGTTTCCACACCAATCCACTGTCCAATTGGATCTCTATTCAAATAAAGTGTAATGTCAGCGTTTATGTAGCGTAACCCATATTCAGAGGAATTGGCCAAAGGGTTCGCTATATCAGCCACTTGAGCCACCCTAACCAGCTGACTAGGTGATTCGCCAGCCACCAAATTCATCTTCTCCCGAATCCAGGCTCTTCTTACGCCAAAATTACGGATGATCCTATTATCACTGCTATATTCGTTTTTGCCGTCAGTGATGTTAACGGTATCCCAAATGGGAACTTTTTCACTTGACGAAGAGCTTCCTCTCTCGGTCGCACAGATAATGGAATCTTTTGGATATTCCACATCCCACACATCCGGGCTCCAGACCTTTTCAACTGGGTTCATATTTTTCTTTAAAGCTATTACTGTTCCCTTTGCTACTAAAACTTTTTCATTCCCATTAGGATTTATATTAATTTCAACCTCTAATACTTGAATTCTCCTACCGGTACGAAGATAGTTGACGTCAACATAGAGGGGAAGCATTGGCGCTGCCCTAAACATGTCTACCGTTATCCTAGATACCTGCCATCCTGATGTGTTAATTCGCCCCTTGAGATTTTGTTCAGCCACATATGATATGAGCCCAGAAACTACACGGCCGTGTAACATATCTGCGGCCCAAGGACCTTTGGAATGAATTGTAGGATGATATATTGAGGAGTCGCCAAAGTCTTTTCGAAAAAAAGAATGACTTACATTGTCATAGCAGTCTGTCATTATCAAATTTCAATGGGTCGAACCCGTCAGGTAAGTCCCCGTATGTTTTTGACTCATCGTATTTTTCTTTTGGGCTATCTGTGTAGATATTTTTCAGTTCATAAACAAATGGGATTTCTCCATCTATCATGCGTCTTACCAGATCATGCCTTAATTCGTCCAACACCATATCGTCAGTCAAACCGGATTCACTTTTGATTAAAAGTTCAACGCTGGGAACAGTAACATCTATCAAGTAACTATTAATTTGTTGGCTCATATTTTATTTTCCTTCCCAGTCTCATCTTGATGTAATTTACAAAAAGACGGGAGGATAATAATTACAGCATATTCTATTAAAAGCTTTGCAGAAATTAGGTCAATTTTATGGGAATTCTATTAGAGGTTTGACTTAACTTGAAAACCAAACCCCTGAGTAAACTCCTCTTTCCGGGGGAGCTGACATAAAGGATGCCGCTCCAGCGAAAACTTTTTGAACAGTCTCTGAAGCTGCTTTAGCGTCCTTGCTACTTTCATATACCCCAATTATGGTTATCTCGTCCTCTCCTGTAACTGCCACAGCAAACCCAACCATTCCTTCCAATTCAGTAACTAATCCAGCTTGAGAGTCAATATATTTTGTGACTTCTTCCATTTTTCCAGGGTGCAGACTGACAACGGTTTTGGATATTCCAGCCATATATATTCTCCTTGTTTGCCTTATATGATTCCTAAGTAGTTAATGAGAGATTACCACAAATTTTAATGAAGCAGGCTAATATAACTCCAAGGATACAATGTAGCAAGACCAGTCCAAGTAAAGGATTAATCTGATACAAACCCATCCCATCGATTCTTCATGTAACTGATAAAAATTGGGCTTAATCCCTCAGAAGATAGATATCTTTCGTTAACCGGGGTTTCAATTGATTCAAATCTGGGATCTCCAATAACTTTCTTAGGAAAATCATGATGCAATATAGCAGCCCTACCTATTGCGACGAAATCTATATTGGCTTCCAATACCGTCTTTACTTGTTGCCCAGTCATTATTTTCCCGGCAACCGTTGTCAATACATCATTTGTGTCCATGTCACCAAAGTGATCCAAAAGTGTTTTGTTTTTGTGTTCATTTTCCTCAGGATATTTAAAACTATCCCACAAGGAAATATCTAGGAAATCTATCTTTTTATCCTTTGCAAGTCGCTCACATAACTGCTTAGTTTCAGCTAATTTAATTCCGAACCTTTCTGAAGAAAGTCTAACTCCAATAAGAAATCTAGACCCACATTTAGCGCGGATCCCATCTATCATTTCAANAAGAATTCGAGCCCTATTCTCTAAACTGCCTCCATATTCATCGTCCCTATTATTAATCTCNGAACTCAAAAATTGACATATTATATAACCATGAGCTCCATGCAATTCCACACCATGGTACCCAGCAGTTTTGGCCCTCTCCGCAGCGTTNACAAAGTCACTAACTAATAACTTAACCTCTGAATTAGTCAAGCCCCTAACNNTNCCGTCTTCANTAGGAGAAGAACTAACTGGTATGCCNGGAATCAAATCAGCTGGTGACCTCATTCCAGCATGATGTANCTGGACAACTGAGATACTACCTTCACTGTTTATTGCTTCTGCCAACCTTTTGTGCCCTTCAATATGTTCCTCACCAAAAATACCAAGTTGACCCGGAAAGCCACGTCCATTGGCTTGAACATGAGANGCGCAAGTCATTGTCAGGCCGAAATCACCCTTNGCTCTCATAACTAACCAATTAAATTCTTCATCTGATAAAGTGCCATCTTCATGACTCTGAGAGTTAGTCAATGGAGCCAACATAAATCGATTTTTCATTGTGATACCACATGGAAAAGTGATCGGATCATTAAATTTATTCATAGAACACGGTAACCTACTTATCGTTTGATATATATAGACACCTAAAAATACAGCAAACCACATATGACTTCTAGTTCCTATAGTTAAAAATAATCATGTTAGAATTCGGCAATCAGACCAAACTAAAAATATCTCACGTAGGGAATCTATAGAATGGCTCAATCACAAATATCCCAAAATTTTGATAACTCGTTCACACGTAAATTTGGTTTTCCAAAAGGTAAAGCTGCGGGTAAGGTAGTTGGGTACTTAAAGGAATCCCATAAAGAGTTCATAAATCAGTCCCCATTCGTCGTAATGGCAACATCTAATCTCAAAGGAGAATGTGATGCTTCACCTAAAGGCGGGCTACCAGGATTTATAAAAGTATTAGATGACAAACGGTTACTTTTACCGGATGTGGCTGGCAACAAACTATTCCAATCCTTTCAAAACATAGAAAATAACCCCCACATGGGATTGATATTTTTTATACCCGGCCTTAACGAAACTTTGCGGGTTAACGGTATCGCAAAAATTCTGGAATCACAGGAAGTGGAAAAACTGAAGTTGACCATTGAAGTTTCAAATCCTGACAATAATTCTAAAATACTGCAAGGTGTACTGCTTGAAGTACAAGAGGCATACGGTCACTGTCCCAGAGCTTTTAATTTTTCCAACTTATGGGACGTGGAATATATCCAGCAAAATGCAGGACATACGTGTAGTTTGAACTAAAAATGCCCAACTACTCATATACAAAAACTATAATACCGCCGTCCTTGCATGCTCAAACATGTCCCAGTCCCATTGTGTACCCCATCCAACCCCATCAGGATAAGTAACCCATCCATTCTCGGGAATGACAGGATTAAGCAACCCGATTTGTTTCGCAATTGCCGGGCCGTTAGATGGGGGAGAAGTCTCAAACCATTCAACATTCTCAATCGCACATGCAAGGTGGGCGTGAATTATCCCAAACAATGGACCTAATGAATTGGGCTCAACATTAGCGTTCCTTAAAGCACAATAATTAGCAAGATCCAATACATTGCTAGATCCGTGTCTAGCATTTACTCTCATCGTGTCGAACGCATTCAGATCTAGCCATATTTTAGAAATATCAGGCTCGTTCATGAGTGTCTCTCCACCCGCCACCGTAATATTCAGCAAATTCACTAATTCACGACATTCATTTAGGTTACGATCACGTAAAGGTTCTTCAAACCAAATGTAATTTTCTAAAGTTAGCCTTTCTCCAACATTAAAAGCTTCTTTAAATGTATAGTTCGTCAATGCTGCATCATGCATTAAGCCGACCTCGGGCCCAAAATAAGATCTAAGGTTTTTAAACACTTCTAAATTTTGTTCAACAGAAAAAGAAAGGTGGTCTTTTAAAACGGAATATCCTTTTTTTAATGCTTGATCACCATCCTTGAAAAGCGCCTCTTCTGAATTTCCAGAAATATTGTAATAAGCTTGTACTTTCTTTTTTTTGACTCCCAATAGTTCTGCGACAGGTAGACCGAAATACTTGCCACTAATATCCCATAAACAATTGTCAAACGCTCCGATCCAACCAGGTTCAAAAAACCTGCTGGCGACTCCTAGAGTTCCTATCAAAAAGTCCTTATCAAGAGGATCCTTCCCGATTGCAATATCCCTAAGTTGCAATATTTGCTGCCATGATAATTCTGTGTAACGCCAATCTCCAACAGTGCTAACTCCTTCGATTCCTTCATCTGTCCTAACTTTCATGACCTGTATTGGAACTGCTTCAGCCCCACTAAAAGAAAAACTTTGCTTCCATTTTTTTTGAGTTTGAGAAGTTATCTCCACTACGTCAGTCAAGGCTGGATACATAGGAACTTCAAAAACAGATATTTCCACTTCTGTAATCTTCACTATCACTCCGGAAATTAATATTAGTTTGTAATCGATCACGGAAAATTGGCTGTTAACACAATCAAAAGAGAATCATAATTCTACATCTGTTTGTCGCATTTTAATTGAATATATCGACTTAAGACCTGCAAGCACAAAAGATTATACTCACAGATGAAAATTGCATTGATGACTTGCACTAGAAAACATGACGTAGATTCATTAGTTTATTAATTACTAACACCCTCATACCTTGGACACTCGATTCAAATCGTTTGATTTGTTACCATCACTGTTACTAGCAGTTAAATCAAAATAAGAGGTGCCTTTATGATAGATCTTTTATCGATCGCCAAAACAGAAGCAGATGGCGGCGATTTGTTAGGTGAGTTATCTAAACTATTTAAGCCCGCTGAAATAAAGCCTACAGGATACCCTGACGCCATTGTTTGGGAAGGCGGTAACCACTGCTCAGGCATAAACCCTGTCGCGCACTCCCTTACGGATGCATACGCATTGCTAGGTACCATTGCCGCTACTGATATTTTGGGATTGCCTTTCTATGGCGTCCCAATGTGGTCCCAATACAGGCATGATACTAATTTAGAATCACTCTCATGGTTTGGAAATATGCCATGCACATCCATTAAGTGGTCAACAGCCGGTGACGCATATGTAAATGACGGTAAAGGTGGAAAAGTAGTGGTTGCCGGTAAATCTGGCAACGCCCCCTTGCGGACGCAGGCAGGCGTGTATTGCAACGTAAGACCTTACGGTCCAATAACTGTAGTCCGCTGCATGCCATGCTTACCATATTCACAGGACAAACCTAAATTTGAAGTTAACANTNAAGGNATTGTTCACTCAGAAATGAATACTCCTGCAATACAGATGGCATACGCAAACAGGTTGTTTTTAAAAATGGTAAATGACACNGGACACCTAGGCAGAGTGGCGATGAAACCCACACAAGCAATGGAGGANGGTATCAACGCTGGATTGCACTCTTGGCTTCTGCAAGGAACCAAATTCAAAGTAGGCAGAAAATATGCCGTTGACCCATACGANGAGCATAANGAAAAAATAGATTATATAGTAAGTTTATTACCNAGTGATTTCAAAGANGGTATGGAAGATTGGGANGGGCAAATCGAACAACATATTTCCGACACTAACTATGGATTATTAATCTGGGATTTGATTGAAAAGCGGGATACTATAGTATTGGCTACAGACTTAGATGGTGACAGATTGACTGATCTACTTGCAGACATTTCAGACCCCCTTAGAGCATTTGGAGGAATCGTAGCAAAACATATTGGTGAAGATATCGATATGTGGAATGCCTGGGCTGAAATGGGATACACCACAGGTAATGGTAGGGACATGACATCTGTCATGCATAGGATGTCAGGCCCACCAATTCATGAACAAACACTAGGGTCTGCAGATGCAATGCTTTTACGTCTATTGGACGGAGATGAATCCATGGGAGGCACCAAAAGACCATATGATCCAAGGATACATTTTGTCTTAATACGTGATGCATACCTAGACGCTAATCCCGAAAATGAAGAGTTACGTCAATGGTTGGATAAGGCCCTTGAAACTTTTGATTCCATATATTCAGGTGAACGGCCTGGATTTTTAGAAGGTTATAAATCCCTGAAAGATGCGATTACTCCTTGGGGGACATGAGTTTTTATAGAAATGGGAAACTCGTTAAATGCATGTATTTAACGAGTTTCTATTAAATGACCACGAACCCAGATAAGCCTGTTTGGCTGAATAAGCAAGTTTGGTACTTGTCAATTGCTGAAACAATAGTTTGGGCAAGCCTTTTTTATATTTTCCCTGCTTCGTTGTTAAATTGGAACATCCATTTCGGGTGGGATTTATCAAAAATGTCCCTGGCGTTAACTATATCTCTCATAATATCCTCGTTGGCAGGCATTGGATCTGGGAAGTTAATCGACTTGGGAGCTGGACGCCATCTTTTGTCCTTTAGTGCTTTACTAGGCGGAATAGCTTTATTGGTATTGCCCACAGTAGATTCCATTTGGTCATTCTATGCGATATGGGCAATTGTAGGGATAGCGATGGGTGGATGTTCGTATGATCCTTGCTTCGCAGTGTTAACTCGAGCATATGGAAATTCGTCAAAAGAAGCCATTGTAATGGTTACTTTTTTTGCCGGATTATCGGTTACATTGTGCTTCATAATCTCATCCATTGTGACATCTATCTCAAACTGGCAATTAAACGTATTAACTTTTAGCTTACTTCTATGTCTTATTTCTGCGCCTTTATTTTGGTTCGGCAGTTCTAATTACGCAAAATCATTTAAACCTACCTCATTAGTCTCTAATAATCAGAGTAGAAACTATTTGAAGCCCATGATATCCAGACCAATTTTCTGGGGATTATCAGCACTGTTCACAGTGTTCGGCTTAAACCACATAATGATAATGAGTCAAATACTTCCACTCCTTGAGGCTTTAAAGTTTGATGACAACTTATCAATTGTCGTTGCAGCTAGCATGGGAATAATGCAGGTGACAGGTAGAATGCTGCTTGTTGGGTTAGAAAAAATTAAAAAAAAACAATTCCCAAATGTGCTTGTAGCCTTGATTTGTGGGATAGCACTCTCAATAGCCAGTGTGATTCTAAGATTCTCTGAAAGTAGTGGTTTGCAAATTGTTGTTTTCCTTATCCTTCAAGGATTTTCCTTTGGGATCATTAACATAATAAAGCCGATTATTGTTTCAGAGAAATTAGGACATTCAAACTTTGGGGTGATTTCTTCAATTGTGGGTTTCGGATATATATGGGGGTTTGCGTTAGCTCCAGCCACATCTGGTTATATTTTTGATGAATTTGGATCTAACGCTTTAATTGCATGCACATTTGCAACAGCACTCATAGGTACTTTGATATTTAGCTCTTCAATATACATTGAAAGTAAATACTACCGCCCACTGACTAAGTAACTATGTAATAAAGGGACTCACCATCCAATTGCCGCTCCGTCTTTTCTAGGTTCTGAACCACCCATCAGAACACCCGTGTGCGGGTCTCGGCTTATCAACTGTGCTCCGCCAAACATTATTCTATCCTCCCCGGATACAACGACAACATCATGTCCTCGTTTACGTAATTCCGCTACAACTGTTGGGTCAATATCTTCTTCTACCCTTATTTCCCCAGAGTTTTCAATATCTATACTGAATCTAAGAGAATCTAAAGTCTCTTGAGCAGTCATGCCAAAATCCACCATGTTTGATATTACTTGCAAATGCCCCTGTGGCTGCTGGAAACCTCCCATGACACCAAAGCTAAGCCACATCTCATTATCTCTTGTAGCCATAGCCGGAATGATGGTTTGATAAGGACGTTTGCCACCGGTCAAATAATTTGGATGTGACGAGTCGAAGGAAAATAAAGATCCTCTATTTTGCAAAGCTATACCAGTATCTGGAACTATCAATCCTGACCCGAACCCATGGAATAGGCTGTTTATCAAGGAACAAGCATTTCCATCGCCATCTACAGCAGTGACGTAAACGGTATCACTATTTCCAAATGGTTCACCAAAATCAACTGTCTGCATTGCCTGATTACTGTGTATCAAATTCCTTCTTTCATTAGCATATGAACTGGACAGTAGTTCATGGGTCGGTACATTTGTAACTCTGGGATCTGCTACATATTGCAGAGCGTCAGAATATCCTAATCTCATGGACTCAATTGAATGATGATACCAATCAGCCGACTGGGGCCCCATTGAATCTACCTCAAATCCCTCCAATATATTCAAAGCCATTAAGGCAGCGATACCTGATCCATTGGGAGGGCATTCCCATATTTTAACGCCGCGATAGTCAATGGATATGGGCTCGTCTATGTCAGAATGGTGTGCAGACATGTCCTCTTCAGTGATCCAACCACCCTCTGACTGAACGAAATCAGATATTTTCTTGGCAATCTCACCTTTGTAGAATTCTTCCGGACCAGATTCAGCAATTCGTCGAAGAGTATTGCCCAATTCAGGAAGTCTCATCACATCACCATGTCTCGGGGCCTTTCCGTTTTTCAGCATCTCTGCACCAGATGGCCTTTGCTTTAATTTCGGAACAGAAAGATTCCATTGACTGGCAATAATCTCGGATACCCCGTAACCATCCTCAGCGTAGCTGATTGCTGGTTTCAAAGTATCAGAGAGAGTCATGCGGCCATACAAACTAAGACATTTCTGCCAGCCATCGACTGTCCCAGGGACACTCACAGAGAAAGCTGCGTCAGGCCCCTCATTGGGAATCCTAATATAGCCCTTGTTCTTCACATCCTCTGGATTAGCTCCTAAAGCCGACCTACCACTACCATTGATAGCGACCACTTTTTTTTCCGAAGCCATCCAAATCAATGCAAACACGTCGCCCCCAATACCTGTAGACATGGGTTCCAATACATTCAATGCAGCGGCCGTAGCTACTGCAGCGTCCACAGCATTCCCGCCATTTTTCAGCATCTCTAAACCAGCTTGAGAAGCTAGCGGTTGGCTAGTAGCCACCATTCCATTTCTAGCCACTACTGCTGATCGTCTGGAATTAAAATGGGACATATATGCGCTCCTATTTATGTCTAAACCCACCCTGTTGAATAACTAGGTTTAAAACGATTATACATATGATTCGTAACTGCGATTTGGGAAAATATAGCGATCTGTTTATATAAGACATTTGTAATACTTCTTGGGATTGATATTTTTCAGTCTCCGTATACACATTCCTCATACCTCGCTTGCTGACCCTTATCCTCAGTCCAACCTGGGTACTCTTGTTCGCAACTAATGCTATTCCAATGCCAACCTGGAAAAACACCCACCAATCCCCCTAAGAAAAACACGCCGATTACCAAACTTACCAAGCTAAGCAGCAAATATTTCCATTCAAAATCCAAGGCTCGTTTGAAGAATGCAAAAATTATTGAGCACCCGATCAAAATACCTCCCAAGCCCAGAAACACAAAGGTAATTAAACTTAATATATCAACTATTCCACTGCTCATTCCGTATCCAATATATGTGTTTCATTCATTATCTAGTAACTCAACGTTATGCATCTGTACGGGAAAAAGACCATACTCCTGCCACAAAAAAGCACGCGCCAAAGATAAGTACGATAAGCATATCTTCAAAAACCGTCATTTCGTGACCAAATAATACAATTCCTGTGGAAATTGATTCAAATTCTGTCAATGCATTGGCATCAGTAATTAAAGGACTGATAAATATTTGTCTTACAGAGTCTACTCCGTAAGTTAAGGGGTTTACTTTAGCCAAGAGTTTAAGCCATGTTGGCGCACTTTCCACAGGAAAAAAGACACCTGCAATAAAAATTAACGGGAAAATCATTATCTGTAGAATGACTTGGAAGGTTTGCTGTGATCGTATTTTAGTCGCAACTAAAATACCTAGACCTGATATTGATATGGCCAACAAAGGCAAGCAAGGTAATAACTTCAAAACTAGAACCAAACTCACTTCTAATCCTACAAATGGGCTGACAACAAGCAATACTAATGCTTGAGATATTGCAGTTAAAGATCCACCAAGTGATTTCCCAATTATTATCCCAAACCTATTTAGTGGGGCAACAAGCAATTCTCTGATAAACCCTCGTTCTCTGTCAGCAACTATAGACGTACCCGCAAGTAAAGATGATGTAACTACCGTCATGGCAAGTATTCCTGGGTAAACAAACTGAGTGAATCCAACTTCACCATTCAAATTATTAACTACGCCACTGAAACCCACACCAAAAACCACTAAAAACATTAGTGGAAACATCAAAGAAGAGAATATTCTAGTTTTATCAGACGTAAAATGAAGTATCTCCCGAAAAGCGACTACCCATATCCCTCTGAAAGTCTCTTTCAACATAATTTTATGATATTTCCTATGAAAATTTGGAACCCATTTAATTTAACTTTCATCTCTAATGGTTCTACCTGTGAGATCTAAAAATGCATCCTCTAATGTAGGACGACTTAAACTAACTGAATCAATCAATCCTTCATAAGATCGCAAAAAATCTGGAATAAACGATTCACCATCTGTAACTTGCACGACGACGCTATCACCTTCCAATCTTGGAATTAATGAGAATACATTCTGCAGCCTATCCATGATGCGGCCCAACTCGTTCGATTTTATTGTTACTATATCGCCATCGACGCGCCTCTTTAAAGAATTGGGAGAATCAATAGCAACAATACGTCCTTCATCAATTATGGATATTCTGTCACTATATTCCGCTTCATCCATATGATGTGTTGTCAAAAATATAGTCAAGGACTGTTCATCTCTAAGTTTCAATACATATTTCCAAATATTATTTCTTGTTTGTGGATCTAACCCAAGTGTTGGTTCATCCAAGAAAAGAATCTTAGGGAGGTGCACTAGTCCTCTAGCTATTTCCAACCTACGTTTCATCCCTCCCGAGTACGTACTAATTTTGTCATTCTTTCTATCCCAAAGACCTAACATCGTTAAAAGTTCTTCTGTTTTTGAAATCCTAGTTCTTCTGGGAACCCCATATGCAAACGCATGAAACATTATGTTTTGTTCAGCTGTCAAATGATCGTCTAATGTTGTATCTTGAAACACGAGACCAATTGATCGCCTGACCGCATTTTTGTCTAGAATGACATCGTATCCGTTCAATTTAGCTGAACCAGATGTCGGCCTTATAAGAGTGCAAAGCATACTAATTGTGGTTGTTTTCCCTGCTCCATTTGGTCCCAAAAAGCCAAATACTTCTCCCTCATGGATATTGAAAGATACACCTTTAACCGCTTCCAGCTTGGAAAATGTTTTTGTTAAATCTGTAACCTCAACAATGGGCATATATTATTATTTCCAAACACTAAATAAGTTTATGATCCTCTATTGTTAACTTTTCCAAAGGGTAATCATCCGGGAAAATAGGGAGTTATAAAAAAACTCGCAAAAACTTGAAACACTCTGCATGCTTTGCAGTAATAAGAGTCCAAAGTTTCACAGTAATAGGCCCATCAAATGGAATGATACCAGTAACATACTAAATTAGCAGGTTATTGCAAAGATTGAATCCCCAAATATAAATACTTCAACACAAATATCTTTAACGTGAATACTACAACCTACTCTAACTATAAAAGGTGATAGGCTATTCCCAAACTAAAATAATTCAAGGCCACACATGCTAAATAACCAAAACATAAAAATCACAGATATCAAAATCATCCCACTAAAGTTACAAGAAAACATCGGGACGCTGGAACCTGCATGGGACAAAGGTGGGAAAATGAATTTCAGTAGGGGAGGAGGGGCGTTTACTCAGGTTGAAACTGATGCAGGAATTACCGGCATAGGACCAAAAATGGACATTAATATTTTGGAAAGTGTCAAAAGCGTAGTATTAGGCGAGGATCCGTTCAATATAAAGCACATTTCAAAGAAACTTAAATATTTCGTTCATACCGTCCCGTACAAGGGAACAGCAGGCGTAGATATAGCAATATGGGACATAATCGGTAAAACAACAGGACAACCGCTGTATAAACTATGGGGAGGAAACAAGGACAGGATGGCCCCTTACGCTAGCATGGTTGTACTATCAACTCCGGAAGAGAGAGCTGAAATGGCAGCATCACTTCTCTCAGATGGCTGGAAAGCTATAAAAATCAGATTACACCACGACAGTATCATCGAAGACATACGTACTGTAGAACTAGTAAAAGAAGCTGTTAAGGGTTCTATGGATATAATGGTTGACGCCAATCAAGCTCAATCATTCGGACGATGGCAACCTGGCGTTATTTGGGACTACAAAAGGGCTAAAGAGACAGCGGATATACTGGAAGACATGGGCGTTTACTGGCTTGAGGAACCACTACACAGATATTCATACGATGACATCTCTAGACTTAATAAATCGACTCCATTACAAATAGCTGGAGGAGAGAATAACAGGGGTGTTCATGAATTCAGAACGATGTTGGAGAACAACGTTTATGATGTTCTCCAACCTGAAAGTATGGTTTTAGATGGAGTTACAGATCTTTTAAACATCGCTTCAATGGCTGAGTTTTATGGAAAAAAAATTGTTCCACATCATGGAGGCGGAGACATCGGCGTAATAGCTCATCTACACCTCGTAGCTTCTTGGGATCATGCCCCATATTTAGAATTACTAAATGATCCTCCAATCGGAAGTTACCAGCACAAGTTTTCTATATTTGAAAATCCACCGGAAGTAAATAACGGTTGGATAAATTTGCCAGATTCTCCCGGATTGGGTATCCAAATAGACAAATCCTATATATCCCATTAATTGGAATATTTTATTGAACCCCTTTTTATATTAATAAGGAATTCTAATTAATAAATGCCAATCTTCTGATATGTGGCAATTGTGAAAATAACACATCAAACGTCTGCAAAACAGACCCGTCTAGCTTTAACCTAACAGCATCAATCAGATATGCAACTTCATTATCATCCTGTATTAATACTTTGGATCCTCTAAATTAATATATACTACCGCCCCAATCTGGACATTGTCCTAGAAATATATCTGGAGAAATACCCAGATACCTCATGCCCATCCATGTAGATTGAAAACCTTTTCTCCCCAACTGATGCTTGATGAACAGGGTAAATCAACGGTATCTCTGTATTTAATCGTTCCGTTGTTTCAATAGATTCAACAACATCAAATAAAGCTCGCTTATGAGTTTCAGGAGTATTGCGTCTCCTTGTCTATAACAACTTAACTACGTTATGAGAATCCACTTAAAGGCAATTCCAATAACATGAAATGCATTTTAATCAGTTTATAATGCAAACAATAACATAATTGAATGTTACTAATTTTCAGGAGTAAATCAAAATGTCTAAAAGAACGAGGTCCCTAAAGCAACAAACAGAAGCATATAAATTATTTGCCAAAGGTTTGTCCCAAGCAGAAATACATAAAAATTTACTTTCAGAATTTGCAAACGTATCTGTGAGTATTCGAACTATTGGAAACTGGATATCAGAATTTAAGTCTCTACCTGACGAATTAATAAATTTAGATACTATATTCGAATGGCATAAATGCGAGGAATATGGAATCCCTTGGTCAGCTTCACACAAATTGTTAGGCCTTTGCTATACATGCTATGAGAATCAAAATAAAACACCCTCAGGAAGAGAGGCCCTCTGGTGGTGGAGAATAAGCCAAGCCGCTCCTGAGTTAAAAAACGGGCAAATCATACAAATAGGAAATGATTATGCAAATAGAGAAATACGATCTATACTCCAAAATTTTCAGGAATCGTTTAAAGATTTAAACACATTCATAACATACAAGCCATACAACCAGCATAGAGTCAGGGAATATAACAGAGCATTGGCGGTTGAAGACATACCCCATTATGTGCTACGGGAATAATTATTCACTCATATGACCCCAGATCGCCAACTAGACCTTCCATCCGATTGGCGACCCAGAGTCAAATAACCAGTTAATCAAGTTTATGTGTTGCTACGAAACGTGAAATTTGTCTACGAGAACCATCCGTAGAACCAATAAGTCTTTTACCTAATTCGCTTTCACTTATTTTGCTGACAGTGTTCAACATACCTTCAATGGCCTCAGTGCTCTGAAGAGGCAAAGCCAATCTAACAACATTACTAGCGCCGTTAATTAATACACTGATATTGGGTCTATTTCGATCAGATGGAATGGTATTTCTTATCTCCTTTAAAATGTTGACCACTTCCTGTTGCTTACCGTGCTTCGCCCTGAAGAATGTTCTACTAAGGTATTTTGGTGTGATATCAGTATTATTCTCAAAGTCGGCAACAGAAATGAAAGCATAACCTTTGGCAGATACACATTTCGAATTTATGCTTTGCCTCAAAGCTTGCATTTCAGCAGGACTACCCATTAACTCGTCATCAAATATTCCCCATTCGGAAGCACTCGAAAATATTCTAGTTGTTACAGATGTAAGCCCACCATCATTTCCTGTCATGGAATCTGGAGATATCGTCACATATCCCTGATAATCCATACCTTCAAGCTCTTGCCGCAGCTCGGATATAGAAATAAGCCCTGGCTTGAAAGTCCTCACCATATGAAAAAAATATTCTGCCATAATTAACCTCCTTTCACATAATATATTTCAGTATGAGTTCGTCTAACTATATACAATTTCATATAATTTATCTAACTGGTACCTGCAATAATCGCATTGCCAAATACACTACCCAAGGATTTACAATTACCAGTCAGCTACGCTTCCATCTTCATGGAACCATTCGTCTCCGCCAAGTTCTGGTCCCTCAAATTCAAGTGTTCTACAAGCAGCATCCTGATCAATATTAATCCCCAACCCATGACCTTTCGGTAGTTCAATATATCCGTCTTTAACCACCCAATCTGACTGAAGTAACCCGTTTCCCAACCCGGCATCAACTTGCTCTTGAATGAAGAAATTTGGAGTACAAGCATCGACCTGTAAGCAAGAAGAAAACGCTACTGGCCCGATCGCACAGTGTGGAGCGACATGAACATAGTAAACTTCTGCCATACTAGCTATACGACGCAGCTCAGATATCCCTCCGCAGTGTGCTACATCGGGCTGTATAAAAGCTACGCTGTTTGATTCCAATATTTCACGAAACTCCCACCGGCTCAACAAACGCTCACCTGTAGCAATAGGAAAAGGTACAGCCCTGGACACAATTTCTAACGAATCTTTGTTTTCTTGAGGAATTGGTTCCTCTACAAAACCAGGACGCATACCTTTAATTTCGTTGCAAATCTCAATTGCTAGGGAAGGGGTCATTTTCCCATGAAAATCAAAAAACAAGTCCACATCATCACCAACCCATTCACGCATCATATATGCAGTTTTCACAAATTGATCTATTCTAGATGGCGGTTCGTGTGGCCTCCATTTACCTGCTATTCCACTTTTAAACGCTGTATATCCATTCTTTTGCAAATGTTCAAGACGATCTCGAGATCTTTCAAGACCCTGTTCGGTTAAATCCTCAATACCCCAATGGGCATAGACTCTAATTCTGTCTCTTGTAGAATTACCCATCAACTTATAAGCCGGTACTTCATAATATTTACCTGCGATGTCCCATAACGCTTGATCGATACCAGCCAAAGCAGACATCAGCACATTACCCCCTCTAAAAAATGCTGAATGGTATATATGTTGCCAATGATGTTCTATCGTTAGCGGGTCTTTACCAATGAGATAATCTGCAAGTTCTTCCACCGCAGCCCATGTACTCTTAGGCTTACCTTCTAAAGTAGTTTCACCCCAACCCTCTAGGCCATTATCGGTTGTTATCTTAATTAAACGGGTACGTATCTTAGGTGCGTATTGATCAATCCTTGAAATTTTCAAAACAATTCACTCCTAAAATATTTAATTATGAATTACATTTCAGAATTTATGGTTTGGGATAGTCTTTTTACAATCGGCCCAATGTGCCCTGACCCAATAGCCACTTTGTCAATTGCTACCACAGGAACGATCCCTGTGACAACATTCGTTATAAACGACTCTTCATAAGCATCAAAATTAGGTTTAAAAGAGCGCTCTATAATTTTCAGGCCAAACTTACTTGAAATTTCAAATATAACCCCACGAATTATACCGCCCAGAACGCCATCGCTAAGAGGCGGGGTAATAATTGTATTATCTTGAGTTACAAAAAAATTACTTGAGGTTGCACATGCTACGTTGCCTAAATTATTTAATAAAAGCGCATCATCAAACCCCTCTTCAGATGCTAACTTTTTAGCAACTATAGAGTCTGAGTAAGAAATGGACTTAATACCAGAAATTGGAGACCCTTCATTACGAGCTATGGAAGAAACACTCAGTGATATACCTTCAATTTTATGGGTTGACCTGAGATGAGTTCTAATTAAAATCGTGGGAACAACGGGATCGTGAATAGTAAGACCACGTTGCCTATCAACTCCTCGAGTAACCGTTAGTCTTATAACAGCGCTNGTTAATTTATTTGTATGCAATAATTCAAGAATNTTTTGTTTAGTCTCCCGCCGATTTAATCGTTGAATTCCTAACAAGTCACATCCTTTGTCTAGTCTATCCATGTGTTGGTTAAGTCGGAATAAATTCCCGTTCCTAGACACCATAGTTTCGAATACGCCATCAGCCAAAGTGAATCCTCGATCAAACATAGAGATTTGGGCTTTGNTTTCTGGNACTAATTCTCCATTCAGGTGCACANATTGTTCGTTCATGTACTATCGCCCATAATTCTGGTAATTCCACGCGCCTTATCCATTGTTTCCAAATATTCACTATAAGGGTCGGAATCGTAGACTATACCTCCTCCGCTTTGGAAGGTTACATCGCCGTTTTTTACAGTTATTGTTCTTATCGCAATATTTGTCATCATGTCACCATTAAAAGATATATAACCGATACTGCCGCAATATATTCCTCTTCGACTCGGCTCAATTTCCTCTATTATCTCCATCGCTCTAATCTTTGGAGCACCTGTTATAGAACCACCTGGAAAGCAATCTTTCAACAAGTCTATTGCATCTTTATCTTCTTCAAGTACGCCGTTGATAATGGACACTAGGTGCCATACGGTCGGATGACGCTCCAGCTTCATTAATTCACTAACTTCAACAGAGCCAACCTTACAAACTTTCCCCAAGTCATTCCTCATCAAGTCAACTATCATTATGTTCTCTGCTTGATCCTTCTCACTTTCGGATAATTCTGCCGCTAGTTCTAAATCTAAAACAGGGTCTTCACTTGACGGGCGGGTACCCTTTATAGGACGAGTTTGAACTTTTCCACATTCCAAAGACAAAAACAACTCAGGCGAAACACTCAAAATATTTATTTCTGGAAACTGTATGAAGGCGGAAAATGGGGCAGGGTTCGATTCTCGTAACTGACGATATAGATTCCAAATATTNCCCTGAAAGGGCAAACTAAATCTCTGCGATATATTAGCTTGATATATTTCGCCTGACACCAGATATTCTTTGACTTTGTTAACAGCTTCTGTATATTTTTCAATGGTGTAATTCTGAGAAACTGTCCCAACCTGAGCTGAAAAACATTCAGTGTGATCATCTTTTCTATATGATTCAGATAATTTCCGATAAACCCAATCTTCTCTGTCCTTACTAGACATTATCGGGTGCTTGTCAGTTGTAGATAAACTCACTATTCCCAGCTCATGATCGTAGATCAAAACCCAATCATAAAACGCAACAATCATGTCAGGGTATGGATTATCATCTGCAGTCAATTCCGGTATAACTTGAATGCTACGAGCTAGGTCATAAGCCCAGTAACCTATACCTCCTCCAAGAAATGGTCCACTTCTGACTGTCGATTGATCCATTAAATCCCTGGAAACATCTTTGAGAACGGTCCAAGGGTCATCTGTTAAACGCTCAAGTTTGCCCAAACGATTTATATCAACTGTATTTCCTTTTGCACTTACTACCAGAAACGGATCACAAGTCAGATAGCTAAACCTTGAATAATCGTCATTTGATTGAGCNCTATCTAGAAAAACTACGTGTTTTTCTCCCAGAAATTTATAAACTACCGATACCAAATCTTTTAATTGTTTGACAGTACGAACTTTAGTGTCCACGTAGACCTCAAACTTGAATCGCAGTTAGAAATTTATTAAATCAAATATGTTCATTTTTCAGGATTTACAATCCATTTATGAAACGAGTTACCGATTACTCGGAAAGTATTGTAATGAATTTCATCACACAAAAATCAGGATCCAATCATACGTCTCTAAAAAATACTACATCATCAGCGAAGGGTTTATCACTATCATATACACGTCCTAACTGCCCTCTCCCTTTAACATTGAATTTCCTCCCATCCATAATTGGGTCTGTGTATTCTTGGTACCAGGTTTCCAGATCAGCAAATAACTTTTGAATCGTATCCTTGTGATTTAAATCTTCACATAAATTGTTCAGTTCATCAGGGTCGTTTCGAAGATCGTATAGCTCGTTCGATTCTCCACTATAGCGATGGACATATTTCCAATCCATTGTTCGTATCATACGAGTCGGCCCATATTCATCCATCACAAATACCGGTTCGTCTTCCCCGAATGGCTTGCCATTCAATAAATTAGCAAAACTTTTGCCAGGTAACTTTCCTTCACGCTCATTTTCAATCCCAACATAATCCAAAATGGTGGGGCTGAAATCATATTGGCTTAATAGATCTTCATTTACAACATTTTGAGGAACATGCCCAGGCCTTGATATTAATGTNGGGATTTTTACAGCAGTGTCATACATATTAGGCGGGTATGTCCCGTTCCCTTTACCCCAAATACCATGGTGGCCCATATTCATTCCATTGTCTGCAGTAAATATTACAAGGGTGTTTTCTTGAAATTCATTATCAATTAACCAGTCCAGAAGACGACCTATATTTCGATCCATCTCAGTTATGGCGGTAAAATATCCACTTAAGGCCGATTTTCTATTTTCAGAGTCATATCCAATAGTGGCGGAACTAGAATCCTTATTAAGCTGATCTACGTGAATGTTCTCCACTGGTACAGAATCAAATNATGAATTTTCATAATAATCATCAAATATATTTTGCGGATGATTTTCTCTGGTCCAAGGAGCGTGCGGGGCTGTGTAATGCACATTAAGAGAAAACGGATACTCAGAATATTTTTGTTCTTGTAAAAATTCTAAAGCGTGATCTGTTATTACGTCTGTCACGTAGTTTTCAGGCTGATAGAATTTTTCGTTTACTACCATTGGCGCTTTGTAATAATCTCCACTACCGGAAGCATGTACATTCCAATAGTCAAAACCTAACTGCGGTAACCTGGCGTTACCTAAATGCCATTTACCGCTTAACCCGCACACATACCCGTTACGAGAAAGCTCCTCTATGTAGGAAGTCCGGCCCTCCATATAATTTATTTCCTCTCCATCTTTGTCAAGAAATAGCGAGTTACCTTTCCTTAGAAAATCTTGAACTCCATGTTGAGAAGGAATTTGCCCTGTCAAAATAGTTGCGCGTGCTGGCGAACACACAGGTGATGCGCAGAAAAAATTCTCAAACCTTACGCCAGTACTTGCCAGACGATCCAAATTTGGCGTTGAAATATCCTTATTGCCTGCACACCCCATTGCCCAAGCTCCTTGATCATCACTGAGAATAAATAAAATGTTAGGTTTGTCCGGATTCAAACTTGCCATTATTCGCCCNTTGTTACTTTTTTAGGATATATGTTACATAACAACGCTAAGCTCATTTAGAAAATAGAAATCCCCATTATGCCCATGTGGCCTGTTGGCATCTAAAGGAAATTGGTTTATATTCGCCACAAACTACTACTNACATTAAATAATATGGGAAAGTTTACGATTCAAGGAACANAATATGAAAATTTCAGATCTTAAATGCTATCTTGTAGAAATAGACTGGGACGACAGACCAGGAGCGGATCATGCTAGAAATTTAATTAAGCGAGAATTTATTTTTGTTCAAATTGATACAGATGAAGGGATAACTGGGTGGGGAGAAATAACTAACTATCCTGGAAACATCGGTAACAGAGCAATACAGAAATACGTAACTGAAATCAAGGATTTCTTGATAGGCTGGGATCCAACAAAAATAGAAGAGATATGGAATAGGACCTTTAGGTTATTCACATACACAGGAACCAGAGGGGCTACGACATCTGCGATCAGTGGGATCGATATAGCGTTATGGGATATTTTAGGTAAATCCGTAAACCTTCCGGTTTATAAACTCCTTGGTGGGGCAGTGCGTAACGAGATACCTTTGTATACACATCCTCCTGAACCAGATCAAGACGTCCAATTGGCAGTGGAAAATGCTCGAGAAATTGTGTCGTCAGGACACACCGCATTCAAAATGGATCCAATGATGCACTCTTCTTGGTCTGGAAATAATGGAGGAAACGTCGGCTACCTTGATGGGGAAATTAGTCCAGAAGGCGCTGCAATGGCTGAGGAAATCACAGCTGAGGTTAGGAGCGCGGTCGGACCTGATATAGAAATACTTATCGACGCCCATGGGAAATTCAATGTTCCCACAGCCATAAACTTAGCAAATCGTCTGGAGCCATATGGCATTCACTGGTTTGAAGAACCAGTACCTGTTGAAAGTTATCATGCGTTGAAACAAGTTAGAGAAAACACAAATGTGCGTATAAGTGTAGGTGAGAGGTTACACACAAGATTCGAATTCATACCANTATTTGAAAATAACTTAGCNGATTATGTAATGCCTGATGTGACATGGACCGGTGGGATTAGTGAATTAAAAAAAATATCTACCATGGCTGAGGCATACTATGTGCCGGTTTCTCCGCATGACGCCAGCGGACCTATCAACATTATGGCTGGAGCTCAAGTTTCAATGACCATACCTAACTTCTATAAGCTTGAAACAATGCGATACGATCTCAGTGGATACGACTGTCTTCTGGATAAACCACTAGATATTCGTAACGGTAATTTATACTTACCAGATAGCCCTGGTATAGGTATAAATATGGATGAAGATTTTCTCAAAGCACACAGCGTCCAAGGCTATGGAAATTAAGATGTATCTGACTATAGTCAGTAATCAGCGATGACACTGTTTACTAGTGAGCCAATACTTTCAATTTTAACCTCAATCACGTCACCCACGTTAATCTCTGCTACCCCCGGACAGCCAGTAGGTATTATGTCNCCTGGGTATAAAGTCATTACTTCAGACACCCAACTAATTAGTTTAGGCACAGAAAATATCATCCCTGAGGTATTCCCTGATACCGATAATTCCCCGTTCACGAAGCACTCGATGTCAAGATCCATTGGAGATTCAACGTTCGTTTCAATAAAAGGCCCCATCGGACAAAAAGTGTCGAAATGCTTCCATCTCATTGAAAGACCTTTACCTTGATCACTTTCCTTCATTTCCCTTCCACTGACATCATTNACACATGTATAACCTAAAACATATTGTAAGGCGTTCACCTCTTCCACATGTCTCGCTTTTTTGCCGATCACTATTCCAAGCTCAGCTTCATGTATTACCGTTTTGCAACCACGAGGATAAATAATCTGGCCACCATGCTCTAGGTAAGTTCCAGGTTGTTTCATGAAAATACCAGGACCGTCCCTTTCATCTTTCTCTCCATAATTTGCAGCGATTGCAGGGACTTTATTGATATTCTGCAAAGGTGGCAAAAACACAGCTTCATCCAAAGAGCAAATTTTTTCGCCAACCCCTGGGGAATCATATAAATCCCCTATTAGTCGGTGAATGTTTCCTTCTAGTAAGATGCCCCAATATTCTTGGGATAAATGACTAATTCGGCAGATTTTCATAAAATGCTCCTAGCTCAATGCATGAACTTGACTGAATAATGGATCTGTTAGTTTTCAAATATTTATTTTTCTTCCCTCAACAGAGGACAGATAGGCAGCGTCAATAACCTTAGACACCTCCACTCCATCTTCACCTGTAATGGATATTGGCTCGGAATCTATAACGCTTTTATAGAAATCATTAAGCATCTGTTCGTGAGTGCTCTGTTCAAAATGAAATTCAGATTTCTGATTACCTTTAAGAATATTAAGAGACCCTCGTGAAAATTTATCATTTGTTGGACTGGAAATAATGGTTCCTTTTGTCCCATAAATTGAAAGTTCGGATGAATTCTGTATATCCGGAATCAATGCACTCCAGTGAGTACTCACCACCGCATGAATCGGCCCTGACAATTCGAGTAACATCGTGGCTGTGTCATCAACTGCGTAATTGAAGGCCAGTGTATCCACAAGAGCACTAACGGAAACAACCTCTCCGAACAAATACCGAAGTAAATCAACGCAATGGCTGCCCACATCCATCAGGCCGCCACCACCACTAATTTCTGGCCGTTGGCGCCATTCATTAGCGTTACCTGGCTTATAATTGCAATAAGTTATTCTTGTAGCAGTAATCTGACCAATTTCGTCGCCCATTATCAACTGTCTTATTTTCTGGTGACGTCGATTAAATCGCTGATAATAACAAAGCATGAGCTTAACTCCGTTTTCATCACACGCTTTGACCATATCCTTAGCCTCGGAAGCATTCATAGCCATAGGTTTCTCACATAAAACATGTTTACCATATGAAGCGGCCATAATTGTTTGTTCTTTGTGAAGGTGTACAGGGGTTGCTATGTAAACTGCATCTATATCACTATCATTCAATATCTGTTCTAAATCAGTGTAGATTTTTTTTGCGCCATGTTTGTAGCCCAATTCCTTGGCCAATAAAGGATCTCTTCGCATTACTGCATCAAGTTGGTGATGATCCGATCGAGTCATTGCTGGTGCCATGACTTTATCAGCAATGTCCCCCATACCAATTATTCCCCATTTCATAACCATAAAAAGTTCCTTTTTAATATAACCATGTTAATAAATCTGGGCTTAAATTATTACTAGGTAATCACCAGTTGGTATGCGAACCATCTCTACGTATAAGATGAGGGGCCTCCCAGAATTCAAATGTTTGAGCTAACGCAATCTCCTCATTGAACTCTATTCCCAGGCCAGGTTCATCTTTAACTCTATGCCAGACGCCTTCTAATACAGGCTGGTTGATAAACAAGTCCGGGTTAAACCGAAACCCAGGCTCAGGAGACCGCTCTTCCAACCATGCAAAGTTGGGCGTAGCTGCTCCGAGTTGAATACAGGCGGCAGTGCTGACAGGGCCCAAAGGATTGTGAGGCATTAAGTCAATATAGTGTGTCTCACACCAGCCCGCCACCTTCATCGCTTCCGTAAATCCTCCTATATTACATATGTCGAGTCGTGCGAACTGAGTTAACCCCCTCTCAATGTAAGGAAGATATTGCCACTTACTCGACATCTCTTCACCGATAGCAAAAGGAACGTCGGTCATTGACCTCAAGCTTTCATACGCTTCAGGGCTTTCATCCCGAATGGGCTCCTCCAGAAAGTCCAATGTTCCACGTGGCATAGAATTACAAAAACTTGCAGCCTCTGCTACGGATAACCGGTGATGGTAGTCAATACCAAGTGTTGGCTCTCTACCTATTGCTGACCTCAGCTTATCAAGCCACTCTGAAGTCACAGCTATAGATTCACGGGGCTCAAAAACTAAAGGATCTGAGCCTTCAGGATTCCCTATCCCTGTTCTTATCGTCTTCCAACCATCATCTAACAACTTTTGCACATCCTCAATTATTCCTTCACCAGGAGGTATAGTTGACGTGACGAAGCATGGAATAAAATCTCGATGTTTTCCACCAAGTATCTGATAAACCGGTACTCCTAGCCTACGCGCATTCAAATCATGAAGCGCGATATCAATCGCCGATATTGCAGCGGTTATAACTCTTCCACCTTCAAAATATTGTCCCCTATACATCTCCTGCCAAATCGCACCTATATTTCTGGAATCCTTGCCAATTAACCACTCTCTAAAATGCTTAACTATTCCATGCACAGCAAGTTCTCTACCAGATAACCCAGACTCACCCCACCCGTATGATCCATCCTCAGACTCTACTTTTAGGACAAATAGATTCCTATGCCCTTCCCATACGATAAACGATTTAATTTCACTTATTTTCGTCATGTTATTTGTTTAAGCTCCGCCACTCATCAATCGTCTCTTGTGACGGAGGATAATATTTTCCTGGAACCGCTCCTTCTGCTTTAATTTTATCCTTCACAAGGTTTTCAGCTCCTTCATGCTCTTCCGCCCATTCTAATGCGTCAAGCGCCATCCATGAAGGCACAACTAGAACACCATCATTGTCACCCACCATTACGTCACCCGGTCTTACTAATGCTCCCCCGCATTGTATTTGCACGTTCTCCTCTGCAGGCACAGCACTAGGGCTACCATGAAAGCTGCGTGCCTTCGCATAAACAGCGAGCCCGTACTCTTCATCCAGTAAAACATCAAGATCCCTAATAGCACCATCAACTACCACCCCATCCGCCTTGTTCATAGCCATTTGTAACAGCTTTACGTCACCTCCCACAACATCCTGTATTCTCCCGCCTATGTCAGCCACCAGAACATCACCGGGCCCACACCGTCCCATAGCATGATACTCCGGGGTATTAATTCCACCCGGACTTTCAGATAATAAGTCAGATCGCTTAGGCATAAATCTCAAGGTTCTGGCTCTTGCAGCGAAACGGTCTTCGCCTGGGACAAATGGGGTCAAATTATTTATACCTTCACATACGCAATATTCAGAGCCAAAGGCTCTAACGGCGTTATAAACAGTCGCTGTGGGAATAGCTTTAAAACGGTCAAGAACTTCCTGGGTAACTTCAACTGGTTTCATATTAGATTGGCTCACTATATGTCTCCTTTAAATAATTCATTATCTGGAAATGTATATCCGAGTGGGATCTCTTAGATTTCGAGCATATGGTACTACCATCAGAAACTAAAAACACAATACTGATCAATACAATCTCATAATCCCTTCGGATAATGACCAGGCCATATTGACCCTGAAGACCCGAGTTCGTAAAATCGACCTGTAAAGTTTGTTTAACGAAACTGCATAATATACATTTGAATAGTTTGGAGAGGTGCACGAATGTCGAGCAACGAAATGCAACAATTAGCACACCTAATGCGTAGGGCCGGTTTTGGTGCCACTCGCCGCGAATTGGAGCAATACGCCGCCATTGGATATGAAGCGAGTGTCGAAAAATTAATAGATACAACAAACCCAACCGCTATCTCAGAATATCTGATCAGGAGATACCACCCGGACGAATCTAGCTTACTAGGAGGACTTAGCGGTGCTGATGCATGGCTTTATAGGATGGTAACTACTGACACCCCACTTCTTGAGAAAATGGCTTTATTTTGGCACGGTATATTCGCCACTGGATATCCCAAGGTACTCAATGCCAAACCACTCTCAGACCAAATACGTATGTTCAAAAGATATGCCATGGGAGATTTAAAGACCCTTCTCGTGCAAATGGCAAAAGATCCTGCAATGATTATTTGGCTGGACAACCAACAAAACCATAAAGGTGCTATAAACGAAAATTTTGGTAGAGAACTGTTGGAACTATTTTCAATGGGAACAGGCAATTACACCGAAGACGACGTAAAAGAATGTGCTAGAGCTTTCACAGGTTGGACGATTGGTAATTGTGAATACATGGAAGTCAGATCTGCGAGAGATTCAGATTGGCCATATGGAAGAATATCCTGGCACTATGAGTTCGATGATACCGACCATGATGATGGGGAAAAAGAATTCTTAGGGCAGAAAGGTAATTTTAATGGCGAGGATATAATCGATATCATATGCGAACAAGAAGCAACTGCTAGNTTCATATCCCGACATATGTACCANTTTTTTGTGGCNGATGAGCCTCCCGTACCACAGTGGCCTTACCAGNCACCCCGTGATCCGGAAGCAATAGACCAGTTGGTCAAAGTTTATTTTGATAGCAAGTATGACATCAGAGAAATGATGAGATTTTTATTCAATTCCAGCTTTTTCAAATCTGAGAAATGCTGGTACGAAAAAATTAAGAGCCCAGCGGAGCTAGTCACCGGTGTAATGAGGCTCACTGAAGCAGTAAACATGCCACGATACGACACTTTTAGTAAGCAATTGCGAATGCAATATATGGGTCAAACTTTGAGTAATCCGCCATCGGTTGAAGGATGGGATGGTGGGACNGCCTGGATAGACACTGGTGCNCTGGTNGAAAGAATGAATTTCGCTGCNGAAGANCTAGGNAATGTGACTACNCCAGGGTCTCAGGATCTATTGGANAGGGTTTTGGCCGAAAATTCTACTGAAGTAACTCCGGAGAGAGTGATTGATATCTGTCTCGATCACGTTGGAGCCCTTTCAATACACAAAGACACTAGGTCAAAACTTATTGAGTATGCAAATGAAAATGGTGGCGTCAAAGTCAATGGAAATGAGCTAAGTGAATCTGCTCAACAAATCATTTCTGGAATAGTAAAACTTATTGCTTCAACACCTGAGTTCCAAAAGGCTTAAGTATAATCAAAAAACTTTGCGAACAACGAGGTATTTATAAAGATTAGTATGGTTACAAAAGAAGAATTTAATTCACAATCTCTGCATTACGTGCGCACCGTAGGCATGACAACTATGCGAGGCCGCGGATTTTATTTTCCCGTCGATTCAGCTATGTCAAAAAATGGGCGTATTTATGTTCTAAGTAGATCAATTGAGAGAGTTGCTCCAGATTCCCTTAGGATCACCATGCTAAACGAGGAAGGAGAATATTTTGGCGTGTTTGGCAGGGCAGGGGAAAATGATGGGGAGTTTAGATGGCCGTGCGGGATTGCTCTGGACGATAAAGATCGAGTCTATGTAACAGATGAACACCTACACAGAGTTTCGATATTTTCATCGGAGGGTGAATTTATAAATAAATGGGGTACCTTTGGAACTGAAAATGGTCTCCTCAATGCACCTTCTGGAATTACAGTAGCCCCGGACGGGAATCTCTTGATATCGGATTCTCAAAATCATCGGGTACAAAAATTCACGCAAAATGGAGAATTCATATATTCAATTGGCGCTGAGGGCGATGGCGAAGGTGAATTTAATTTGCCTTGGGGAATAGCAACGAACTCCTCTTCGGAAATATATGTCGCTGACTGGGGGAATGACAGAATTCAAAAATTCTCGCCTGACGGCAAATTCATCGAGCAATACGGTTCCACAGGCCGAGGAGACGGTCAATTTGTTCGACCCTCTGGAATAACAATTAACAGTGAGGGTTACATGTATGTTGCTGACTGGGGTAACGAAAGAATACAAATCCTTAACCCACATGGGGAATTTATACAAAAACTTAGAGGGGAAGCCACTGACTCTGAATGGGCCAAGGATTTTCTCAATGTAAATGTGGAAGAGGCAGACGCAAGATCAAGGGCCAATATGGAACCGGAATTTGATTTTTTTAACGACGATCCACACGAAGAATCCTCACACATAGAAAAACTGTTTTGGGGACCAGTATCCCTACTGTTGGACAAAGAAGAGCGCCTATTCATCACTGAAACCAACAGACATAGAATCCAAGTCTACAAAAGGAATTAAAAGTAACAAGGAGGAGTTTAGAGATGGTCACAGAGCAAAAACCTCGTTCATTAGTGGTAGTTCAGCTCGCTGGCGGTAATGATGCTTTAAACACGGTTATCCCTTACGGGGACGGACTGTACTACGACTGGCGAAAGGACGTACGTATTGAACAAGACAAAGTCCTTCACATAGACAATTATTTGGGTCTAAACCCTGCCTTATCGTCGATAAAAGAACTATATGACGAAAACAAAGTAGCAATCATTAATGGAGTGGGATACCCAAATCCTAACAGGTCACACTTTAGGTCTATAGACATCTGGCACACAGGCGAATCTGAAGGGATAGGAGAATCTGGATGGTTAGGCCGAGCAATGAGAGAGCTAGATCCAAAAGCAGAGAACCCAGTAATCGGAGTAAATTTTGGTAAGGGATTGCCCCGCGCATTATCACTTAGAGGAGTTCCAGTGGCCTCGGTGAGTGATTTAGATAATTACGGCGTGCTCCCAGATGTTCAAGGAGAGCAATCCAGAGAACTCGTTCTAAGTGCATTTTCGCAGATTTATGGAAGTGCAATGGCACACGACACAGTTTCGCAGTTTATTGGACAAACGGGCCTTGACGCCCTTAAGGGAGCCGACATACTTAGAACGGCCCCAGCGCAATATTCATCGAGTGTTGAATATGCTCACAACTCCATATCACAATCAATGAAAAGCATAGCCCAAGTTCTCACCGCCGACGTCGGAACTAGGGTTTTCTATACGGGCCATGGAAGCTTTGACACTCATGCAGCTGAGCTTGAGACCCATACAAAATTATGGACTGAGACTTCAAATGCAATATCAGACTTCATGGCTGACATGAAAGAGCACGGAAGGGAAGATGATGTTCTAGTTCTTGTATGGTCAGAGTTCGGTAGAAGGATTAAAGACAATTCAGCAGGTACAGACCATGGTTCAGGCGGGTCTGCATTCTTAATTGGTGGCGGTGTTAACGGAGGTCTATATGGAGATTATCCGTCTCTTGAAGAAAGTGAACATCTTGAAGGTGACCTACATTTCAACAACGACTTCAGAAGTATTTATTCGACAATAGCTGAGCAATGGCTAGGTGTTGATCCAGACATAGTCTCCAACGGACAATACGAGCAACATAACTTTTTATTATCCTAGTCACAAAAAAAAGACCCTCACCACAATAACTCATCCGGTGAGGGTCTTCTAACTTATTTATGTTTTCCTGCTACTTCCACTGCCACAATTCCCATGAGGCTCCGCCTTCGCCATCAACATCCCAATTGTACACAACGGCTGCCCCGTTAAGACTACTGAGAGAAGGGGCCGATGTTTCAAAATATACTATCCCTTTAAAAGTGGCTCCTCCATCTTCCGTGAACGAACCTGTACCACTTGCTCTAAATGTGGCAACACCATCACCAGCCATAATCACACCAGAATTAGGGCATTCTCCGTACAAAAATCCATTAGGTCGAAGTTCCGCACCATATGTAGCCATAAACTGAACATCTACTCCCGCCAAAGTACCCGTGCCAGCGCCGGTAGTTTCAAACCTAGGCGAGGTTTCGTTGGCAGGTAAAACCTTGACAGTAGTCTGACCTGACATGGAACCAATTTTTTCTGCACCCATTGTTCTATTCTCCTTACATACACTTAATTTTAATTGCAAATATAATCACAGAAACCAGAATGAATAATACCAGATANTGATAAATTTATTACGATGTCCTCCCAGCGGTGACAGCGCCATCGACCATATAGACACCTCCACTGCAATAGCTACTATCGTCACTCGCAAGAAACAGCATCAATTTTGCAACCTCTTCCGGCTCACCATATCGCTTAAGTGGACTACTTTCTGCGGTCGCTTCCTGGATATCCTCTACTGTCGAAAAGGTTTGACCTCCTACTTCCAGACGTTGAGTCTCGATAGAACGCATCATTCTTGTTTGTATCGGTGATGGATTGACCGTGTTGACCCTGATCCCCATACCTGCCCCTTCCAATGCTGCCGAGCGCATTAGCCCAATTACAGCATGTTTGCTAGTTGAATAAGGAGACATCATCGAGGATCCTCTGACACCTGCCGTAGACGAAGTGATTACAATGCTACCTCCCCCTCGCTTTTTCATTTCTGGCATAATATATTTCAACCCGAGCCACACTCCTCTGACATTCACCGCCATAACTTTGTCAAACATCTCAACAGGTGTATCAATTATTAAATTTAATTCCCCCTCAATACCAGCGTTGGCAAGGAATATATCAATTCCGCCATAACATCTAACCGCCTCATCGACAAATCTTTTCACTTCATCTGGTTCACTGGTATCAGCTGCTACATAACTCACGTTATCTTTACTAATATAGTTAACAGCGTCATTTAACGCTTTCTCGTTAATATCAACCAATAAAACTTGTGCCCCTGCCTCTGCAAAAAGTTTCCCCGCTGCTCGTCCAATACCTCCAGCTCCACCAGTTATTACCGCGACCTTCCCAGACAATTTCGACATATATCACCTCTCGGTTTCTGCTAATTGTTTTCTACTTTTCACAAAACATGCGCGTGATCAACTTATGATATTTTATTTTTTATAATGTCATCCTTCAATTCTATGCCCGGTCATATCAATGAATTCATTCAAAGCCTGAGGAAGCCTTTTATCGACTGATCTTACGCAAAACCTCAACAATTCAGGATCACCCATCAAGTGCAAATCCGTAAGAGTTAGTAATCTTTTCCCTTTACTGTCAAGGTACTTCCCAGCAAGGTACTCATTACTAACATCTCCTTCTCCAAATGCATCTATCTCTCCAGAAAGTAATTGAGACACAATTTCATCCTGTGATGGGACGAAAGGGATGATATCTGCTCCAAGTGGCTCATAACGTTCTCTTCCATCTATATCAGCACTTGAAGTAGGTGTGACCACAATTTTTCGCCCCTTGAAATCTTGCGGTACNCTAAGCNTTTCNGAATCTGACTTACGGATCAAAAGAGATCGTCTCACCAACATATAAGCATCACTCCATACGGCGTCCTCTCCGATGTGCCTATCGTGATATTTCATCATCCCAGCAGCCGATATATCACATTCACCTTTCCCTGGAGTTTCCCAAAGACCAGAGAATGTACTTTTNATTAGATGCACTTCCAATCTCATTTCCGAAGCAAAATTTTTAAGTANGCTTATATCTGTTCCAATTATTTCTCCCTGATTTTCATAAGAAAAGGGCGCAAATTCCGTATAAGTACAAATTGTTAGCACTCCCGGATTTATCGTATTAAACGTCATNCCATTTCAACCATTTATTTCCTNATAAGTTATNAACAATCTATCNCAATCAAAGCCTGAACTTACCCAAAGGGTGTTTTACATTAATNCAATATNTATGGCTTATCCCCATAGTATCAATGATNCNTTTTNNCGNGGAGATAAGAAAATTTATTTTACGATATTAANCCCTTTAATCTTTTTGACTCAATTAATNCGTTNATACAAGGAGTNTATTTACTATCGGACAATTCCCCACCAGGAAATTTTAACGCCCACCTATATGCTTCATAGGCATGGCCTCCATCTATTGTTAATATAGGTAATTCTGAAATCACATGGTCTAATTCATTTATGATTCTCTCACTGAACTTTAAATAAAATCGATTAATTGTTTCAAATATTCCTTCATCAAAAGATGAATCTCTTAAATTCGATTGATACCATTCCATCGCGTTAATGTTTAAACTCCTAGTCCTAGGGTAATGAGATACCATTAAATTCCACTGGTCACCATTCTTATCTTGATCCCCACCCATACGGAAATCCGATCTTATTACCAAAGAAGGAATGTCTAGACCCTTAGCATAAATGAACTCAACTACAGTCCCTGAATCGAGTTCTGGCCCATCGAAATTAAATATGGCTATGTCGCATTGCATGACATAACTCAAATCTTGGTTACGTACATCAACAGACTCACATGTCGACTGATCAAGATTTTGAGGAAGAATACATCTATATTTACCGTTGGATGATTTTCTGATGTACTCAGCTAGTACTGCATTTCCCAGAAGATCCTTGTGGTCAAATAAAGGTCCTGCAAAATATATTGTGTATTCGATAGCCTTTTTCTTAGTCATAATTTGATACAGATCCACTAGGAATTAATAATCTAAACTTCAGGTATCAGAGCATTAAAGAATTCAAGCAATAAGTATTATCTATACTACCCGGAATTAGGACTCTGAAAATTCATTGCGTTCCATATCTATAGTGCTCGATTCTCAATATAACCTTGTGAAATTCTGTCTATTATTATGGCCAGCACCACTATCGCACAACCAGCAATTACTGCCTCTCCCTCTCTCAATTGTCCCATAGCTCTCAACACCTCTATCCCTAAACCTCCAGCACCCACCATAGCGGCTATGGTGGACATTGCCAAAGCCATCATTACTGTTTGATTAATACCAGCCATTATGGTTGGTATAGCCATCGGTATTTGTATCTTAAAAAGTAATTGCATGTTGCTAGATCCAAATGACTCGCCCGCCTCTACTACTGAGGGGTCTACCTGGCGTATCCCTAAATTTGTGAGTCTTATACATGGTGGTAGGGCATATAGCACTGTCGCAAATATAGCTGCAACATTTCCAAGTCCGAAGAGCATAATTCCCGGAACAAGATAAACAAAGCTGGGCATGGTCTGCATGGTATCCAAAACTGGCCTTATTCCAGTATCTACCTTGTCACTTCTTGCCGCTAATATACCAACTGGTATCCCTATAACTATAGAAAGAAATACAGAAACAATCATTATTGCAACTGTAACCATTGTGGGATCCCACAGATTAACTAACGCAAGTATGATTAGACCTATAACTGACATAGTTGCAATCTTTATTGATGCAACTTTCCATCCGATTATGAAAACTAAAGCCATCATTATAGGCCACGGAATCCATACTAATAAATCTCTAAGCTTACCTAGTACTACCTTGATCGCATCACTCACGGCATCGAAAAAATCGCCGAATGTCACTACTATCCAGTCAATTGAATCATCTACTCCTCCTTCGATTTCCTTACTGACGTCAACTGGAAAATCAAGAGCAAATTCAAATCCTGATTCATGTATCATCAAAGATAGAATAACTGCAGCCAAGATCACCACAGCAGGGAAGTAAAATTTCCTCATTCTGAAATTAATCCCAGAAGAGGGTTCTTCGTTTACACCATTTGATTCTTTATCTATGACTGGCATTTAAAATTAACACTCCAACGGTTTAATGTACTACTTGGCAAGTGCCGCTAAAATGGAGCTTTGAGTGATGACTCCGAGTAAATTATTAGCAGAATCAACAACAGGAATTGGATTCCTTGATTCAGCTAAATTAACAATAGCTGGTTTCAATTCGCTAGAAGCTATCATTGAATCTGGAGAAGCTTTAAGCTTGTCAGCAACATCTTCGTTAGAGCT
>PBDQ01000010.1 GCA_002717465.1 Chloroflexota bacterium
GAATCGGATAAAGATCGAAGATGGGTTGAGACGAGGGCTCAACCAAAACCTGATTCCCAGTCCAGTCCTTTGACAGGTACAGCTCCTGCTCAAGTTGATGCTGGCGACCCACTGGCGTTTACACAACGCTCAATGGCTGCTGCCGTGGCGTTTGCAATCTTATCTAATCAGGAAAATGTTTAAAATAGGAAAGAATTTTGAGTTTTGTCATGAATCAATCGAAAAATTATCTGACATTGGATATTTAACTTTATGGATACTTTGAGAATAAAAATTAAAGATAAATGGTTTGAGGTTGAAGTCCTAGAATTTTCTACTAAGAAGGCTGTTTTTCTGGTTGATGGAGAACAAATGATTGTGACACCGGGCTCAAAAGTTACACTTGATACGTCATCTGAGCAATCTTTCAGTGATCTTAGTATATCTAAATCATTTACCGCTCCTATGCCTGGCACGGTTATAGAGTTATTAGTAGAAGTTGGTCAAAAGATAGATGAAGGTGAGGAAGTTTGTATATTGGAATCCATGAAGATGCAGCAAGTTTTAAGGTCGGAAGTATCAGGTGTTGTAAAACGAATAGTAGCTTCTGAAGGAGATCAGATTTTGGATGGCCAAGTTATTTTTGATCTGGAATAATGCTTTCGGCTATAAGTATAGCTACTGATTTAAATCACGGAGAGCATTTTCTGCTTCATAGTATTCCCATTTCTCCCTTATGGGATGTATGAGAGTCAGAGCTTTTTGTAGCTGTGTTTTGGCCTGGGTTATGTTTCCAGAATCACGAGACATAAATCCCAAATACATATAGGCACCGCCGAGTTCTGGATTAAGGTCTATTGCCTTATGAAGATCTTTTTTAGCTTTGTCATATTTTTCCAGTTTGTAATATGCTCCTCCTCTCGCTTTGTATCCTAAAGCTATTTCGGGTAGACGTTTGATAACCATATTAAATGAAGTAACGGCATCGTTATATTCTTCGACTCTAAAAGCTCTTACTCCCTGGTTGTATATAAAGAGAGCCTCTAGTTCCGGCGTAGGACTTGGATTTGGCGTGGATACGGGAGTATTGGCCTCTTGAATTTTCACTATTGGTTGGGTCGGTTTCAGTGTAACTTGTTGATTGCCTTTAGTCTCAGTGTTAGTTGTGCTTCCCGTTTTATTACATGATGGGAAAACGATTAGGCATAATATTAATAATGGAATACTGGATATTATGAAATTTGTTTTAAATGTCACAGCTTTTCCTGATTTTATATAATGGTCGCTTCGTAATATATCAATAGTTAAACGAGACTTATAAAGTTATGGAGGTGATAGTTTGATAAGAAGTTTAGGCGGTAACACACCAAAAATCCACCCGACAGCATTTATTAGTGAAATGGCTTACGTTGTGGGAAATGTCGAAATAGGAGAAGGGTCGAGTATATGGCCGGGGACAGTTATTCGTGGAGATACAGGTAAGATAACCATTGGTAAGTTTACAAATGTTCAAGACAATTCTGTATTACATGGTGATGATGATGTAGTTATTGGTGATAATGTAACTATCGGTCACAGGGTTATGTGCCATGCCGGAGTAATATCTAATAGAGTTCTTATTGGTAATGGAGCTATATTAAATGATGGGGTAAAAGTGGGGGAAGAATCTGTAATCGGTTCTGGATCAATGATATTAGAAAATATGGATATTCCAGAAAAAACGATTGTTGTTGGGATGCCAGGGAGAGTTAGGGGTTCTGTTCAAGATAAACATGTCGAAATGATAGACAAAATCGCGGCTGGATACGCTTTAAAGGCTCAGAAGTATAAATCTGAAGGGAATTTGGAATAGTTAATGACTTGGGACGATAATCGGGGACCCTGTGTTTGGATGTTTTAAAATCTCAGCCTCGATCCCATAGGTTGATTTTATGTTTGCTTTAGTTAGAACTTCTGAAGGCGATCCGTCACAGTAAATGTTTTTATCGTGCAATAATATTATTCTTTTGCTATATTGAGCAGCTAAGCTTAGGTCATGCATTGTGATTAAAGTGGTGGATTGTTTAGGTCTATGATTTTCCAAGATAAGTTTCATTACAGATGATTGATTTGCTATATCTAGGTTTGAAGTGGGTTCATCTAGAAGGGAAATTTTAGATTGTTGAACCATTGACATGGAAATCATAACCCTCTGAATTTCTCCACTTGATAGTTCTGTTATAAAACGATTTCGAAATGTTTTCATGCCAGTGGCTGCCAAAGCTTCGTCTACTATATTGACATCAGTTATACTTTCCCATTCAAGCAATGACAAATATGAGTTTCTCCCTAACATGACAAAATCAAATACGCTCACCCGGGGAGGTAATATTGGATTTTGTGGAGCGAATGAGACTGATTGGGCGCGATTTCTGTGGGTTATGTTTTGGATATCCTCGTTGTCTAATAAAATTTGGCCACTAGTTGGCTTTACTAACCCTGCGATTAACTTCATGAGTGTCGTTTTACCGGTTCCGTTTTTACCAACCACGGATACTAACTCGCCATTATTTATTTCGAGCGAGATATTATCCAAAATGACGACATCTTTATACGAAAAGGAAACGTTCTTTATATTTATCGAAGCCATTAGAAAATTTCTCTTTTGTTCTTGAGTAACAAAAATATAAAAAATGGAGCTCCACAAATAGCGGTAATTATTCCAACCGGTAGCTCTCCAGGGCTTATAATCGTTCTAGCTATTAAGTCTGATATTACCAAGAACGCACCCCCGATTAAGCCTGACATTGGTATAAGTATCCTATGATCTGCACCCCACACAAGGCGGGCAATATGGGGCGCTGCTAGTCCAACAAATCCGATAATGCCACTCATTGACACCGCTGCAGCCGTAAGTAAAGTGGCTGTAATAATTAGTATTCTTTGCGTTTTTTTAACATTGACCCCTAGACTGGTCGCATGATCGCTTTCTACTTGCATTGTATTTAAAACTCTACTGTATATCATTGACACAATGAACCCAGGTATAAAATAAATTGTGATTAAGCCAACTTGGTTCCATGTTGCTCTTATGAACCCTCCCATAATCCAACTCATCACGGGTCGTAGATCCGGATCACTTTTTAAGTACAGAAAGCTGGAAATTGCAGTGCAGAATGCACCTATTGCGACGCCAGACAGTATTATCGTCGTAATTGAAGGTCTTTGCGCTAAAGATGATATGGAATATGCGATTAAAACAGCTAATATACCACCGATGAATGCAGCAATTGGTAGTATGTTGAGGGTGAGCGATAGGGATTCTATGGGTATATCGAGTAGGAAAATAATCGTAGCTCCAAGTCCTGCGCCGGATGCTACTCCAATCAAATAAGGGTCTGCTAAAGGGTTCCTAAAAACTCCTTGGTAAAGGCTTCCTGATATTGATAAGCATATTCCTACTAGAGCTGCTAGTAATACTCTCGGCAATCTGATCTGCCAAAATATTATTTCCTGAGAACTGGACCATGTAGCTTCGCTATTTGTAAGTAATAACTTAGATAAAATTATTTTGAGTATTGTTTCCGGAGATATTTGGACAGATCCAAACATGGCTCCTATGATGCAGCATATAATTATTGCAATCAAACCGATTGTAATATTGCCCCAAAGCCATACTTTACCATTATGATCTCGAGGGAATCTTACATTCATGTAAGTTAATATAGCCTTGAGTGTTTAATCGAATAAACCTGGATATATCTGATGTGCTAAGAATTCCACCCCTTTTATAAATCTAGGGCCTGCAATACTTAAATAATCCTCTTTCGGTACAATGATATTTGAATTTCTCACAGCAGTTATTGAGTCAAACGTAGGATCCCCAGAGAAGGTATCGCCATATGAAGCGATAATATATTGGGGGTTAGACTCAATAATTACTTCTGGGCTGATTTGTGCATATCCATCAATGTCCGCAGCTATATTGTCTAGTTTTAATAATGAAAANACGTTACCTATCAATGTGTTTGAACCCGGTGTCCATAGACCTCCAACATCTTGAAATACAGAAGGACCTGATTTATAGCTTGATAATTTGGTGTTTATTGAGGTCACACGAGTATTGAAATCCTCTGCAAGTTTTGTAGATTCCTCAAACGCGCCTGTTATNCTACCCCACATTAAAAAATACTCAAAAAGTTTTGTGAAATCGTCATTGATTGTTTCAATATAAAGTACCTTGAGCCCTGCGTTTTCAAGTTCGGTTTTGAAAGTCGGTGAGAAAATGAATACCAAATCTGGCTCGAGAGCGACGATTGCCTCTATATCCATATTGAACGCATCACCGACTTTTACTATATCCTCCGATTCTGGTGGATATGAAACCCAACTATGAGTTGCGATTATCCTGTGTCCCTCACCTATTGCGAATAGAGTTTCTACTGCAGCTGCATCGTAAGCCACTATGCGTTCTGGAGGAGAGATTATCGTTATTTCTTTACCAGAGCTATCGGTTACAGATACTGGAAATTCAGGAATGTAGATCGGATTGGCTTCACTTTTCGATGGGGCGGATCTTTCTTNTATTGATGTTGATTTAATTTGATTATTGGATTCCGTAATTTGTGTTGGACTAATAGCTGGAGGTGCAGGTTTAGGATCGGCTGGAAGTATGCGTGGTCCCGGTACAATAGTTTCCGCTATTAGTTTGGTTGGAGTGGATGCTGGTATCGGTTGCGATGGATTTTGAGGTTGATAAGTTGGATTGCTGCACCCGACTGTGAAAATTGCTATTATCGTCACAGTGATTATTAATTTACTAATTGTATGTTTCATTTTGTTTCCTCGTTCTGTATTTCGTAGTACTTCGAGGAAACAGGTAGCTTATATTTAAAAGCTACGTGCGTAGGGTATTCTTACAAGTGANCAGCTCAGAATCCTTTATCCACGAAGGCATTTGCTGTTAACCAGGTTAGTTTTCGGACTTACCCTTTGGTACGGGCCTACCGTTGCGGGACAGTGTCGGACTTTGACCGACTTTCCATCAAAGCTTTATNTTGTAAGCACCCTGATTATTTATAGCATCAAAACTTTACTGCGTTAGAGTTATTTTTGTCAAATTATATGTTTATTATTATTCAGTTATTTCTTCTGATTCCTTCTCTTGATCGGCCTGAATAGTTTCCCAGCTTAAAGTTTCGCCATCTATTTCTGGTGGCGGTGGGCTATCTGGTATCTCGTCTATGCTCAACATACTTTCTAACTCCGCTACACCCAGCTTTTCACGACCTTCTTCTGTTGTGTCGTATCTTGCTGGAATAAGTCTNCCAATAATGACGTTTTCCTTTAACCCNNTTAGTTGATCTNTTTTCCCTGTAACAGCTGATTCNGTAAGCACTCTTGTTGTTTCTTGGAATGATGCTGCGGCAAGGAAACTATCCATGTGTAAAGAGGCTCGTGTTATACCTAATAAAATGGATATTGCTGTCGCGGGATCNCCACCCTCAGCAATTATTTCGGCATTTTTATCTTCAAAAGCCTTCCTGTCCATTGGATCCCCTGGTAGAAGATCGGTGTCCCCTGGTTCATGAACTTGGACGCGTCTCAACATTTGTCGAATTATGGTTTCTATGTGTTTATCATGAATTGGAACACCNTGAGACCGATATACTTTTTGAACCTCTTCTATTAGGTATGATTGTACGGCTTCTCGTCCCTGTATTTCGAGTATTTGTTGTGGGTTTTTAGGTCCAGCAGTTATCGCGGATCCCGATTCGATATAATCACCTGTTGACACTTCTAGATGAGATGCGGCCGGTATAGCGTATTCTCGTTGTTCGTCATCTTTCCATGTTATAGATATGGCATTGTTGCCTGTTTCAACATTCCCAGAATTNCGNGCGTATATTTTCAATTCATTGTCTGTGTCAGATNCNGCTATGACTGAGCCTATAATAACGTTTTCATTGTTTTTCACTGTCGAGGTGTAACCATCTATTGTGTACTCGTCTGTTAATTCTTCTGAGTTTGTTATTCTCACTGTCCTACCGTCTGAGTTTTCTATAATCTCCACGTTACCTGATATCTCTGAAAGTACCGCGGCTCCTCTTGGGGACCTTGCTTCAAATAACTCTTCAACTCGAGGTAGTCCACTNGTTATATCTGCTCCTGCCACACCGCCAGTGTGGAAAGTTCTCATAGTTAGCTGGGTACCTGGTTCGCCAATACTTTGNGCGGCGATNATACCAACTGCGTCACCTANCATAATCGGNTTTAGATTCGCNAGTGACAGGCCNTAGCACATTCTNCATATACCACTTTTAGCNTCGCATGTNAGTGGAGATCTCACTTCTGCAAAATCGACATTTGCTTCTNTTAACTCNNCAATAACCGNATCNTNTATTATTTGGTTTTTTTCAACAATAATTTCCCCAGTATTTGGATTGGCGATTGGTTGAGCGGNGTATCTGTACTTGATTCTGTCGAAAAACAGTCCAGCTAGTGCCTCATCATGATATTCAGTGATCTGTATACCATGGGCAACTCCACAATCGTCGATTTTGACTATAACCTCCTGGGCAACATCAATTAGTCTTCTGGTCAAATATCCGCTGTCTGCCGTTCGTAAAGCGGTATCGGCTAGTCCTTTTCTGGCACCATGGGTTGAAATGAAATATTCTAATACCGTTAACCCTTCTCTGAAATTTGATTTTATTGGCCTGTCGATTATGCGACCTCTGGGGTTTGACATGAGGCCTCTCATGCCTGCCATTTGTCTGATTTGCGCTATGTTACCTTTAGCTCCAGAGTTAGCCATCATGTATATTCCGCCATAGTTAGGAAGATCTTCTGCTATAACTTGTGTGAGTTCGTCGTTTGCATCGGTCCAAATTCTTACAGTTGCGTTATACCGCTCTTCCTCTGTAATTAGTCCATCTAGATATTGTTCTTCAAGTTGTTCAACTGATACCTCAGCTTTGGTAACGATATCGTTTTTCTTAGAAGAAACTTTGACGTCGTTTATTGCAATCGATACACCAGAGCGTGATGAATTTTTGAAACCTAGTTCTTTGATATTGTCTAAAACGACAGCGGTTTTTTCATTTCCTAGTAATCGGAAGCAAACCCCTGTTAAATCTTTTAACTTGTTTCTTTCAACTTCGTCATTTACGAACGCTATTCCGTCCGGTAGGACATCATTGAACAATATTCTTCCGACTGTCGTTTCAATCCAATCGCTATTATTGTTTCTAACTGAAATTAAAGCTCTTAAATCAACTGCGCCGACATCGTAAGCAAGTGTGGCGTCTTCAAAATTGCTAAATGTTTGCCCCGTTCCTTTGGCGTTGGGATCGATTGAGGTCATATAGTAGCAACCAAGAACCATATCTAATGATGGGGTTACGATGGGTTCACCAGAACTAGGTGCAAGCATGTTAAATGTACTCATCATAAGTTTTCTAGCTTCCAACACAGCTATTCTAGATAATGGGACGTGGACTGCCATTTGGTCCCCATCAAAATCAGCATTGAAAGCTGTGCAAACTAGAGGATGTACTCTTATTGCACTTCCTTCTATGAGTACTGGTTCAAATGCTTGGATGCCGAGCCTATGAAGTGTAGGGGCTCTGTTAAGTAGTACTGGTCTCTCTTTGACCACTTCTCCCAATATTTCCCATACTTCCGATCTGTTTCTTTCGGCTAGTCTTTTGGCACTTCGGATATTATGGGCGTATCCTCGGAGAACTAACCGATGCATAACGAATGGCTTAAACAATTCCAGTGCCATGCGCCTTGGTAATCCGCATTGGTGTAATTTCAACTCAGGGCCAGCTATGATCACAGACCTTCCGCTATAGTCAACTCGCTTACCAAGGAGGTTTTGCCGGAATCTTCCTTGTTTTCCTCTTAGTAGGTCAGATAGCGATTTTAATTTGTGATTATGACTTCCTGCCACCGACCGACCCCTTCTGCCGTTGTCTATCAAAGCATCCACAGACTCTTGTAGCATCCGCTTTTCATTCCTGATAATTATTTCAGGTGCTTGTAACTCGATGAGCCTGCTTAAACGGTTATTTCTATTAATAACTCTCCTGTATAGATCGTTCAGGTCGCTAGTGGCGAACCGACCACCGTCTAGTTGTACCATTGGTCTTAAATCAGGAGGCAATACAGGTAATCTCGTTAGAATCATCCACTCCGCTCTATTGTTACTTTTCCTGAAAGATTCCACTACTCGGAGTCTCTTTATGGCTTTTTTTCGTCTCTGCCCTGAAGATGAGTCCATTTCTTGTTGTAATGTGTCTCTGAGTTCTTCAAGATCTATATGGTTTTGAAGGACGTACAGGACTGATTCTGCTCCCATGCCCGCATCAAAAACCCCTGGGAAGTTATCTCTGTGATCTCTGTATTGGGTTTCCGTGAGAAGTTTAGTGACCTTAAGATCTTCCAATTCCTTTATTTGGCTCTCAATTAAGGTAATCTGAGGATCGAACACTTCATCTAATTCAGGTCGTTTTTCTGAGAATTCTTCCTCGATGGAGTCTTGTATTTCATTTAGGTTATTTTCCAATTCTGACGTGTCAGTGTTTTCGTCCGCCTCTGCTAGTGAGGCTTCAAGATTATTAATATCTCCTTCGTATCCCTTGATGATGTCATCTTTCATTTTTGTCAGTTGATTATCTTTTTCTAGATTGAGATCTTCTATCTGACTATTAAGAAGTTCCAACGTTTGAGATTTCATTTGTTCATCTACATCTGTCACCAAAAATTGAGCAAAATACAACACGCGATCAAGATTTCTAGGAGATAAATCTAAGAGTAGCCCTAATCTGCTGGGAGTGCCTTTGGAAAACCATATGTGTGCGACAGGAGCAGCTAACTCTATGTGTCCCATTCTTTCTCGTCTTACCTTAGACCTTGCTACTTCAACACCACATCTATCGCACGTAACACCCCTGAATCTGATTTTTTTGTATTTCCCACAATAGCATTCCCAATCTTTAGTTGGGCCAAATATTCTTTCACAAAACAATCCGTCTTTTTCCGGTCGCAGTGTTCTGTAGTTTATGGTCTCAGGTTTAGTGACTTCACCCCATGACCATCGTGTAACGTCATTAGGGGAAGCCAAAGATATAGTTATTGAGTCAAAATCGTTCCCTGCTTGAGCCATTTATTGTTCTCCGTTTTTGGTGGTTGTAGCTGAAAGGAATATTCTAATTTTCATTCTCTACAATTGATTGATCTTCCTCACTACTGTTCTCTTGTTCTTCGTCTGTGGGATCCTCATCTCCTCCCAGTAAGGCAAGCGGGTTTTCCAAGGCGAAGTCTTCTGCGAAATTAATCTCGGAATCATCTGATTCTCGGTCATCGTTTTCAAGCTCTATGGACAATCCTAAACTTTGCAGTTCTTTCATCAGCACGTGGAATGATTGGGGAATCCCGGGCTGGGCAACATCTTCACCTTTTACCACGGCTTCATAAGTTTTAACTCTTCCAATTTCATCATCTGATTTGATTGTGAGCATTTCTCTTAAGTTATGAGCTGCGCTGTAAGCCTCTAGGGCCCACACTTCCATCTCTCCGAATCTCTGTCCTCCTAGTTGAGCTTTACCACCAAGTGGTTGTTGGGTTATTAATGAGTAAGGACCCGTTGCTCTTGCGTGAATTTTATCTTCGACTAAGTGTATAAGCTTAAGCATATATATGTAGCCAACGGTTACTGGCAGGTCAAACTTATCTCCAGTTCTTCCGTCGTAAAGCTCTGATTTGCCGAGTACGGGTGCTGCAAGGCTATGTTCTCTATTAAGCCTCAGTGCTTCGTCCATCATTTGGTCGAGACTCATGCTTGTTGGGTCAACGTCTGTGTTCTCACTAAGCCATATTCGCAAGCATGCTTCTCTGGCCATGTCAGGTGTTCTATTTACAAAAATATCTTCAAAGCTGTAATCGTGTTTGTCTAAATATGCTTCAATTGCCTGCAGGTTTATATTATTGGCGTTCCCGTCAAGTATAGTGTCAGATGGAATGGCGTTTGATTGTTCTATAATCCAGGCTTTTGCCAGTTCGTCCTCAATGGCTGAATCCATTGCGCCATCAAAAACCGGAGTTTTTGCATTAAACCCGAGCCTTTTAGCTGCCCACCCCAAATGTGTTTCCAGAACTTGTCCTAAATTCATTCTGGAGGGCACGCCAATTGGGTTGAGTATTATATCGACGGGTGTACCGTCAGGTAAAAAAGGCATATCTTCCTCAGGTAAAATTTTGGCGACTACCCCTTTGTTACCGTGACGCCCGGCCATTTTATCCCCTTCAGTGATCTTTCTAGTATGAGCGATCCAGACACGGACAAGCTTATTGACACCAGGTGAAAGGTCATCTCCTTTTTCTCTATCAAGGACTTTAACGTCTATTATTTTACCTCCCTGGCCGTGTGGCACATATAGAGAAGAATCTTTTACATCCCGCGCCTTCTCACCAAAAATTGCTCTTAACAGCTTCTCCTCAGCACTCAGTTCAGTTTCTCCCTTCGGGGTTATTTTACCTACTAGGATATCCCTGTTACTCACCTCTGCTCCAACTCTGATTATCCCGTCTTCGTCTAGGTTCCTGAGACTGTCTTCCCCAATGTTCGGGATGTCTCGTGTAATCTCTTCTGGACCTAACTTTGTGTCCCGGGCTTCTATTTCATGCTTTTCTATATGTACAGAAGTGAATTTGTCTTCTTTGATTAGTCTGTTACTTAGAATTATTGCGTCCTCAAAGTTATAACCTTCCCATGTCATGAAGGCAACCAGGACGTTTTGGCCAAGAGCTAGTTCACCGCCGTCTGTTGAGGACCCATCAGCGAGTACGTCTCCTAATTTCACCCGTTGCCCTTTATCTACAATAGGGCGTTGGTTAATGCATGTTCCTTGATTGCTTCTGTGGAATTTTACTAATTCGTGATTTGTTATTTCACCGTTTTCTGAAGTAACTGCAATATTATTTCCATCGACGCTGGTTATATGCCCATCAACTTTTGAAACCACGATTTGACCACTATCTTTAGCGACTCTTTCTTCCATGCCTGTACCTACCAATGGGCTCTCGGGCTTTAATAGCGGTACAGCTTGGCGTTGCATGTTCGAACCCATCAGCGCGCGGTTGGCATCATCATGCTCAAGAAACGGTATGAGTGAGGTTGATACACTAACCAATTGAAGTGGAGACACATCCATGAATTTCACTTCAGTAGTGGGTTCCATGCCGACATCTTCCCCTCGTCTGGTTTCGACGCGCTCAGAAGTGAATTCTCCTACTTGGTTGATTGCGGAATCTGCTTGCGCTATGTAGTAGTCCTCTTCATCGTCAGCTGACAAATGAACTATGTCATCAGGATCTTTCGACACATACGGCTTGACCCGTATGGTTTGTTTCCGCTGGGAGGCTATCCTTTTTGATGTTCTATTGGTTATCTGGGTTCCTGCTCTGATAATGGTTTTCCCTTCATCCGAAATGACATCCTCAGTGGGGGTGTGTCCTATTATTTCTTGATCACCGCAATTCGTGATTTCCGTCAATACTTTTCTGTATGGGGTTTCGATGAAGCCAAATTCATTGGTTCTCGCATAGGTTGCCAATGATACAAGCAAACCGATATTTGGCCCTTCAGGAGTTTCAATAGGACATATTCGCCCATAATGTGAGTGGTGAACGTCTCTTACGTCGAATCCGGCTCTTTCTCTAGATAGGCCCCCTGGTCCCAGGGCAGACAGTCGGCGCTTATGTGTCAATTCAGCGAGCGGATTGGCCTGATCCATAAACTGGGATAATTGTGAGCCGCCAAAAAATTCTCTTACTGAGGCGACCACCGGCCTGACATTTATCAGTGCAGCTGGAGTGGTACTAGCTGGATCAGGTTGGATTGTCATCCTTTCCTTTATTACTCTTTCCATTCTAAGGAGCCCGACTCTTACTTGGTTTTGTATTAGTTCCCCTACTGCCCTTACTCTTCTGTTTCCTAGGTGGTCAATGTCGTTGGCTCGTTTTTCAGAATTGTTGATTTGAATCAATCTGCGCAGCAGATTGATAATGTCTTCTTTGGATAAAATACGGTCGGCTAAATTACCGTTTCTATCAGCGAACTCTGGCCCTTTTAAGTTCCTATCTAATTTGTATCGTCCGACCTTGCCTAGATCATATCTTCTGGCATCGAAAAACAAAGATTCTATAAGGGCTTTAGCATTTTCGGCATTGGGTGGTTCCCCGGGTCTAAGTCGCCTGTAAAATTCAATCAAGGCTTCCTCTGTAGTGGTGACCCCTGAGTCCTTTGCCAGTGTTGCATCCAAAAATTTATGGTCGACGTTACTGTCGACATCTTCAAAGAGTTCAATTATCTCTTGATTTGTTTCATAACCTAGTGCCCTTAGAAGCGTGGTTACTGGAGTTTTTCTTTTCCTGTCAATTTTCACGTATATAACGTCGCGGTTAGTCGTTTCAAATTCAATCCAAGCACCCCGATATGGGATTAATTTGGCAGATCCAAGTGGTCTACCTGTACCCGGATCCCTGTCTTCAGTAAAGTAGACCCCTGGCGACCTGACAAGCTGGCTCACGACTACTCGCTCAGCCCCATTTATTATGAAAGTGCCGGCGTTCGTCATCATTGGTATGTTTCCAACATATAAGCGCTGTTCTTTAATTTCACCTTGACCAGGCCCTGACGCATTCACTTCCAAACTTACGGTGACATATAAGGCGGCATCAAATGTTTTTTCTTGTGTACGGCATTCATCTTCCGTGAACTTGGGTGTTCCGAATTCGTGATCTATGAATCTGAGAGAAAACCTTGAGTTCTGTCCTTGGTTATCCTCAATAGGGGATATCTCATCAAATAAATCTTTTAGTCCATTTGTGGTGAACCAAGCAAAAGATTCCTTTTGAACGTCTATTAGATCAGGGACGTCCAAGATTTTTTCAATTTTTGAAAAAGATCTTGTTTTGGGAAAAATGTCAAAAATATCAGAATTTGCAAGAGAGGTCATTAGTCCTCACACTCCTTACATGCTTGAATGTTAGTAACTACCGCGGTGGATTGGTCATGCGTTTTATTATGGCGACTTTTGAAAAAGATGCCCCTTCAGGGGTCTTTAGTGAGTTCTTTATGCGTGATAAAAAAAATGGCATAGATAGACCGACTGATAACTCTACAGGAGACAAACACCAATGTCAAATAAAATCTATGACTTAATAGATTTATACGGTTTTAATATGGGGTGGGTGATTGAATGTAGTTAAATCATCAGATTTTCTTTGCCAGTGAAGCCTATGCTGTTGTAAATTACGCCTGATACAGTTTTTTCGTTGTTGTATAGAACATAAACAATAAAGNTTTTCTATGACTGACGGATCGTTTTGGGAATGTCAGGACTGTATACGGGAGTGAATTATTGTTCNTGGAGGTTAATTAAATGGCGACAGAAGTATTTGGTAGCAGTGTTAAAAGGAAAGAGGATCCGAGGTTAATTACTGGCCAAGGGACCTATGTCGAAGATGTGAAATTAACTGGTATGTTGCACATGGTTTTAGTTCGAAGCCCATATGCTCACGCTGAGATTGTTTCCATCAATTCCAAAGAGGCAATTAAAACCTCTGGCGTTGTTGCGGTTCTTACGGGTGCCGATTTAGAAGAGGAGTTGGGTTCTCTACCATGTGGATGGGTGGTTCCGGACACCAAAGAGGTCCCCCACCCTCCGTTGGCAGTAGGAAGAGTTCGGTATGTTGGGGATGCTGTTGTGGCCGTAGTGGCAGATAGTTTACAGGCGGCCTCTGATGGAGCAGCCAAAGTCGAGATTCAGTACGATGAAATTGCCCATGTTATCAGTATGGAAGATGCGTTGAAAGAAGGTGCTATTCAACTTCACGAGGATGCTCCAAATAATATTGCATTTGAATGGGAGGTTGATGGAGGAGATGTTACAAAAGCTAAANCTGAATCAGACGTTTCTGTTCAACAAAGATTTACAAACCAGAGATTGATTCCCACAGCGATGGAAAACAGAGGAGTTGTAGTAGATTATAATTCCGGAACTAATCAAATCACTATGTGGACATCAACGCAGATTCCTCATCTTATTCGTGTTCTGTTGTCCCTTGTTACTGGACATCCCGAACATTTGATCAGGGTCATTGCTCCGGATGTAGGTGGAGCGTTCGGTAGCAAATTGTATTTNTACGCTGANGAAGTAATAGTTCCCATAATTGCCAGAAAATTAAACAGACCGTTGAAGTGGATTGAATCAAGATCTGAAGGGTATATAGCAACAACTCATGGAAGAGACCATGTTACTGATATAGAAATATCAGGCAATAGGGACGGTGTTATAACTGGCCTAGATGTTACTACCTATGCCAACATGGGTGCATATTTATCTACTTTTGCTCCATTAATTCCTACTTGGCTATATGGATTGATGCTGTCTGGNCCCTATAAAATTCCTAATATATACTGCAANGTNATAGCTCCATTCACTAACACGACGCCAGTAGATGCTTATAGGGGGGCAGGTAGGCCTGAGGCGACATATGCGGTTGAAAGGGCAGTAGACTTATTCGCAGAGGAAATAAAGATGGACCCGGCCGAGGTTAGGCGTATCAATTTTATTCCGCCATTTGAAGATGGTTATGAAGTTGCGACCGCCGTTTCTTATGACAGCGGCAACTACATATCGTCTTTTGAAAGGGCGTTAGAGATGGTGGGGTATGAAGATTTTCGTAAAGAGCAACTAGAGGCNAGAGAAAACGGAAAATATTTGGGGATAGGCTTGTCGGCCTACGTGGAAATTTGCGGAGCGGCACCTTCGGCCGTAGCCGGGACGCTTGGTGCTAGAGCAGGCTTATGGGAAAGCGCAAATGTTAGGATCCATATGACCGGAAAAGTAAGTGTATTCACAGGATCATCGGCCCACGGTCAAGGTCATGAAACAGCCTTTGCTCAAATAGTGTCACAAGAATTAGGTATTCCTGTGGAAGATATCGATGTCATACATGGTGATACATCGCAGATTCAAATGGGAACAGGTTCNTTTGGTAGTAGAAGTGCNGCAGTGGGGGGTGCAGCTATTCANATGAGCACAAGTAAAATCAGAGAAAAGGCTAAAAAATTAGCCGCACATATTTTAGAGGCATCCGAACAGGATATTGAATTTGAAGATGGGAAATTATTTGTAAAAGGATCTCCTTCAGAATTTAAAACAATACAAGACATTGCTCTTTCCTCCTACTACTACACAAACGATATCCCTGATGATATGGAACCTGGGTTAGAAGCAATGAGCTTTTTCGACCCAAAGAATTTCACATGGCCAGGGGGAACNCACATAGCCGTTGTGGAAATAGAACCTGAAACTGGAGAAGTTAATTTGCTTCGATACATTGGAGTTGATGATGTAGGCAATGTTATCAATCCTATGATTGTAGATGGCATGGTTCATGGTGGCGCTGCTCAAGGAATTGGCCAAGCCCTTCAGGAAGAAGCTGTATACGACGAGAATGGGCAATTACTCACAGGAAGTCTTATGGATTATGCTGTTCCTCGGGCCGAGGATTTACCAATGTATGAACTGGATCGCACAGTTACGCCTACTAAAGTTAACCCTATGGGTGTAAAGGGGGCAGGAGAGACTGCGACTATCGCAGGGTCCCCTGCAGTAATAAATGCTGTTGTTGATGCTTTAGCCCCGTTTGGTGTTAAACACATTGATATGCCTGCGAAGCCGGAGAAGGTTTGGAAATTAATGTCTAATTCTGATTGAATAATATTAAGAATTTTGAATCATGGGGGGGAGTGATATTGCTGTGAGATCAATAAGTGATGGCATTGATGTTTGGATGGATGAATTAACGCGCGTTGGCTACGTTCCTGACGTGTCGATCGCAACTTCACTTCATTTGGCTAGAGAGTTACAACGGCCTCTCTTGGTAGAAGGTAAACCAGGTGTTGGNAAGACGGTTTTGGCAACAAAAGTAGCAGAGGTGTTGTCAGCAGAATTAATAAGGTTGCANTGCTACGAGGGATTAGATCGGAATGATGCTCTTTATGAATGGGATTATTTAAGGCAACTTTTATGGATTCGTACTCATGAAAAGGATTATTCTGCTAAGTTACTTGATGAAGGGGTTTTTGATAAAAAATTCCTTCTAGAAAGACCTTTGTTAAAGGCTATATCTCAAAGAGAATCTCCTGTACTGTTAATTGATGAAGTTGATAGGGCAGATGAGGAATTCGAGGCTTTTTTACTCGAAATTCTTTCGGAGTTTCAGGTTTCTATTCCCGAATTAGGAACTATTTCTGCTGTAAAAAAACCCTTAGTGATTTTGACTTCAAATCGATCAAGAAGCCTCTCTGACGCTCTTAGAAGAAGGTGTTTATATCTGTGGATTGATTACCCAGGTATTGAAAAAGAGGTTGCGATTGTACGAAAACAATTGAGTGATATCCCAGAAAAGATGGCCCTTCAAATTTGTAAATTCATNGCGGCGTCTCGAAATGAAGATNTGGACAAAGCCCCCGGCGTATCTGAGACTGTNGACTGGTCCACCGCNCTGATGGCTTTACATTTAGACAAATTAGAGCCTGATATCGTTTTACAAACAATAGGGACGATAATTAAGGATGCTGATGATCTGGAGAAATTTAGGATCAACACAATTGAAAGGATCATTCAAACTATTGGATGATGTTTGGAAATGTGTGGTTTCATATTTCGGAGCTATATTTTAGTCGGTGAGATTTTATGAATCGTGCGATTATCCATGCGGACTTTGATGCCTTTTATGCGTCGGTTGAACAAAGAGATCAGCCAGATCTCANAGGGTTTCCGGTAGTTGTTGGTGGCTCGCCAAATAACAGAGGTGTTGTAGCTTCCGCTTCCTATGAAGCTAGAGCTTTCGGAGTGAAATCTGCAATGCCCATGAGCCGTGCAATGAGGTTGTGCCCCACACTTATCAGGAGAAACGCGCGGTTCCAAGTTTATAGGTCGATTTCTCAGAAAGTGATGAGTATTTTTAGACAGATTACCGAATTGGTTGAGCCGCTTTCATTGGATGAAGCGTATCTTGATGTGACAGATAAAATCTCCAAATCTCTTACGCCACCAATGCTTGCCAGAGAATTAAAGAACAGGGTAAAGAATTCTTTGGATCTAACTATATCTGTAGGCGTTTCGACTACTAAATCTGTGTCTAAAATAGCCTCTGACATGGATAAACCTGATGGGCTGGTGGTCGTTAGGCCTGGTCAGGAAAAACTGTTCTTACAAGGACTACCAGTTAGAGCTTTGTGGGGTATCGGTCCNAAAACGGATGCACGTTTGTCTGAGNAAAATATTTTCACGATTGGGGATCTTTCAATTCAGTCAAATGAATGGTTTGAAACTACTTTCGGGACAAACTGGGAAACGATGAAGGATATGTCTTCAGGTATTGATTCACGATCGGTTATACCCCATAGAATAAGAAAATCCTTCAGCTCTGAAACGACATTACTAGAAGACACTAATAATGTGTCTAATTTGGAAGAACATGTTTTAAGGTTGAGTGGTGATGTGGGAAGATCCTTAATGTCGCGTGGCATTAAGGGGAGAACAGTAAAATTGAAGGTGAAAACATCAGANTTTGTAACTATTACCCGTCAGATTTCAAGTTATGAGCCAGTTCAGTTGCCTTCCGAAATTTCGGAATATGCCTTGAANGTCTTGAAAGATAATTTTTTGAATGGGCAAAAATATCGATTAGTCGGAGTTGGGGTATCAAAATTTGAAACGAGTGAATCTGAAAATGATTTTGTACAGATGCGTTTTGAAGGGTTGTGATTAATTTAGCTGGGTAAATTGATTATTTTGATGTGGTTAATTTCATCTGGGATTGAGAATCCAAACACTTTAGAATAAAAATATAATTCTGATTCGATAGATTTCTTTATGTTTTCTGCTTTTCTGAATCCATGCTGCTCACCTTCAAATTCGAGATGAGCGAAAGGGATGCCNTTTTTATGCAGTGCATCCGCCATCATTTTGGATTGATTTGGCAAAACAATTTTATCCTCCAAACCTTGGAACATAATTACAGGGCAAGATAATTTTTCAGTATGGTTTATAGGGGATCTATTTGTATATTCAATTTTATTTGATTTGTAAGAACCTATCATGGAATCAAGGTATCGAGACTCAAATTTATGTGTTTCTTCTGCAAGAGCAGATAAGTCACTAATACCGTAATAACTGGCTCCAGCTTTAAAAACAGTTGTAAACGTCAGACACGCAAGAGTAGTGTATCCACCTGCACTGCTACCTCTTATGGCTAATCGATCAGGGTCTGCCTTATTTTTTTCGACCAGGTATTTCGCACCGTTTACGCAATCTTGGACGTCTACGATGCCCCATTTATTATTTAATCTCTTCCTGTATTCAGTACCATATCCGGTACTACCTCCATAATTCACATCGAATACAGCGAACCCTCTTGTTGTCCAAAATTGAATTGACAGATCTAAAGATGTTGAAGTAGCCCCCGTGGGTCCTCCATGTGAAAGAACTATCAATGGTGGGGTTGTTCCTTTTTTACCTACATAGTTTGGGTTTTTAGGGCAATAGTAAAACCCATATGCATTTAGGCCGTTTTCCGTTGGAAACTCTATATTCTCTGGTAGTGAGATAAAGTCTTTTTCAAGCTGANCGGATTGCGAATTTCTTATAATTTTAAAATTGCTGTTGTCATTTCCCAGATATATAGAGAAAGGAGTATTTCCAGAGCCAGCCCCTAACATCAGATTATTATNACATACCTTAATTCCGGATCGATTAACCTCATTAAACTGTGNATTGATTTTCTTTGTNTTCNTTGATTTTAAATTGAGTTCATGAAGAGACCATTCCCCCTTGATGTTGATCGCGTAGATAATTGAGTCTTCTGATTTGAATCCATAATAGTAGCTTCCAAATCCCCATTGAGCTTGTGACACCTCTCCGGAAAAAGGAGTTAGGTTCGTGTGAGTTTTGTTTTCATACTGGTACAGGTTCCACCATCCACTTATATCTGAGACATAAAATAGGTCGTTTGTAGGTGACCAAAGTGGTTGACACACGGATTCACCGCTATTNCCTGCGATTTTGGTTGTATTCGTTAGTTCTTTATTTTGGTTTATAGTGGCCGTCCACAGTTCAGTAGAGTCCCATGGCATATTTGGATGATTCCATTGTANCCATGCTAATTTAGTGCCGTCTGGACTGATGATTGGTGACGAAAAAAAGTCTGCTCCAGAAACCAGAGTTGATTCAGAATAGGTTCTATTGCAATCAATTATTACTATTGTGTTTTTCGGCTCACTACTCAGGTCGTGGGTTTCCTTTACTGCAACTAGCCAGTTTAANTTTTCCTGTAGCTTTAGATCAGCATACCTAGTAGCATTGTTTTCGGAAGAAATGGGGGATATATCNCTTCCGTTATTTTCAATCTTGTATATTCTTTGGTCTTTAAAATTGGTGAAGTATATGGATTCAGATGATGTAGTAAATGCTCCTCCACCATATTCGTGTACCCTTGAACGAACATTGTATGGTTCAGGGGTTAGTTCAGTAATGTGATTTAGGCTGTCNACCGACATGAGAACGTATCTGCCACCTTCATTCGGTCGCATTTCCAGCCAGTATGATCGCTGAGGTGTAGTGATTATATCTCCTAGTCCGATAGATTGTTGAACTAGTAAATCAGCTGTGATTGGTGATGTCCAACTGCCAAATGTAGCTTCTTCAGGCACATTAACTCGCTTTTTCATTTTGGTTATTCGTTTCGAACCTTCTCGATCCACCTAAGTCTGAACCAAAGAGAGGTTCTGTTCCGATTACTTCATATTCTTCTAATGCTGTAATTTTATTCTCGGTATATCCTAGTAACTCCTCCAATATGTAGCTGTTATGNTGACCTAAACATGGAGATGGTANATGTTTTGCCTCAGATTCATCAGACCAGAATTTGAATATCGGACCACTCATAGGGAAAATGCCAGCGTCTGGATGGTCTACAATTTGAAAGAAATCTCTTGTATTGAGCTGTGGGTCAGAGTACGCTTCAGCACCACAGTCAACAACTGCTCCAGCTGGGATTCCTTTTTCTTGAAGTTTGTTCATTACACATTCTTTTGTTTTGGAATAAGTCCACTGGCTGATGATTTTGTCTAGTTCATCTTGGTTTTCGAACCTGAGAGATTGTTTTTGAAATGATGGGTTATAAAAAATATTTGAATCAATTAAATCACAAAGTTTTTTCCACTCTCTTTCATTCCTTATAGATATGGCTACCCAGTTATCGTCTCCGCTGCATCGATATACACCTGAAGGGACCATATTAGGGTGTCTATTGCCTCGCCTTTCTCGTACTTCATTGTTGATTTGGTTTTCTATGTATATTTCTCCGAGATGAGTCATGAAAGATTCTGCCTGTGACATGTCAATGAACTGTCCTTCTCCATATTTTGTTCTTTTGACTAATGATGTGGTTAGAGCCAAAACCCCATTTACTGCAGCCACTGCGTCGGGATGGTGAACCAGTGAATTAGATGATTGATCAAGNTCAGGGTANCCTCTCAGGAAAGAGTGCCCAGATATTGCATCAATTGCCATTCCCATACTTCTATAGTCTTTGTATGGTCCGTCATTTCCATATCCTGGCATAAGCATATATATGATATCGGGCTTTATTTCTTTAATGACGTCATATCCCAAACCAAAACTCTCCATGACTGGGCGAGCATAATTGCAAAAAACAATATCAACTGTTGTAACCAATTCTTTGAAAACTGTGACACCAGCTTTGCTTTTCAGATCAAGAGTTAGTCCCAATTTATTTCGGTTTACAGAGTTAAAATTCCCTTGCCTGTTCCATGGTGTGTTTCCTGGATCACTGTCGGGATATCCTAATGTTCCTATGGGCGGATTTAATGGTCCGCGGGCGATTCGTTGAATTGACTCAAGTTTGATAACTTCAGCTCCCATGTCGCCAAGGAGACAGCCGCAAAACGGGCCTGCCCAGATTTCTGAGAGCTCGAGGGCTCTTATTCCCTCCAATGGTTTGTTTCTAGATTGACTCATACGATTCCTAATTGCCTTAAATATGATACTTCTTGATCAGTTAAGCCGGTCAGCTTTTTCAATACTTGATCGGTATGCTGCCCTAGTTGCGGTGGTTCAGAAATATTTATTTCTTCATTTCCTGGCATTTTGAATGGGTCACCTGTGATGGATATATTGCCCTTAACCTCATGATGGATTTCTTGGAAATACTTTCGGGAAATAAATTGTTCGTTTCCCATAACTTCGGTTGGTTCCAAAATTGGTGAACCAGGTACACGTGCTATTTGTACTGCTTCAAATATTTCTTGCCTTGTTTTAGTGTTAAGCCAATCTTGGAAGATCTTTTCAAGCTCTTGNATATTTTCGACTCTTAAATCTCCATTCATAAATTTAGGATGGTNTATTAAGTCTTCTCTGCCTATCATCTTAGCTATATTCGGCCACATTCTCGTTCCTAGAGGTAGAAAGCTCACGAATCCGTCTTTACATTTGAAAGACCCCACGGCATATGTTTCTCGTATTCCACCACTTGGTACTCGAGTGTGCTGTCGTTCATCTAATTCTCCACTGTAAACGAAGGGGGCTCTTCTTCCAATTTGATGGGGGTGACCTGCCATGCACTCGTGGATTGATATGTCGATCCATTCCCCTTCACCTGTGTACAGGCGATTTAGAAGAGCGGATGTTGTCGCTCCAGCAGCAGCATTTCCAGCAAAATATTGAGATATTTCACCGGCGTACCGGAGAGGTTCACGATTTGGTAATCCNTCCCTGTTCATCGCGCCAGTCAAGGCAAACAATGTTAATTCTGTATATTCGAAGTCTTTGTATGGCCCATATTGTCCAAAAGGAGTTATTGAAGAAACAATCAGTCCTTTATTTATTTCATTTAATTCATCAAATGAAATCCCAGCTGACTTTAGGACATTTGGTTTAAAGGACTCAATGACAATGTCTGCGCTTTTGACCATCTCAATAAAGATTTTTTTNCCTTCTGAAGAGAATATGTCTAAAGTTACACTTTTTTTACCCGAATTTAAGTGTATAAATAACGGGCTGTCGTCTTTACGAGTTTGTGATTCAATTGAAGTGTTCCACTTTCTTAACGGGTCGCCTTTCTTAGGGGGTTCTATTTTGATTACTTCGCATCCATAAATGCCCAATGTTTTTGCACAGAATGATGCTGCCAATTGATCAGATAAATCCAGTACTGTAATGTCTTCTAAGATTTTATATGGCATTAATTATTATGACCCATTTATGTTCAATGCTGTCATTGTCTAACTGGGNTACTTTAGTGTCAAACACACTAGNCAGGATAGTGTGTTTGACATTTATATATACATTGAGGATTTACAAATCACTTATTAACGTAAAGCTAAATGATAGTGTCTTGGAGTGATCATAATACTTATGTATTTTGAAACAATGATTGATTTGGAATTGACCAATTCAGACATCGATTTTCTTGTTGACTCAGCACTGTCGTATANAGAGGACAAAAAACACTTTGTTTGGATATTAGGATNGCTTNTGATTTACCTTATAAATAATCACTTCATCTGATTCATAAANCTGTTGCGTTANCCCATTCATTCCTGTTTCGAATTTAANTANCCCTGATGATGGNTAGTAAAGTTTTTCTAGGTTACCCACCACTATATAGCTAATGTTGTATTTTTGGATTAGTTGTTCAACGATTTTTGAATTATTACTCGTATATATAGTGTTGACATCTGCGATTCGGACGCTTACGTTTTGCCGGAATCTCCATCTTTGTTGTTCCTGATGCCATTTCCATCCGACTACCGTAGGAAGACCAGTGTGAGTTGAAATTCTGCTTCCCCATCGATAACTAGGGGTCCAGCCCTCCAATATGACAGGAGATCCTTTGATGTTTTCTCTGATCCATTTTATTGCAATTAGGTCAGATTCCACGGGTATCTCACCAGTTGGATCCATGTATACAGTGCCAGTGGCAAACCTATATCCGTCTAGNGTTAGTGTTTGGTCAACATTATCGAATCTGTCTCTCAACCTGTCTTGTGTGCCAAAAATCGGGTATGTGAGACTTGCCACTAACATGACAACGAATACCGTCAGCCACAACAAGTTAGTTGTTTTCAATCCGTGATTTATCCAATTGTTAGACATTTTTAAGATCATAAATACTGAGCTTATTGAGAATAAAATCCAAGCTTGTAGATAGAATTTGAAGACAGTATTCATTCTGTCTATGTCACCTTCCACTCGTAATATATCTACTCCGATGATAATAGAAAATGCAGCTAGCGAAATTACGATCGCGAAAGTTTGATAATGAAATGAATCAGGTTTGGATTGAAGGGATTTATATAATGCTACGGATCCTATGATAAATCCAATGATACCTACTGGTATTGCTCCACCTATCATGCCCGTTAACACAACAGCAAATGTTGCGATTATTGCTGTGAAAATAAACAGGTAAGAAAACATTTGNAATATGTTTACTTTGGTACGTAACAATCGTNCTAGATTCAATTTGTTGAGTCGATGAAATNATGTTTTGAAGTTGAATCTAGCCAATATCAAAAGACCAGATAAACNTATAAATATAAACAAACCATTTATTGAAATGATTTGTTTAAAACTTGTTAGATTAGTTGTTAATTCGAAGGAGTTAAAAAAAGTTTGTGAGGCTAAGTGATACGGTAAAAATCCAANTAAAGCTATTACAACTACTAAGCACATTTTGATAATGGAATTGGTAAAAACGAGTATATTTAGCCCACCATGTGAACGATGTTGGAAGATAAATATAGACATGGCTGTCACAATTCCATATATTGGTACGTCCCAGGTATTTATGGCCCATAGAGCGCCTAATGAGATACTTAATAAACTTAATTGGGACCAGTGTAGCCAGCGACTTTGTTCATAATTTCCTTTCTTCGCTAAAGTCATTGAAGTGCCGATAACCAATAGCCCAAATGGAATGGCCATTAAATGAGCATGTAAATCAGCAAACAAGAATGTGAAAAATGGGAACTCCGTAATTTCAAACCCAGGTGGATCTGGAGGCATCATCCTGCTACTACGCCAAAAGTCGAACTCTCCCCAGATCCCTTGATTTATGAAATTTGAAGTTAATTCTAATATTTGGTACAACCCATCCATATTACCTATGATTAAAATAAATAGGACGNNGGATCCTCCTCCCAGTATTTTTAACCTCGCGCTACTGCNATTTNTGTGTGAAGCAAGATTTATTCCAATTGANACAGCAATAGCTCCCGCTAGTGCGAAAAATGTTGCCACAGCTAAGTTATATGCGATCTCGGTGGTGATTCCTGAGAGATGTATTAGGGAGGCTACGACAAATTGACCCCAATAGTAGTAATTTAAATAACCTCCAGNAAACCAAGGGTCGTAGGGTGGCATGTAAGTGGATTTTAGCACCGCGTTGAGGTAAGCAATATCCATTGGTTTCTCACCACCTCTGTAAGGGTGCCAAAGGTCGGGATTCATCGCCCGTACCATTAAGAATATTCCAAAAAGCAGTAGAAATATCAATTCCAATGTTATGAAAGATTTCCAATTAATTTTGACTATATTGGTGAACTTTTGCCTATTTCGAATAAAAACGTATGTATTAATGGTTGCAATTAGTGCAATAACCATCCATATGGAAGTCTTATTAAATTCCAATAAACTAAGGCTATTCAGCCACCAAGTTAAGAAACAAACAGCAAATATGCCAAGTATTTTTGAAAATAAATAACCCTTATATGTGAACGAATTGAAAATCAAAAAAACAACAGGCAGTACGATTATTGATAACAATTCTATAATTAGAAGCCAGGTTATTGTTGGATATTTTGAGCCCAAAGAATTAGGACTTATTATTTCAGACCATGTACCTCCGGATTGTTGTTTCGTTTTGAGAACATCAGACATCATAAGGTCTTTATGAGCCCCTTCTTTTGTAGAAGAGTGGTTTTTTGAATTCTCGTATATTATTTGTTTAATAGTGTCTGAATTAAGTCTCAATTTATTTTTGAAAAGTAATACTTTTGGATGGTCATACACAGAAAAACTCTCGTCAGCAAAACCAATATTCATGCCGTTATTTCTGCCTTTTGATGAGCTTAAGTCTATTGGATTTGCAATGTCTGGTCTGTTAAAAGTGTCTTCCACAAAATCGATCCCAAATATTGAAAGATAGGANGTTTGCACATTCACTAATTCATACCCTAGATATCCAGAAAACAAACTGTGGTAATAACTCGTCATTAATGGATACCTNTCTGGTAACCTTGTTACAGTTCCATACATTCTATTGCTGTAAATTATGATGTAGTCAGCAACCTCAAGGCTATTTGCCATTTTGTTTATTTTTGAAGGATTGTCTGGGTCATATATCGGTAATTCAGATACCGAATGTTTGTATAGATTTGGCAGACTTTCCTCCCAATGTTCTTTGAGGAGTTTGGCACCATTAGGTTCTTTTTCATTGAGCCAGTGAGCAGCGGAAACTGCAGTGTGTTTGTTTGAATAAACGGATTTTATTGAGAGCCCATAGATTACAGTCGTAAATACAGTAACAATAACAANGGTTGACCANATTGCAGATTTATAATTNCTACTTTCTGATATTTTAGTCATCAACAAANNGGAGCACATAACAAATANTATGGGCAGAACAGGCAGNATNTANCTGATGAATTTAACTTCAAAGCTACCNGTTATNAGTAAGTAGGGGATNACCCATGACATTAGTAGAATTGTATTAGCATATTTATCGANGTNTAATATTCTCGTTGAAATAAGCCCAGCCAGCGAAATTGAAGAAGCTGTAAATAGTGCTATATAGCCATCAGTAAAGAGCAATATTATTGCAGGTATAACAATTACGATGGCGGTGGTTGATAATATTCCTGCTATATTTTTNCCNCTCGTCAAAGCCCAGATNATCGAGGCTATAGATAATAATGTCAGAGGCCAGCCAAGACCCCATCGCCCCATTTGTATAGTCTGGTANAGGTAGGCNGTTGTATCGATGTATTGTCTTGTATATGGATAATCTCNTANCCTTCTGACCATTTCAGATTGNTCTTGAATGTGTGACCAGAAAGTGGCCCAGTCAAGTAGTGCATATGGCTGAACAAGGGTGAAGGCAATAAAGGCTGCTGATATTCCCATAATTCCAGAAAATACAATTTCTGATAATTGAGTGTTTTTAGAAGGTGACCGAATTATTTTTTGTAGGGCAAAAACTATATGTGCTGTAAGAAAGGGCGCCAGCAAAACAAATACACTGAATTTCGACGCAATTCCAACTCCAATAAGAGCCCCAGAGATAATGGAATATTTTTTGTCTCCGGTTTTCATTACTTTATATAAAAAATATAAGGCCCATATTGAAAAAAAAGTGATGAATGTGTCAAAAGTAAAAAAATGAGCAAGTTGTATATGTATTACTGCAAACGCAGTGAATACGGATGCTAGTAGACCAACGGATGGAGAAAAAAACCTCCTACCAAGCATAGCTACTCCAGAGACAGTTCCAAGATCCGCCAATGCTGATAGAACTCTTCCTATAATTCTTAAATCTAATGCTTTGTCAGATGAAATCGAGTTAATTACAGCTTCGATAGTATTTAGCAGATACATTGGGAAAGTGCCGTAAGCAAACCATCTGGGATTCCAACTACTTTTGTCTTTGTCCCATAGTGAAGATATATCTCCATCCGGAAAATCTATCTCTGAGACTTTTATTAAAATCGCTCTTTCATCTGGATGAGGACTGTAGGAGAATCCATCATCCCAAGATATTCCGTCGAGTCTTAGGTAAGCAGCTAAAACAAGTACTATAATCAGTACTGCAAAGAAAATATTGTTTTGCCTGTTTTTGATCAATCTTTTTATGGCCATGCTATTGATTTAGCTGTTTGCGAAAATTTGCAGTTTGACTCATGTTACCAATTCAGTAAAATCCAGTAATGACACGAAAGAATTAATATGAGGAGTCTTAAGAGTATTTTATTATGGCTATAGATGTAAATTATGTGTGTGACGTCTCAAAGCCAAGTGATTTCGACTCATTTTGGGATGAAGTTCTGGGTGAATTGGATGCAATTGAATTAAATCCAATTTGTGAAAAAGATGAACTTAGATCTGATACAGACGTCGAAGTATTTCAAGCGTATTATGACAGCTTGGATGGTCTGAGGGTATCGGCCTGGTACGCTAAACCTAGAAATTCAAGTCAGAAATTACCTGCAATCATATTGATGCCTGGATACCAAAGTGATCCGCCTATACCGAAAGAATGGGCTCGAAAGGGGTATGCATGTATTTCTGTAAACCCCCGAGGAAAAGTTAGGAGTCGGTTACAGTTTGACCCAGGATATCCGGGATTGCTGACTTATGGTATTTTGGATCGAAACATTTATTCATATAGAGGGTTTTATGCCGATGCATGGCGAGCTGTAGATTTCTTACTATCAAGACCTGATGTGGATTCTAGCAGAATAGGTGTAGCAGGAAGTAGTCAAGGTGGAGGATTAACCATAGTGACATCAGCATTCAGAAAGGAGATAAAGGCCGCTTCAGCCGGTGCTCCTTATCTTTGCGGGTTTAAAGACGCTATTAAACTGACTGATTCTTATCCGTATCAGGAAATAAACGATTATATTAATTATTTTAAAGGGGTTGATAACCAAGTTTTTGAAACGTTGCAATATTTTGATGGAATCAATTTTGCCCACAAAATTGATTGTCCAATAGTCATGAATATAGGATTACGAGACAACGTGTGCCCGCCTGAGACCGGGTATTCTTTGTTCAACCAAATTAAAAGCGTGAATAAAAAATTATATGAGTATGAAGATCATGGTCACGATGCAGGTAGAATTCACCATTCAAATGTCATCGACGAGTTTTTTGAACAAAATATAAAACTCATATAAGCGGCATAAATGGAAGATAGTTATGGCAGATAATAGGCCTCTTGATTTTGGTAAATTTTGGTATGAATTAGGTAAGGAATTGTCTGATATACCCATGCTTTCAGAAATTGCACCTATACCTTTAAGAAGTAATGAGTTTTGCGATCTTTACGGCGTGTCATTGACGAGTGTAGGGCCTTATAAAATTTTCGGTTACCTTAGTATTCCCAAAGGCGAAGGTCCATTTCCTACGATTTATTATGTTCCTAAGAATGGCAGTGTACTCGAAATTATTCCCCAGGGGACCTCTAATAGAGTTCGGAGTCGTTTTATTACGTTTTCAATCGCGTGTCGAGGAATGAGGAATTCGGATAAACCATATGCTGCGATGTATCCAGGACAGTTGACTGATGGCCTTGATTCCTTAGGTGAATATATTTATCGTGGAATAGCAGCGGATACTATAAGAGGTCTGGATTTTGTGATATCAAGACCTGAGGTTGATAAGACCAAAGTAGTCGCATGGGGTAACGATAATGCGATATTAGCAGCTGCTTTGCATGGGGCGGTAACGCACTTGGTTGCCACACCATCTTATTTGGTTGACACCTTGGAAGCGGCGGCCAGCTCAACCAGTTACCCGTTGGAAGAATTCAGTGATTATATGCGCTCTTATCCGGAACGAGAAAAGTTAGTTGAGGAAATACTTCAATATTTCAACCTTAAATGGCATGCGCAGTCTGTCGATGCAATATCTTTAATAATGACCGAAAGCAACTCAGGGATCTACAGTAGAAGTTTCTTGCAAGATTTTACTGATCGCATACAAGGAGACGTTACCATCCATCAGTCGGAAGGTTCTACATACAAAGATGGTTTGTTTGCTGAGAAATGGCTTACAAATTGTTTTTTTGGAAAGGATGAAAAACCGATTGTGCCTCCCCACTGGGACCAATAGCAATATAAGGGATAATAATACTTGTTGTTAGTTTCTGGAATTTTGATTAATCTGCTGTGTTATACTCCCGCCACTTTGAGCTTTTATCGAATTGAGGAGATATAAATTGACATCGGAATATGCAAACCCAGATATTTTAGTGGATGGGGAATGGCTAGAAAGCCATTTAGACGATCCTAATATTAGAATAGTTGATTGCGATATGTTTGATTCTTATCAAAGGGCTCATATTAAGGGAGCTGTGGGAATAAAAGTTCACCATTACATAAAGCATCCTAAATACCCTGATAGCCCCACAGATTACCCATGGGTTGCTGAGCCCGATGTTGCCAAACAATTATTTCAGGATATGGGTATTGGTGATGAAACTACAGTAGTTAGTTACGATAGTAATGGTAGCTTATGGGCCGCAAGGTTTTGGTGGGTTTTGAATTATTATGGTCATTCTAACGCTAAGGTTTTAAACGGAGGATGGAAAAAGTGGTTTTCAGAGGGACGGCTTATTTCAATTGAGCCGCCAGAGTCAGTTGAAGTGACGTTCAATCCACGGGTTAACACTGATTTAATATGTACCTTAGATTACGGGAAATCCAAAATTTCCAATAAAGATACTATATTCTTGGATGTAAGGTCGGACGGTGAATGGGAGGGAACTAATTCCAGGGGTAATAGGAAATCCGGGCGAGTGCCGGGTGCAATTCATCTGGAATGGACCAATTTCATTACTCGAGATTCACATCACACCATAAAGACGTCAGACGAATTACACGAAATTCTCCAATCGGCTGGAGTAACACCTGAGAAGGAGATAATCACATATTGACAGGGAGGTATCCGTGCGGCGCACGGAGCATTTATCCTTACCCTTCTTGGATATCAAAAAATCAGGAACTACGATGGTTCCATGGGGGAATGGGCCAATAGAGATGGGACTCCGTTAATAGTCGATTAGTTTCCGCACAAATCACACTTAAGAACATAAGAAGGGCAATTGAAATGGGTCGTTCAATACACCATCCTACAGGGCTAATTCACAACGGGCCTACTGCTGAAAAAGGATACACACTTTTTAGTTCTCAAGGTGGCACCCACGCAACTTTGATAGATATGGAAGGACAGGTGGTCCATAGATGGAATTATGATGAAGGGATTGTATATGGGTACTTGCTGGAAAATGGGAATATACTTTGTAGAACTTTGCCTCCTGAAAATTGCGATCTTGTTAAAGGTATCGGTGGTTCATCTCGAAGTTTGGTTGAACTAGACTGGGAAAGCAATATAGTTTGGGAATACCGGGATCCTATGATTCATCATGATTTTGTTCGTTTAGAAAACGGGAATACATTGGTTTTGGCTTTTGAACATTTAGACGATGGATGGGTAAACAAAATAAAGGGAGGTTACATACCTGATCCTGCTGAATATGAAGGTATATTAGGAGATATTATACGTGAAGTGTCTCCTGAAGGGAAAATTTTGAATGATATATCCATTTCAAAGCTACTTGATTTTGATGAAGATGTGATTTGTCCTTTGGAAACGAGAAGAGAGTGGACCCATGGGAATTCTATAAATTTAACTCCTGATGGTGATTTTCTAGTTAGCTTCAGGCTTACTCATACTGTGGGGATCGTAAAAAATAGTGGAGAAAAATTTCTCTGGAAATGGGGACCGGGTGATATCCACCATCAGCATAATCCTACATTCCTAGAAAACGGGAACATTTTGATTTTTGATAATGGTAGCCATTCGAAAGGTATGGATCATTCAAGAATAATAGAAGTGAATCCTGACTCTAATGAAATCGAATGGGAATACACAGAAGACCCGCCACATTCGTTTTATAGTTTTCATATAAGTAGTGCAGAAAGACAGGCTAATGGTAATACTTTGGTGTGTGAAGGGGCATTTGGAAGAATTTTCGAAGTGTCGAAATCTGGAGACGTTGTTTGGGAATATATCAACCAATTTTACGCACCGGATGCGAGGACTGGCAATTTGACAAACATGTCTTTTAGAGCTCATAAATATTCTCCTGACTTCAAGGGTATACGAGACAGAGATCTTAATCCGGATAAATATAAGAATATCAATCGGTTAAATAAAAATAAGCAAGCAAACCTAGGGATAATTACATCCTAAATAGAAAGAGATTAGTTAATTTGCAAGGAGGTTTAAATGAAAATACTTTTACTAAGTGGTGGGAATCACCCGTATGATCAATCGACGCCTGTTTTGGAAAACTTTCTTGAACAATCTGGTCATGACGTAAACGTAAGGGAAGATTCTGAAGCGCTAACAGATGGGACCTTGGGGGCCTCTGATGTACTTGTCTTCAACACACTGCGAATCGGGGATTCTTTACTAAATGAATCAGAGCAGACGGCATTGAAGAGCTACATCGCTCACGGTAAAGGATTTGTTTGTATTCACATTTCAGGTTGTGTGCCTCCCGAATGGAGTGAATATGCCGAAATAACCGGTGGCGGATGGGTCATGGACCAGAGTTTTCACCCTCCTTATGGCGAGTTTTCTGTTGATGTGTCGAATGATATCCATCCGTGCGCGTCAGGGATTTCGGGTTTTAGCACTGAAGACGAACTATATATGAATATCGAATACCGTGAAGGGAATGAAGTATTTGTGTCCGCGGAATTTGATGGAGGAGATTACGATAGGAATAGATCTGGTAATGAGTCAATCCATATGCCAGGCGGAACTTTTCCGCTTGCCTGGACACGCAACTACGGTTCCGGGAAAGTATTTGTTACATTGCTAGGTCACGATGGTAATAGTCAGCAAAATAAAAGCTTTCAAAGGCTAATATTGAATGGTATAGATTGGGTCTCTAGCTAGAAAATCACAGCTATTATTTAGTCCTGGGAAGATAATTCTCCCACTGTTTTTTCTGCCCAGGACCTTAGCTTTTCATCTAAGTCATTGCCACAATGTGGGCATTCATAGTCGCCTGTGCTCCAGCGCATTCCACATCCACTGCAGTCAGGTATCAAATCCAGAGAATTTATCAAATGTTGAATTTTGTTTTCTTTCGTCATCAAATGCTTATAGTCTCATAAATTTCATAAACTTCTTGACCGGTTGGCATTGCCCCTAGTGCACCTCTCCCTTGTATGGTCAATCCCGCCATTATGTTTCCAATATAGGCTGACTGGCGTAATGATTTTCCTGACAATATGCCGTGGATAACCCCTCCTTTGAATGCGTCACCAGCACCAGTGGTGTCTACTATTTTGTTTTGATTGTAAGGTGCTAAGTGGAAGGTGTCTTTTTGGTCTGATACGAGTGCGCCATTTTCTCCCATGGTGATCACGCAAGTTTCGACACCCATTGATTTTGCTAGATCTAAGACAATGTTTTCGTCTTCAGTGTCAAACAATATTTTTGAGTCTGCTGGAGCACTGGGTAAAAAAATGTCAGTGAACGGCATTATTTCTTCCATAGCACATCGCGCCTCATTTACGTCCCATAGTTGATATCTGTAGTTAGGATCATATGAAACCATAACGCCGTTTTTTTTCGCTATTTTAGCGGCCTCCAATACCGCGGCTCGAGAAGTTTTCGAAATAGCCTGAGCGATACCACTACAATGAAGAATCTTGCTAGATGCAATGTAACTTGGGTTAATGTCACTTGGATTAAGTGTAGTTGGGGCGCTATTGGCTCTGTAGTATACGAAGTCTCTATCTCCATTTGCGTTGATTGATACAAAATGAGCCGCGTTAAAACCAGGAACTATTTGGATTTGAGAAGTATCGACGTTTTCGGATTCGAATGCCAAGGTTAAATAGTTTCTGAATGGATCATTCCCTAGCCGAGTTATATAACCCGTAGTAGTACCTAATCTACCGGCGGCGACCAATATGTTGAAGGTGTCTCCTGCCAGAGATCTTTCAAATGTATCAGCCGATTCGATTGGCTGGTCGGAGAACAGTTCGATCATACATTCGCCTATCGTGACCATGTCTGGCATTATTACAAGTTAATCCTTATCTTTTCAGGTGAGCATGCATCAATTACATTTAAAGTACCTTCCAATGTCCCAGGTGTCGAAGACACTACACGAACTATGGAATTATCTAAGCCTTGAGACAGTCTGGCGACTTCTTTGGCTGCCCCTTCAGCTTTTCCAAAATAACCGACGGCACGCAATAAATCTACTGGGAAAGCATCTGCAACATCCGTTCTACTAGCCCCATTGCTTCTCATTTGGTCAAGTTTTGCTAATTCAGATGTGAATCCCATTCTTTCAAAATGAGCACGATATCCGAATCTACGTTCACTCTCCGTAGGAACTTTTGATCCTAGAGCGTAGAACATGGTCGCTTTTGCTAAAGCAATCCGAGCTTTATCTTCGTCATCGTCTACACATACACGGATGTATTCAGAGATTTTTATATCGTTTGGGTTTCGGTTGGATTTATTAGCTCCATTGGCTATTTGTTCTCTACTCCATGCAATTTGTTCAGGGGCACACCAGTTAAGTGCTGCTCCGTCTGCGTATTGACCAGCCAACTGCAACATTTTAGGTCCCAATGCGCCAAGATAAACGGGAGTTTTAGGTGCTGGGGAAATGCCTAGTGATCCACTTGTCAATCTTGCTACCGTACCTTCATAAGAAACTTTTTCACCATTTAATAATCCTCGTATGATTATGAGATAATCTTTCATCATCTCCAATGCAGATATTTTTCCGGATCCAATTATTTTTCGTACATCAGACCTGTAAACCCCTCCTGCTCCAATTCCCATAGTGAACTTTCCACTTGTTATTTCACTTACGGTACCACCAGCCATCGCGAAAGCCATTGGGGTTCTCCACATTACAGGAGAAACAGCAATTCCTGTTTGTAGGCCTTCTGGTACCACTTCTTTAGAAGCTGCCCAGCGCATCAAGCAAATTTGATAGGAGTCTTGACCTGTGTTTTCTGGGGTCCAGATGCTTTGATATCCCAATTCGGCAGCTTTTTTACTAGCTGTTCTTTGTAAATCCAAATTTAGACCTAAAGTGGGGTCTAGTCCTACGCCTATGTCCACAAGTGCACCTCCAAAAATTGGACCTTTTAATTTTCTCAGTAAATATTTGGAATCGCTATATTATAAGCTCAGTGAGACTTGATAAGAAAATGATTAGTCCTATAGATACTGCGAAAACCCAAAATTTAAATCTATTTACTATTAATAAAAGTATCTTTATGAAAAACAAACTTGATATGAAAGAGGTTGTAATTGCAATGTACGTGTAGCTGTCTATGTAAACGCTTTGAAAAATCAGTGCGTAAACTCCGGAAGCGATGGTAACAGGAATACACATTATGAAGCTTAGTTTTAACGCCTGATTATGGTCAAATCCACGGATAACCATTGTCGATATAGTTATTCCCGACCTACTTATTCCGGGTATTACGGATAGTCCTTGAGCTATCCCTGTAGTAATCCCTTCTCTCATCGAAGGATCTCTATGAAAACTGTTTGAGGATTTGTTGCTGTACCTTAGCACGCATCCTGTTCCAATCATTGATATTCCAATGATGAGCATACTGAATTCTGATGTGTTTTGGAAAAATCCAGAAGTGACTAAATTTTCCATGATTAACATTAACGGTATCGCAATGATGCCACTTGTTAAAGTCGAATATAACAGGAATGTGGCTTCCTTACTCTGTATCTTAGGGCCTATTAAAAAATCACGTAGTATTAATTTAATGTCTTTTCGGAAATATACTAAAGCGGCGATTCCTGAGCCGAAATGCATTACCAAAGACATAGAAAATGAATGCGAGGCAGTGTTATCAAATAAAATAATACCCGAAGCTGTGACAAGTCCTTCAGAACTTAGGGGTAACCATTCGGAAATCCCTTGGATGGTTCCTAAAATCACAGCTTCTAAAATGTTCACCGTTATTCCGTTGGTAAATTTCTATTTTGTATTTAAATGTCTGTTTAGCAGTTCCATTTCTGTTGCAAACCATATAGCCATAGACCCGCCTCGATCATCATAACCATATTCAGCGGCTCGATATAAGTAGTCACTTTTTTTTGCTTGGAATCCAGTTCCTGTGCATACGTCGACTAAGTCCGCTTTATTAGAAATTCTTTTGGAACAACCTTCCCATGCAAGATGGACAGATTCAAGTAAGGTTTTTGGTAACCAACCTTTTCGGATGCCTTTGGCTAATGCGTATCCCGTCATACAGGTGGCTGATAATTCTTGATAGGTTCCAGGGAAATCTAGTAATTGAGTCCACATTCCATTTGGGAGTTGATGTGAACGCATTGCATTCATGTGCTTTTCATGCATCTCGATCAACTTATCGCGTTCAGGGTGGTGCTCAGGTAAATATTCTAACCCTTCTGCAAAAGCAAGAGCAGCAAAGCCATTGCCCCTTCCCCAGAAATATGGTGTTGATCTACAGTGCCAAAAAAGACCGTTTGGTTGTTGTGTTTTTGTTTCCAATAGGAAGTTCACATATGACTCAATGTACTCGGTGTCACCAGTGAAGTTGAATGCCCTGCCAAGCATAGTAGCGATATAAAACATATCTTCGCAACCAAAGTCAGGATGGCATGGATTTGGAGATCTTCCCCTTGGAACTTTCTCATAAGTGTTTGCTGCTTTTACTAATAAATCGTTCCAACTGTCATCACCTGTATCTTGTCCCAATTCATCGGCCCAACACATTCCAGCTATATTTGGGCCTGCGCCATCATTTCCCTCATAGCCATCTTCAGTTTTTAAAAATGAAACGAGATCGGATATATTAGCAGACGGATCTTTGTAGCTCGAGTCCAGTTTTTTTAGTCGTAATCTGCCACTGATGGCGACCCCTTGAATGTAATTGATTGGCTCGTCTAATTTAAATCCATATGTATTTCCGAGTATACATGCAACTTCCAATGGGGATCGTTCAGCCCGTTTAGCTAATTCTTGCCCAGCTAAAGATCGTTCTATTCCTTTATCCAATATATGTTCGACAATTTTAGTCAGAGAATCCTTTATATCCGATATAGAAGAAGTTATTGTCATTCCAGGTATTTTCCCTGGAGTCTGACCATCACCTGAAGCGAGGCTTTGGATCAAAGATCCTGGTTTTTCAAGTGGTGTCCCAATTTTTGTAAAGTCGATTTTGGATTCTAGTCCGGAAATTTCCACAGTATTCTGCAAGCCAGACTTGATTTCTATAACCAAATCCGGCGCTGCCATCGTTATCCAACGCCATAGATACCTTGATTCCTGACATTCTGTATCGAAAAAAAAACCACCTTTGGGTGGGTATGAAATGTGGTCGGGTATGTCGACATTAGTGGCGATATAGGCTATTTCGTTGACATAGGCCGTAAGGGTTTTCAAAGCCTCAGTAAAAAGATCAGCATTGGGTTTCACAGATGCATTTGTGCATACTAATGCTATTCTTGGCATCACTGACCTTGAATGGTAGTTTTCAGTGGCATAACCTTCAATTGTTTGCTCATTTAACGTGACTCCAGAAGGGTAATTAGAGTTCATTATTGTTCCTATGGATATATGTTCTTTTGTTTTTAGGGTTTTGTGTCGTCGATTTGTTTCAGATGTTGTGAGAAAGGACAATATTCGCTGCTATATAGCCTGCTCCAAACCCATTGTCTATGTTTACAACACTAATTCCTGGAGCACAGCTGTTTAGCATGGAAAGGAGTGCTGCAATTCCACCGAAACTAGCTCCGTATCCGATACTTGTGGGAACCGCTATTATCGGAGCACTAACAAGTCCGCCAATAACTGATGGCAGGGCTCCTTCCATTCCAGCTACGGCGACAATTACTTTTGAAGACTGTAAAACTTCCAGCTGATCAAATAGCCTATGTATTCCAGCAACACCGACGTCATGTATTCTATGGACATCACAACCCATGGTCTCCGCCGTAAGTGCGGCCTCAGTGGCGACAGGCAGGTCTGAGGTACCTGCACATATTACCGTGACACCCGGGGTTTTTTTTTCTTCTTTATCAGAGGTTACCGTTATTACTCTAGCGTCAGTATCATAAATCGCTTCAGGGATTGATTTTATAACCTCTTTGTAAGCTTCCCCACTTGCTCTGGTGACGACAAATTTCCCTGATCTTTTTAGGATCGATTCACAAATTGATTTGATTTGATGAGGCGTTTTACCTTGCCCAAATACAACTTCGGGAAACCCCTGCCTGATTTCACGATGATGGTCAACTTTCGCGAACTCTAAATCTTCATATGGAAATGAAACGAGTTCCTTAACCCCCTCATCTACTTCTTTAGATCCCGATTTAATTTCTTCTAATAGGCTTTTTAATTTATTGGTGTCGATTTTTCATCTCCTGAAGTCGAAATTAACAATCGGTATGTATAGTTCATGACTGGTTTCCTAAATCCGGGCGAATTTGGATACTCTTTCAGCCTGGCCAATTTCTGTGACGTAAATAGAGCCTTCTGAATCAACTGTGATTCCATGACCGTCCCAGAGATCTGTTTTTCCTGGTCCTTCGTCAACTTTCCATCTTGAAACAATTTCTCCAGCATGAGTCCAAATACTTACTCCGCCGTGCCCTCCCTGCTCCACACAATATATTAGATCATCGTGTATCCAAAGGTCTCCAGGTTTAGACACATCTGTCCATTCTTCAAGAAAATCCCCATTATCGTCAAAAATTTGTATTCGGTCATTTTCCCTGTCGCATATAAAGACTCTACTGTTTTTGTCTACCCAGACGTTGTGCAATAAAGCAAATTCACCCGGCCCTGTACCTTGTTTACCCCATGATAGTAGTAGCTCTCCATCAGCACTGAATTTGTGGACTCGGTGGCCCCCATATCCGTCTGAAACGAACATATCTCCGGATGGAGCGATAGCAAGGCCAGTGGGCATGTTGAATGGAAGCCCTTGAAATGATGGAGAAGGAGCAAGTTTTTGCCCTAGTGTCCTTAGTGGTTCCCCCCCTGGGGTGTACTCCACAGCGGTATGGTAGTCTCTGTCGACTAACCAGACGTTATCGTTTGGAGCTATGTATATGCCATGGGCATTTGGAGAAAATGTACCTTCTCCCCAAGACGAGATGAATGTTCCCTTTGTGTCCCAAATTGTTACTGGATGCAACCCTCTTGAAAATATGTAAATTTCGTCTTCTGAATTCACAGCAGCATCTGATGCAGCACCAAATTCCCAGTATTTCGGCATGTCAGGCCAAGACTCGACTCTTTCGTACTTGTAATCTCCCGATCCTAATTGGGTCATTGCTGTACTCCTTATAGTCATTGCAATAATTCATTTTAAACTTTTGCTAGTTTAGATTTGCGATTTTACATCGTTATTGTTATTGCGTACAGAAAAATAACGTGTTTGTTAATTTTTACCCGATTGAGATAGGTTACTTTGATTTAATAAGAGGACTAAAAACCATGATTTTTGATAGAATGTGATTGTGGCAATTTTTTATTGTCGGTTCTACAGATATGGCAACATCGTCAAGTTCTATGTTGATTACGGGGTGTGGCGCAGCGGTAGCGCGCCTGTTTTGGGAACAGGAGGCCCTCGGTTCGATCCCGAGCACCCCGACCATCAAATTTGTATTTAGCTATTTTTTCTTGAGAATGTTTAATTTGGATAGAAGACTGGATATTTGACTGGTTTCCTTGAGATTGTTTGATATTTTTTGTGCATCTGATGAGCTTGAAAATTTTTCTTGAACGTTCACTTTTTCATCCCACCCATTGTCGTTTTTTGTGCCCCCGCCCGTTTCTTTGATGATTTTGGCTAAAATGTCAAATGATCCAACCCCCGGCATTCTCCGAATTTCGTTCCAATAATAGCTTTTTTTCTTAATCAATAGATAGATATTTATAAAAAATGAGATAAAATTTTCTCATTAGCAAAACAATTTCAAGAAAATAGGCGTTTTAGTGAAACAATGATATCCCGTTTGATATTGCTTGCTCCATTATTGTCTATTTGGGCGTTTGCCTTCCAGATATCTCCCATCATTGAAGCTAATGAACCTGACCTAGGGGGAACTTCGGGTGTGATGATCTTTGGGATACCATCGATCAGTAACATTGAAATTAACTACCCAACTTTAGATAGCGAACTTAACCAAATATTGGATGGTATTTCTGAATATACCGATGAGGTAGAGATTGATATCTATGTCTCGGGAGAGCCGTCAATGGTTGAGCTGTATGTAGAATCACATGGAGGTACAGTCATATCAACCAATCAAAGTCGTATAGAGGCGTCTGTATCTGTCGAACTTTTGGAGCTGCTTGCATTCTCAAGTGATATTTCTTTTGTAAGATCTTTAGTCAGACCACACTCGCTGGAGGAAACTGCGGCAATTCCATTGATTCGTTCTGATTTATGGAACACTAGGGGGTACACGGGGTCCGGTATAAAGGTTGGAGTATTAGACACGGGATTTCAAAATATTTCCGATTTTGTCGGATCGGAATTGCCATTAGAGGTAAATTATCGTTGTTATAACGGTTCTTTATATTCAAGCACTAACATGGCTTTGTGTGAGACGAGGACAGATCATGGCACTGCAGTGTCTGAAATAATCACCGATATCGCTCCTAGTATTGAGCTTTATATATCTAATCCTGTTACTAAGGGAACTTTGAGAGATGCCGTGAACTGGATGGTAGAAGAAGGAGTTGATGTAATAAATCACTCTGTGGGGTGGATTTGGGATGGTCCAGGGAATGGAACGTCTCAGGACCCTCTGAGCCCATTTTCCACCGTGGATGTCGCGACTTCGAATGATGTTGTTTGGGTCAATGCTGCTGGCAATGAAAACGGGAACACTTGGACTGGGGCATTTGGAACTGGTGCACTGGACGGATTTCATTATTTTGATGCTTCATATAATTTCAATCCAGTCTATGTATCGAGAAATAAAAATGTTGTTGTCCAACTGAGATGGGATGACTCATGGTCTTCTCCTAGCACCGATATGAACCTTTATTTGTTTGATCCATCTTTCGCGACGTTAGTTGATCTCAGTGTAAATTATCAGAATGGAGGAGCTTTTCAAATCCCACGGGAATATTTGTCATACAACGCTCCATATTCAGGTAATTACAACATAGTTGTGCAGCATGTTTCTGGACCTATTCCTGATTGGCTTCAAGTTCAAATATTTATAGGGAATGATTTAGGGATTTTTACTGAGGGCTACTCTATTGCTAATCCTGCTGAGAGTGCGGATCCTGCTTTGATTGCTGTAGGGGCAGCATCAATTTTGGATGTATCTGAAATAGAAACTTATAGTTCTAGAGGACCTACTATGGATGGTAGGGTAAAGCCAGATTTGGTGAGTTATGATCAAATATTGACTTCTTCCAGACCTTACAATTTCCCAGGCACTAGCGCTGCGGCACCACATGTAGCGGGTCTAGCGGCAGTGTCAAGGGATCGGTTTGAATCATACAGTGCTGAAAACATATCCAATTATTTGAAAACCAATTCTATTTCACCTACTGGCACTACTGATAATATTTGGGGGCATGGGTTGGTCAGTTTGCCATTTTTGACACCAACCGCTCCTCGAAACGTGTCAGTTCAGAATGTAAGTGATTCGGCAGTTGTATCTTGGACAGCTCCAGCTGATGAGGGGGGGAGTAGTATATTAAATTACGTAGTAACTATTAATCCCGGCGGCTTGGTGGCTGTAGCGGATTCTGACGTTTTTTCATACCAATTTGATGGTATGGAGTTTGGCCAAGAATATGAATTTTCGGTGGTCGCTGTCAATGGTGAAGGTGAAGGTGATAGGTCAGATGTGATTTTTGCCACAGCTATCAACACACCACCCGTTGTGGATGAGACATTATCAGTTGAGCTAAATAGTGTTGAATCACAAGATTTTACAGAAATTCTCACTAGATTTATTGATGTGGATACTGCTGATTTTCATACTGCCATGATTAATTGGGGTGATGGACGAATTTCTGAAGGAGTAATTACGTCCCAAGGTTCCCAAAAATTGGTCTCTGGGAGTCATAACTACGTGGATAATGGTGAGTTTTCCATTACTGTCGAAATAGAGGATTCTTATGGTAATTTATCTAGCGTGGTAGTCCCGTTTGTCTCTGTGAATGCTAATCCCGTGGTTTCACCAATAGATTCGTATAGCTGGTATGGGAATATGGTGATGTTGGGGATTCCGTCCTTTTTTGATCCTGGCTTGAACGATGAGCATTATGCAATTTTAGATTGGGGAAACGGAGCTACTTCAGTAGCGGAAATAATCCCCGATAGAAGAATAATTGCCGACTATGTTTATCCGGAAATTGGCAATTACACAGTAACAGTGTTTGTTTACGATTATGATGGGGGAGTCGGATCCACTCAGTTGAATGTGTCTGTGTTCGAGCCTTTAACTAGTATTGCGATTCCTGGGGTGCATTTTTGGGTCCTTGCTTCAGTTGGCGGTGTTTTCTTGGTTATGTTCATTATTCGGAAAAGATTTAGAAGAGAATAAAATTTGTTCAAGGAACCAAAGTTTTTTGGCTCTCCAAGTATTTATGATTAACACAATCTGAAATGTGCGACCTTTTCCCAAAGATCTACACTAATCAGTTCAATATTTATTGTAGAACCAACTGAGATATTGTTGGGGATATTACAACGAGTCTTGAAAGGGTATTTTTCAAGTTCTAGTAGTGCTTTTTTCAAAGATGTTTTATCGTTCTCCAGAACGATAGCTTTGTATTTACTTATTCCGTGTTTTTTTTCATATTGAAGAAATTTCAAGAGCCAATACTTTTTTCTGATATTTTCTATCCTATGGTGTATTCGGATCTTTTTTTGCGTGTTTTTGCAAATGCTCAATATTTCCTCACCAGAATAACTGGTTAATATACCAGTCATTGCGTTTTTCAGTTGCTTTTGAGTTAGTAGGTCGCTGTACCTTCTAATTGGTGAGGTTACTTGTATGTAATTGTCAACTCCCAATCCATGATGTCGACCAGGTGTTAAAGAAAGTCTCGCAGGCCTAAGCATTTTACTTAGAACATACCAACCTAGTTGACCNGANGGTATTTTTTGCCCAGAATTTATNTCAANCCGTGATTGCAGTCNGTATGGAACNGNTGTATTGNTCTCNTCACATAGTTTTCCAGCAAAGCAATTATATAAAATCATCAAATTTTCTATAATTGATCTGGCNNTAGATTGTTTTCTGATTACACCTATATTTATATCCATCTGATCATTCAACTGAACGGTCATTTCGGGCCTTTCAATTGATATAGCCCCGTTTGAATAGCGTTCTTCCTTNTACTTTTCTGTTANGGATTTAATACTGTTCATTAATTCGTAATAGTTGGATGCATTGTCTGAAAGTATTTCATCTACTTGTGCGTAACTGAAAGCTTTAGTATTTCTAATAACAGTTTCTTCAAAACTGAAATTATAGACATGGCCGTCATCATCTATTGAGAGCTTCAATGATATACANGGTCTGTTTTCACCAGGGTTCAAGCTACCTATTTTTTCAGATAGTATTTTGGGNAGCATAGGTATGNTTACTTCCGGCAGATAAATAGAGGCTGCTCTACTTCTAGCTTCNGAGTCAATAAGAGGGTGGTCTTTTATGATTGAAGCCATGTCTGTTATATGTACCCATATTACGTTTTCCCCGACTGTAAAGGCATCGTCTCGGTCTGATGTGGTTTCATCGTCAATTGTGAAACTTTCAAGTTTGGTTAGGTCAATTCGATTGCCGAAACAGTTTTCNAAATCGTTTATTTTTTTTGAATATTCCTCTATTTCTTTAGGGAACTCTTCAACTATTTCATTTCGAATTAGTTCTACGGGTTTGTCGTAACTTAGCACCCCAACTTTAGCCAAATGATCAAAAGCGATTCTCTGCTTATCTGTGTTTTTGTAGGTTTTCAATTCATCGATAAGCCGAAGCATATTTGCCGGTTTTTCTGCTTTAGAACCAAAGACAGCCAGAGTTTTTAGTTTTTTGATCAAATCNAATTGCCCTTTGGATAAGGTGGTGGGGAGTTCACCGGCATTGAGATAAGANCCGAGTTGATTTATTTCTTCTGTTTCTCTGAGCTTTTTTGTTTTAGTAATAAGGCCTCTTTGGACTGNTTTTTCGTCGTTTACTAAAAACCTTTTATTTTTAACTTGAAAATGTATTTGTTCCGATATTGCTTTAATCCAGATNGCAAAAGTGGTTTTATAGTCANGGNTTTCGCCAAAAATCAGNTGGGAAATTTCATCTATNGTTAATGAGGAATGAGACTTATTTACAATTTTCCANATACTGTGAAATTNGATACTTGAAACCAATTCGTATATTTGCTCNCGGGCAGGTTTNATATCATCAAGGCNAGCTTCANGAATTCCAGATCTTGCTAGTATTTTGGATGAATCNATNTTCAGTTCTTTGTTTGTACCTACTTTTACTTTCAGGTTNACATTTTCNAATTCCGGCGNTAACAAAATACAAANGGTTGGCTTACGGTTAATNAAGGCCAGGACTATTTCGTTCATTGTTTATATAGAATTCTCTACCATNGGTATGACTTTTTGGGCNAGCAANGTAACAGAGTTTTCCCACTTCTCTCTAGGTTCCCATTCATGNCCCATGGTAAGCAGNGTTCCAAAGCCTCCTACTTCTTTATAGAGATCANTAATTTGTTGGGCAACNTGGTCAGGATCTCCTATNATCCACACGTTTTCCATGACATATTCTATGGTTATTTCACTNTCATCCATGCNGGGGTTGTTTTTATAAAGACTAAGTTGATTCATTCTGTTNAGCAGNTTATAAAAGTAGTTGTCAAAGTCTCTACGTAAGACTCCATTCAAGGCTTCTTGTTTAGCTTCCTCATATGTATCAGCAACGAAAATTTCTCTNGCTATTCTCCATGAGTTTCTGTCCGCTTTTTTNCCNGCGCTGATTGCNCCTTTTTCTACCGTATNCCAGTGACCTTTGAGNACATTTGNTGGAACGAGGTTNATACTCATAGGGATCCATCCTCTTTCNCCAGCCATCAACAATGTTTCAGAGTTTGGAGATACTCCTGCTACAGCAATTGGNGGGTGTGGCTTTTGGTANGGCTTTAAATGGAAGCGTAGCCCTATATNATCATCAGGCTCTGGTATGTTGAAATCCCATGTTTTGCTTTTGTAATTTCCNGGAGTTGGAGATTCCCACATACTGAGGATGAGGTCCAGAGNTTCTTTTGTGATTTCTCTATGTGTTCCTTTTTCTGGTTCTAATCCTAATACTTCAAAATCTCCCGGGAATCCCCCAGACCCAACACCCCATTGGAATCGTCCATGTGACATATGATCTAATTGAGCTATTCGATGGGCGATCATAAATGGATTATGNTTGGGCATACAGGTAACACCNGTCCCTAGTAAGATGTTTTCTGTCATGGCCAGTGCTTTAGCTATGAAAAGGTCTGGCGCGGGTATATTTTCCCACTGAGTGGTGAAATGTTCTCCGATCCACGCTTCTTTGTATCCTAGCTTGTCTAATGTGACCAGTTGTTTCAANTCATCGTCCATGGTTTTAGTTACATTAGAGCCTGGTGGGTGTAGCGGCATTGTGAAGTANCCAAGGTTCATANTTTACTCCTGGTTGTGATTCAAAATCTAATTCTTTGATTTGCTGAAAATCATTTCACGATATAGGGTTAGAAGCAGTATAAGTGAAGGTGTGAATACTCTCAAATATAGTTTGCTTTCTATTCAATTACGGAGGATTATACGTGGCTCTTGATGTTGATACTGCTTTTGATATTTTGAATCAGTTGGGAAAATGNCCATCTATTTCTTTTCAGGAGAATCTGGTTTCGCAGTGTATTCAGAAAATATTGTCGTCAGAGGGCATTTCATTTCAAATTGATTCTTANGGAAATATATTGGCTCATATAGAAGGTGCTCAATCTGAAAATAGGCCCGTTGTATTTGTTGCNCATATGGACCATCCGGGGTTTGAGGTCGATCGGATTGAGAGTGGCAGGGTGGTTGCTAAGGCTCTAGGGGGTGTTCCTGTTGCTTCGTTAAATAAAACTACGAAGTCCTTTTTATTCAATGAAAAAACAGGTGAACGTTACTCGTGTTATTTGCAACCATCCGAGGAACTCGGAGATCGAGAAGTGNCAGTTGANATAGACCGTGAAATANAAATTGGTAGTCCGATAGTGTTTGATTTACAAGATTTTCAGGTTGACGGGAATTTTATCCGAATGAGGGCTATTGACGATCTTGCAGGTTGTGCCGCGATGCTTTTAGGCTTATTGGAATGGTCTAGAGTTCCACCTGTGACTTCTGTTTATGCGGTGTTTACTCGTGCAGAAGAAGTGGGTTTGATTGGAGCTCGACTTCTGGCAAAAAGTAAATTATTGCCAGATGATAGTTTTGTGATATCTGTCGAAACAAGTTCTGTCATACCTGGAGTGACATTGGGTGATGGCCCTGTAATAAGAAATGGAGATGCTACATATACCTTTGACTTTAGTGCGGAAAATGTTTTGTTNGGAGCTNGAGAGAGAATTATGGAAANGGATATAGGATTTAAATGTCAAAGGCAGCTAATGAGTGCNGGATCATGNGAAGCTGGAGCATTTATCGCGAATAAATATGAAAGCTCAGGTNTAGCATTTCCCTTGGGTAATTGGCACAACGCTAAAACTTACATTGGTGACCCAGAAGGCGGGATTNGCCAGGAATATATCGCGGTTGACGACTTCGTTGGAGGAGTTCNTCTGATAACGGAAGTGCCGTATGCAGCATCTGGTGAGAGGTTCATGAAACTTAATGATAGATACCTGCATGTTTCNGACGGAATTAGCGAACGATTAATGGNTATGTCACATTANGGTTGGCTGATATCCCATCCTNGAAGTACCCAGTACCCTACCTTNGGGACTTCACTTATTAACGATANCCCCTGAGCTTTTTTTAGACGTTGTATATTGAATAAGTGGGTGGTCTGCTCAAAATATATATGTCTGATAGTTGCTTCTATGGTCATNGTTCCTTCAGCAGGGTTTCCNACGGCTGTGACTCCTCTGTAATGNGCTTTAGACATTAATTCCCACTGCGGGCTGGGATCTCGTTTAACTTTGTTGTTTTGTAGAATCTCGATGGAAGTTTTATTTAAGACATCTATCACTAAATTTATTGCTTTCTCAAGAGCGGGCATGATCTCTTGGATTTCCCAGTACTTTTCATCGTCTAACCTCCTATCATAATTTGAAGAGGCTATAGGATTAATTTCTGTGTATCCATGATCATTGTCTGGATAAAGAATGTGCCCTAACCTCACTATAATCCATCTTGGGATCAATGAGGCCATGTGNCTCAATTGCATCCTTATACTCCAATGAGACCATTCCCAATTATCGGACGTGAAATCCAATTCTNTGTCCCTCAGGCCNGCAACTTCGTTTTTAATTAGATCGTATAAAACATCAAATCCAGAAAATGTTTCGCAATCCGGGGATTGTTGACTAGTCACGATCATCTCACCTNTTANNTAATATTGTTTTTAAATGACTCATAGCAAGGTTGCCACCACTGGCTATNAATGCAACCTTTTTGTTCTGTAAAGTGGCTTTTAGTTTAATGGCTGCAGCAAGGCTTGCAGAACCCGCATGTTCCACTAGATTTCTAGTTTGTTCAAGGTAGATGTAAATTGCATCTTCCATTTCCTTGTCTGATACTAATATGAAATCATCAAGTAATTNTTTTANTAATGATTGTGCGGGCTCATACCCTTTATTGGTTGCTAATCCTTCAGCAATGCTTGTCANCTTAGCCTCTTCCAGTCGCCCTGATTTCCAAGAGTTGTATGCTGCAGGNGCGTTTTCTGCTTGGACGCCGATAATTTGTATNTCAGGGTTGATCGATTTGGCAACAATACCCGTTCCGCAAGCACCACTCCCTCCTCCGATTGGGACTATTATTACTTCTATGTCAGGCACATCTTCCAATATTTCTAGGGCATANGTACCGACTCCGGCATAAAGAATTGGTTCCGTTACAGCGTTAATATATCTGTAACCTAGTTCTTCGGATACAGCCTGAATGTACTGATCTGATATCCCAAAGTGTTCTCCGTGATGAATCACTTCTGCACCTAAATTTCTCATTGATTCGACTTTTCCAGGATTTGCTCCTTCTGGAACCGCAATATGGGCTTCAGCTCCGAACAATTTAGCGGCGAACGCTATGGATTGTCCGTGATTTCCGCTGGAGGCGGTTGAGACTCCGCGCCTAAGCTGCTCAGACGACATTTGTGAGAGTAAATTTATGCCCCCCCTCACTTTGAATGCCCCCAATAATTGATGGTTTTCATGTTTTACATAGGTGTCAGCACCAATCAATTTNTCTAGAGAAAGATGCTTGTGTAATGGTGTACGGGTAATGTANGGAGATATTCTTGTTTTGGCGTCAAGGACGTCTTTCAAAGTAGGTATATTATCCAATGAGAATCTCCCTTCTGAAATTTTTTTACGGATAAGAATATATTAGTTAAAGTCTTTGGCCAAACATGAATCAGATGNACCNTGCTAGAATCANNCTCTATTTTGAAACAACGNGNTTCGAAATAAAAAGGTGNTTAACATGGTTGATTATGCATACGATTTAACTGTTGTTGGAGCTGGAATTATNGGGTTAGCTGTTGGCATGAGGTTANCTCAGAAATATCCAGAATTAAGGATTGCTGTATTAGAAAAAGAAAGTGAAGTTGCGTTGCATCAGACTGGCCACAATAGTGGAGTTATACACGCCGGCATTTATTATGCTCCTGGATCTCAAAAGGCAAACTTTTGCTCTACAGGNGGTAAACTGTTAAGGGATTTTTGTGACCGCACAGGTGTTCATTATGAAATGTGTGGAAAATTAATTACCGCAGTTACAGAGGACGAAGTTCCAAGGTTAGATGATTTGTTTTATAGGGGGACGGAAAATGGGGCNGAGGGNCTTCGGATGGTTGACAGTGATGAGATTAGCGAAATTGAACCTTTCTCCACTGGGGTTAAAGGGATATTTTCTCCNAATACAGGGATTATTGACTATAGTGAAGTTTCTCGTATGTACTCTCAAGAATTCGGAGAATTCGGTGGGGATCTTATTACAAATGCAGCATTGGTTTCCGTTAATCGACGTGACGGATTGATTTATTTGGAGACAACCGCTGGATTAATATCTACCAAAAACATTATTAATTGCGCTGGGTTACATGCAGATTATGTAGCGAAAATGATGGGTGTTGACACCGGGGTTCGAATTGTTCCTTTCAGAGGAGAATATTTTTCTATAGTGCCAGAGAAGGCTCATATGGTAAAAGGGTTGATATACCCGGTTCCTGATCCCNAGTTGCCCTTTTTGGGAGTACATTTTACGANAAGGATCGACGGGTCAGTCGAAGCTGGTCCAAACGCTGTGCTAGCGTTTGCAAAGGAGGGGTATCGAAAAACTAGTGTGAATGTTCAGGATATATTTAACACATTTAGTTATGGCGGGTTTTGGAAAATGTCAGCGAAGTTTTGGAAGGTAGGCGTTAAAGAACAATATCGGTCACTGGTTAAAAAGTCATTTGTTAATTCACTTAAAGCATTGATACCTGAGATAGAGGTGTCTGATCTGGNGGAACCTGGGGCTGGAGTAAGAGCGCAAGCAGTGGATAGAAATGGGAATTTACTCCAAGATTTCAGCATATCAGAAACCAATAATGCTATACATGTTATGAGCGCACCATCTCCAGGTGCCACATCATCCCTCACAATTAGTGAATATATANTTGACTTAGCCGCGGAGTCATTTGAATTAAGATCTGTAGATTAGTCTTACAAGGAGTTTTTCAATGAAAATTGCTTACGCTTTCAGGAGAAGTACGGTATATCCTTTTGTAAATAATGGGTACGGATCATGGGTTTTACCAGAAGGGTCTGCCCGCGATTCGTTCTTCAGAAAAATTCGAGAAGTCGGATATGACGGTATTGAATTGGGGTATGAAGCATTTGGAGGTTCAGATGCTAGTGAATCTTCTGTGAAGGAATTGAAGAAGATATTGGATGATGCAGGAGCTCCATGTGTTGCTATTCGCGCTGGAGGAGTTTTGTGCACTCCAATCGAAGGTGAAAGAAACCTAAAGAAGCTTTTGAAGTCAATACAAATAGCGGAGTGGTTGGGTGTAAATGTTGTTAATACTGCGTTGTCTGGCCCGTCAAGAAATAGGATATTGGGAGAAAACAACCCTGGTAAACCAATACAGCAAGGGTCCAGCCAGTTAGCCAGTTATGGAGATTTTCAACAAACTTCCGAATGCCTTAAAAAAGCTGGGCGTGCAGCAGGTGAATCTGGATCAATTGTTACTGTNGAAGTTCATCAGCATTCGATAGCAGACAATAGCGAAAGCACGATAGAGTTGCTAGATATGGTAGATAGCGAATATGTTTTTGCTAATCCGGATTTGGGTAATATTTTATGGCACTATGATGAACCGGAAGAATCTTGCGAACATGCGATACTGGCTCTTGCATCCAGATCACGATATTGGCATTGTAAGTCTCTTCAACGGGTANATGTACCAGAGTTAGATCGCACATATTTTTTGAGAGTACCACTTCCAGACGGAGATATTGATTACAGATTTGCCATCAATACAATGTTGGATGCTGGGTTTGACGGTTATTTGGCTCTAGAGGGAACGAATACAGGAGATCATTTGTCCAAAGATGGTCGAAGTGTAAAGTATGTTAGAGATATCTTGACGGAATTGGGTAACTAATAGGGTATTGACGATATTGAAGAGTATAGTTAGTATTATTCCCTGTCCCGTTTAAAACGCGGACAATAGTGGGATTCGTCCCAAAGCACCTTAACAATTGGATAGTAGAAGGAAACCGTAATAATACTTAGAGTTTGATCCTGGCTCAGGACGAACGCTGGCGGTGCGCCTAATGCATGCAAGTCGAACGAGCGACCCGGGCTTGCCCGGTTAGCTAGTGGCAGACGGCTGAGTA
>PBDQ01000011.1 GCA_002717465.1 Chloroflexota bacterium
CAAAACCAGCAGAGGTTGTTTCTCCAAAGAAACCCATTGTGGTTGCGCCAGTTAAACCGACGGCGGGGAAGGTAATGCCTGCTGTTGTGAAAAAGGAAGTCAAGGCACCTTTAAAGGAGGTGACTGTAAAGGACAGCCCGACCCCAGTGGTCGTAGTGAAGGAAGTGGTAGTTGTTGTCACGCCTACAGCGGTGCCAGCCCCGGCGGCCGATGAAAAGGATGACGATAAAGTGGATGTAGAGACTGTTGGATCAGGATGTGGGAAGCCGGAAGGAGGACATGGTGGGATTGGCGGGGCGATGAATGTGTTGGCTTTCGTTGGACCTGTGATGGCTCTGGCTATTTTACGAAATCGGTCGTCACGGAAGAACCGGGGCTAAATTAATTTGACAGCTCCATTAAGGTAATCCTCAGCTCTGCCGGCATGTTGGTTTCCGTCAGGTTGAGGCGTCTTTGAGGCTCAAGATCGGTGGCCCCCATTTCAGAGAGAAATTTCTCAAGGGAAGGCTGTTCGCTTACGTTTTCTTCTGTTGGATACTGAAGGGGTAGGAAAATCCTTGGTTGGATGGCGGATATAGTTTCCTGTAAATCAGAGGTTGATAATATTCCATCACCGCTCACTGGTCCCATAAGAATTTGTGGTTGCCCGAGCTGATCGATTTGAGCAGGAGTGAGTTTTTGGGTGAGGTAACCTAAATGACAGACAGTTAAGCCTTCAACTCGTATTGTGTATATGGTGTTTACAGAAAGTTCTTCTGTTGGGGGAGTCGTTTTTAATGCAGTACCCATCCCTGACAGGTAAAAATGTGATATTTCGTATTCCCCTGGTCCTATAACAACCTGATTAGCAAGGCCAGATGTATTTGGTGGGGAATTGTGACTAAACGTAACAATATTCGGTTGCTGGCGTGCGGATATGTTGCCAGTTAAAGAATTTACTGGGTCAGTCATTAAAATGACGTCTCTTGAATTAAAGCGAAAAGAGGCTTGTCCTAACCAAGTGATTTCCATTGAGCCTTCCTGATGAATTTGATTTGCATTGAGTATAGCAACCGAAAGGAATGACCTACAAGGGAATTTAACCTCATACTCACGTGAATGGCCTTTAATGAGATGATAAATTTTATTAACATAGTTACATCATTATTGAGGTATTAATATGTTTGAAAATTTGACTGAAAAATTAACAAGTACTCTTGGGAGTCTTAATCGTAAAGGTAGGTTGTCTGAAAAAGATGTCGATGATGCATTGAGAGAGGTGAGGTTGGCACTACTGGAAGCTGATGTACATTTTAAGGTTGCTAGATCGTTTGTTAAGTCTGTAAAAGAAAAAGCTATGGAATCGAATTTGTTGGATAGCATTACTGCAGGACAACAAGTGGTAAAAATTGCGAACGATGAATTAATAGCGACTCTTGGTGGCCAAAATATTGAATTGTTGCCTGGTGCTCAAAAGCCCAGTGTATTACTAATGGTTGGATTAAATGGATCTGGGAAGACTACAACGGTAGGGAAGCTTAGCGCATTCCTTAAAAATTCAGGCCAGTCCGTTAGTATGGTGGCCGCAGATGTTTACAGACCGGCGGCAATCGAACAGCTTAAAGTACTCGGAGATCGTGTTGGTGTCGATGTTTTTGATAAGGGTACAGATGTTAAACCTGAACAGATAGTAAGAGAAGGAGTTCTTCGTAGTAGGGAAAAGCAAAATAGTTGGACGATTATAGATACGGCTGGTCGGTTTCAGTTAGATGAAGCCTTAATGCAAGAGTTAATTGATATTAAGAGAACTGTGACTGTTGATGAAGTATTACTCGTTGTAGATGCTATGACAGGACAAGAAGCAGTCAATGTAGCTCAGGAGTTTCATGAGAAAATTGGGCTAACTGGGCTTGTTCTTACCAAAATGGACGGTGATGCCAGAGGAGGAGCTGCCTTATCTATAACATCTGTTACTGGGATTCCGGTGAAGTTCATAGGAGTGGGAGAACGGATTGAAGATTTAGAAAGGTTCTATCCTGATAGGTTGGCCTCACGCATTATAGGCATGGGAGATGTATTAACCCTCGTAGAAAAAGCTCAGGCGAGTTTTGATGAAAGCCAGGCAAAGATTTTAGAGGACAAAATTAAACGCGCCACGTTTGATTTGAGTGATTTTTTGGATCAAATGCAGGCCGTTAAAAAGATGGGACCGTTGAGTCAAGTAATGGAAATGATACCGGGGTTCTCAAATTTTAAAAACAAGTTAGATTCTTCCAGTTTGGACGGCAGCCAATTAAATAAGTCAGAGGCCATTATACGTTCTATGACCGTTTTAGAAAGAGAAAGACCAGAAATCATTGGTGGCAGCAGAAGAAGAAGAATTGCATTGGGTAGCGGTACATCCCCTCAGGATGTCAACCAGTTGCTTAATCAGTTTAAGCAAGTTCGCAAAATGATGAAAGAAATGGCTTCGCCAAAAGGACAGCGTAAAATGATGAGAGCCATGTCACAGAAAGGTAATCCATTTGGCTTTTAATAATTGACCGGTGGAATGGTGAATTTTTTATAAGTTCCCATGAGCCTGATATAATGCAGAAGAGATTTTCATGATTTAGAAGATCTTTAAAAATGAATACACGGGGGTAGTCGCATGGACACGTTGTTAATTGCGGTTGTCATCCTTGGTAGTTTGTTGATTGGTTTAGGCCTAGGCTTACTAGGTCAAAGGATAAGAACAGTTAGGGCTAAAGGTGAAGCGGTTTCAGAGGCAGACCGCATATTAGAAGAGGCTCAAGAAGAAAAAAGAACCCTTTTAATAGAAGCTAAAGAAGATGCCCTAAAGACTCTACAGGAAGGAGAGTCAGATATACGTGAAAGGCGTTCAGAGGTAAGACGTAATGAGAGAAGGGTCGCTAACCGTGAAGAAAATGTGGAACGGCGTGCATCTAATCTCGAAAAACGAGAGCGAAAAATATCTGATAGAGAGAAAGAAATAGACCAACTTGCTACTGAGGTTGATGAGTTAAAGGAAAGGCAGATTCGTCAAATGGAGATAGCTGCGGATCTCACTATGGACGAAGCGAAAGATTTAGTTATATCGCAGGCTGAGGAAGATGCGCAATACGAAATTGCCGCCAAGTACAGAGATATTGAAGAATCCCAGCGTAATGAAGCTAATGACAAGGCTAGATTGATAATAGGCCAAGCGATTCAGAGGTTGGCCTCAGATGTAGTTTCAGAAGCTACGGTTAGTACGGTTTCTTTGCCCAGTGATGACATGAAGGGTAGACTTATTGGCCGGGAAGGACGGAATATTAGGGCGATAGAACGTAATACAGGTGTTGATCTCATAATCGATGATACCCCTGAGGCGATTACACTGTCCTGTTTCGATCCTGTGCGGAGGGAAATCGCGAGACTAGCTGTTGGAAAGCTAGTTGCTGATGGACGAATTCATCCTGCTCGTATTGAGGACATGGTGAATAAATCTAGAGAAGAAGTGGAAGAAACTATATGGAAAAGTGGTGAAGCTGCAGTGTTGGAAGCTGATGTAAGAGGTTTGCATCCTGAGATTATCCGCTTATTAGGGAGACTTAAATATCGATATAGTTTCGGTGAAAATGTTCTCATGCATTCATTGGAAGTAGCTCATTTAGCTGGATTGATGGCGGCTGAAGTTGGGGCCAACGTTAAGGTCGCAAAAGTGGGAGGATTACTCCATGACATCGGGAAAGCACTTAGTCATGAGATAGAAGGTCCACACGCTGAAATAGGGGCTGATGTGTCTAAGAAACATAAAGTTTCCAACAGGGTTATTACATGTATAGCGGAACATCACGACGACGAAATGAGTACAGTAGAGTCATTTATAGTAGCTGCCGCTGATGCTATTAGTGCAGCTAGACCTGGTTCACGTAGAGACACAGTTGAAAACTACATGCGTCGGATGCAAGAGCTGGAAGAAGTGGCTGGAGACTTTGATGGTATTGAGAAATGTTTTGCTATATAGGCTGGCAGGGAAGTTCGAATAATGGTAGAACCAGATTCGATTGATGACGTATCAGCCTCTGCGATGTCTCGTGATATAGTCAAGAACATAGAAAATAAGCTTGCGTATCCCGGGCAGATCAAGGTTGTCGTCATTCGGGAGAAAAGAACAGTTAATTACGCGAGATAATGATAGCCATATCATCACTAATTTGAGATTACTATCCAGGGGAAACACGTCATATAGGCGTATTGGTTGGTGAATGTTGGTTAAAGTTGATTTACATCTTCATACTAATTTTTCCGATGGGACTTTTTCACCTGAACAGATCGTTCATAAAGCTGTAGAGGCTGGAGTAACTACAATTTCTATTACCGACCATGACACGACCTCTGGGTTGGCTGTGGGGAAGGAAATGTGTGACCTTTATGGGTTGAATTTTATACCTGGTATAGAAATTGGGACGAAGTTAGATGGAGAAGAGATACATATTCTGGGATATTATGTTGATGCGACTGATGAAAAATTTCAAATAATTTTAGAGGAATTGCGTGATGACCGTCTTGATAGAGGGGAAAAAATTGTTGCTCTTCTAAATCGTAAAGGTTTCCATATAAGTTGGGAACATGTATTGAAAATTTCGTCTGGAGAATCTGTTGGCAGACCTCACATAGCACGTGCTCTGGTAGACGCTGGGTATGCGAGAGATGTTAAACATGCTTTTGATTCAATAATAGGTTCGGATGGACCTGTATTCATTGAAAGGCGTTTAATGACCCCTGAGGAAGCGATTAACTTATTAATACAGAATTCGGCCTTGGCTGTTTTGGCCCATCCATTACGTTCAAAATTTAAATCTAGTAGAAAGGCGATAAATAATTTGGAAAATGTGCTTTCCAGATTAATTCCACATGGTTTGGTAGGAATCGAGGTGCACTATGGTGATTACAGTGAAGAACAGATCAATTACTTGATGAGATTAGCGGACTCATATGATTTGGTTGCGACAGGAGGTAGTGATTACCATGGAATAGGAGGAAATGGTGAGCCAAAAATTGGACATCGAGGCCCTAGTGTATCAGTGATAGCTGACATGGAGAGTTTAAGAAGGAAATTGGAGACGTAGATTTAATATGGATTCAATTTTTTATGTTCTGGTTTTTTTGACTAGTTTTTTTATTGGTAGTCTGCCTATTTCATACTGGTATGGGAAAATATTTAAAGATATAGATTTACTTCAAATTGGAACTAAATCAGTAGGGTCCGCAAATTTATCAGTTTTTGCAGGAAAAAAGGCAAGTTTTTTTGTCGCTGTTCTGGATTTTGGGTTGAAAGGGATAATCCCTTTGTCAGTTTTAGGGTTGCTCGGATTTGAGGAATGGGTACAGATAATTTCAGGATTGTTAATTGTTTGTGGGCATAATTGGTCCCTATTCATAAAATTCAAAGGGGGTAGGGGTATATTGACGTCTCTGGGAATTATATTGACCATAGGCTTGTGGGTTGAACTACTTCTAATATGTATTTTGGCTGGCTTGATCGGACGTGGTTTGATATATAAAGATAGCGGGTTTTGGACTTTTATAGGTTTTTTCCTTTTGGTTGTGTTTGTGCTCATTTTTAATCCAGATAAACATTTTGTAGTGTTTTCCAGCATTTTAATTTTAATGTTGATTGTTAAAAGGCTCATTGCTAATACAAGATTGTTGCCTGGGGCAAACATCTATAGAACCTTAGCTTATAGGCTTATTTTTGACAGGGACGTTCGTTCCCGCAGTAACTGGATAAGCGGACAATCACGGAATTCTAATACATAATCGGTTTTTATAGAAACAAATGTTTTGTTTTAGACATACAAAGACAAGCACTGTATTATCTTGCTCTCGATGTGGGCAACCAATATGTATCGATTGCTTAGTTCAGACAGTAGTAGGCAATAGGTGTTTTATATGTTCTCGAGCTTCTGAAAATATTTTCTTTAGACTTTCTTTTTGGACTATAATCAAAGTTTTCTTGGCTACTACGTTCGCGGCTGTATTTATTAGCCTGATAATGATCCTAATTAACCTATTCACATTGAATTTGAAGTCGCCAATTTATACAGGGATGTTTTTTTTGTACGGTATTTTAATTATTTCAGGCTTTATTATTGGAGAAGTGATAAGTGCCGTGAGTAATCATAAACGAGGGATTGTTTTAAAAACTGCCTCGATATATGGGTTATCGATTATTGTGATTGCTATGATTTTTGGTAATGGGATAGTTTTTTCTGACTTTTTAAATATGTATGGTGCTGTCTCAGTTTTATTGGCATGTTTTCTATGTGTTAGGAAATTCTGAACATAAAGTAAATGAGAGTTTTATAATTGTATTGGTTGGTATAGGATCTAAGATCAAAACAACGCTGAATTATTTATACTGTTTTTGACTTTTGATGCGGTTTCCTGAATAAATAGGGAGCCGTAGGAGGATATAGATTGCTGAAAAATATAAACTGTGGCGACATCACAAAAGGGAAACTTGGAGAGCATGTTACTCTCGCGGGTTGGGTGAATCGTAGAAGAGATCATGGGAATTTAATATTCATTGATCTACGAGACCGGACTGGTATAGTCCAAGTAGTTTTTAATCCTGAATTAACTACAAAAGCTCATGCGATAGCTGAATCTCTGCGTAATGAATGGGTCATACAAATTAAAGGCATTGTTTCTGAAAGACCAGAAGGTACTGTTAATATCGATATACCGTCTGGAGAAGTGGAGATAAATGCTCAAGATATACTCATTTTGAATGAATCAAAAACGCCACCGTTTTACGTAAATGAGGATGTAGACGTTGATGAGAATTTAAGACTTAAGTATAGATATGTCGACCTCAGGCGCGAAAATATGAAGAATGCCTTGGTGGCAAGACATAATATTGTGAAATATATCCGCACTTTTTTGAGTGAGCGTGAATTTTTAGAGATTGAAACCCCTATTTTGATTAAGAGCACACCTGAAGGAGCGAGAGACCATGTAGTTCCAAGTCGGCTTTACCCGGGCACATTTTACGCTTTGCCACAGTCACCTCAACAATTAAAACAGTTGCTGATGGTAGGAGGTCTTGAAAGGTATTTCCAAATAGCCAGATGTTTTAGAGATGAGGATTCTCGGGCAGATAGACAGCCTGAATTTACTCAACTTGATCTTGAAATGAGTTTTGTAGAGCAAGAAGATATATTAGCTCTCACAGAAGAACTCTTCACAGAACTCTTAAAAGAATTATTTCCTGATAAGTCTTTTATCAGTCCATTTCCGCGGTTGACGTATGATTTTGCTATGGAGAATTATGGGGTGGATAGACCGGATCTTAGATTCGAAATGAAGTTGGTGGATGTAAGCAACGTTTTAGAGGATACAGACTTTCGAGTTTTTAATGATGTCATATCCAAAGGAGGAGTCATTAAAGGACTGGTAGCATCCAAATGTGCCGAGTTTACTAGAGGTAAGATTGATGAACTCACGGAATTTGTTAAATCTAGAGGTGCTAATGGACTTATATCCATAGGGATATCAGGTTTCGGGGAATCTTTGTCAGATTTGGATATGTCCCATGTGAGATCAAACATTCAAAGGTTTCTCAGCGTAGAACATGTTCAGAAATTAGCTGATAAGTTGAACGCAGTTGATGGGGATTTAATTTTGATTATCGCAGGGGATGTTAAACCAACGAATTCCTCGTTAGGAGCGTTAAGAAATTTGTTGGGTGTGGAATTGGGGTTGTCAGATCCGAATGTTATGGCTTTTGCATTCGTTACTGATTTTCCATTGTTTGAATGGAATGAAGAGGAGGATAGATGGGATGCTTCACATCATGCGTTTTGTATGCCCAAAGAGGGCTATGAACAGTACTTGGCTGATGATCCGGGTAAAGTTGTCGCACAGTCGTATGATCTCATATGTAATGGCATAGAGATGGCGAGCGGTAGTATTAGGGTGCATAAACGAGACCTACAACAGAAAATATTTTCTGTGTTGGGTTACTCTGTAGAAGAGGTCACGGAAAGATTTAGTCAATTGTTGGACGCTTTTGAATATGGAGCTCCTCCTCATGGCGGTATAGCTCCAGGAATAGATAGACTTGTTATGGTATTGCTTGGACGCGATACGATCAGAGACGTAATAGCATTTCCCAAGACTCAAAGTCAGATGGACCCTATGTTCGGTGCCCCTTCAGAGATAGAACAGTCACAATTGGAAGAATTGCGAATTCAGTTGACAAGTGAGGACTGAAATATTGTCGATGAAATAAAGGTAGTGGCTTATTTTAAGCAGATCGTTTTTTAAATACCGGTAATTGGATTAACTCACCACTTTCCTTAGTAACTTGGACTGGTTCGTCCCCTAGTACCGCGTCTTCTGATACTACACATGTTGTTGCCTCTCTCATACTAGGTAATTCATACATCACGTCTAGTAGTGTTGATTCTATGATTGACCTTAGTCCTCTGGCCCCGGTTTGTTGTTGAATGGCTTTGTCCGCGGCTGCTTCGAGGGATTGGTCGGTGAATTGAAGGGTGACATTGTCCATTTCAAAAAGTGATTGGTATTGTTTCACGAATGCATTTTTCGGTTTGGTCATTATTTCAATCAATTCTTCTCGAGTAAGATCGTTAAGAGTGACTAATACCGGTAACCGACCAACAAATTCGGGTATAAATCCGTATTGCATTAAATCATCGGTGGTAACCAGTTTATCGTCTGGTTGATTGTCATTATCCCCAGAAAATTTATTGAACCCAAAAGTATGACTGTTTTGTGTTGATCTTCTGTTAATTATCTCATCCATCCCCTCAAATGCTCCCCCGACTATAAATAATATGTTGTCAGTTTTGATTTGAACAAATTCCTGATGAGGGTGTTTCCGGCCTCCCTGAGGAGGGACGTTTGCTGTACAGCCCTCTATTATTTTTAGCAACGCTTGTTGCACGCCTTCCCCTGAAACATCTCTAGTTATGGATGGGTTAGGGTTTTTTCTTGAAACTTTGTCAATCTCATCTATATATATTATTCCTTGTTCCGCTTTTGAGATGTCATAATCAGCCGCTTGAATTAATCCTAGAAGTATGTTTTCTACGTCCTCTCCAACATATCCTGCTTCGGTCAAAGATGTTGCATCGGCAATTGCAAACGGAACATTTAGGATTTTTGCTAGTGTTTGAGCAAGGTAGGTTTTACCAGAGCCGGAAGGTCCATACATAAGTATGTTTGATTTTTGTAGTTCCACATCACTGTCTTTATTTTGGCTGTTAGACCAGACTTTTTTGTAATGATTGTAGACTGCTACGCTCAGTGATTTTTTTGCGAAGTCTTGCCCAATCACATATTCTTCTAATTTCGAATATATGTATTTTGGAGTAATTCCATCTTTTAAAGGATTTTCAATTAAGGTTGCTGTTTCAGCCCTGTCTTCTGAGATTATTTGATCACATAAAACTACACATTCGTCGCATATAAATACCCGGTCACGTCCAGCGATCAATCTTCGAACCTGGTTTTGCGGTTTGTTACAAAAAGAACATGTATAGTCAGTGTCGTGTGGGGTACTCAACGATTAGTTTCCTTATGTTATTTAGTCAGAGGAAGGGGATGCCATCACAACATCAATTAAGCCGTACTCTTGAGCCTGTTCAGAACTCATGTAATAATCACGATCACTATCCCGAGCTATCTTTTCGTAAGGCTGTCCAGTATGTATAGCCATGATATTCCTGATCTTATCTTGCATTCTCAATATTTCTCTTGCGGCAATTTCTATATCTGAGGCTTGACCTTGAGCTCCTCCGAGCGCTTGATGCATATGGATTGTGGAATTGGGTAAAGCAAATCTTTTGCCGCTAGCACCTCCGCACAATAGAACTGTGCCCATACTCGCAGCCATTCCGACGCATATTGTTGAAACTTGCGGTCTGATTAATTGCATAGTGTCATAGATTGCAAGACCAGCTGTTATTACCCCTCCTGGAGAATTGATGTAAAGGTTAATGTCCTTTTCTGGATCTTCTCTGTCTAGAAATAAAAGTTGTGCAATTATTGCGTTTGCCACTTGGTCATTTATTCCTGTGCCTAGAAAGACGATACGTTCTTTGAGTAGCAGAGAATATATATCGTACGTGCGTTCGCCTCTTGGGTCTCTTTCAACTACATATGGGATTATATTTTCTGGGCTATGAAGCATCTGCTTCTCCTTCTTTTTCATCAATTACTTCTTCAGTTTCATTAGTTCCAGAGGCTATACTTTCAAGTCTTTCCATAGTCTTTTCCATCCTCAAGTTACTTTTCAGGTAATTTTTCATTTCTTCACTCTGACTTGACTCTGGGAATTCTTGTTCAGCATTTGCGAACATTTCTTTGATTTTCTCTTCCACATCGGCATCTGTGACTTCAATCTCTTCGGTTTCTGCAAGTTTTGATAATACGAATGACCTAGTGAGACGAGTTTCAGCCTCTTTAATGGATTCTTCTTCTAGTTCTTCTCTAGTCTTCCCTATCGACTGAAGGTAATCGTCTAGTACCATGTTGGCCTGACTTACCATGCGCTCTTGCTCTTGAATCATATGATCTGATTCGTTTTTCAAAAGTAATGGGGGTATTTCAAGGGTTGCGGTCTCAACTAATGCTTCTATTAGTGAATCTCTATAGGTTCGAGTGGACTCTGTTTCAGCTTCACTTTGCATACTTTCAGTTATCTGGGACTTTAAATCTTCCAAGTCTTCATAACCTTCTCCGATACTTTGGGCGAATTCATCATCAAGTTCAGGTAGCACTCGAGATTTAACATCTGAGATGATCACCTTAAATGTACTGGTTTTACCCGCTAAGTTCGGGTCAGGAAAATCTTCAGGAATATCTAAATCAAACTCCTCTGGATTATTCACTGATAAGCCAACCAGTTTTTCAGAAAATCCAGGAAAAGGTCGCGCTATTTCTTCATTCACTAGATATACAGCATCTTTTTCATCGAAAGTTGTTTTGCCGTCAATTTCGCCTTGTATTTGGGCGGAGACCATGTCACCCATTTCCACAGGTCTGTCAGCAGGTTCCCAGGAAGCAACACTTAGTCTTAGTTGTTCTATTCTTTGGTTTACGGCGTCATCATCCAAGGTCGGCAATTCTTTCTCGACTCTTATACTCGTGTAGGCTCCGAGGTCAACTTCGGGCTGTAATGGGACAATAGCGCTAAATTGTAATGGAGTAAGCTCTTCTAACTCTATGCTGGGCATTCCCACCGCGTCTAGTTGCTGATCGTCAATTGCTTTACCTGTTAGTTCAGGCAACATCGAATCTAGAGAGTCATTAATTAGCGATTCTCTACCAAACATTTGCTCTACAATAGAACGAGGGGCCTTCCCTTTTCTAAATCCCGGAATATTTACTCTTTGGACTACTCTTTTGTAGGCTCGATCTAGGTAAGGTTCAAGATCTTCGTCCTCGAGTTCTATGTGTAGCTTTGTTTGTCTCTCTACGACATCATCTTGGACTATTTTCACTTGACTCTCCTGAGTGGCTGATAACAAAAAGTGCCCAGACATTATAACAGTTTGCTATTTCGCATGGACGTATCGGTTTCGAGATGGGTACTGATCTTCAGTTGTTTAATGGAGAGGGTCTATAATAGAATTTGTCTTTATTACACATATTTTTGTCAACCATATTTGTAAACAAACTTGAAGTATTATGCCTGAAAAATATGAAGAAGAAATTGAGAATATCCTTCAAGATTCAAAGGAACTACCTGAAGCTCCTGCCGATTTTTCTTTAGACCAGTTGTCACTGGGAGAAGAAATTCATAATTTCTATAGCTCTGTAAAAATGTCAAATAAGTTTTCTACTTTGACTGCCTTACTTTTATTGTCAGTTGCTTCTTTTCTTTTGTTTGTTTTGTTTAAGGTTCAGATTTTATGGATTTTAGGTCTTACTTTTATCGGTATTGGATATATTTATCTGTTTCTAATTCCTAAAGATATAATGTTCTCCATAAGACGGAAATTGAGAAGATTATGGGGATGAATTTAGAAAGGATAACGCCCAAGATTAGAATCTAATGGATGTTTCTTTGCTGTTCGCTTTAAGTGCCGGCATGGTTGCCGCATTTAATCCCTGTGGGGCGGCGATGTTTCCTGCATATGTTGGGTTTCAGTTAGGTTCATCAACTGAATCCGATAATATTTTTTTGATATTGCTAAAAGGCTTGTTGCTGGGTGGAGCGGTTACGATAGGGTTTGTGTGTGTATTTGGTGTAGTCGGAGTCGTTTTTTCTCTGGGTGGCCAATTCATAGGTGGCGTTCTACCATTTATGGGTTTAGCAGTTGGTATTCTGATTGTGTGCTTTGGGATGCTTTTATTAATCAGTAGACGTAGTCTCGAAATCCCGATTCTCACTACGATGAATATTAGGTCAAGAAATAGACACCTTGATACATTTTATTTTGGAATCGCTTATGCAATAGCTTCGCTGAGTTGTGCACTACCTATTTTTTTGGCGGCAGTTGGGTTAGTTGTTGGTACCGGTGTTTCTTTGAGGGACTTTTCAAATATTATTGTTGGAACTTTTGCATACAGCTTGGGTATGGGAATTGTAATGACGTTTGTGACTATAACAACTCTTTTCTTTGAGGAAACTGTTTCGGTGTTGGTTAATAAATTAACAGAGTATGTCAATTTGGTGGGTAGTACCGCGATGGTTTTGGCTGGTGTTTACATTGTTTATTATTGGACTTTAGGTGATGGTAGCGAGTTGTTGTTTATGAGAATCAGTGCACTTATATAAGGAGGCATGCTTTTATAAACATATCCGAAATATTTATAAAAGCATGCCAACAAGTTTTAATTTTGAGCTATTACTGGGTTGGTCAATGTTCCAATGCCACTGACTTCAACTTCAACGGTATCCCCTGGGAATATATCCCCTGGTGTACCCGGCGTGCCAGTCATGATAACGTCTCCTTGATTTAATGTAATAACTGCGCTGACATATTCAATAATTTTAACGAGTGGATGTAATAAGTCAGATGTGTTCTGATTTTGCTTTTCATCCCCATTTACTCTACAAATAACTTGTAAGTTAGTAGGGTCTAAGTCTGTGGTCATCCATGGCCCGATTGGAGCAAAGGTATCCGATGATTTTGCTCTAGTCCATTGAAGATCATTTTGCTGCCAGTCTCGAGCGGATACGTCATTTCCGCAAGTGTATGCAAAGACGTAATCTAAGGCGTTTCCTTGGTTGGCGCCCTTGCATTCCTTTCCTATAACAACGGCTAATTCGGCTTCAGGCTGTATTTTTACCTTTTCCTCAATTGCAGCCTTAGGTATGACTATTTCATCTCCGTTACCAATTACAGATGTGGAGGCCTTTAGAAATGGTTCTGGAGCGGCCGGGCCAGGTTTTCCTCCAAGGTGACTCTTATAATTAAGCCCGATGGCAACTACTTTCCTTGGGTTTGTAGGTGAAAGGAGTTTAACATCAGATAATGAGTATGATTCATTTGTGGAATCATAGCTCTGAAATGGTGATCCGCTGATTTTTGTAATTGCGTCACCCTCTACGACTCCATATGAAATTTCTCCATTAGCTTTGAATCTTGCATAATTTGTCATTTTATACTCCTTAATTAGGCTACTTGGCGTAATACTGGGTTCATGATCCTAACATAAATTTGTCTTCCCGGAGGATGCTTTACTACTCAATAATTTAACGAAAATATTTGATTTATTGAGTTCCAGGTAGGATAAGGCGATTTCCACTCATGTTTATTTGAATCCTATCCAGATTTTATTCGCATAAAGGGTCAATCAGATTTGCTTCTTTGAATCCTTTCGCTCGAAGAATACAACTGTCACATTCTTGACATGGTTTGTCAGTCCCTCGATAGCAACTCCAAGTTTTTTCGAGTGGAACTGAAAGCTTGTATGCTAACTTGGCGATATCTGCTTTTGTAAAATCGATTATAGGAGTCTTAATATTGAAAGGAATTCCGTATTCTGTATAGATTTTGCTTCCTTGATTTATTGCTTTAGAAATTTGCTCATAAAATTCAGGTCTACAATCTGGGTAGCCACTGTAATCTATGAAATTGGGAGCCATATATATAATCGCTTCGACATCATCCGGATTAGCCCCGTTTATTTCAATAGAATTTAATATATTACTTTCGAGCAAAGATGCAGCCAATGAGATGAAAATGGTGTTTCTTAGAGGGACGTAAGTGATAGGGATATTGAAACCAATTTGATTTTTTTCTGAATTGGTCGGTATAGGAAATTTTTCTGGATTTGTTAGAGCTGAGTACCAAGATATTTTTTCAATGAAGGATATATCCAAAAGGGTATGTTCCACCTTCAATGATTTTGATATTGCTTTTGCGCAATCTATTTCCTTGGAGTGAGATTGGCCATAATGGAAGGTTAGAGCAGTTAAATTTGATACTTCATTTTTCGCTAAAGCTGTGACAGTAGAAGAATCCAAACCTCCTGAAAGGAGCGTTACTGCATAAGAAACCATATTAATTCCTTTCGTAGTTACAACTAACCGATGTATGTATCCCACCCCTTACTTTATAATCAAGATTCACAGTCATGCTGACAGGATCACAGCACATAACTAGATCTTTCAAAATTTTATTGGCAGCGTGTTCCTGTACTATTCCTACTCTTGTGTAAGTCATTAGGTAATATTTTAGAGATTTTAATTCTATGCATAATTTATTGGGAATGTAATTGATATAGATTGATCCAAAATCTGGTAACCCTGTCCACGGGCATAATGCAGTGAATTCACTAGTGTCTATATTGACTGATGTGTTAGTGCCCTCATATTCGTAATTGAATGCCATCAACAAGTTGGATTTGATTGCATCTTCTTGTTCCATTTCGATTTTTTCATCTAGCGTTTCGTATTTATTTTGTAGATCTTTGATTGAAGCCATTAATTAACTCCCATTTCGATGGTATGAATGCGATTAGGATATTTTGTTCTGTTATCCTTTTTGACAAGAATTAAGATTATATCAACCTTCTAACTAATTAAGAGTTTTTTTATAGCGGAAAGTATATTAGAACATGGAACTAATCGGATGCATATAGGTCCAATTTTAAAGGCACGTTCGATTGTAAAGTCTTTTGGAAGAATTCGTGTTTTAGACGGACTAGACATATCACTTAATCCTGGTACAGTCACGCTTCTTAGAGGAGATAATGGTTCAGGTAAAACTACTCTTTTATCAATTCTGTCATTAACTTTAGCTGCGGATTCGGGTCTTATTGAGATGCCTGCTTTAAAACAAAGTAGGGACGAAAAGTATATTCGCTCAAACTTGGGGTTTGTCGCTCATAGCTCACAGTTGTATGGAAAGTTAACGGTTAAAGAAAACCTTCAATATTTTGGTGAATTACAAAGGATACAATTTCTAAGCGATGTTATCGATGATTCTGTAAAGTTAATGGGAATCGAAGATCGTCTGAACGTTCGGGTTGACACGCTGTCACATGGATTGAGGAAAAGAGCTAGTATAGTAAGATCCATATTGCATGATCCAGATGTACTATTATTAGACGAACCAGATTCAGGGTTGGATTCAAAGTCAATTTCCATGTTGGAATTATTAATAGAGGATTTAACTAAGGTTGGGAAGGCCCTACTTATAACTTCTCACGGGAATACACTCAGATTTGGTAAAGACCCGGTGTTTGCTTTCCTTCATGAAGGGAAATTGACCAAGTGATTGCGATGACTTATATGAGTTATATATATACTGTCGTCAAGAAGGATCTACTATATGAAATTAGATCTAAAGAAATCATCTCGTCAATATTAGTGTTCTCACTGATATCTATCGTTACTTTCAATTTTGCCTTCGACCCGACTCCCAAGGTAATAGTTTTGATAGTCCCAGGCATATTATGGGTATCACTGACATTTGGCGCGATTCTTGGATTTAATCGTGCNTTTGCTTTAGAAAATGAAAATGGTGGATTTGATGGTACTTTGATGACGCCAATACCAAAAGACGCTTTATTTATAGCTAAGTCTTTCTCGAGTTTTATATTTCTAGTGATAGTTGAAGTTTTTCTTATTCCATTGTTGGTTGTGTTTTTCCACATAGAAATAAATTTACTAATATTAATTCCTGTCAGTTTATTAGCGTTACTAGGGTTGTCTTTTCTTGGATGTGTTTTTGGAGCATTGTCTGTCAACACTAGGGCAAGTGAGGTTATGCTTCCCGTGCTTTTCATACCGGTTATTATTCCATTGGTATTGGGAGCTACTCAAGGTACCCAGATTATGCTGGCCGGTGGAGAATTGAAANATGCACTTGATTGGATCGGACTAATGGCTGTATTTGATGTGACTTACATGATCGTTGGGGCTTTTTGTTTTTCAATNATTGTTTCTGAATGAACTTATACGCAATAATTTGCGGTAGAATGTGTAACTATGTCAGATTAGGTGGTTTGGAGTTATTGAGTTTGTGAATATGTACACGAAATTGACACTTGAAAAAGTACCTTGGTATATTTCCTTTTTGACATCACTGACCGATGATAAGGGGATAAATCAAGAGATACTTTGTTATCTGCAAAANTGATAATAATGTTGTTTGGNTTTNTAAGTCACGAGACATATTTTTCATGGACTGTTTTCATGGACTGACTAAAGAAATAAAATGCAGGGTTTAGGTTTAATTGTTCAGGAGGGATGAATTGAAAAAGCAGGACTTCGTAGTCCGATTTGCAGGTGAGGGAGGGCAAGGAGTTGTGACCTCGGCTGAAGGTTTGGCACAGGCTATGGCCCAATCCGGTTACAACGTACAAACGTTCTCNACTTTCCCNTCACAAATCAGAGGTGGTCCAACATGGACGCAAACCAGAATTTCCACCAGTACCGTACTGAGTTCTGGTGACGATTTAGATGTGCTTGTTGCTTTTAATGAGTATGCTTATGAAACCCATAAAGACGAGGTCGGCCCTGAGGGAGTAATCGTTTATAACTCAGGAGAGTTNGAAATAGATGCATCTGATAAAGCCCTGGGTATGGATTTTGATGACTTGGCCAAACAGACTGGAAATAACCGGGCTGCAAATTTCGTTGTAATGGGAGCATTATCNCAACTTGTAGGATTACCTTTGGTTGTCCTTGAGGAGTTTAATCGGCAGCGTTATACACGAGGAAGAGCATCTGANCAGCAGATCATTGAATCTAACAACATGGCGCTTTCTCTAGGATCTGAAGAGGCTACGAAAAGTGGGTTTACCCTCGGGGAATTGGCTGATCCAGTAAAGCCTGATGGGGAGCAGGTTTTNCTTAATGGTAACNTAGCCATCAGTATTGGCGCTGCACATGCAGGATTGGAAGTTTTTGTTGGTTACCCAATTTCACCAGCAACCCCAATATTATTATGGATGGAGCAAAATCTTGTAGGTGANGGAAAGTTTGTATACCAATCTACTTCGGAAATAGAATCAATAACTGCGATAGTTGGAGCAGGGTATTCTGGNAAAAAGGCCATGACCAGTACTGCAGGACCAGGGTTCTCTTTGATGGGGGAAGGATTAGGGCTTGCGTGGATGGCAGAAATTCCATTAGTTGTAGTTAATGTACAAAGAGGTGGACCTTCCACAGGACTACCCACGAAAACCGAACAATCAGATTTGCTAACCGCTCTGTACCCTGGACACGGGGATTTGAAAATGCCAGTAATAGCTCCAGGCACTGTTGAGGAATGCTTCTATGCNGGAGTCATGGCTGTAAATTGGGCAGAGAGGTATCAAGGCCCTGTGATACTTCTCAGTGAGATGGCGTTGGCGGAACGTCGCCAAAACATGCCTAGACCGAANCTTTCCGAAATTGTAGCTGAAGATCGGAAACTGTATGAGGGTANCAACGGTTATCTACGATATGATGGATGGGAATTATCACCAATGCCTGTACCTGGAGGACCTGGTAGTTANGTCGCNAATGGAAGTGAACATGATGCTATGGGTGATACNACCCACCTGCCNACNAGGCATATTCAAATGACAGAGAGAAGATTTAGTAAATTGAAGTTGTTGAATGATGGTACTTATGANTCNGATAATGANTCAGCCAACATAGCGGTAGTTCCATGGGGCGGTTCTAAAGGGCCTGCNAGGGACGCTTATAATNGANTGAGAGAATCAGGTATGGATATCGGTTGGTATTACACCATGTTNATNCACCCTATGCCAGATCAAATGTTGGAGGAGNTAAANCAAAAAGATCTTGTCATAGTNCCGGAACTAAATTACATGGGACAATTTTCTTCTGTCNTAAGAGGNGAAGGNATAAATGCTGTGTCTATNACTCAGTACACAGGTTTGCCTTTTAAAGTTAGAGACCTTGTCAANAAGGTTACAGAATTNGTAGATAATTCTATAAAAGAAGGTGCGANAGCATGACATTAAAGAATCCTGAATATGATTTTAAATGGTGCCCGGGATGTGGAGATTTTGGAGTNAGACGTGGATTGGANGGAGCGTTAGAGAGACATGTTGTAGAAAATGAGCAGCCNATAGACAATACCGTAGTGGTAGCTGGAATTGGATGTTCAGGTAANATGGTTCACATGNTGGAGAAAGAACAACCTTTTGGNATACATGGCATACATGGGAGATCCCTGCCTATAGCAATGGGNATTAAAATGGGTAACCCAAATCTAAATGTCNTTGNAGTTGCTGGCGATGGAGANTTTTTNGGTATAGGGATGGAGCATATCGGCCCTCAGGCGATGAGGAATGTCAACATGACAGCCATAGTNATGGATAATGGAGTATATGGTCTGACAAAAGGACAAAGCTCACCAACGACTGATTTAGGAGTGGTTACTAGTTCCACACCTTATGGGAAAATGGAGCCGTCGCTCCATCCGCTAAGGACTTATCTCACGATGGGCGTGTCATTCATAGCTTCGACCATTTCAAATAAAGTGAAAGACATGTCGCAACTTATGTATGACGCCATGAACCATCCGGGGTTTTCAATAGTTCATGTGCAGTCTCCTTGCACTGAATACAATAATACCTATGAAGCTTTGAAGGGTAGTCCAAAGAAAGGCATAGAGCCACTTGCTTATGATATTCCCGATGGTCATGATCCTGAAGATGTGGAATCAGCCCAGGAATTGGTCAATGCTGACGGTATTCCCATAGGGTTAGTTTACAAAGATCTATCTCGCCCATCTTTTGATCAAAAGGTGGTGGAAACTACTGGTGCAGTTGCTATGAAGTCCGCTGACACTTTCCTCGATAGCTTCAAGATATAAAGTCAGCCAACTTTACTTTAGCCTTATGGAAATAAAAGTNGCTTCGGTACTAGCTAGATATACTAGTGCTCAATCCAATTCTAAATGTATGATCATGGAATGCTTGGAGGTTGGATTAAGGCTTGTTCGGTAAGGAGACCACGGCACTTCCAGGTGTTGTGGTTTTTCCATCATGTGTTTCGAGCCAAATATCGCATTCCAAAATGTTCTCATCTTTTTCAATGTACTTTTTTTTCACAACGCCTTTTGCGAAAACAGGAGTGCCAGGAACATCCATTGCTCTGTATTGAACATTAAGTTTTTTCAAGGTGCCGTCTAATCCAATAAAGTCCGTCATGAGCTGACCTAAAAAGGCATTCTTAAGAGCTCCATGTAGTATGACGTCTGGTAATCCGTTGTTTAGTGCATAGGCTTTATCGTAATGGATTTGATAGTAGTCTCCCGACGCTCCTGCATATTTAACAAGTTGTTGAGTCGTTGGATCCTTGCGTAAAGNGGGAACCTCAGATCCCTCTTCAATATCTTCAAAATATGTTTGGTTTGCCATATTTNACTCCTGTTAATTAATCTAAAATGAGTTTGCNAGACTTTGCCTACTTACTTGGTGGATCGTAAGCGATACCGGTGGTTCTTTGTAGAGCTACTATTTTGTCAAATTGGTTAGTATATTTGGTCTCTCTAACCGTTATTAGCATGTTTCCGAGTCGTCCATTCCTTTCATGAATATCTGCGATATAGGTGGTTACACTTATTAAATCCCCCGGTCTTATAGGTTCGAAATATTCCCACTCACTGCCACCGTCAACGTTCGCAGTATATGGATTCTTGAATTCAGCTTTAGGTGCTCCTACCTTCATCGATCTTAAGAAAGTGGGTGGAGCAATCAATCCGCCGTATTTAGTATTTCTTGCGATTTCTTCGTTATTGTATATGGGGTTGGTGTCTCCTATAGCTTGAGCAAATTTTACAATTGCACCNTTTTCGATTTCATTTATCACAGGATCTGACTCTACGCCGATTGCATCGCGCATAGATTGCGTTATAACTGATTTACTGTTAGACAATTCAACCTCCAAAAGCTGATACAAAATACGAAGACTATTAATTAAACCAGTTTATGAATCATGTAATTATGTGTCAAGAATTTATTGAANGTAGTGAAGAATTACTACAGCTTTTTCAACTTTGCCATACTGGCCAAAAGTTTTTTGATTCCGTGTTTATTTTTGAAAGCAATCGTCAGTACAGGATCGGGTCCACTTCCCTCAATACTAATTACGATGCCGTCCCCAAATGTAGGATGTTTTACTTTGTTTCCTATGGAATAAGTCCATTCTTCTTTTGAAGGTGTTAAATCAATTTTGTTGATGGTTTTTCTTCTAGGCAATTTTTTAGAAGATCTTGATTGTTGGTTTTTGCTTTGATCGTATGAATTCTGAAGGCCAGGATGTTTTTTCTTATTGTTTCTCTTAGTAATGGAGTCTTGATTTGTCGAATGTACCTGATTTAGGCCGACGGTATTGGTTAAGGTTGTAGGTATATCTGACAAAAAACGTGAGGGAAGAGTCGGTTCTGACCCTCCTCTGAATCCTCTTCGGAAAGCCCTGTGTAAAAAAAGATTTTCTTTGGCTCTAGTCATGCCTACGTAACATAATCTTCTTTCTTCTTCTAGTTCCGTTGGATCACCAGATTCTATGGAACGAATGTGAGGCAACATCCCTTCTTCCATTCCTACCATGAATACAATTGGGAATTCTAATCCCTTGGCCTGATGCAAGGTAATGAGAGTTATGCTCTGGTCCAAATCAGCGAGGCCGTCTATATCGGATACCAGACTGATATTTTCGAGAAATGCAGTTATCCCCTCCAAACCTGACAGATCATCAAATTCAGATGTGGAATTTTTATATTCTTGCAGATTTTCTAAACGTTCATCTGCGTTTTCATCTTTCGCTAAATATTCCTTGTATCCAGTGTTTATTATGATTTTATCTACTGTAGAAGCCAAAGTTTCTTGATCAATATCTTTCCGTAGAATTGAGATTAAATTTACGAATTTTGTTAGAGAATTAACGGCTCTCGAGCTAAGTTGAGAAGGTAGGAAATCATTTAAATGACTATCCTTGCATACTCTTTCTATTGCTTCAAACATTGAAATGTTATTGGTGATAGCCACTTTTGAGATTTCTGAAGATGTTCTTTTCCCTATTGATCGAGTAGGTACATTAATTATTCTTGCGAGACTCACGTCATCATTTGGGTTACTTATTACTCGCAAATAAGAGGTTATGTCTTTGATTTCCTTTCGCTGGTAAAACTTAACACCTCCTACTATTTGATATGCAATTCCATTTTTTTGGCATGACATCTCAAGTGCTCTGGACTGAGCGTTTACTCGATACATTACAGCTATATCTGATAATGAGTAATTTTTAGATTCAGAAATTTTCATAATTTCATTTATCACGGATTGAGCTTCTTCATCTTCGTTATAATTTTCCTTTATGGTAATCAATCCACCCTTTTTATTATTTGTCCAGAGATTTTTATCAACACGTTCCTTGTTTTTTGCGATGACATTTTGAGCAGCAGTCAATATGTTTTGCGTAGAGCGGTAGTTTTCTTCCAGGGCAATTATTGTTGCTTCAGGGAAGTCAGTTTGGAAACTCAAAATATTTCTTATATCGGCATTTCTCCATGAATATATTGATTGGTCTGGGTCACCAACTACACAAAGGTTTCTAGATAAATCAGATAATTTTTTGGCTATAGCGTACTGGGCAACGTTTGTGTCTTGGAATTCATCGACCATAAAATGCTTGAATCTATGCTGGTATATTTGAGCGATTTCTTGGTTTTTATTGAAAAGTAAATATGTTTTGAGTAATAAGTCGTCGAAATCTACGGCCCCATTTGCGAAAAGCATTTCCTCGTATCGCTCAAATACCCGACCGACGATTTCATCGAAGTAATTAGATTTTATCGAAGAAAAACTTTCGTGGTCACGTAATTCGCTTTTTGAATTGGAAATTGCGGATAATATTGAACGGGGCGAAAATTTTTTGGGGTCAATATTAGCCTCTTCCATACATTTTTTTATGGCCCTTATTTGGTCATCATCGTCGTATATAACAAAATTCTGATTTATTCCGATGTGCCCTCCATACCTTCTTAAAATAGAGGAGCAAAAAGAATGAAAAGTTGATATGGTGACCAAATTTGCAGAATACCCCATAAGATCTTCAAGGCGACCTAGCATTTCTTTGGCAGCTTTGTTTGTGAAAGTCACTGCCGCTATTTCACTTGGAGCACAATTACCTGAGTCGACTAAGAATGCAATGCGTTTAGTTATGACTCTGGTCTTACCACTGCCTGGGCCAGCTACTATGAGTACAGGTCCATTAACTGTTTGAACAGCTTGCAATTGCTGACTATTTAGATCTGACAGTAAGTTTTTACTCATTGAGACTCAGTCTGATATTCCATGGAATTTTTGTGCTGCTTCAATCCACAAAAAGTGGATCGTTGTCGTTGATAACGTGAGTTTCATTATATAGGGATGCACGTAGATACTTAGGTAGGTTAAATAGGCCGTCATGGGCGATCCCATCGTACATTGAAAGATCTTTTAAACTTAGTTGTTTTAATTTCAAGTCAATTTCTTCTGTTGTTGATGGAGCTTCGCTGTTTGATCCCATAACGAATCCCCATGTTGTACCAAAAGCGGGCACATGTGAATGATATGGGAAAGTGAGCGGGAATACAGAATTTATTGTATTGAACACTTTTGTAAAACATTGCTTCGCAGAGTTTGGGTCCGTTGGGCCGGCTTGAGTCACAAGTATTCCAGAGTTTTTTAATTTGGATTTGACAAGACTATAAAACTCTTTTGTGAATAGTTTGTAGGCTGGGCCAGCTTCAAGCGGATCCGGTACATCAATTATCACCACATCATAGCTCTCTTTAGTAAATTTCAAATAGTTTCTGGCATCACCAAATGTCAAATTCACTTTAGGATTATCAAATGAATTTTTGTGGTGATTTTTCAATAATTTTTTGCATGCCAGAACTACCTCTTTATCTATATCGACCATGGTGATGTTTTTAATGCTTTTGTATTTAAGAACTTCTCGTGCAGTAGCCCCTTCACCACCACCAGCGATAAAAATGTTTTCGGGGTTTTGGTGTTGTACTAGGCTCGGGTGAACCAAAGATTCATGATATATGAATTCGTCACTTGTGGTAGATTGAGTTTTACCATCAAGGATAAGTGATCTTCCGAAATAAAGACCTTCTATTATTTTAGCTGTTTGATATTTTGTCGTTGATTCCCACAAAATTTCAGAATATTTTTCGGCTTGGATAAAGTTGTCATTGATGTTTTCAAAATGCCAGTTTCCACTAGGGATGTCCCCGATGTTTTGGTTGTTTTTCATATTAATGAGGCCCTCTTTTGATTTTTCGCCTATTTAGGTCAGTACATTCCAAGGCTTCTGCAATTATTTTTACGCAATTTTCAATATCAAAATTTTNCCCACAAGAAAATATATCTACAGCTGCATAATTAAATTCTGGCCATGTATGAATTGATACATGTGATTCAGCTATCGATATTATTCCAGTTACCCCTACTGGAGTGAATTTATGGAATGTTTCCCCCATAATTTGTGCCCCTGATTGTTGAGCGGCNAATTTCATTGTCTCTCTAATTAACTTAAGATTATCGAGAATGTTTNTGTTGCAATTTGCCATNTCTAAAAGCAAATGCATTCCAAGAGTTTTCAAAATATTTTCCTGTCTTTGTTANTTCATAGTATAAATAGAGACAATATAGAAGAGCTTCGAGATTATACATTAGGCAATTTACGGTTTAGACTCATGTCATAAAATTTAATGAGTTTTTGGTTTGTTAATCAAAGAATTAATTTGGAGGGGTACAAAATGAACAGTGAAATAAATATCAAAGTTTTGCTGGCAGNTCGCCCTAATGGGTATCCNGTGGAATCAGATTTTGAAATTGTTGAAAGCCCCATTCCTAAAGTTGAAGAAGGACATGTTTTAATAAAGACAGAATATTTGTCTTTAGATCCATACATGAGAGGACGTATGAACGATGTCAAGTCATATGCTCCTTCCGTGAATATCGGCGATGTTATGGTCGGTGGAGCTGTTGGTAAGGTTATAGAATCAAGGAGCCCTCTTTTTTCGGTTGGAGAAATTGTTGAAGGCCGTTTAGGTTGGCAGTCATACGCTTTATCAGATGGTATTGGGTTGAGACGAATCGATCCTGAAATAGCACCAATTCAAACAAGTGTAGGGGTTTTGGGNATGCCAGGGCTAACAGCTTATTTTGGTTTCTTGGATGTTTGCGAACCAGTTCCAGGAGATACGGTAGTTATTTCGGCGGCATCAGGCGCAGTTGGTCAGATAGTAGGACAAATCGCAAGAATTATGGGATGTAGGGTTGTAGGAACCGCAGGTAGTGAGGAAAAAGTTAGATATATTGTAGATGAGTTGGGTTTTGATGTNGGAATCAATTATAAAAAAAATAATGTGTCGGATGCTCTGGACCTAGCCTGCCCTAATGGAATTGATGTTTACTTTGATAATGTGGGTGGNTTTGTTACTGATGCGGTTATGGATCGGATTAATTCGGGTGCAAGAATAGCCATATGTGGACAAATATCACAATACAATTTGGTNGAACCTGAGTTAGCACCTAGAAATTTGAGTATCTTGACTAGATCACAAGCAAAAATGGAAGGATTTTTAGTTTTTGCTTATGAAAGTCGATATGAGGAAGGTCTTACGAGAATGGCTCAATGGATCAGGGATGGTGAGCTTAAGTATAAAGAAGATATCGTTCAAGGATTAAAATACGCTCCAAAGACCTTTATAGGTATGTTGAATGGAGAAAACCTTGGCAAGACTCTTATAAAAGTATCTTGACCAAATTGTTTACCAGACATGGAGAATGCAATGCCAGATTCTTTACCTGAGCAATTGGATATTTTTAGAAGTGAATTTCAATACTTCTTNGATAAATGTCGANGNCTTGATGACGAATCTAGAACTCTTCTCTCATTGAAAGAGGGNTTTTTCAAAATGGGTCAGCCTATAGAGTTTGGTGGGAAGGCTGCTAGTTTGTTGCAAATGGTGATCGCTTGGGAAAATATGGCTGCTGAAGGNTTTGATAATAAAGGGACATTATTAGGTCCTCAGCCTGGAATTCTTTCCAATGCGACTGGTAAATTAAGAGAGGAGTTTTTATTTCCATTTTTGAACGGGAAAAGATTCGCGGCATTTGCTTTCACTGAATTTGATAAGTCTTCACCAACTCANGCTGCATATTCGGAGTCCCATTTTAATATAAATGGGACTAAGTCATACGTTTCAGGATTGGATAAGTCTGATTTTATATTGGTAATCGCAAAGGTAAAGGCATGTGATGAGAATGGTAGGTCTGGCCCTACCGTATTTGTTATGGATAAAGATTCAAAAGGCATCGTCATTGAGGATGTTTTTACTAGTATAGATGGATCTAGTCATAGCAGAATTAGATTTGAAGAAGTAAGAATCCCTAAACGAAACGTAGTTGGTGAGATTGGCGGTGGGATGGATACGGCGATTGATCAGATACTTCGTGAGAGATTAGAACAAGCNTCAACTGCTAGTGGGATGGCAATTAGAGCTACAAATTTGCTAGAAACTCGTCTCTTACATAGAAATGAGATTGGTACGCGTATGGCCGATATAGACGGTATACGTTTGAGGTACTCCGATATGAGGATAAAAACATATGCCATCCGTTCTGTACTGTATNGAACAGCCAGNATGCTNGGCGACCCTAATGGGTTTATCAATGAAATTACTATGGCAAAAGTGTTNTGCACAGAAACGGCTTCAGAAGTAATAGATTGGGCCCTTCAAATATTTGGCTCACAGTCTTTAATTACAGGACATGAATTGGAAATAATGTATCGTCGTATCAGNTCTATGCGTTTAGCTGGTGGAGCATCGGATATTTTGAGATTAAATGTTAGTAGGGGCGTGTTTGATTTTCAATCTGGCACACTGTGATTGGAGGTTGATAATAATCGCATTCGGCTTAATTCTTCTTTGAATTGATCGTAATCTTTGACTTTTGCGATTTGTTTAATAAATGATCCAGGATTGGGGAAAAAGGTTCTATATTCCATGAGTTCATTTCCAATAGGGCTTATGGATGCAGGCCCTGTAGCGTAGCTTCCTCGGAATGCGAAGAACGCTTGGTTTATTTTGCGTATGTTGTATCCACTTAGTTTGAGTAACCACCATTGGGATTTCATGTAATTTTCCGCTTCAGAAATTTTACCTTCATTAAGNAAAATTTCTGTGGTTTTTCGGGTTTCTCTCAGAATCGTATNTAACTGATTTTCNTAATTTGTATTAGTTAGATATTTATNGCCGGGATCCGAAAGATCTCCCCCGAAATTTAGGAAAGCTAAATCCCCTAGTTCGTCTCCCGCAATGTCCGCGGCGGTCTCGTTAAGAGTGTACATTTCTGTTGAGTTCCACATTTGTTGCCCTAATGGTTTGAAAAACCAATAATTATGAAGCCATTCGTGGGCTGCTGTTCGAAATATTTGTCGTAGGTCGTGCTGGTCAGAGACTAAAGCAGGATATGTGCCTAAACCTGAAATGTTGTCGATCAGGGCCGAAACGTTTAAGGTTTCTTCGGTTTTGTNTTCTATTTCTTGTTTTTTATGACCATTAATGTTCGATTGTATTAATTGTTTGTTTGTTACTTTAATTTCATCTNTCGGTGAGGTTATAAGAATATGAGGAGGGGTATCTAATCGAATGTCCACTGGTGGGAATAAAATTCCAAAAGGAAGTCCTAAGTTCTGTTTGTGGGCTATAAAACTTAAATTGGCTTCAATTGATTCTTCAGCTTTAGCTCGTAGTTTTTCTTTTTTNTGAATNAATCCAGATAAAGCGGAATATGGATGATTNGGAGGATATTTAGGCGTTTTTAAACCTTTATCAATAAGGGTTTCCTCTTTGTTTACTTGTCGAGCGAGTTTTAGATATTCATCCACTATTTGGATTCTCTCACTATCAGATGGAGTGTTTCCTGGAAATAGTTCCCATAGCAAGTGNGTCCATTTTAACGGAAGGTGTCTTATTTCCCATTTNATTATTGAAAATTTGTCGGATTTGATGATGTTTTGAATTTCGTTAGCNCTATGATAGTCTGAAAATGAAATACTGGTGAAAATCAGTATTAGTATGAGCCATGTAAGTTTATTTTTGGGCTTNGGCATAATTGAAAAACACCCTGAATGTAGGCTCGGNGCNACGGACATTCTTTGANTCAGGTNNCTGACGTAATTGGAGCGGGAGACCGGATTCGAACCGGCGACAGCCTGCTTGGAAGGCAGGGACTCTACCGCTGAGCTACTCCCGCTAGTGCTAGCAATTTTACATCAATCCCAGCTACTATTCTAATAATATAATAAAGACTTGCTTTTGGGCACCGTGAAGTTTATAAACTCATGGGGTTTGATTAATTATGTANTTGTGTTTGAGGTTCTTATGTCGGGTTTAAAAATNGCTCAAGTGGGTTGTGGNGGAATGGGATTGCGTCATATATATGGCCAATATGAATTAAAACAAAACAAAGATATATTTGACATGGTGGCTGTCTGCGACTTAAACCCATCAGCTGCAGAGCATGTGGCCAGTGAAGCTGAAAAAGTTTTGGGTAAAAAACCTAANGTCTATACCGATTTTGACAGGATGATTTCTGAGGAAACATTGGACGCAGTAGAGATTGTAACGGACGTNGGGATACATCACTCCTTGGCTATTAAGGCTTTGAATGCAGGGTTACATGTTTCAGTTGAAAAACCGTTGGGTTTGACTGTACGAGCCTCTCTTAGAATAATCGAGGCTGCGAAAGAAAATGACAGAGTTTTGGTAATTCAGGAAAACCATAGAAGAGATCCTATAAATCGTATGGTTAAGTACATTCTAGACAAGAAAATAATAGGTTCCCCAAGGCTTATACATTTNGCAGCTNTTGAAGGAACCAAACAAATAGCTCACGGTACGGCNTGGAGACAATTGAAAAATAGAGGTGGATATTTATTGGATTTTGGTGTCCATGAGACGGATATNTTTTGTTATTTTATGGGTGAAGTTTCTAGTGTGTACGGTGANACAGAGTTGTGGGAAAANAAAAGGTCTACTGCATCAAATCCTGACTGGGCTTTGTCTCAGTATTACTCTCATAGAACCAAAGAGAGAATAGAACAGGCTGAATATGTCGACTGCACGTCGGAAGATATGTGCCTAGGTATTATACGATTTTCTTCNGGTGCCATTGGNTACTATGGTAGATCATTGGCTGCTCCAGGTATGAGAACTGACACTAACATAGTTTATTGTGAGGAAGGTTCCATAGAACTGCCAGATAGTCGGAGCGGAAANGGGGCTTTGATAACTATGAATGGTTCAACAAAACATTTGTCNGAGTCCGATTTATTGAATTTAATACCTGAATTTCAATTAGATGATTTGACGGCTAGTTTTTTCGATGGTGAGAAGAAAGTATTGTCATATGATTATGAAATGGCTGAAAAGGACAGNAAATTTATAGCAATGGGGCTGATGGATTTCGGCAANGCTTTGTTGGACGGTACAACCCCCGAAGTAGGGCCAAAAGAAGGATTAGATGCTGTNGCATTAGTTTATGCCATTTTAGAGTCTGGTTTCTCNGGGNATAGAGTGCAATTTGAGGATGTGGCTCAGGATCGAATTAATGAATATCAAGCTGAAGTAAATACAGCTTCTGGGTTATAGTTTGAACCTAGACCATGTTTCCCCAGTTTTCACCTGCCTTTGTTTCAACTGTAAGAGGTACATCTAGGTTCATAGAGTTGGGCATTATTTCTGTAACCAAGGATTCAAGTTGATCTTTTTCAACTTTTGGATATTCAAATATCAGTTCGTCGTGGACTTGTAAGATCATTTTAGATGATAAGTTTAATTCATATAATCTATGACTAATGTTCAACATTGCTATTTTGATGATATCGGCAGCTGTACCTTGAATAGGCATATTTATTGCGGCTCGTTCTGCCTGACTTCGTACTCGAAAATTTCTAGAATTTATGTCGGGAAGGTACCTTCTTCTACCTAGTAATGTCTCAACATATCCCGTTTCTTTACAGTGTTCCTTTACCGAGTCAAGATATTTCTGTATACCTGGATATTTATCAAAATAAATGTCTATAAATGTTTTACCAGCTTTCTGAGNTAGATTAGTTTGTCGTGATATGCCATGAGGACTTAACCCGTATATAACACCGAAATTAAGGACCTTTGCTACCCGTCTCATATCACTTGTTACTTCATCTAATGACACGCCATGAACCAGTGCCGCGGTTGAACTATGGATGTCCTCTCCATTGTTGAATGCTGAAATCAGGCCCTCATCTTGAGAGTAATGAGCTAGTACTCGTAGTTCTATTTGTGAGTAGTCAGCNGCCAACAAATTCCATTGTTTCGAGTCTTTCGTGACAAATGCTTCTCTGACACGTCTTCCTAATTCCGTTCGTACGGGTATGTTTTGTACATTTGGATCATTACTAGAAATACGTCCTGTGGTTGTTCCGGTTTGTCGATAAGATGTGTGAACTCTGTTGGTGCGACTATTGATCATTTTAGGTAAGGAATCGACATATGTCGATTTGATTTTAGAAACTTCCCTATACTCTAGAATACGGTTTAAAACTTCGTAAGACTTCGGATCTGAACNGTCGGCGCGACCTGAATCTAGAGTGACTTTGAGATCTTCCAAGGATTGGGCATCAGTCGAATATCCGCTTTTGGTTTTCCGAGATTTTGGTAATTTCAGATCGTGGAATAACAAATCACTCATTTGTTTAGGAGAATTTAAATTAAACTCGTGACCGATAAGTTCATACATTTCTGTCTTTATGGTTTCTAATTGGGTACCAAGGTGATCAGACATTTCACTTAATAAATATGGGTTGAGTGAGACACCATTCTGCTGCATTGNCATGAGAATANNAACTAAGGGTATTTCGACTTTTTCATACACAGATAATAAGTCTTTGTTTTCAAGTTCAGATTTGAGTATTGGNTACAACCTTTCAGTAAAGTCTGCGTCGGCTGCNGCATAAGGAGCGGCTTTGTTTACTGGCACCTGGGCCATAGTAACTTGNGACTTACCNGTCCCAATTAATTCCTTGATGTTTGTCATCTCTACACCAAAGTATTCTAATGCAAGATCCTTTAATCCAATTGACCGCTTCCCAGAAAGATGTGCGGCAATCATTGTGTCAAAATGNAGCCCTTTCACACTGATTCCTTGCTCAGCCATTACTGTAATGTCGAAATTAGCGTTATGGGCTCGAACNGGTACCTCAGGATTTTCCATTACTGGTTTTAAATGGTTTAAAACCATTGGAAGGTTTAGTTGATTGTCGTCTTCTAAGTGGCCNACGGGGATATAATATGCTGAGTTCGCAGAATTAGAAAATGAAATCCCAACGATGTCTGAATTCATNGGATCAGTGGAAGTCGTCTCAGTGTCGAAAGAAAAACCGTATTCATTATTTATCTTATCTATCATTAAATTCAGCTTTTCTTGGTTATCTACGACAATGTACTCTACGGATTCCTCCGGCTCTTTCAATAGGTTTAATTGACCAACTTCAGTTGAGGTAGTTAGAAATGGATTTTCTTGAGGAATTCTAGGTATGATTGAATTGAACTCCAGTTCTGTGAGGATTTTGATGACATTTTCTCTGTCGTAGTTTCCAAATTTTGATTTTTCCAAATCCAGTTTAACGGGAACATCTTTTATGATCGTGGTGAGTTTTTTACTTCTCATAGCTAAATCGTAGTTAGCTTCAAGGTTTGTTTTCGCCCTAGGTGGTTTTACGACTTCAATATTTTCATATATTCCCGCTAGAGAGCCGTAACTATTTAGCAANGATATAGCAGTTTTGATNCCNACTCCTGGTACNCCAGGAATGTTATCTGACGAATCTCCTTGNAGGGCTTTTATTTCTGCTACGTATTCAGGNCCTAATCCCCCAAATCTTTCCTTGACTGCGTTGATGTCATATATCGATCTGTTTTGCACACTTGAACTCATNAGAACTGTCACGTTTTCCGTCACTAGCTGAAGTGTGTCAGAATCGCCTGTAAGGATTATTGTATTTATGTTTTGTTTGTCGGATTGAAAACTTAGTGTGCCGAGTAAATCGTCAGCTTCAAAGCCTTCCATTTCATAAATTGGGACTTCGAAAGCTCGCATAAGCTTTTTTACTATGTCAAATTGTCCTCTCAATTCAGGAGGGGTGGGAGGACGATGGGCTTTATAATCGTCAAACATTTTGTGTCTGAATGTGGGGGCAGGTAGATCGAAAGTAATCGCGATATGAGAAGGGTTTAATTCGGATATAGATCTGAGAAAAGCATTTGTGAATCCATATACTGCTCTGACGTCTTCACCAGTAGTACTGACAGTTAGAGGCTGTTGGATTGCGTGAAATGACCTGTGAACCAAGGCATGGCCATCTATNAGAATTAGTAAAACTTCGTTTTCTTCTAGAGTCGGCATTTTTTATCTTTTAGAGTTCGTGTCTGTTAAATTACAGTTGTTTGCGTTGATTCTACAACGACTTTCTTAATTTCGCTGATAATTCANCAGTACCAACNGAAGTAATACTTACATTGGTTGCATTATGGAATTTCATGAAATTTAAAATACTNTCCTTGATCGAGTGGACCATTTTTTCATCTGGCTTATAGTTTTCCTCAAGGTGTATTTTTCTTAACTCCAGAGTGTTTGTTCTTCTATCTAGTTTTGGGTCTATACGCCCAATCAATTTTCCTTGATGAAGGATAGGCAAACAAAAGTATCCCCAACGTCTTAGATTGCGGGGCTTGTAACATTCAAGAATTTGTTCAAACCCAAAAAAGTCCACGTCTCTTCCTTTTGCCCAGAACAAATTGTCAAAAGGAGATAGTAGTGTAGTTTTTTTCGGGAATAAATCCCCATCTGCCGCCCGTCTCAAAATTGGCATATTATCTTTGTGGATTATTAGGCTAGTTTTTTCTCCACGAAAATTCCTACCGGTAATAGAAACAACTTTTTGTGATTTCAGAAGAGTTTCCAGCAATGGTTTGGCTTGTGTGAGCTTCATATGGGTGTAGTTAGCAAGTTGTTTTGGAGTGGATATACCAGTTGATTTTAATGCCTCGTATAGGTCATGAAGACAGGTTTCGTCGTAGGTTTTAACTGGGGTTTTACCAATCACTCGTTTTGGGATTACGTTTTTTGTTAGNCCATATACTTTGTTGAAATTTTCTCTGTTTNCGACAGATAAATCACCACAATTGTATAAATGCTCAAGAGCTCTTTTGGTAGGTTTCCAATTCCACCATGAACCTTTACTGACACCTTTGTTTTCGAAATCAGAAGATTTAACTTGCCCCATTTTACAGGTTTGCTTCAAAACTTCGTCTATAATTTTNGCGTTAGTTACTTCTTTTGCCCATTTACTACCAGAGCCTCTGTTTCCCTGTCTATATTGCTCCATTATCGGTATACGGTAAGGAAATTCAGAAATTGGGATAATACAGGCAGCATGGTACCAATATTCGAATAATTTTCTATCATTCGAATAGCAGAGTTCATCTAAATCTTCATCNTTGTAATGACCCAATCGACTCCACAGGACTAAATANTGACTGCGTTTTACCATTTGTAAGGTGTCTATTTGGAGCGCCTTGATTGCATTTACAANTCTATAAATTTCTTTTTTAGTAACGCTGTAATTATTTTTGGGGNTATTGTTTAAATGTTGGCATTCCAGAATGGTTGTGACAACTGATTCACGTGAGTAGACTGGCATTTGCGCTAAACGCCTAAGAGTGAACGGCAATCATCAATTAAGGATTTCACCTGCTCTGGTGTGNTTGACTCCGCATAAAGTCTTATTAAAGGTTCTGTTCCTGAAAATCTAACAAGACACCAAGANCCGTCTTCAATAAAAAATTTGAATCCGTCTCTGNCATCAATATTTATGACAGATAAATTTGCCATCTTTTTGGGAGGATTTGTGTTTAGGATTTGTTCAATATGAAATTTGTTCAATTCGACCAGGTCAATATCCTGTCGATCATAATNTCTGGGTCCAACTACTGATTCCAAATCGGAAATTAGTTCGGAGGGACTTTTATTAGTTTTGGTCATCATGTCCAATATCATTAATCCTGACAGAATACCATCGCGCTCAGGNATGTGCCCTTTGAATCCGTAGCCGCCGCTCTCTTCCCCAGCTAGTATTGCATCCTCNTCCATCATGACTTGCCCTAGGTATTTGAATCCCACAGGTGTTTCGAATACTGGTAGGTCGTGCAGTTTAGCCAATGAATCTATCATGGATGTCATCGTTATTGATTTGACGATAGGTCCCTTTAAATCAAGGTTTTCCAATGAGTGAAATGTAATCAAAGCGAAAGCGTGCAATGTAGAAATATATTCACCATATTCGTCAATTATTCCTACCCTATCGGCATCCCCGTCAAATGCAATACCAACATCAGAATTACTGTTATGAATAGCGTCTTTCAGGGGTGATAAATTATTGTTAATNGGTTCCGGTTGNCTCATATCTGGGAATGAGGGATTAATTTCTTTGCGAATTTCAAATATTTTNGTGCTACCTCCTGATAGCAACTTNGAAAGATATCCTGCCCCTGCTCCATGCATCGCGTCGACAACCACATTCATTCCTGCATTTCTTATATTTCCAAGATCTATCATCTCTGCTAAATGATTGAGGTATGCCGGATCNGGATCATACATCTCAACCATGCCATTTTGGATTGCTTCAAACAAAGGGGTTGAATCGATCTCAAATTTTAGTTTTGAAATTTCATTCTCAATTTGGGATACTATCTCTGGTGATGCGCTGCCACCATACCCAGGCTTAAATTTNATGCCGTTCCATTCGTATGAATTATGGCTTGCNGTTACTACTATTCCAGAGGAGCATTCACGATAGATTAGATTGTAACTAACAACAGGCGTTGGCGTTGGTTTGTTGCAGAGTATTACTGGGATATTATTGTTACATAAAACTTCTGCAATTGTTTTTGCGAATCGNTCAGATCCGAACCGAGTGTCATATCCGATAATTACTGGATCAGGAAAATCNTCAGACTTNAGTAAATAATTAGAGATNGCTTGCGCGCAGATCTGCACATTATCAGATGTGAAATCTTCAGCTATGATTGCTCTCCATCCATCAGTNCCAAATTTAATTGTCACTTTCAAGATCCTTGATTANANGCCAGCGTCCGATCGTATTTTTGCTGCTCTATCAGTATTTTCCCATGGCAGNGAAAGATCGGCACGACCAAAATGGCCATAGGCAGCCGTTTGTTTATAAATTGGGCTTCTAAGATTTAAATCCCTAATAATAGCCCCTGGCCTGAGGTCGAAGTGGTTGGATACCAATTCTTCAATTTTTTGGTTTGGGATATTATTGGTTCCAAATGTTTCGACTGACACAGATATTGGAGCAGATACCCCAATGGCATATGAGACAATNACTTCAGCTCTACTACTTANTCCTGCAGCAACTANATTTTTTGCTACCCANCTAGCCGCATACGCTGCAGATCTATCNACTTTCGTCGGATCCTTTCCTGAAAANGCGCCTCCACCATGTCTGGCCATTCCNCCGTATGTGTCAACAAGTATTTTTCTTCCTGTGAGACCGGTGTCNCCTACAGGNCCACCAATGACAAATCTACCAGACGGNTTNATGAAATATTTAGTGTCACTTAANAGATGACTTGGGATGATCNTCTTNATAACTTTTTCTATTAAATCTTCTCTGATCTNCTCGTTTGAAACTTCTGGNTCATGTTGATTNCTTAACAGTACTGTATGAACCCGCTTGGGTATTCCCTTNGAGTATTCAACAGTAACCTGGGATTTGCCATCTGGACGTAAGTATCCTAAGTCTCCATCTTTTCTTACTTTTGTTAATTGCTGGGTTAATTGGTGAGCNAGAGNCATTGGCATNGGCATTAATTCTGGCGTTTCGTCACATGCGTACCCNACCATCATTCCTTGATCTCCTGCACCAAGCATTTCGACTTCATCGTCGCTGATGTCAGTGGAGCGAGTCTCTAGAGAATTACTTACNCCTCCAGATATATCTGATGATTGCTCATCTAATGCCACCATAACTCCGCAGGANTTATAGTCGAANCCGTAAGANGCATCAGTGTANCCGATTTCTTTTATNGTGTTTCTTACNAANTTTGGGATGTCAACGTATCCTTGATTNACGGTTATCTCTCCCATCACAACGACTAAACCTGTAGTACAGGAAACTTCACATGCNACTCGAGCNCTTGNNTCCANCCGCANCATTGCGTCAAGAACTGAATCTGAAATTTGGTCACATATTTTNTCAGGGTGACCCTCAGTAACNGATTCAGATGTGAACAAGTAAGATTCAGATTCNGCGAAACTAGTTGACATTCNATTTGCTCCTAATTATTGTTCCTGATATGAATCAGGAGTACTCATGATTTAGGTCCCGACGTNCCAACTGTTGAGATATACTTCCTGCTCGTCAGTTAGNTTGTCTATTTCTATTCCCATTGAAAGTAGTTTTAGNCTACCAATTTCNTCATCGATATCCCTTGGTACCACGTANACTTGNTTTTCAAGNTTTTTATAATTNGTTGATACGAATTCTGCTGATAATGATTGNTCNGCAAAGCTCATGTCCATTACTGCGGAGGGGTGCCCTTCNGCAGCNGCNAAATTAATTANTCTTCCTTCTCCAAGTAAATTGATTTTCCTTCCGTCCATTAATATATATTCTTCAACAAANGGTTTGATTTCAGATTTNCTGTCAGATAATTCCTCAATGCCATCGATGTCGATTTCAACATTGAAGTGCCCACTATTNGCNAGNAGGGCNCCGTNTTTCATGTTTTGTACATGTTTTTTGTCGATAGCTTTCATNCCTCCNGTGACTGTTATGAAGATATCGCCAAGTTTGGAAGCATTTTCCATTGTCATCACTTGATGGCCATCCATNGCNGCTTCTAGNCCTCTTATGTGGTCAACTTCNCAAACNATGGTTTGNGCTCCCATTCCTCTTGCNCTCATAGCNACNCCTCTTCCACACCATCCGTANCCAATAACNACTACTGTTTTACCAGCCCACAATATATTGGTAGCTCGTGTGATTCCATCAAGNGTACTCTGCCCGGTGCCATACCTATTGTCGAAAAAATGCTTCGTATCAGCATCGTTGACAGCTATNACGGGATATTNNAAATCTCCACTATCTGCNAGACTNTTGAGCCTTATTACACCTGTTGTAGTTTCTTCTGTNCCTCCNATGATGTTTTCCATCAAATCNGTTCTTTCGCCGTGCANCGTTGCGACTAGATCTGCNCCGTCGTCCATAGTNATGTGAGGCTTTTTTTCCAGGACCGATATTATNTGATTGTAGTATGTTTCNGTATCTTCACCTTTAATTGCGAATGTGGAAATACCATGGTNAGCAACAAGGGAAGCNGCCACATCATCTTGGGTGCTTAATGGGTTACTAGCNCANANAAACACCTCTGCTCCACCCTCTTTCAGTGTGATNGCTAGATTGGCTGTTTCAGAAGTTACGTGCAGGCATGCAGCTAATNTTAAGCCCNGTAATGGNTTTTCTTTTGAAAAACGTTCTTTGATTTGTCTTAGNACTGGCATTTCCCTCTCTGCCCATCTGATTCTTTTAAGTCCATCTNCAGCTAGGCTGAGGTCTTTAACGTCACTACTAATATTATTTGACACAATGGTCTCCATTTTAATCTTGTTTGTTACTGCTNTAANGAATATCTGGGTTAAAAATTGTTAGTTTATATAATTGGTCGAACCTGCTATTTATTTCATTCCTGTCAATCTCTATAAGCTTACGCACACTGAAATTTTCTACTGCTATTGACCCCATCACTGAGGCAAATCCGGCTGCCTGCCGAACACTTTTTGCGTCAATAGTGTCTACTGAGCTTANATAACCCATAAATCCACCGGCGAAAGAGTCTCCTGCTCCTGTAGGGTCTACCACATTTCGTGTTGGAAATGCGGGCATTGCAAAGAGATTTCCTTCGTGTGACAGTACAATTCCATGTTCGCCTTTTTTAATCACTACAATAGAAGGCCCCATATCATGTNCATANTCCGCAGCGTCATAAATCGTGTTTTGTTGAGTGAATTCCCTAATTTCAAATNCATCCATAAATAGCACGTCGATTTTCCTGACTACTTTTTCCAANGNNCGTTTTTCGGTATCTATCCAATAGTTCATNGTATCCAACCCNACTAGTGTAGGNGAGTTTTCCATTTGTTCCAATACATTTAATTGCAAAGTTGGATCTATATTTCCTAGAAATAANAATTTGCTGGTTCTGTTNCGATCAGACAGTATTGGATTGAACTTTGCAAACACATTCAAGCGAGTATCGAGAGTATCTCTTTTATTGAAGTCGTCAGGGTCGTATCTTCCGNGCCATCTAAAGGTGTCACCATCGGCTACTTCAAGACCAGTTGTGTCTATTTCATTGATCTGAAGAAGGTCGTGATCATTTTTTTTAAAATCACTGCCTACAACCCCAACTATTCTGACTGGTGAAAAAAAACTTGCCGAGAGGGAGCAATAGGTAGCAGATCCTCCCAGTGAGTCCTTTGATAAACCCGATTTGGTTTCAACAGTGTCGTAGGCGATTGATCCTATAATGAGTAGAGTCATTCAGAGTTCAGTACCAGTACTTGTTGGATATCCCTTTTTTATCCAAGTCGGGGTCCCATCTTCGATGTTGTATAGCCTATCTGATTCTAGACCCATGGCAGCCGCCATTTCACATGCTAAGCCGCTTCGTACCCCAGCCGCGCATATAAATAGAAGTTTTTTGTCACTTGGTAATTCTTCAATTCTGGACAAAATGTCGTCGACTGTGATGAAAATAGCTCCCTTAACATGTCCTTCAACATATTCATCCATACGGCGAACGTCTATAAACGCCACCTCGTCAGATCCATGTAGTTCAGCAGCCTCGTCGACACTGATTCTTTGAAAAGGTTCCCCCTCAATTTGTTTAGGCATCCCTGTTCTCCTGTTTTGAATTATCTTAATTGATGTATTTTTTCACGATTGGGTTTAACTTTTCTATCAAACTTGAATCTAATTTTAACCTATCTTTTATTAATGCATTGGACAATGAATCTTTGCATGCACAAGCATCACTAGATAGTACCGGTGTTTTTACAATGTTTTTTATTAACCTTTGTACTTTTGTAACGTTTTGTTTTAAATTTGAAATGACAATTTGTGAAGTTACGGGCTCCTCATTTTTGTTCCAGCAGTCATAGTCTGTTACCATCGCTATTGACGAATAACAAATTTCTGCTTCTCTTGCCAGTTTTGATTCTTGAGCAGTTGTCATACCGATAATGTGGCCACCCAATTTCCTATACATGTGAGATTCAGCGTATGTTGAAAATTGTGGCCCTTCAATTACTACCAAAGTTTTTTCACTATGGTGACTCATATTTTCGGATTGTAAAATTGTGGTTAAAGTTTCAGACAATTGGGAACAAAATGGGTCAGACATACTTACGTGAGCAACTAACCCTTTTCCAAAAAAACTGCTAACTCTCCTGTTTGTGTTGTCAATAAGTTGGTTTGGAATAACCATATCTAACGGTTTTATATCTTTTTGTAGACTACCGACGGCCGAAACACCTATGAGTTTTGTTATTCCAATAGATTTGAGAGCCCATATATTTGCAGCATATGGAACTTCTGATGGTAGTAACGAATGGGTTTTTCCATGTCGTGGGATAAAACAAATATTTCTGCCATACATTTTCCCCGTGATGATTTCTGAGCTTGTTTTCCCGTACGGGGTGTCAATTGATAAGGCGGTTTCCATATTGAAATTGTCAAGGTTGTACAGGCCCGACCCTCCTATGAAAGCGAGGTCAATATCCGGTTCGATATGCATTTTTCTGGGTTCCTTCATACGGTGTTTTTATTACTCACTTTTTCTGGATCATGTCTAATATGAGGCGATATTTTTTTGGGATTTTTTATCTATCTCAGGATACAGTAAAAATATTTTCGGTTTCCTGACCTATCAGCGGAGTTAAGTAATTCTTATAACTATCCGGAATATTCCCATCCTTACCGGGCCGAAATTCCTCTGGGAGTTTCCTTGTACGGAAAGCCACTTCTTCTAACGAAGCGATCCCAGTTGAAGGCGATTGACTTGGTTCATTTAAAGGGTTTAATGTGATCATAATATTGGA
>PBDQ01000012.1 GCA_002717465.1 Chloroflexota bacterium
GGCTGCAACTCGCCTGCATGAACGTGGAGTTGCTAGTAACCGTAGGTCAGCACACTACGGTGAATACGTTCTCGGGTCTTGTACACACCGCCCGTCAAGTCATGGAAGTCGGTAACACTCGAAGTCGCTGGGCCAACCCTTTGGGAGGCAGGTGCCGAGAGTGGGACTGGTGACTGGGACTAAGTCGTAACAAGGTAGCTGTAGCGGAAGCTGCGGCTGGATCACCTCCTTTTAAGGGAGCATGGGTTAAGACTGATTATTCAGACACCCTAGGTCTATCGGTGGGTGCATTTATGCAAAGGAAATGAATTGAGCATGATCAATCTATTGAGGAGCTCTTCAAAGAATTTGGATTTATGCCCTGTGAAAGCCCACCGTTTATCAGCCCCATCGGGGCAAAAAATTTGAGAACTCTTTGGTTTCCTTCTACTCTCCAATTGTTAAGTTAAGTATTACTAAGAGTTATTATGGGGCTGTAGCTCAGCTGGGAGAGCACCTGCTTTGCAAGCAGGGGGTCAGGAGTTCGAGCCTCCTCAGCTCCACCACCATTTTCGTGATTAGATCCATGATTTACATCTCCTAACTGTCCTTAAATTTTTGGTTTATGGCTTAATTCTTGGTAAACAAATAACTATCCTGCTTTAATGCCCTCTATTCATTAAGTTTTTGATTGGATTTGTCATAGTTTTAGTGGGACTTTTCACATTCAACATAACTGTGGAGTGTTTCGGGTACACATTCAGTAATGCTGGTACAAATTAAATTGGAGAGGGTTTTATATGCGAACTTATGCTATAGCGGAGGTTGATGTTTCAAATGCAGAAATGTTTAGAAGATATATGGAACTTGTNCCGAAAACTGTGGATCAGTTTGGAGGTAAATATNTAGTCAGAGGTGGAACTGTAAAATCGATTGAGGGGGACTGGAACCCAAAAAGATTAGTAGTTATTGAGTTTGAAAGTATGGATGAAGCTATACGGTGGTATAACTCAAAAGAATATAGTGAGGTTTTAAAGATAAGACATATCTCGTCAGATACAAAGCTCGTTTTTGTTGAAGGGATTATGTAGATATTACAGGTTATATTTGAGTCTATTTTNTATGTTTTTGGGTAATAAGATTTGAGCACCTTTTCTGCTGGCTACAAATGCGCCAGCATCACATGCTAATTCTAATGTTTGGGTGTAATCCATCCCGCCACAAATACCTCTGGCAAGTATCGCACTAAATGCGTCTCCTGCTCCAGTAGAATCGGTATTATTTGTGTATTGTGGGCAATAGTGGAATTTACTTGATTTTGTATAGAGATTTGCACCGCGCGAACCTCTTGTTATTACGAAAACTGATATGTTGAAATCATGAATCAATTCTGAATAACTGGATATCCCAATTATTTTCTTTATGGTGGTCCATTCATTTTCGTTCACCTTTAAGATGTCAGCTATAAGTAATGTCTCTGCAATTATTGTCTCAGTATAGAAAGGGTATCTAAGGTTTATATCAACGAATTTNCTTTTCGATTCCAGGGATAGTAATGTATCTAATGATTTCTTATTGTGAGACGTTATTTGGGCCAGCGTACCTAGGTATAAAAGGTCAAAATCTTTTTTTTCTATTTCAGGTACCTGTATTCTTTCCCATGCGGCTGGGGTAATGATTTGAAAATGACCTGTTTTATCCACTATAGCTGTCCCTGTTTTAAGTTCATTGATATGAACAAACATTTCAATTTTTGTTTTTTGAATATTTGATAGTGCCAGTTCCCCTAACGAGTCTTTCCCTATGCTGCTGACAATCGCTGTTTCTGTATAAACTTGGCTTGTATACCAAGCGAAATTNAAGGGTGCTCCACCTAGGAAATATTTTCCATCTATTTGGTCAAATATGATCTCGCCGAAGCACAGGAATCTAGGTGTATCTACCATTGCATTCTCTTTAGGTTGCTCAAAATACTTNGCTTTTTGTAAAGTTGCATTTGCAAGGAAACAACAATTCTGGAAGAGTGATATTGGAATCATACTATTATTTAAATGGAGTTTAATCATGGTCGAGCACACTTTAATTCCTAATACCTACTATTTATCAATAGGTTCGCATCCTCCCGTTTTACATATAGACAGTGGAGACCGAGTGATCACAAAAACAGCTGATGCTGGAGGNAAAGATTTTGAAGATAAAGTGGTGTCTGGTCGAGGGAATCCCCAGACAGGTCCCATTTATGTAAATGGAGCAAAACCTGGTGATGTTCTTGCTGTTACATTTGAGAAAATAATTCCGAACAGGAATTATGGCTTCTGTAGGCCGAAAGTAGCTCCAAATGTATTGAACCCAGAACATTCATCCGGTTTGTCTAGTGAGGAAATATTTCATTTCAATATTGATTTGAAAGCTGGGACCGCAGAAATAGATAAAAACAGTGGATATACACGTTCATTAATAGTCCCATTAAGACCTATGATCGGTTGTTTTGGAGTCGCACCAGATAGAGGACAGGCCATTTCAACAGCGACTTCTGGTCCATACGGGGGAAATATGGATTATCTTGGTTTCCGCGAAGGAGTTACTGCGTATCTTCCCGTTTTCGTAGAGGGTGGTCTTTTCCATATAGGTGATGGGCACGCTTGGCAGTCAGACGGTGAGATTTTAGGTACTGGTATAGAGATATCCATGGATGTGGAGTTTACATTGACATTAGTTAAAGGGACCGCTATTTCTTGGCCNAGAGGTGAGAATGACGAATATATTTTTACTGCNGGTAATGCAAGGCCTTTAGATGAGGCGGTACAACATTCGACTTCAGAGATGCTGAATTGGCTTCAAGATTGTTATGGTATGAATGAAAAAGATGCGAATATCCTGCTTGGAATGTATGTTAAATATGACGTTGGAAACATTTTTGATCCAGCATATACAATGATTTGCAAATTACCAAAGGAAGTATTGCCAAGTGAAGAGAAGAAATTTCTTCTCGGGTGATGCCACTTTTTCATGTGCCCCGGAACCAAGTATGAAATTTATTTAATATATTTAGGTTGTCCTCAATTTTAATTTCATTGGCAGTAATCAATGAATCTATGGTGGTTCGGGCGGTCATAAGTAATACGAAACGGTAAGGGGACATGCTGATATATGTAGGATGTCTTTGCTTAGTGATGTCTGAGTTTGCATTAAAGCTAAGCGCTCCATTCCATATAAGTAAATTGAAATTGGCTTCGCTACCAAGCTCAATCGATATTGCGACAGGATCAAGTTGGTTCTCATCGGGAGTAAAAAACCAGTCTGTTATAAGACTGGTTTGCCATAATTTGCAGATCAATAAACATGATTCTTCATTCATAACGTAATTATCATCAATGGAATGCCAAATATCCCAATTGTGAATCACNGATTCCATATGTTTAAGCCCGAGAATTAACTCTACAGTTAGTGTGTTCATNGGGTGGTATGCGGGATTATTCCACTGGTTTTCTTTTATATTTCTGAGCAATTCTAAGGTCTGGGTTTCAAAATCAGATAACACTGCCAATAATTGTCCCGGGGTTTTTAGGGATGTTTCAGAGATTTGTATTGCTCGAGAAGAAATGCCACCGGACATAGATTCCGCTGTACCTGTTCCGGGATTAGGCATACCCTCTGGGGGTAGAAAATCTCCTGCCANAGATCTAGTCAAAGTATTAATAAAAAACCCGTCTACAGCTATTATGTGAGACACAAGATCCTTTATTGCCCACATATGGCAATGGCTTGGCTTNTCCCAATCATTATCNGTAATATGGGANAATTTTTCCGTTAACTGTTTAGATGATCTGCTGATTTCATTGATCAATAAATCGTGATTTAATGACATTATGGCTCTCTAAAGATTGTCGCCTGATTTCAAAATGTTCAGAATTTCCTACTTAATATCTTTTGATNTGATTCTTTTGGCTAGTCCCCCGGGAACTGCCTTTTCCATAAATTCAAACATTTCTTCGTTGAAAAATGGAAGTCCGGTCGATGCGTTGACTCCACCATCCACTGAGATCACTTCACCATTTATAAAACTTGATGCGTTTGATGCTAGTAATAGTAATACCCCTGCTAATTCACTAGGGTCACCGATACGGCCCATTGGTGAATTGTTACTTATGTGATCCATAAATACATTTTTCCTGACCCATGCTCTTGTCATTTCACTGGGGAACCANCCTGGGGCGATCGCGTTAACTCTAACGCCGCGATCACCCCAATTCGCAGCTAAGCTTTTGGTTAAAGTCGCGACTGCTCCTTTAGTAGCTTGATATGCGGCTGGCATACCTCTCATACCATTTAATCCGGCAACAGAAGATAAGTTTATGATTGACCCTCCTTTACCGTCTTCAAGCATTTTCTTACCTGCCTCCCTGCAGCAATACCATAGCCCCAACAGATTTACTTTAACGGTAGCCTCAAACATTTCATCAGTTATATGCTCAGGAACTGCTCCTGCCTCGGCTATTTGCCCTGCGTTGTTTACCAATATGTCCACTCTGCCAAAATATTGGCATGACTTGGTAATCATTTCTTTTACTTGTCCAGAATCAGCCACATCACATTTTATTGATTTAACTGACATTCCTTTCTCTAATAATTTATTCTCAATATTCTTAAGTTTGTCAGTTCTTCTAGCAGCCAATACAACATTTGCGCCTCTTTCAGCTAGAATTTTGGAGAATTCAGTTCCTAAGCCAGAAGATGCTCCTGTCACTATGGCTGTTTTGTTTCTTATATCGAAGATGGGATCTTCTACGTTCATAATATGAATTTTCCTTGTTATTAGATTTAAATTTAAAAGACATCATAAAACCTTCTAGTGAGTTACGCCATGGATCTGTTTTTTTATTAAAAGTCTATNGACAATATTGTTATTGTGATTGCCATGTGCTTGGTTAATTTTATTATCTATTGTGAGATTGAACTTGCTTTCTGTATGCGAATCAACGTATTGAGTAAGGATATGGATGNTATTATCAATTAAATTTATTTAATTTGGACATTTGATGGAATTCACGTATTTAATTTTCTGCATTCTTGCCGCCTATTTGTGCGGTTCTGTACCTTGGTCATTGATCTGTAGCAAGTTGGGATCAGATATTGATCCAAGGAGTGTAGGAGATAAAAATCCAGGTGCTACCAATGCCTGGAAAGTGGGNGGATGGATAGTTGGTATGTCCGCTCTCATATTGGATATCGGGAAAGGATTATTACCAGTATTGATTATTTTTTATTTGTCCCCATTTTCAACTACGTCCAGTGTTGGTAACGCAATTGGGTTGGCTTGTTTCTGCGCTGCGCCGATCTTCGGACATGCATACTCGCCTTTTCTTAAGTTTAGAGGTGGAAAAGCATTGGCTACGAGTTGGGGTGTTTGGATAGCTATTACAGGCGGTGTAGCTTTACTGGTCGGAATTGTAGTTCTGTTGGGAATGCACTTGTTTCAAAAAAACCATGCGACCACGGTTACTATATGTTTGGTTGCATTTGGATTGATATTTGCATTGTTTGGTTCAGAACATATCAAGATTTTATGGACACTTAACCTGGCTATCGTCTTATTTAAATTACGTAAAGACTACACGTTAGNCTCTGGTTTCAGACCATGGATACCAGCACTGTATAGAAGGTTTAGATAGCTTGCTTTATTATATGGATTACGTTGCATTGATTTTCGCCTCTTATTGTTTGGTTGTTTCTGTTACAAACATATGGTATCTGAGGCGCTATTCAAACCCTGATGCGGACGTTTTGTTAGATGATGACGTGTTAGTGTCTGTTTTGATTCCTGCCCGAAATGAATCTGAGTCTATAGGTGCTTGTATACAGTCAATTGCAGGGCAAACCTATAAAAAATTAGANATCATAGTTCTTGATGATCGTTCATCCGACAATACGCTTGAAATTGTCCAACAGCAGGTTTTCTCTGATAATAGGATAAAAGTAATTGTTGGAGAAGACTCACCCGGCGGGTGGATTGGTAAACATTGGGCGTGCCATCAATTGTCAAAAATTGCTCGGGGGACACATTTTATATTTGTTGATGCAGACACAGTAATGCAGCCGAATGCCATTAGTGATGCTCTTAAATTGTCCAAACAATCAGATAGTGATATGGTGACATTCATTCCATATCGGATGAGGTCTTGTATTTCAGAATATCTAATTTTTCCTTTTATAGATTGGATAATAATTTCTTGGTTGCCCATATTGATTGGACGGCTATTCAAATACTCATTTTTATCGGTGTCTTTTGGACAATTCATCTTATTGAAAAAACAAGTTTATTTTTCTTCAGGTGGGCATAAATCTATCAAGAATATCCCAACAGACGATATTGAATTAGGCAGGAGNGTAAAAAGGGCAGGTTACAAATGGGGATTGTATGATGGAACGAAGTTATTAGAGACTCGTTCCTATGCCACTGACAAACAAGCTATCATAGGTATTTCTAGAAGTGTTTTTCCAGCCTTGAATCATAGCGTTTCAGTACTGTTGATATTTTCATTTGCCTTGTTAATTCTAGGTTTNTACCCTGGAGTAGTACTTGTCTTAGAAACGTTAGATCATGGGATTTCACTAACTGGCAAATCAGGCATAGCTATTATCACTTTTTCTATGCTTGTTGGATCATGGTTNGTTGTAACAAAAGGTCTTTCTCACCACTATTGGGCCACTTTCTTCTATCCGATTTCATTTTTAGTGATGATAGCCATTGCCTTTCATTCNATGGTTTTATACTCAATGGGCCATGCTGTTTGGAAAGGGAGATCAGTTAAGGTAAAAAAAATTCGATTGTAAATACGGCGGTATTAATGGGTGTTTTTGGTATCATGTCTGCCAATGTATACTTGCATAAATGTGATGACTTTATTTTAGTAATTTTGTACAATAATCTCATTATATGTCCAAGTTAGTTNAAATATTATAAGTAAATCGATGTGTGTTTTGAACAAGATTGGATTGACTAAGAGTTATGTGATTTGAGAAAGGATTTTTAGTTACAGATGAAGTATCGTGAATTTATTTTAGTTACTGTTTGTTGTTGTTGCCAAACATGAAGGTGAGCCTATAACAACACGGTAGNTAAAAGGGCCCCACCTAANANNNNTNTTAGGTGGGGCCCTTTTTTTATGAGGGATTAAATGACAATTTCGAAATATAGAAATAGCCCCAATNTGTTGCGAAAAATAAGAAGGGATTCAGGTTTTACACAGGAAGAACTTGCTAGGAAAGTGGGTGTAAATCAAAGTGTAATTTCTAGAATAGAAAGTGGAGATATTGATGCGAGTTCTCGTGTTATGGAAAGCCTCGAGGAGATTTTCGGGGAATCATTTTCTAAGGCTGTGGAATCTCAGATGCAGGCAAATGGAAGTGCATCTCATTTGTCAGACTTACATATAATGATAGATAAGTACGCTGATCGCATGACTGATTCTGCAGTCCGAGCTATTATGACCTATGTGGACCATATAGCAGGGTTGTCTGATTCTGGGTCTGATCTGGACGATGNTCGTCCCATGCATATGATGAGTCTTTGGGAGGGTAATTGGAATTGGGGCCCAAAAGAATTAGAGCAACACATCATACGCAACGCTGCAGCAGTCATGACGTGGGAAAGGATTTTCATCGTCAGATCTCATGCTGTGAAAGTTAATGGTGAACCTGTAATGAGAGGTGAGGTATATTCTGATGGGTTCATACATTCCGAATCTCCTCTTTTTACCTTTTTACTGAATTCGGAAAAATCATCCGGTCTCTATAATGGTTTTGATTTGAAGATAGATGTGGATGGTAGACCTTTTTCAGGCTCTTTCGGAAAATTTATTTTGGTTAACTCTAAAATACCTTCTGGATTAAATCGATCTGTCCACGTTTTGATCAGCGGAAAGTTTGATTACAGTTACAATGATTTTGATCACGTAAACGATATAGTTAATGATTTTCTATTGTTCCGTGGTGAACAACCTAATGTGACAAGGGGCATAGGTAACTGAAACTACTTTGGATAGTTGTTTCAATTTAACTAAGGCTTTTTAAACAGCTTTGTCGTGTTANTCAAAGCGCCAGCTTGATGTTTTAACAATGCAATTTAAAAACATGTTTTCGTCGAGGAAGACTTTTCTAAACAATTTTGAGAAAATAAAGAACACTTTAATTATTTGGAGACCACATTGAATAACAGAGCCTTTGCGATTATTGGAGAAAATATACACACTACGAGAGTTCTNCTGCAGAAGGGGAAAAGGATAGGACCGAATCATCGAGGAGAGGAGTCCGTACTTTATAAAAATGCGTTAGGTGAGGATTCATTTTTAGTTATTCCTCAGAAATTTAAGGAAACCCAAGTTTATAAAGAAGGAAGGGTTAAACATTTTATGATAGCCGTTCAAAAGGGGATTTCCGATAACCCTGACGAGCAGAAAGAAGGAGAAGCTTATATTCTTTCTGAGATACGACGGCAGGAAAGGTATGGTAGTACATTTTTAGACCTGAATGTCGATGAAATATCTCATCGGATAGAAATACAAAAGGAAGCCATGAGTTGGCTTGTAAATTACTACTGCGAAGTGGCTACACTTCCTCCGAGCATTGATTCATCAAGTCTTGAGATTTTGCAGGTTGGGTTGGAAGAGTACGATAAATGTGGCAAACCTCAAGGTTCTGCTATGGTAAATTCTGCCTCGCTAGAACGTATTGATGCTTTAGACTTCGTCGAGCAGCATGAGTGTCATGTGATAGTTACGGCTGCTGCTTTAGATGGAATGCCTTCCAATTCTGAGGAAAGGGTAGAGAATGCAAGTGAAATGGTTGAGAATTGTTTAAGCAAGGATATTTCGTTGGACAAGATCCATGTCGATCTTTTACTTTTTCCTATATCCGTTGATCAAACATTTGGGAATCACTATTTGGATGCTGTGAGAGATATCAGGGAAAAATATGGAGACGATATATACATCACGGGTGGGTTGAGCAACGTGTCATTTGGTTTGCCGATGAGGCGTTTAATAAATGAAACGTTCATAAGGCTCGCGATTGATGCCGGGATAGATAGTGGAATCATAAATCCTGTCGAGAATAGAATTGAGAGAATAATGGCTCTTGATATTGATTCAGAAAGGGTACAAATAGCTAGAGATATGTTGCTAGGCCACGATGAATTTTGCATGAATTACATATCATCTTACAGGGATGGGAAACTAGCCTCCAAATGAATATAATACGCTGATATACTGAGTATTGCTTTTCCACTTTTGTCATACTTGGTATACTCCTGAAAACCGATTAAGTTTTGCTATTAAGTAGACGTGAAAAGAGGGTGAACTTATGACCACTATCGAGTCTAGAACAGAAGCTGTTGAGATGGCCCATTTACTTAGAAGGGCAGGATTTGGGGCAACGCCAAAAGAACTGGACGATGCTTTAAGTCTTGGTTATGAAGGTACTTTGGACAATTTACTCAATCCAGATCACGATGACATTATTCCCGATGATCTAATTAGACGTTATCATGTTGATTTGGCTGACCTCCGTTCTGGTGGTGGACCTCACTGGATGTATCGTTTGGTGATGACTGATACTCCGCTGCGAGAGAAAATGTGTCTTTTCTGGCATAGGGTATTTGCCACAGCTTCTACTAAGTTGATTCAAAGTAGGGTGGTTACAAATCAGATTAACATGTTCAGAGACCATGGATTGGGTAAATTCGATGATCTATTGATCGAACTCTCAAGAGATCCAGCAATGATAATGTGGCTGGATAATCAGGATAATCATGGGACAAACATTAATGAAAACTATGGTAGGGAAATACTTGAATTATTTGCCATGGGTGTGGGTAATTACACTGAAGAAGACATAAAAGAGACTGCACGTGCTTTTACAGGATGGCGAGTGGTCAATCCTGAATATATGTCCATCAGGATGAGGAATAACACTGCAAGACCATATGGATATATGTCTTGGCAGTTTGAATATGATGAGAGCGATCATGACTCTGGAGAAAAGACTATCTTGGGAGAAACAGGGAATTGGGACGGGGAAGATGCAGTGAGGATAATTTGTGAGCAAGAGGCGACTGCGAAATTTGTTGCGAGACATTTGTATCATTTTTTTGTTGCTGATGAATTGCCTGTACCCCAGTGGCCTCATGAATCCCCAAGGGATCCAGTGGCTATAGATTTAATGTGCAAGGCATATTTTGACTCAGGGCATAGTATCAAGGAAATGCTGCGTGTTATGTTCACGTCAGAGTTTTTCAAAGATGAATCTGCGAGATATGCAAGAATTAAAAGCCCAGCAGAGATGGTAGTCGGCACAATGCGCTTAGCGGGCCCGGTTGAGTTACCTTCATCTGACATATTTGCTGCAGATGATGCATGTGCAAATATGGGACAAGCTTTAATGAGACCTCCCAGCGTAGAAGGTTGGCAGGGTGGCACTGAATGGATAAACACAGGTGCATACGTAGAGAGAGTGAATTTTGCGGGCCGAATACTAAGTGACCCGAATAAAATAGGAATAAGAGATATTATCGATCGGATAAAGTTGACCAGTTCAGGCGGCACTATGAATTCTGATGAGTTAGTGCAAAACACTCTGGATGTGCTTGGACCTCTTGATGTTTTAGATAGTACGTTGAATGGATTGAAGAATTATGCAAGTAAGTTTGGAGATTTAAGTTGGGGTAGCAAGGACGAATCTGATAAGTTCGACGAGGCTGCGGTATCGGTGATCCAGCTGGTTGTGTCTAGCCAAGAATACCAAACTGTATAACTATGATAGGAGGTCAGTTACTATGACTACAACTAAATTAGAACTTAGTTATCTGGACAACGTAGGCTTTTGTGCGGATTTTGGTGGAAGAGGATTCCAGTTACCGACCTCCATGGCTATTAGGTCAGATGGAACTATATTTGTCGCTAGTAGAGGCAAGTCCTCTACGAAGGGATCAAACGGTATTCAACTTGTGACAAATAAACATGATTTTATTGGACAAATAGGGACCTATGGGTCGGAATTAGGTGGCATGATTTGGCCCACGTGTTTGGTATTAGACTCAGAAGAAAATTTATATTTATCTGATGAATATCTTCAAAGAATAACTAAGTTTGATAAAGATGGTAATCCAGTTAAATACTGGGGAGAGAAGGGAAACGGCCCAGGGCAGTTTGATCAGCCCAGTGGGATGTTAGTTAGAGATCAAGAATTACTAGTAGTTGATTCCAGAAATAATCGAATTCAGATATACAGTTTGGATGGAGAATACCTTGGTAATTGGGGTCAGGAAGTGCAATTTGACTTGCCGTGGGGGATTTGCGATGACAAAGAAGGGAATATATACATAGCTGACTGGAGGAACGATCGTATCCAGAAATTTGACCGGGACGGAAAACATATCAAAAGTATAGGACGATCTGGCGCAGGAGATGGGGAATTCAACAGACCTTCTGACATGGCGGTCGACAAAGATGGCAATATTTATGTTGCTGATTGGGGGAATCAGAGGATTCAGGTAGTTGATGCCAATGGTGAATTTTTAGATAGTCACCGAGGCGCCGCACACTTAAACCCTTGGTCAGTTGAATATTTGTCATCTCAGGATGATGAAAGAGCTGCCCGTCAGTCTTTCGTTCCTGTGTATAACCCAGATACTGATGACCAACATGAAATATCAGCTAGAATGGAGCCATATTTATGGGATCCTGTAGCTGTTGAATTAGATGATGAAGGCAGGGTTTATGTTGTAGAGACAGGAAGGCATAGATTCCAGATGTTTGAGGTAAAATAATACGAGCTTAATTGAGTTGAAGGAGAGTTGACATGGGTGAAAAGAAAATAGTCGTTGTTCAGTTGTCAGGAGGGAATGACTACTTGAACTGTATCATTCCTTATAACAATTCTGATTATTTAGATAATAGGCCTAACGTACGGATAACAGAAGAAAGGGCCTTACCTATTGGGAATGGGTTAGGTATGAACCCATCAATGGCTCCCATAAAGGAGCTCTACGATAGTGGAAAAGTCGCAGTCATCCATGGGACTGGTTATCCTGTTCCTAACAGATCACATTTTAGATCCATGGATATATGGCACACGGCAGAACCAACAAAGGTTGGCAACGAAGGTTGGTTGGGAAATGCAATTAATCAAATGTATCCTAAACATGACAACGTTGTTGCCGCAGTAAACTTTGGTGCAGGTTTACCACGGGCATTAGTGTCTCACGGTGCACCTGTCGCGTCAGTGACTGACCTTGATAATTATGGATTGATGAGCCATGTTGGCGATGAAGGGATAAGGTCTGAGGCGCTACAGGCTTTCAAAGATATGTATACTCAAGCTATAGGTAGCGGCCCTGTTATGGATTATTTGAGCGAGACAGGGTTAAATGCTTTGAAAGGTGCCGAAATATTGGGTTCTGTAACTCAAAATTATACCTCTACTGTGGAATATGCTACGGATTCTTTCTCCAGGTCAATGAAGGGAGCAGCACAAGTTCTTCAAGCTGATATTGGAACTCGAATTTGCTACACGCAGCACGGTAGTTTCGACGCTCATACGAATGGAATTGCCCTACAGGAGGGTTTACTCACCGATATTTCGAGTGGAATTTATGATTTTTATGATGATATGAAACAGGCTAACAAGAGTGACGATGTGATTATGTTTGTGTTCTCTGAATTTGGACGGAGAGTTAAAGATAACGGAAATGGGACGGATCATGGATCAGGTGGTGTAGCATTTGTGATTGGTGACTCTGTAGATGGAGGTCATTACAGCGAATATCCATCCATCAAACCACAAGATTTGGTTGAAGGTGATTTAGCATTCAATTTAGATTTTAGAAGCATATATACTGAAATACTTGAAGATTGGTTAGAGGTAGATGCACGGCCGGTTGTAAAGGGTGAATATGAAAAACTTGGGTTCTTAAAAGGTTAGGAATACCAAGTTAATAATGATACGGGCGGGATTCCTGTTTAAATCTGCCCACGTCATTTAATTTTAATAGTTCATATTGATTAACTTGAACCCTTTATAACGTCGTTAGATATAAGCTCTGATATTTCTGAATTTGATAGACCAAGGACGTCTTTCATTACTTCCTCTGTGTGTTCCCCTAACAGAGGTGGATGCCCTTGAGATTGAGCTGGAGTTCTACTGAGATGTTGCAAGGCGCTTCCCAATAGATTTACTTTACCGATGGTTGGGTGATCAACCGACCATATTGATTGGCGAGCTTCGGCTTGAGGGTCTTTGAATACGTCTTCGAGAGTGTTTATAGATGTTACTGTAAGCCCTGTCTTTTGTAGCGTGTTTGTCCAATACGCTTTACTTTTTTGGGAGAATTCTGCGTTTAAGATTGATACCAATTCAGATCTGTTTTGAACGCGATCAGCATTTGATAAAAACTTAGGATTAGTGGCCATTTCTGGCTTATTTATGGCTTCACATATTCTTTTAAATTGGTCGTCATTGTTTGCAGCAGTCATAAAATTTCCATCTGACGCTGTGAAGTCTTGATAAGGTGCTACTTGTGGATGAGCATTTCCTATTCTGCCAGGAGCAACACCTGTAGCTAGGTAGCTTTGAGCGATGTTTGCCATGCAAGCAATTCCAACATCGAACAGTGAAACGTCGACATACTGGCCTTTTCCACTTTTGGTTCGCTCATGGAGAGCAGATAAAATTCCGATTGTAGATGTTAAACCTGTCATTATATCGATCCAGGCTGCGCCTACTTTGGTGGGCCCGCCATCCGGCTCACCTGTGACGCTCATAACTCCTGTCATTCCTTGAAGTGCAGCATCATACCCAGGTTCCGAGGCTCTCGGTCCTGTTTGTCCGAATCCGGTTACTGAGGCGTATATTATTTTAGGGTTTATTTTACTTATTGACTCGTAATCAAGTCCGAACCGAGCCATGTTACCAACTTTGAAGTTTTCTACAAATACATCAGCTTGCTTTGCTAAATTTCTTATTATTTCTTGACCTTTCTCATCTCTAAGGTTGACTATGAGACTTTTCTTTCCTCGATTTGCCGATAAGTAGTATGCACTTTGATCCTTCACGAATGGAGGGCCCCATCCTCTAGTGTCATCTCCCCAGGGAGATTCTATTTTCCACACTTCTGCACCTAAATCCGACAATATTTGTGTGCCGAACGGTCCCGCTAAAATTCTTGAAAGGTCCAATACTTTAATGTCACTGAGAGCGCCCATAATATCCCCATTTGTGATTAATTTCTGTAATAAAATTTTAATGCTTTGATAATATGAGCACAATAATAAATTAAAAATGTGGTGGAGGTATTTAAATGGAGCCTTTTAAGATTGAAATTGAGGATAGTGTTCTCATTGATTTGAAACAACGCTTGGCAAACACTCGTTGGCCCGGGGAACTTGAAAATAGCTTTTGGCAATACGGGACTAACTTAAGTTACGTAAAAGAACTGTGCGGATATTGGTTAAATGAGTTCGATTGGAGAACTCAAGAACAGAGAATCAATTGTTTTAGTAATTATTTAGCATCTGTGTCAGGTTTAGATGTACATTTTGTTCATGAAAAAGGTAAAGGGCCAAATTCGATTCCTTTAATAATTACTCATGGCTGGCCCAGTACTTTTGCGGAAATGATAGATATAATCCCGATGCTAACAGACCCTGAATCATATGGAGGTGATCCAAATGATAGTTTCGATGTAATTGTGCCTTCTATGCCAGGGTACGGGTTTTCGGAGAAACCTGCTGCTCCAGGGATAAATCCACGGGTCATTGCTCAGATGTGGGTTGACCTAATGACTAAAACCCTTGGTTATAAGAAATTTGTTGCCCAAGGTGGTGATTGGGGGGCGGCTATAACCACTGCTTTAGGAACTAATCATCATGATTGTGTTGAGTCGATACATTTAACTATGTCTTCTACCGGTATAGATGTACCGGATAATGTAGTTCTCACTGATGACGAGAAAAAATTTTTAGAGCACAGACATTGGTGGCAAGAAGAAGAAGGAGCATATGGGCATATACAACGTACACGCCCCCAAACTCTATCATATGGTTTAACTGATTCCCCGGCTGGACTAGCAGCCTGGATTGTTGAAAAATGGAGGGTCTGGAGTGACTGTGGAGGTGATATTGAGTCTAGATTTACTAAAGACCAGCTGCTCACACATTTAACTATTTACTGGGCCACACAAACTATTGAGTCATCCATAAGATTGTATTATGAGTCAGGGAATATGGAACCAGTTTTACCGTTTGGGCAAAGAGCTAAAGTACCAACATCATACGCCTCTTTTCCAGTGGAAATATCATATCCCCCCAAGGAATGGCTTGAGCGCTTTTTTGATTTGAGAAGATATACGAAAATGCCTTCTGGCGGTCATTTTGCTGCCACGGAAGAGCCAGAATTACTTGTTAAAGATATACGAGATTCCTTTAGGTTTTTGCGGTAAAACTATAGGGCATCTGAAATTAAGTATTATGAGGCACTAAATGGAATATTTGGATCTAAAACTGGAACAAACCGATCATGTCTTAAAGATAATCGTCAATAGACCTGAGGTCTTAAATGCCCAGAGCAGAATAATGAGGGAAGAATTAGATGATGCTTTTCAAAACGCAGCTTCAGATGATTCTGTGAGAGTAGTAATAATTTCTGGGTCTGGGAAACATTTTTCTGCTGGACATGACCTTGGGAGCCCTCAAGAATTAGCTGATAGGGAAAGGAGGCCATATGAAGAGGGTATTCCTGGGGAATATGAAAGAAGTTGGCAGCAGAACATAGCTAATACATTGAGATGGAGGGATTTCCCTAAACCTACAATTGCTCAAGTCCATGGTTATTGCATTATGGGTGGAATAATATTGGCCACTTCTTGTGACTTAATAATAGCTTCTGAGGATGCTCAATTCAGCGATAGAACAGTGAGATGGGGAGGGCCACATGTTCAATACGTAGGACTTCCATGGGATATTGGTATAAGAAAGGCTAAAGAATATCTTTTTACAGGTGATTGGATATCTGCGCATGAAGCTGAAAAAGTTGGCTTGGTTAATAGAGTTGTTCCAAGTGATGATTTAGAGACTGAGACTATGAAATTAGCTGAAAGAATTGCCCTACAAGATCCATTCGCACTTCGATTGTCTAAAGCTTCATTAAATCAAATTCAAGATCAGATGGGTTTTAGAAATAGCATAATGTCGGGATTTCATAACCATGCATTAGGGTTATCCTACAGAAGGGACAAATATGGGATTGATAGGGTTGGTTCTATTGATCGTGCTAGAGAAAGAGACGAAAAATTCGGAGATGGTCATTAGCATATGATGCCATTTTCTAGCATAAATGTTTTGGATTTCACAGGCAGTATAGCCGGTAATTTTTGCTGCAGATTGTTTTCTGATCATGGCGCCAATGTGATTAAAGTTCAAACTGAAGAGAGGGTGGATTTAGTAAAAGAATATGGTCCACATATTCCCTTTTTGCCAGGTCCTATTAAGAGTGGGATGTATCATTTCTTAAATTACAATAAATCTTCGATTAGTTATTCTGGAGCGAAAACATTTTTGAGGCAGTCAGAATTGGAGTTTGATTTAGTAGTTTTAGATAATCCTGAAAATAGTNAANCAGAAATTTACAATAAAGACCTGGTAGGTGAGTTGTTGCCTGGGGTAGCAGTATGTAACATTTCACATTTTGGGGCATCGGATGGATTGACTGGTAGGCCTGTTTCCGATTTAACAATGCAAGCTTTGACCGGGATGTGTAGCNCTAACGGATTAGAAGGAAAGGCACCTCTTAAAGAGCCGGGCACAGAGACAGAATTTATTACAGGGGCCAATGCTTTCGTAGGCTCTATGGCCTCATTGATTTCCAGAGATTTAAATGGTGTCAAACAATCAATTAATGTTAGTCACATCGGATCATTATTATCCGCGTTTAGCCCCTATATATTGGGAGCCCAATACGTNGGAAAATCAAGAGGACAACAGACTCAAGGACTGCATTTTGGTTTAATTCCCTGTAAAGACGGATATGTGTCGATTAGTGTAAGACATGAACCTACCTGGCAGCATATGTGGCTATTTTTCGGTGATCCTGACTTTGCCTACGACGAAAGATTTAATACTGCTGAAAAGAGGCGTAGGAATGAAGATGAGTTAAGCGANATATTGCTACCGATATTTTTGCAATATACAAGAGATGAACTTTTTCATGGATTAAGCCCATTAAAGATATTGGTTGGTATGGCTGAAAGCATTGAAGATTTGCTGTCAGATCCACATTTGCTTGAGCGACAATCTTTTTTACGTTATGGAAAAGATCAGTTCGTTACAATTCCAGGGGCGAATTTTAAAATGTCTGAAACTCCATGGTCATTTAGATCTGATGCTCCTGCTCAATCAGATTTCGTAGAAACAAATATTGAAGATCATCCAAAGAACATCACCAAAAGATCTGCCTTTAATGTCTCCCGTCCAGATTATCCNTTGTCTAAAACAAGGGCTGTAGTATTAACCCAGGCATGGGCGGGTGCATATTGTACTCAAATTCTTGCAGATTTGGGTATGGAAGTCATTCAAGTGGAATCTATTGGTCGTCTAGATCCGTGGAGAGGGGGAGTGCCACCTCGNATTTCTGGAATGTATCCTGAAAACATTCCTGGATCAATGCCGTGGAATCGGTGCGCTATGTTTCATGCTGTTAATAGGAACAAAAAAGGAATAACTCTTGATTTGAATAATGATGACGGTAAGTTGGCTTTGAGAGAACTAATATCATTATCTGATGTTTTTATTGAAAACTTTTCAGGAAGAGTCATAGGCAATCTAGGACTTAAATATCAAGAAATTAGAAAAATTAATCCATCTATTGTTATGGTCAGAATGCCTACCTATGGGACCTTTGGACCTTACAGCAACTATCCCGGGAACGGGGGCACAACCGAACCTGCGTCTGGAATGGCCTATATGATGGGGTATGAAAATGGAGATCCTATGAATTCTGGGGTGATGCATACTGATGCATACAGCGGTGTTTTATCTGCTGGAGCCGCACTNTTAGGACTCAAGCATCGGATAGGTACGGGCACTGGGCAAGAAATAGACATTTCTCAACAAGAGACGACTATGGCACTTTTAGGTGAGTATTTCCTTAGATACTCTTTGGATGGGATATCTCCCGGCCGGCAAGAAAACACAAATATTAATTATGCTCCTCAAGGATGCTACGAGACCTCAGATAGAAAGTGGNTGGCTTTGTCAGTAAAATCAGATCTTGAGTGGGATAAATTCTGTGATGTGATTGGTAGGGTAGATTTNAAAAATGATAAACGATTTAATACACATTCCAATAGGGCCACAAATCGNAAAAAATTAGATTCTATTTTGCAAGAAATGATTAAGGTATTAGAGGCCTCNTTTTTGTCTGAGCGTTTAAGGAGACACGGAATAGCATGTGAGTTGGTGCATAATTTTAGTGAAGTTTTGAATTCTGCAGTTTACAAGGATAAAGAAAAGTTTTTTATTCTAGATCAAGATGATGTTGGAACCTACAGTTATCCTAGCCCTCCGTGGGATTTCAGTGAATCATCAATTAGAATGCAGCTACCTGCTCCCACTCTTGGACAGCATAATAAAGAAATATTGTCAGATCTAATTGGACTATCAGATTCTCTAGTATATGAAATGAAGAANTCAGAATGTATAGGTGATTTTCCCTTAGTTTAGAANATAGTTTTGAAGTTTTCGTTAATGTTTGTTAAGTTTGTTTGCAGGTTTAACATCCAATGTAGTGGGTGAATCGGTTTCAATCAAACATTGTAGAGAAACTCAAATTGGTTCTAGGATCAGATATTAGCGGAATTACGGTTAACTCTCAGGAAGCGGTAGAACTAAAGAACTACTTCAATAATGACCTGTGTGATCTTATTGAAGCAGCTTCATCTCTTAGAAACATTGGTAAAGGCAATATAGTAACTTTTTCACCGAAAGTATTTATACCATTAACTAGACTATGCAGAGACTATTGTGGATATTGCACTTTTAGAGTAGATCCTCAGGATACAGATACATTGTTTCTTTCTCCTGAAGAAGTGTTAGATGTAGCACTGAAAGGTCAAGAACTGGGATGTACTGAGGCACTTTTCACATTAGGCGAAAGACCTGAATTGAGGTTTAGCGAGGCGAAGGCTTGGCTTAATGAACGTGGCTATCAAACCACTCTTGAATACCTTACGGATATGTGTGAATTGGTATTGTCTAAGACCAGACTTTTGCCCCATGCTAATCCTGGGACAATGAGTCAGAGAGAATTGTCACAACTACGGCCATTTAACCCATCTACAGGTATGATGCTTGAAAGTACAAGTGAATTGCTATATGCCGTAGGTGGACCGCATGAATTTGCCCCAAGTAAAAGGCCTATTGCTAGACTTAAAACCATAGAAAACGCTGGAAAATTAAGGATTCCATTTACAACAGGATTATTAATCGGTATCGGTGAGACTTTGGATGATAGAATCGAGTCTCTTCTGGCTATTCGTGACTTGAATCGAAAATATGGCCACATACAAGAGGTAATAGTGCAAAACTTCAGGGCTAAGCCTTTGACTCCTATGGAAACGGAGCCAGATGCGGATACAAAACACATGCTTTGGACCGTTTCTGTTGCCAGGCTTATATTGGGACCGAATGTCAATATTCAAGTGCCTCCGAACTTGAGCGCGGACAATTATCAGATGTATTTGCAAGCAGGTATAAACGATTGGGGCGGCGTGTCCCCGCTTACTATTGATTATGTGAACCCGGAGGCCCCATGGCCAACATTGGATAATCTTAATATTAGAACTGAGGATGAAGGATTTGTATTAAAACCTAGGTTACCTATATATCCAGAGTTTTTTCTCAATACAGATAAGTTTGTAGATTCAAATATGCGGGATAAGTTATCCGCTTTGGTTGATAATGATGGGTATGTGAAAGGAGGAGTAGGCAGCTATGTTAAACGAAGAGATCGGAGTTAAACTCATATGAATATTGATGTGTTAAACCATTCTATAAGTAAAAATGTGGCTGAAATACTTAATTCTGCTCTGTCAGGAAATGATATTTCAACCCATCAAGCTGTTGTGTTGTTGGATTCTACTGGGAGTGACTACAATGCTGTTTTACAGGTTTCGGATGAATTAAGACGCCGCACTGTAGGGGATTTAGTTACGTTTGTAGTTAATAGGAACATAAATTTTACAAACGTTTGTATAAAACGATGCGGGTTTTGTGCATTTAGCAGAGATTATAGAGAGGAACAAGGGTATTTTTTGCCAATTAATGAGATAGTCCGTAGATCGAAGGAAGCTTGGGAATATGGCGCTACTGAAGTATGTATACAGGCTGGATTACCTCCCAAAATGGAGGGAGATTTATATATCAGGCTTTGCGAAGCTATAAAGGATGAGTTGCCTGATATCCATATACACGGATTTTCCCCGGAAGAAGTTTTATATGGTTCCATTCGTTCCAATGTTTCTATTAGACAATATTTGAACGATCTAAAAAATGCCGGTGTAGGGAGCTTGCCTGGGACCTCGGCAGAGATATTAAATCAAAAAATGAGAGACGAAATATCTCCTGGTAGAATCACAGTGGATCAATGGGTGGAGGTTATAACTAACGCTCATGCTTTGGGAATACCCACGACATCCACGATCATGTTCGGTCATGTTGAGAGTAACGAACATATAGCTGAACATATCTCGTTGATAAGGGATATTCAGAAAGATACGAATGGGTTTACTGAGTTTGTTCCATTAAGTTTTGTGAATTCTGAAGCACCAATGTTCCTTAAGGGTTTGGCTGAAAATGTTAGAACTGGTCCTACAGGAATGGAAGTTATGAAAGTTCATGCCGTGGCTAGAATTATGCTTAATAATTGGATACCTAATATACAAGCTTCATGGGTTAAAGAAGGTGACAGGATGTCCCAGTTGCTTTTGAATGCGGGGGTAAATGATCTCGGCGGTACGTTGATAAATGAAAGTATATCTACTTCTGCTGGAGCACAACATGGTCAATTAATGAAACCTTCCAATTTTAGAGATATGATTCGCGATTGTGGTCGTGTCCCTGCTGAAAGGTTTACTAGTTATGAGATTAGAAAAATATTTGATTCTGAGGATCAAGAAAATGCTCCATTAGACTATATAGGTGAAAATGTTGAAGAGATTTTTGGATCCTATAACAAGTTAATTGAGCTCGAGGAATTTAGGTTTGAACATCCGAGAAAAACTGAATCAGTAAAGGAATAGCCTGGCGAGGTATGTAATTGTGTATCCAAGTAATATTCGTGAAAAAATAAGGAAACAAGAATTATTGCTAAGCTCTCAAATGCCTGGTAGAGAGTGGCATATTGCTGCGGCAGTTTACCAAACGAACCCTGACTGGGTTTGGATTGACCAAGAACATGCTCCATGGGGAACTGAATCTCTCGGACCGATTTGCGTTATGGCACGTCAGTCTGGAGTGGCAGCAGTAATACGTGTTCCATGGAATACTCCTGGCGATATCAAGAAAGCTTACGATTCNGGAGCTGTTGGCGTGATGGTGCCGCAAGTCGATAATCTCGACGAAGCAAAAGATGCTGTTCGGTTTGCTAAATATCCACCGGTTGGAGAACGTGGGATAGCTCCATGGTTCGCAGCTCCTATGGGTATAGAAGCTGGAGACGTAATTAAAAACGCAAATGATGAAACAGTTTTGATTCTACAGATGGAAAGTATGGAAGCGTATGAGAGTTTAGACGAGACTTTAGAGTTGGAAAATTTTGAAGTGTTGCTTGTTGGTCCAGAAGATTTGGCAGCTTCTTTGGGAGTCCCTGGGAACAAATATCATGAAAAAGTTGAACGAGTCATGCGAGATGTATCAGAAAAGATGAAGGGAAAAGACAAGTCTCTGGCAACCACATTTGCAGATCCAGATGATGCAAAACGTTGGATAGCTGAAGGTTATAGGATGATGAATGTAGGTAGTGTGCTCACTATAGGAACTATAAGAATGAAAGAGATTTACGCAGAATTAAGGGAAGAATTCTCTTAGTATTTAGTATATTTGCTGTGGATTAAGATATTTTGTGTAAGTCTCGATCGTAGGTGGCGAGGCTGTCGAATTTTAGTTTCGTGTAGTTTGAGACCCAGCGAATGGTCATCTCATGCGCGGCTTCATATCTGTGTTTCATATCATCGTTGAAATTGTTCCGGTCCAGTTTTCTGATTTCTAATATGTCCTCTAGTTCACTGTCAGCAATTTCAATTATGACTTGCATATCGTGCTTTCTTTGAGTGTCTTCAGATGGCACAGAATGGATGATTCGCTGTGCTGTTTGGGCGACTGAAATCCTAGCTGTAGCTAAGTCTTCCATTAATGCTGGTGTTTTGTTTGGTTTACCTTCGAGACTGTTTATACCCTTGGCACCTCTCCCTGATAACCATCCTTCACAGTATTCAATTATGGTCCGTATATTCCTTCTTGTTCCCTGCTCAGTAATAGCTCCAACTGGAACTTCTATATTAATTGGGAAATTAGTAGGATCTAGCATTTCTGTTGAAGGGGACCACCCATGTTGGTGGATTCGCTTAAATGGNGTAGCAGCATTTTTCATGTGATACACGTGGGCACTCCATCCTCTNATGAAGCCGTTCGATGCTTCCCATTCNTTATCGCTTAATATGGACGATGCTGCCAATTCATTTATTTCTGGATCTCTATTNGGTAGTGCCGTAGCCATACCTCCGATAGGGACAGCGTTTCTTTTTAGGCAGATGGATACGAGTCTTTTAAAAATGTTTGCAATAAAGTCGGTGCTTTTGATGTCAACATCAAACCTATCAGGCCATACAAAATCTGGATTGGGAAGTAAAAATTCTAGAATGCTGGCTTTCAAATCCCATCTCGCCGCGTTTAATCCTGCAGCGTACGGCCCTAACGTATATAACAGTTCTTCCATTTGGAACACTGCAGGTAATGACTCGATCAAGATGATTGCCTTGATAACGTTTGATTCTGTCAGGTTGAGGTATTTACGAGTGAAATCGAAAAAATCTCTATAGAATTTAGATTCTTCAACATCTTCAATTTTAGGTAGGTAAAAATATACGGCCTGGTTTTTTGAAAATTGAGCTTGCCCAGGGTGGAACAAAGTTAATGCAGTACCNAATATGGTGGCTGAAATAGCTTTACCGTCTATCATTACATCAGGTTCATCTAGATGTAATCCTCTTTCTCTATGCATGAAAAAGGGTAACGTACCCGGTACGACGTTATACTGTTTATNTCTGTTTGGGTCGTAGAAATTCAGTGTTCCGAGNACTGCCTCAAGCCTGTTTTTCGTTGCCGCTATAGTGTCTTTTAATGTATGTCCTCCNGCATCCTCATCATCATCTAAGTATCCATCTGCTCTGTACCCATCTTTATCAGGATTTATTGCATTTATGAACATTGGAGTTATTGAAGCTGGTCCTGAAATCTCAATACCAGGAATGCGTAATTCATTCGGAATAGGATCTATGGTCCAATTTCCGGTATTTATATGGGTTACTGGCTCAGAGAGAATTCTATGACCTTTCTCATGTACTAGGNCCAGTTTTTTATTTCTATCGATTCTTATTTGGGTAACCCTTTTNCCAAATTCATCGTGCAGCGCGATGAGATAATTGACAAAATTTTCGGTGAAAATTTCATCTATGTTTGGAACTAGTTTATATGTAATTCTAGAGTTCAAATTAAAGTTATATTTCGTGGCTTGGTATAGTTTTTAGTAATTCGGCATGTTTTTGTCTAAGTTTTATCACTTTAGGGGCGACTATAAATTGACAGTACGGCTGATAGGGATTGTTCTTGAAGAATGATTGATGATATTGCTCGGCAATATAGAATTCTTCTGCCGGCTGTATCTCTGTGACGATAGGGTCTGGGAATATATGTTCCTCTTCTAGACTTCTTACACATTCCTCAGCAATNATTCTTTGNTCCGNTCCATGATAGTAAATTGCTGATCTATATTGTGTGCCTATATCAGCACCTTGTCTATTCAATGTCGTAGGGTCATGATANCTAAAAAATATTTCTAAAATTGTTTCATAGTCTATTGTGTTTGGATCGTAATAAACCTCAATAGCTTCTGCATGCCCAGTANTTCCTGCACATACTTGTTCGTAACTGGGATTNTTGACTTCTCCTCCGGTATATCCNGATACAACNTTGTCCACCCCATGAACTAGCTCAAAAACNGCTTCAACACACCAGAAACAGCCACCTGCCAATGTTGCAATTTGCAATTTATGCAATTGATAACCTCTGAAGATTAATTTTTAGANAATAATTCGGANANCTATTATACANCTAGATNTGAAATTTGTTTTATATCACTCGTATAATGNAACGAAATTNTTTTTCCATATGGAGGGAAGTGTTAATCAAATTGCAAAGTGGNTTTTCATCTCTAAGGTTTAGAGGTTTTGTAGTCCTCTGGAGTAGCGACGTCGTAGTCTCATCAGCAGAATTTTTGGAGCTGTTCATATTATCTTGGTATGTGTTACAGAAGAGCGATTCCCCTAGCGTACTTGGGATATATGCTGCATTGAGATTCACAGGCACACTGGTTGCACCTTTATTGGGTGTTTTAGTTGATAGATTCGGACTGAGATTGTCATTCAACATGACGCGAGCCATNTTCTTGGCCCTTTCACTAATTTTGGCTACTATATTTACACTAAAAGAACCTTCCATAGCAGTTGTTTTAGTAATGTCTGCCTTTTTGGGAGTAATGAGGTCAATGGACCTTATTACCCGGCAATCTGTTCTACCTCACATGGTAAGTGAATCGGCCCTTCAAAACGCGGTAGCGTTGTCGAGAATGGGTAGGGATTTNNCTCAAATAATTGTTCCAATATGTGGGGGCTTACTATTGAATTTNATAGGCACTAAAATAACCTATCTGGGAGTGGTGGCCTTGTATGCTTCAGCTTTTTCGTTAACATTAATGGTTCCAAAGTTTCCGACTATAACTGTTGACACTAAATCTAATGTATGGGGTGGGCTCTTAGAGGGATTAGCATATATAAAATCTTATCCATTTTTAACTTCTCTGCTTGTTATCGCTTTTATTGTTAATTTGACAGCATTTCCCTTGAATCATGCTTTGATTGCGGTAATATCAAAGAGCATATTTAATACCGATTCTCAAGGCTTTGGGATTATCATGGGNGGTTATTCCGCTGGAGCNCTTNTAGGTTCTTTATGGATAAGTTATTTTTCTGGAATTAGTCGTCCTTCTCGACTGATGATACTAGGATGTGCATCTTGGCATATTGCTATTTTAATGATNGCTTTTTCGTCGGTTTTTTATGTCAGTGTTTCGATAGTNTTGATAGCCGGAGTTTCTCAATCGTTTAGTATGGTGATTATGGCTATGTTGATTTTGAAGCACACCTCNGANGAAATGCGGAGTAGGGTGTTAGGAGTTAGNCAATTGGCTGTTTATGGATTGCCACTAGGGCTAATCATATCCGGATTTGTGTCAGAAAATCTCGATGTAGTCTCGGCTCTAATAGGAAATGCNACAGTCGGACTGGTTTTGTTGNTTTTTGTGATGATTACATGGTCTCGACCGTTGCTGAATGATCATTATCAAAATGGTTTAGGAGGTACGAAATGAATGAAGAGGAATCGCGTATTCATTCCTATTTGTTGTCTCAAGGNCAAAAATATTCTTTTATGGAACTACTTCCGCGTGTGATTAAGGCNAGGTTGGTTTTACTTGATGAAGTTAATGGACTTGACCAGAATAGTGCAGATTTCATAGTTTCTGAAACNGAATGGTCGATTTCAGAAATNCTTCATCACGTTTCCATAAGCGAAATAAGGGTTAGAAACCTCATACAGAGTCTTACNGAAGGAAACGAAGTTGATACGTTGAATATTGACCCTCCCAGAGAGGCTGCTGTTAAGTCACTTGACATTCAAATNGAAGANCTTACCCATGGGCTTGTGCAATGGTGCATTATGNCTGAAACTCTACCAAAATATGCCCCAGTAAATTTTACCGCTAAACATGGGTTTTTTGGTGATTTGCACGCNGGTGCNTGGTTTTTATTTCAAAGGGTCCATGANCTTGACCANGCAAATCAAATTAAATCGGTTAAATCAATCATCAATTGAATTTGTAAATAGTGAGATAGAAAGGGAATATATTGAAAATTGCTGTTCGTACTGTAGGGGCTCCAAGTTCTNATNCACAAACTAATTCACAAACATGGTCTCTNATGGCTGAATATGCTCGGCAAGCAGAAAATATTGGAATAGATTCTATGTGGTCAGCTGAAGCTTGGGGTACTGATGCACTTACTCCANTGGCCTATATTGCAGCGCATACAGAAAGGATGAATCTAGGCACNGGCATTGTGCAAATAGGTACTAGGACTCCTGCGAACTTGTTGATGTCTAGTATGACATTGCAATCGATGAGCCAGGGCAGGTTCATTCTTGGTATTGGCACAAGTGGTCCGCAGGTTATTGAGGGTTGGCACGGTGTTTCTTTTTCCAAACCTATGATTAGGACCAAGGAGATTATAGAGATAATCAAAATGGGGGCNCGTGGTGGAAAACTNGTNTATGAAGGAGAAAATTATATTTTGCCTTTAAAGAANGGTGAGGGTAAGCCCATTAGAAGCAGCTTGCCCCCAACTGATATTCCAATATATTTGGCGGCTCTTGGACCNAATAACCTGGAATTGACCGGCGAGTTAGCCGATGGATGGATAGGNGGATGTTTCATCCCAGAAACCGCTCATGTATTTATGGACAAGATTAGAAGTGGAGCTGACAGAGTTGGTCGTGAGATAGAGGACTTAGAAATNATGGTTCCTGTCTCCTTAGAATTTACAGAAAATGTTGAAGAAGCAGGGAAACGACATGCAAGAGGNTACGGATTTACATTNGGTGCGATGGGATCATTAAAGAATAATTTNTATAAGAACGCTTATGCNCGTCAAGGATACGGTGAATCTGTTGATATAGTACAGAAGCTATGGAAGGAAGGAAGAAGNNANGAGGCCCGTGATCTTGTGCCAATTGATCTGGCCTTAAAATCAAACCTTATTGGAACTGAAGATATGATACTCGAGCGTCTGAGNCTGTATGAAAAAGTCGGTGTAACCACTTTGAAAGTTGAGCCTCAAGGAGANNCTNTATCAACAAAAATAGAATATTTGGAACTATTGATGGATCTGGTTGCTTCTCTTAACAAATCATAAAAAGGATAAGAGAAATGAAACTGGGTGTTTTNACACATTTATCATGGCATCCTCAGCAAAATCAGAACGAGGTTTTTTATAATTCAATAGAACAAGTTAAATTNGCTGAAGCTATGGGGTTTCANGGAGCNTGGTTTGCAGAGCATCATTTTACCCGATACAGNATGGGCTCTTCAGTAGCGGTGATTCTTGGACACNTAGCGGCTTGTACGAGTGANATAAGACTAGGCTCTGNTGTGTTTGTACCCTTATTGCACAATCCTGTAAGGTTGGCTGAAGACATAGCTACTCTCGATATTTTAAGTGGTGGAAGAATTGATGTTGGGTTTGGTAGAGGTACATATGGGTATGAATATGCTGGGTATGGAGTGNCNTGCCGAAGGAAGCCAACAGCGATTTCGAAATTCCGTTTTGGACATTCAGAATTTATGGATGGGAAANGATACAGGATTTCATTCAGAATATGATGTGGATNTAAATCTGGTTCCTCATACTTATCAAGAACCTCACCCTCCAATATTNATTGCTGCTACTAAGTCACATGAGACATTAGACTTTTTAATAGATTATGGTTTNAAAATTTGTATTGCAGTNGTACAAGATACTANAGATGCTATAAANCTTATAAATCGTTACAAGAAAGCTTGTTTGCAAAAAGGCCGTCCCAGTTATATGAANGAAGTTCCATTTTTTCGTTATGTACATGTAGCGTTGACAGAGAGAGAAGCGGATGAAAATGTTAAATTGCATTTGGACTGGATACAAGATGTGATGCAGTGGAGACGGCATCTGACTCGAACTACGGAAGTAGGTAGAGACATAGATGAATGGAAAANNATAAGAAGTGATCCNCCNCCATCTTATGAATACATTAAGAAAAATAGAGCATTTATTGGGACCCCAGAATCTGTCATTAGACAAATAAGTGAGTTGAAGTCACACGGGATTGAGTATTTCGGNTGTAATTTTTCGTTGGCGGGGTTAAGCCAAGAGAAANTTTTAGNTTCTATGCGGCTTTTTGATCAAAAAGTGCGCCCTTTCATTTAAGCCATAATTATCTACAAAAACGCAGAAATTGATCTATCATAATCTTGCTTTCGAATACTTTTATCCAATATGTCTGCTAGGGACAATTGTTGTTTTATTGTCTCGGGATCCGTCCCATTTTGTAGAGATTTCAATGTGTCATAAACTGCTTTTATGGCGGCCATAAATGGGAGATGACCTTGTAGAACAATCCGTACACCCATGCTAGATAAATAATTTAGGTCGTTTANTTGTTTACTGACAGGCCCTAGCATTATGGGTATTTTAATTGAGTTCNCTATTAATTCTAATTGTTCTTTTTTTTCTATGCCNGTGAAGAATATTGCGTCTGCNCCAGCTTGTTCATAGGCTTTGCCTCTTTCTATCGCGTCTTTAGAATTTGATAATTGGAATGCGCTTGTTCTAGCAGCGACAACCATTGAACTGTCGGTACGTCCAGCTATGGATGCTTTAATTTTTCCTATTCCTTCATCTATTGAGATCATTCCAACAGATTGTTCTTTGTAGGTCCTAGGAAGCAGAGTATCCTCAATTGTAACCGCCGACGCCCCTGCATTTTCTAATTCTTCTATAGTTCTCTTAGCGTTTAAAGCATTTCCATATCCATGGTCAGCGTCAATGAGAAGGGGTAGATTGGATGCTCGACATATNCGGCGTATCTGATCAGAGAGTTCCGTAAGNGTCAGAACTATATAGTCGGGAGCTCCCAAGACAGTTGCGGAGGCTATTGAACCGGCGAGCATTCCTGNTTTGAAACCCAGNTCTTCCGCAATTCTAGCTGAGATAGGNTCNAATACTGACCCAGGGTGAATGCAATTTTTTCCTTCAAGGATTTCTCTAAATTGGAGTCTTATATCGGAAGTTTTCATATTTAGTATTCCTTCTTCTTAATTGAGGAGAGTTGGATTTTAGCAGAGATTGATGACTAAAATAGAGGAAGATANGGTTAGAGAGCGGATTGTTAGAAGAGGAATTCATATGTCGAAGGTCATAATGGTAGTTTTTGATGGTCTGCAGCCATCACAAGTCAGTGAGGAATTGACTCCGAACATTCATGGGGTTGCATCTAAAGGGTGTTTTTTTGAAGATCATCATTGCGTATTTCCTTCTGTTACAAGAGCGAATGTAGCCACACTTATGACGGGTACCCATCCAGGAGTACATGGTCTTTTAGGGAACAATTTTATTGATGTGACGTATGACCCTACAAGAGTTATTTCTGCTTCTAATACGGAATTTGATCATATGAATAAATATGAACATGAAATCTTGAACGCAAAAACAATGTACCAAATTCTTCAAGAATTCAATATGAGTTATATGGCTGTCGGGGTAGGAACGACAGGCAATGCATATTTACACCATGTTGGAGGAGGAGATAGTGATTCAAATTCTGGAACTATTCATCCTGAATTTAGTAATCCATCATTTTTGTCTGAAGATATTTTAGTTAAATTTGGGCCATGGCCTGAAGAAGAAGTTCCAAATAATGTACGTTTTTCTCATGCTATGGATATATTTATTGAGTATATTTTGGGTGAAAAAAATCCAGAAGTCGCCTTGATTTGGTCTTCTGAACCCGACAAAAGTCAGCATGCCTATGGTGTTGGACATCATTTGTCTAACTCAGCTTTAGAGCATGCTGACAAAGAGTTTGGGAGATTACTGGAAAAACTGGGATCAAATTTTACGGACAGTAACACCCTGATGATATTATCAGATCACGGATATTCAACTATAGAAGAGGTAATAGAAGTCGAAAAAATCATCATTAATGCTGGGTTTCGTATAGGCACTGGTAAAGGGGAGCTGTTATTGGCTTTAAATGGAGGGTCTGCGCTTATTTCTGTCGGAGGTTCAGATGTGGATACTGCTGATCGTTTAGTTAGTTGGCTAATGAAGCAAAAGTGGTGCGGGAATATTTTGGCTGGGGATAGAATTGGACCAATAGATGGAACAATACCTCTCAGCAAAATAGGTTTAGGAGGACCAAGATCTCCCGATATTGTGTTTTCGTTGAATTGGAATTCAAGGGCAAACCAATTCAAATTTCAAGGTCGTTCTGCATCGTTTGCGGGAGCTGCTGGGCAAGGTACACATGGATCTATTAGTCCCCATGAAATGAACAATGTATTGATATGTGATGGGCCTTATTTTGGTAAGAAAAGGAGAATACTAACTCCAAGTGGCAATATAGATGTACTGCCTACTATTTTGGATATATTAGGTGTTGAGTCACCCCATAATATTAACGGACGGATTCTTAAAGAAGCCTACAAGGACACCACAAATGAGCTTGTATTTGAAAGAAATTTACTGAAAAGTGAAAGAACAATCGAAGATAATGTTTTCAAGCAGGAAATCATTTTGTCACAACTAGGTGGTTCAATATATATTGATGAAGGGTCGGTTTTATTAGAGTAAAAATCAATGGAGAAAAAATGGATTCGAACACGGAGATAAATTTAAAACAATTTCATTGGGATGCCGACGATACCGACAAAGATGCAAATTTTAAGAACGCCGTCGCTTTATACACAATGTCTGATCCTATGCCCGCTATAGATAGAATCAGTAGGAATCTATCTATTCCCGTCGGAAGCATTGTGAAATATGTTCTATGTAAGTGGACTATGTCCGGGAGTGATGCTTTGCTGGAAGTTGGACCTGATATGGTCAATAAAATGACGCAAATATTTGAAGAGGCTGAGTTTCAGGACACCGCCGAAGCCAGATTAGAAGCCTATGCTTCCGTTAAATCCATTGTGAGTTGGTTGCGGGTACCACTGGATGATGCTGATTATAGAAATGTGCAGTAGTACCCAATAACAATAGAAGTTAAGAAATGTTTAACTCATTCCTGAGGTCATTGATGGTTTGGGCTCTACTTCTTGTTACTCTTCGCTCTCTCATTCCTATCGGGAGATTTTCAACTTCTGCGGGCACTTTGATTGCAACAAATATAGGCCCATCCTCATTCATGATTTGTTCTAGACTGGTTGACAATTCCTCTAGGTCATCAAAATTATACGTGGCTGCATAACCGGCTCCTGCTGCCATTGCTGCGTAATCAATGTCCTCGGAGTTTGGGACCGGCTGTCCCCCTGTAGTGGCATAGCATCCATTATCGAGTAAAAAATGAACGAAATTTTTTGGTGCTTTACCTGCTATTGTCGCTATTGCCCCTAGATTCATGAGTAAGGCACCTTCTGTGTCAAAATGTACCACTTTTTCGTCTGGAAGTCCTAAAGCTAGACCAAAAATGGCAGATGTTGACTGACCCATTGCGCCGCCAAGTGATATGTCCCTATTGGGGTTTGTTGTTATGTCGTTCCAGTGCTTACCAGATGTTCCCTGTACTGATACGATGGCATTTTCTCTGTAATTTTGAAATGCCGTGAATACGTCCTTGGACTCGATCATTTCTAGGCCTCCTAAATTTTTGTTGCATTATTTACTTATCTGTTGAACCCGTGATATTCGTCGCCAACCAGAATTACAACAGGTTTTTTGGTCCTTTGTGTTTCTTCAAAAGCCTCAGAAATACGAGGACCGTCAGCATCGTGCTCTACTAGATAGTAGTTGATCCTGAACGCATTTAGGAATGGCTCTGTGTAGACAGCTGCAGAGTCTGGAGTTGCACCTTTCCTTGTCCAACCTCTGTATCCTATGACCATTAACAGGGGGAATCCAGTATCTAATGCCATTCCCCTTATGGAGTCGCCAGCTTCCATCATGCCCGTGTTTTGAATTAGAACAATCGGCACTTTACCTGCTACATTGAGGCCTAGTGCCACTGCCATGGATTCACCTTCTCTTGACACCGGAACAACGTCAAGCCAATCTTGTTTTTCCATCAATTCGTATAAGTAGTTTGTCTCACTATCAGGTATTGTAATTATGTGTGTAACACCTATTTTTTTGAATTCTTCAATCAGTGTTTCTGGACGCAATATTTCCACTTGTTGATCAACCATTAATTTCCTCCAGGGCAATATTTATAACTGATGATGGTCGGTAGTATAACTGACCGGCTAAATTTATGTTTTATAGTAGGCATTGAGGTATTATTGAAAAGTTTCAAAGTAAATTGAGAGGTAGTTATGTTTTATGATGTTTCGGCTTTCAAATCACCAGTACCGGTTCTCCGTGATGACCGTACCCATGCGTTGGTAAATATTTTGCCAAGAGAATCAAAACGTCTTATTGCCAAAGGCGTATTGGAACTGCCCGAAGTTAAAAGGGTTTTAGCTCAAGGGTGGTTTGTCGTATCCAGAGGAATAACTCCTTCTTATATTCTTGAAGAGATCACCGGTTCCGAGTTTGATAATCCCAACTGTACTGCAGGGATAATTACTGAAGGTAGAATGGCAAGTGTTCATGAAGATGACCGTTTAGGGCCATGGGTGTTTAGGGACGGGAAATTAGATGAAACACCAGCTCCAGAGGCTCTACGACAGTTTCAGGCTCGAGACGTATCAATAAAGGGAGCAAATGCTGTGGATCCTGATGGCAACATTGGAGTGTTTGCTGCTGACGCCGCTGGAGGTACGGTAGGAGGGATTTGGCCTACCTTAACAGCAAGAGGGTCACATTGGGTTGCTCCTGTAAGTTTAGAAAGATTGATTCCGTCAGTTATAGAGGCTGCTCGTCATTGTGGGAATCATTTGTGGGATTATACGATGGGTCAATCTGCTGGATTTATGCCTGTTGTAAACGCTCAGGTAGTTACTGAAATAGAAGCTTTGGCTTTACTAACAGGCGTGACTGCTGTTCATATAGGTTCTGGGGGCGTGGCAGGTTCAGAGGGAGCTGTTATGTTAGCTCTTGAGGGAGAGAGTAAGGTTGTGGAATCGGCCTTTGAATTGATTGAGTCTATTAAAGGTGAGCCTCAGTTTGATCCGCCTCGGCTAGTTCCATATGTACGGGAGCCGGAAAATTCACCGTCGCATGTTTGATGAATAAAACGTTTCTGTTTTGATCTGANCTACAATAGCATTACAAATTTTTGTTTCATGAATTAAGATGTACTTGTTTAGTGATAATGAGTTCCATCACTAGTTTTGTTTGGCTTTATTTAATAAGGGTTATCTCAATAAATGAAATCTGATTTCTTGTGGTCCAATGCATTCACACAGACATGGAAGAGACCGATATTCTATGGTTGGTGGCTGGTAGCTATCACCTTGNTTCTTAATGCNGGTACAGGATCACCAGTATTTGGNGGAGTTGGGGTGTGGGTAGATTCTCTTGAAATGCATTTTGGATGGACGAGGNCGGAGTTATCATNGGCATTTTCATTGGGGCAGTTGGAAGGGAGTATTATTGGCCCCATTGTTGGGNTTTTNGTGGACCGTATAGGTCCGCGGAATGTGGTNATGGCNGGGGTTGCCATAATCGGTATTGGCTTTGTTCTTTTTAGTCAAACTCAAAGTTTGCCCATGTTTTATTTATCATATGTCGTGATTATGTTGGGAGCTTCAGGTGGTGGTTGGCTTCCCATGATGACTGTTATTAACAATTGGTTTGATAAAAAACGTACCATGGCTATGGGGATTGGTGGATTAGGATTTTCAATGGGTAGTTTCATATTGGTTCCGTTACTTGCTTGGGCGGTAAAGCCAGAGAACGTTGGATGGCAAGATACTTCACTTACCTTGGGAATTATTTTTATATTAGTTGCCTATCCAATTTCAAGATTGGTGCGCAATTCTCCAGAGGAATATGGTGAGATTCCTGACGGGTTGAATTCTAAAAGGAATGAAAACGCTAAAACATTTCAGTTGGTTGAGAAGGTAGCGGACGTTGCTTACAGTATAAAGCAGATATTGACCATGCCGGTTTTTTGGCTTATATCAATATGTCATGGACTTTCTACAATGCTGATT
>PBDQ01000013.1 GCA_002717465.1 Chloroflexota bacterium
GAAAGCACAGACAGTAACTAAAGAAAGAGTAGCAGTCGAAAAGAAAGACGCGGCTTCAGAGGGTCCAAGCGGGACCTTGGTCGCTTCAATAGCGACTGTTCAATCACCTTCGGGATGGCCTACAGACTGTCTGTGGTGTTCTTCCATTACATACGCTAAGGTCCAGGACGGAATGTTCAAAGTCATTCGAACGGATGCTGGATTGGAAGCTGCACCTTGGTTAGTTAGAGGATGGACAACTTCCGATGACATGACCTACACCGACATGGAACTTGCTGAAGGGGTACTCTTCCATAACGGATTCGGCACATTAGATGCAGAAGACGTAAAGTGGAACTACCACGCTCTTCTTCCATCTCACACACCAGCTGCTCGTCATGACACGGGTGGCGGACTGGACCTCGCCATCGGTGAAGTTCAAGTTATAGACGATTTAACTGCTAGGTTTGTTTGGGATACTTTCCATGGCACAACCATCATGCAGAATATGACTGATATCAGTGAGGGCACAGGAATGTTCCCAAGNATGGAGAAGGTCATGGCCAAGACAGGAATCACTGACCAAACAGAAGGTGAGGACTGGATGAGGACCAACGTTATCGGTACTGGCCCATTTATTCTTGATGANTGGACAGTTCAGAAAGGCATGTACATGCATGCTAATATCGACCACTGGGACCATGTTCCATTTGTAGAGAATGTACAGGTACTTGAGGTTCCTGAAGCCTCCACAAGGCTTGCTATGTTGATGACTGGACAGGCACACATTGCTGAAGTCCCTTTGAAGGACTGGGGTTCATTGCTTTCTGATTCCAAGTATCAGAAGGCTGCTGAAGGAACCACGGACGTGTGGAGCTTCCCATTTGGTGGAAACTACTGGGAGTACTACCATGCAAAGACTGGTGAAAAACTAGAATACGAGCGAAAGATCGATATCCCATANATNGGGGACCCATTTGAGGGCGGTGGTGACACCTTCGATCCAAACACTGCTTCGATGCAGAATTCTCTCAAGGTCAGGAAAGCTCTAAGCACCTGTATCGACAGAGAAGGATTGAATGAAGTTATCATTGACGGCATGGGAACACCTGCATATCTTGCAACACTGCAACAGGCTGATCCTATGTGGCAAGAAAATGCTGACAAGTGGACCCTTCCATACGACTGTGAAGCTGGTAAGGCATTATTAGCTGAAGCTGGTCAAAGTGATGGATTCCACGTAATAATGTGGCAAGGATTCAACTCTGCCCAGACAGAGACCATGGATGCTATTGGTAACAACTGGTTGAACCAGTTCAATGTTACCTATGAAATCGACAAGAGAAGCTACAGCACNATCAGGCCTGGTTTGGTTAACCACACCCAGCCATTCTTGAGAATGCACCCCTGCTGCTCTGGTCCTGCTGTATGGCCGTTGGAGCACATTTGGAGCTCCCATGGCGCTCCTGGTGGATATAACCACGGATATGACATGCCTACGGCTGCTGCTGCAGTGCCAATAAAGACTAATCCAAAGTCTTCAGAGGCTGAAGTTTACGCAGCATCCCTAGCCTTTAGGCAAGAGCTTGCTGACTGGTACATAAACCCAGCTATCGTTCAGGCTCCGTATGCAGCGATATTCGATGCAACAAAGATTGACGCCGATATTTATGCAAATGGTGATGGAACACCTGGTACAGGTATCAGGCCATTCACCCAGGTTAGAATCGGTGGCCTTCATGATGCGGACTGGATTAAACTGATCGACTAATAGAGGGTATACACCTCTCCTGCAAAAATGATTGTAGGATTGGTCGGCATAGGGACCGCATCTCTCATTTTGAGGGATGCGGTCCTTTTTTATATGGCAAAATTAACACTTAAATACTGTTAAAATAACATGTAGAATGTATTGGGTTTTGTAAGATTAAAGGTGAAATAAAGATGGTTCAATCTGGAATAGACTTGGCTGCACATTTGATGAGACGAGCAGGTTTCGGCGCGACTAATGAAGAACTTGAAGTTCTCGGTTCTAGATCATATGAACAGATAGTGGATGATTTAGTAAATCCTGAGAAATTTCCTGAAGTAGATGAATACGCATTACGGAGATATTTTCTTCAGTTAAATAACTTCGATACGGTGTTTACTTGGCGGGGAGTGTGGGTTTATCGGATGGTCAATACTAAAAGACCTCTTGAAGAAAAAATGACTTTGTTCTGGCATCATATATTTGCGACGTCAGTGGGTAAAAGTGAACACGGCCCTTCTTCTATAAAGCAATTGGAGATGTTCAGAGAAAGAGCTTTAGGGGATTTTGAGGATATGATTTCTGCTTTAGCTCGGGACCCTGCAATGATCTTTTGGTTAGATAATAATGAAAATCATCTCGGAGAACCCAACGAAAACTGGGGGCGTGAACTCTTGGAACTGTTTTCAATGGGGGTAGGTAATTACACCGAAGATGATATTAAACAAGCCTCTAGAGCTTTTACAGGATGGACATTTACTCAACCTTTACCCTTAGATCCGTATGGCAGATATACATCTGATTTTACATATGAGGATTCAGATCACGACAATTCAGAGAAAGAGTTTTTAGGTCATAAAGGAAGATTTAATGGGGATGACATTATAAAAATTGTGGCAAAGCAGCCAGCCACTGCTAAGTTTATAGCACGTCATTTGTATAATTTTTTCGTTGCCGACGAACCCCAAGTACCTGCTTGGAGTGTTACTGAGCCTAGAGATCCTGTAGCAGTGAATGCAATAGCAGAACACTTTATTCAAGTCGAAGGTAATATGAGAGAGGTTATGCGTTTCATTCTGCTTTCTGATTTTTTCAAAGAATCCCAGGGGAAGAGAGTGAAAAGTCCAGCGGAATTGGTGGCAGGCATAATAAAAACAGCTGGTACTCATCGCACCCCCACACCTATCATGCCTTCTTTGGGACAAGAAGTTGCTATTATGGGGCAAGACTTAATGACGCCTCCAACGGTGGAAGGATGGCATTATGGTCATGAATGGATTGATGGAGGAACTTTAAATAATAGGGTCAATTTTGCTGTCAAACACATGTCGAAGGCAATGAGTGATGGAGATTTCAATATATATGAGATGGTTAGGGGTGAGTCTGACTCGGTAAGTGCTGAAGACCTCGTTGATAGGTGCTTGCATTATGTCGGTGCAGTGAAGGTCTCTGACGAAACAAGAAGATCTCTGGTAAATTCGGAGGCGGCCTCCGGAGGAATCGATTTTAAATCCGATGGTGACTCAAAGGGAAAGATTGAGAAAATTGTTCGGTTGATAGTATCAACTGTAGATTATCAATTTGCATAATTGAATTGTAATATTTGAGATTTGGAGATATGTCAATGGTAACCGAGACGAAAGACCAGGTTTTAGTAGTAATACAGCTAAGCGGTGGTAACGATTTTATGAACACTGTTGTTCCTTATGGGAACGAGCTTTACTATGATTTTAGAAATGGGCTTGCTATACCTGAGAAAGATATATTGCCCATTAATAATGAGATTGGATTTCCACAGTTTGCAGCTCCTTTTCACGAGGAGTACATGCGCGGAAACATGGCCATAGTTCAAGGGGTAGGTTATCCGGATTCCACGCGTTCTCATTTTAGAAGCATGGACATATGGCATACTTGTGTTCCTGAGACTATAGCGGATGAGGGTTGGCTGGGACAGACTATTCGCAATATAGATCCCAATAAAGAGAATCCACTTACAGCTGTAAGTATAGGACAAGGCTTGCCGAGGGCCCTTTCTGCAAAGAATGTGACTGTTACGTCAGTTGCTGACTTGGATAGCTATGGACTTATGACTGATATAGAAGTTGAATCTGCTAGATCGCAAGCGCTTCAATCCTTTAAAGATATATATGGGCAAGCTATAGGAAGTGGTATTGTCAAGGATTACATCGCCAATACAGGATTAGATTTACTTAGAGGCGCTGATTTATTAAAACAGGCACCCGCGACATATAGTTCTGACATAGAATACGCTTCTAATCCAATTGCTAATAGTTTACGGGATATAGCAAGGATACATCTTGCTGGTTTGGGAACTAAAGTTTTTTACGCCCAACATGGTGGGTATGATACGCATGCCAATGAAGGTCCCGTGCATCCTGCGCTCATAGGGGATTTGTCTGGCGCGGTTTCTGATTTCTTTGCTGACTTGAGGTCGCATAATGCATCCGAGAATGTGACAGTTCTTATATTTACCGAATTTGGAAGAAGGGTGAGGTCAAATGGGTCTGGAACTGACCATGGGGCTGGTGGAGGAGCTTATATTATTGGCGACAATGTTAAGGGCGGATTGTACGCTGACTACCCTTCCCTCCTACCTGAAAACCATGATAATGGTGATCTGGCTTTTACATATGACTTCCGTGGTCTTTACAGCACTATACTGGAACAAGTTTTGAAAGTAGAGGCACAACCGATAGTTGGAGGAGAGTACGAACAACTTAGTGTCTTTGCATAGGAGATGTAAATATGGCGTTGGAATCTAAACTTCCTAAAGGTTTTCTTCGAGTAGGTTTTCCTTACGAAAAGACATTAGGTATGAGGAGGTTAACTAATACTCCGGTACAGGTTTTAGAATCGGAAAATTCTGGTATAAGAGTTTTGTGTCGAGGGGAAGGGCCTTCTTTTATAAGAAACTTGTCGGGCGATGATGATGATATGGGAGGTATTAATCTTATTAATGGTATTAACAACGTTGCGGATGGGTATGACGTTGATGCTGATTTTGTTTGGCCTTCATCTATTGCATATGATCCTGACGGCAATATATCAATCGCGGACGAGGGAAATAGCACTATAACAACCATAACCCTGAAGGGAGAAATTGTTGATAGATGGGGTGAGGAAGGTAATGACTTTGGTCAACTTAATCGTCCCAGTTCGATCATATACGGTTTAGATGGGTTGTTATACGTAAGTGATACTTATAATCATCGCATACAGGTATTTGAACACGACGGAAAATTCGTCAAGAGTTTTGGACAAATGGGGCAGGGCGATAATGATTTGAACAATCCATGGGGATTATTTGTTGATGCATATGGCTCTATATATGTCGCCGATTGGGGTAATAATAGGCTTCAAAAATTTGATGCTGAAGGAAATTTAATTTTGTCTTTTGGTGGATCAGGAAATGGCGATGGTGAATTCAATCATCCTTCTGGAGTAACTGTAGATTCTGATGGTGACATATACGTAACTGACTGGGGTAATAATAGGGTTCAACTATTTAACGCTTCCGGGATGTTTGTCGAAGAATTTCGTGGTGACTCCATTCTATCTCGACAGGCAAAAGATTACATGATAACCAATTTGGTTGCTATGAGACTAAGGGAGATGACTCCAATCGAACCTCAGAAGCGTCTGAGGTGGCCAATGACGTCCACAGTAGGATCTGACGGCAGATTATATGTAGCTGATTATGGATCACATCGTATACAGGTTTATAAAAAAGATATTGTTTCTTTGGGTGAGAATGAGATTGGTGACTTCATGAGGTCACCAACTTTATATACTCAGTTCTGATAAATATTGATCAAAATAAAAAGGGCTTTGCAGTTGTTAAGTTGCAAAGCCCTTTTTTATATCAAATACTTGATGTTAGCTTGATTGCCTTAGTCTTGGGTCTAGTTTATCCCTTAACCAGTCTCCAATAAAGTTTAGAGCTAGAACGATTAGGAAAATGAATAACCCTGGGAAGAAGCTGATCCACCAAGCATCGCGGAGATAATTTCTTCCGTCTGCAATCATCCCACCCCATGTTGGTGTGGGTGGCGGTATTCCTGCTCCAACGAAGCTTAGGAATGCTTCAGTTAGAATCAGCTGTCCTGACCTCAATGTGGCTATAACAACGATTGTGTTTATTACCCCAGGTAACACGTGTTTTATCAAGATTCTGTATGTCGAAGCTCCCGCAACTCTGGCAAGACTTACATAATCACGCTCTCTTATTGATAGCACTTCCGCCCGTATATTCCTCACGAACGCAGACCATGTAACCAGAGCTAACATCACAACCATAGTGGTTAAGTTGGCTCCTAGTACCACTCCAACAACCATTGCCAATAATACGAACGGTATGCCGAAGAAGATATCTACAAGCCTCATTATTGTCTCATCAAGGAGGCCTCCGATGTAGCCTGCAATTAGGCCAAGGGCAGTTCCTATCAAAGTGCCGGTGACTAATGCAACGGACATCACCAAAAGTGATATACGAGCACCATGAAACAGCCTACTTAGAATTCCACGCCCGACTGTATCGGCTCCAAGTGGATACGACCACGTTCCACCTTCCATCCATGCTGGTGGCGTGTTTCGAGCTCTTAGAACACTCTCTACAGGGCCATGTGGTGATATTAAGTCTGCTGCTACTGCGAAGAATACCATCATGATGATGATAAATAAGGGAATGACTGGCCATTCGCCAAAGACCGAGAAAAATCGAGCAACCTTTCCCTTTTCTAAACTACTTAAAAATAAATCTGCGTTTGATTTTGTATCTGTAGCCATATAATCACGTAAGCCTAATTCTAGGATCAATTATTGCATAAAGTATGTCGGTGATGAAGTTTATTAACACAAATCCAAATGTGAACAGTAGTGTCACAACAACCAATACCGTAAAGTTATTAGTCCATACAGCCTCGACTGCGTATCTAGCAAGACCTGGCCATCCAAACACAACTTCCACAGAGACGGATCCTGTGATAAATCCAGCTAATAGCAAGCCAGATAAAGTTAGCGGTGCTATCATGGCATTTTGGACCGCATGTTTCCATATGACCATGTTGTTAGTTACACCCTTTGTTCTTGCTAGCTTAACGAACTCTGAGTCGAGCACTTCTAGTACAGCTGACCTCATTATCCTCATATATCCTGCTGCGCCCAACCAAGAGAGGGTCACAACTGGAAGCACCCAGTTCTTTATACTAAAGCCTTCTCCCATAGTTCCTGCTGGTAGCCAATTGAACCACACAGCAAACACTAGGATTAGAATGATTCCAACCCAGAAAGTCGGCAATGTTTGCCCTAGTAGAGCGAATATCCGTCCTGAGTAGTCCCATACTGATCCTCGTTTTACAGCAGCCAGCACTCCTAGTGGGATACCTACCAATGTTGCCAGTATCCACGATGCAAGGGCAAGGTTCACTGTGGGAGCTATTTTACCTGGCAACCTAGGGGCTATTAATTGACGATCCGCCAGATCTCTACCTAGATCAAGCCTCAAAAGATCCCATAGCCAGTAGGCATATTGCACAGGTACGGGTTTATCCAAATTCAGCTGTGCTTCAAGCTCATCCAGCATTTCTTGAGTTATTCCATAAGCATCTTCTGGTAATAGAAGCTGCTTGGGGTCACTTAGAAGCCTTGATAGAGCGAAAATCACCATGGTTGCGCCAATAAGCACAATTATCGACGTAAAAAATCTACGTAATATGAATCCTCTCATTTTTTTGGTCCCAAAAGCTAGTTTTTTCCAACGAGATAAACTCGGTTCCATTAAGAACGTGGCCGAATTTTACATAATGTGTGGCCATGGCACAAGTGATGGGTTTGATCATTATTGAAACGGTTCGAATCAGAACGGTTTTTGAGCTTCTGTTAGCAGCGGTATTTTAAGCTAATAAATGCCACTTTGTATTAATAAAAGATTTTCAATTAGACCAGGCGATTGCACCATTTTTGAGTATTAGATCAGGAACGGAAATTTCATGATAGGTATTGGCGTCTGATAGAAGGATAAGTTTCACTAGGGTTTCTCCAGACTCATTTGTAAAGGTGTTGGCTGACCATAAGCCATCAGATGACCAAGTGGGTGGTCCTTCGACTGTTTGGTCTCTGGTGAGCTTGGTTAGGATTGGTGGCCAGTCTGTCTTTTCTCTCAATTCTTTCTTACCTTCATAAGTTGTAAACAAATGAGCATAAGTTAGATCTACCAAGTAGATATCTGTGAAGTTAATCTCATTATCACCCAATGACTTTGATATAAGGTCTTGTGAAATTTTTTTGTAGTGATCATAGTCTGAGATCATCAGGAGCTTATTTTCTTCAGGAGCCCAGACAGGATAGCTTTCATTGCCCGTGATTCTTCTGGCATCAAGTCGCTTCTCTAACGTTTCTGCATCGACATTTTGCAAAGGAGACATGTATTTACTTGTTCTGTTATACAAAATTCTTCTGAGATTTTTCCAGTCTTGATTGACTACATATATGTCTATCTCGTCTTTTGCATTTTTTGCAACGAAAACTATATCCCCGCTTTTTGCTGATTTGCTAGGGGGTCCCATCGTATCTATGATCTCGAGAAATTCTTCGGGGGCCCACTGAGATACGATTTCGGCTTTGCTGTTACCTAAGCATATTTTGTTGTCACAGAAAAAAAGAAAAGTTTTTCCATCTGGACCCCAGGAGGCTGCGGATGTTGTCGTGAATTGGAGTTCAGTTGTTGTGTTAGTGTCCAGTGAGTAGAGATTTAGAAGTGATTGCCCGTTATTTCTTGTAAGGTACAAAAGGTTTTTCCCATCTGGGGAAAAAACCGGATCTGAGTGAGTGCCCGGGCGTTCAGTTATTTTAGTCTGAGATTGCGTCAAAATATCTATTAAATATATGTCGCTACCTTTGGGGTTTTCCACACTAACTGCAAGAGTTCCAGGTGGTAATAAATTATCGTCGTTACACGCAATCGTTGAAAAAACCAGGCAGGCTACAGCCAAAATACCAATAAGAGTTATGTTTACGTGCATTTTTTATATAGCCTATACAAAAGGACCCTAAGTTTCTATTTTGAGACGTCGCCACCCATCAAGAATAGCCATANTATCCTCTCATATNAAGTAACATTTTGGCTATGGNCGATACCNTTGAANGTANCTTAATTCACAATCTAGAAACAGGCGNAACNATTCATCAAGCTGCTTCNNATGAGGCCTNATATTATCNNGTNAGCTAAATNAGGTGATTTTAGTTATTCGTCTCCTCTCGACGTGTCTTCTACGTCGAGGTACTCGTTCAGTTTGGATCCGAAGGTTTTCATCTCTTCGTCGCTTGCAGGTCCGNTTGAAAGNATTTTTTTCTTGAACTCTGAAAACAACCAGTCTTCACTTCTACCTTTGGGTATTTCAAAGAATGAACGGTCGAATTTAGGGAGTTCACCTGGTCCAAAATACCCTCCACGTTCTTCAAATGTGTAGCCTTCCAAGTTATCGGTATTTTTCCCAAGTATTTCACCGGTTTCTACATAATGTTCCATCACTGGAGCCATTCCATATCTTTGTATCGGGCANACTTTCATACAAACCCCACATCCCTCATACATGGCCATTACNGGTCNGCATCTCTCATACATGAGTTTATGCTTTTCAACACCACGCCACCACACTTTTTCCTTGACAAGGGCTCTTCCAGGACAACGATTCACGCAAACCTGACACTGTTCACAGAATTTGTGAATTCCGTAATCCACAGGTTTGTCATACNTTACNGGTGCATTGGTTGAAATAATCATTAAGCGTGATCTCGAACCGAAGTGAGGGGATAGTAACTGACCGTTAGCACCGAGTTGACCAAGTCCNGCTTCTACAAACATTGGTATGTATGCTGCACTGTTGTCGTTCGGACTATGAATTTGAGCTTTATACCCCAACTCTCTTATGTATTCCGCAAGTACTATTCCCTGCTTGTTCTCCTCTTCATAAGTTCCATAATGTGCATACTCTGCATCCATACTCGGAATTGTTTGTGTTTGCCAATAATCTTGCTCTAGTGCAAGACATATAGCATGCTCAAATTGGACCCATGATTTTTTAACCTTNAATGTATANCGTCGATCATATCTGGTGAAACCTACTTCCCCAAACCCTAGCTCTCTTGCCTTTTGTCTAATATCTTCCGTGATGTTTTGACCTGGTACAGCCGTGCCCGTAACTGGCATTTCTGCAGACTTTTCAGCAATATCTACCATTGGTTTCGTAGTATCAATATGATGCTGTAAGTACTTCGATACTTCTTCTGAGAAAACAGACCAAGTCCATACCCTATCAGCTGTTTTTTCAATTGTTTGGCTTTCTAGAGGGTAATTTCTTGAGTAAAAGGAAACATCGTTTTCTTTCTTTACAACGCCAGGAGTAGTGATTAGATCACTTGCTACAGGTATCGAAACGCTGTCATGTTCTAACGTGCGTCCAAATCGTATAACAGTATGGCTTATCTTTTTAGTCACCATTTCTATATTNCTCCGTTATTTCAGTTGTCCCTTTATACATCAAGAAAACTAACTAACAACATTCATTTTCTAATTTAACTACCTTAATGTCGGATATTTCAGTAATGATTGTTCCGGTAATTCAGATAATAATACATATTCAGATACAGAATATCTACTCTGTTGTAACAGAGGTGCAGGAAAATATTTCATCAAGACTTATTTATGAATATTAAAGGAATGGTACCAGTGGGTTTAGTCCACCTGTCTAGCTTGTTTGTCTAAACTGGATTGTTGGACGATCTCTATGGCAGCAGACTCCCATCTATAGGCCATAATGTGTATACCAGCTATATTTCGCATTTCCTTGAGTTCGTTTACGATTTCTATGCAGATTTCTTTTCCGACTTTTGATTGTTCTTTCCTTGGGTAACTGTCGATTCTATCAATTACTTTTGATGGAATATAAACTCCAGGTACATTCGCAGACATCCATTTAGCCACTCTTGCTGACCTTATTGGTCCAACACCGACTAGTATAGGAGGTACATTTCCATNAGATAAATCCTCTACTTGTCCCATAAAGGTTTTCAACCGTTCAATATCGAAGCAAAATTGTGATTGGAAAAAGGATGCTCCTGCTTGATNTTTTTTTAATACTCGTAAAGGCCTGAAGTCNAATGGTGGAGCGAATGGATTAACGGCCCCTCCAGTAAATAACTTTAGAGAAGGACTGAATTCTCTACCACTAAGGAATGTATTNGTGTTTTTCATGTGATTTATTGTTGAAATTAAGCTAGTAGAATCAAAATCGAAAACTGGTTTTGCTTCCGGATGGTCTCCGGACTGTACCCCATCTCCTGTTACGCACAATATATTGCGTACCCCAATAGCCTGAGATCCGAGTATGTCCCCCTGAATGGCTATTCTGTTTCTGTCTCTACAGGATATCTGCATAACAGGTTCTATTTTGTTTTGAATCAACAAGGTTGCGGCCGCGAGACTCGAGAAGTGAGGCACCGCACTAGTAGAGTCAGTAAGATTCAAAGCATCAGCATAAGGTGCGATNTCCAAAGCCGTATTTATTACTTGANTAGGATCAGGAGAATCTGGAAGCGTTAGTTCCATTGTGACCGCAAATTGTTGGTTGGAAATAATGCGTTGTAAGTTAGATATTGATTCTTGTGAGGTCATTTTTCTTTTATAAATTCGTTGATCCAGGAAGAAGTACCTTGAAGTGAACGGTCAACAGGCGGTTGGATTTCTAGAATTGCATCTTTATAAACTTTCAATTGCTTTGAATTTTCCCAGGCTCGTACCCAAACACATTTCATTTCTGGTTTGATTTCGCAGGAATTATTTTGCCTCACCCCTCCNCATGGTCCGTTACGAAGTTCTTTTGGGCACCCCATTGGGCAAACCATACCCGTGGAATGAAGGATACATTGTCCGCACATTTTGCAATCGAATACTGGTTTTTTTGTGATTTTCTCACCACCGATCATTATTTTCTGAAACANAGAACCATTTGAGTATTTGTTTAGAAAGGGGGTTATTAGTTTCTTAGTAATAAGATATGCATTTTCCAAGGTTCTTGGTTTGTTCATTNTGTGTCTAACTGTTGGGTTTTGATTTGATTAATATATCTTTTGTAATTTCTATGTGACCATGATGTTGGGCTAGCTCTTCGTATGTATGTAGAAGAACCTGAGCTTGATTCCAGTCTGTATAGTTTTTCATTGGTGAGTATTCAACGTTGGGTATTTCTGTAGGCGGCTGATCTCCTTGATAATTTTGCAAGTCTAATCTTACCTGTTTTTTTAGGGTTTCTACAGAAGTTAAGAGTGATTTTATGTCCCCTACCGCGACAAATTCATTGTTTCGGTCTCTTTTTGTTTCACGGCTGCCAATCAGGGTTCCTATCCAGTAGTTTGTCAGGCTTACACAGTGATATAGGACTGCGTAAGGAGAATTAACACCTTCTATATTAGGACGCTGGTTTGAGATTTCTTGCCCCAATTCGCCGACTATTTTTGACATTCCGTCTAAAGCCCGATCGAAAAAGATCAAGAAGTCACGATCCGAAATTTCCATTTTCATTATGTTAAACAGTCTTTTAGTGCTGTTTTTAAATATGATGTCTGTTTTCTTAATATTGTCGTATTTATTGTGATATCAAAGTCATGTTCACCTAATGTTTCAGGGTTCACAAATATATCCTTCTCTGCCAATTTCAATTTCACCTCTAGAGGGTTAAGTTTTTTGTCGAGTATCATTTTGAAAATGTTAGTGCCATTTTCATACGATCGAATGTCGATGCCGGCTANTTGNTCTAGAAATTGGAAAATTTCCAGAGATTTGTTCATGGANTNTTTGAAATCNTTAGGAAAACTTTCCATTCCTTTCAAAGCTAAGGCTGCGGCAATACTGGACGAAGGTAAACTTCCTCCAAACATACGTCGATCATGAAATAACTCTTTGCAAAAATTCTCTGATCCAGCAAGTATTGCTCCAAAGGGAGCATCGAAGTATTTCCACAGAGATACATACACGCTGTCAAAAAACTTTGTGTAATCAGTAATTTTTATGCCTGTTGTTCCTGACATCATGAATAGTCTCGCACCGTCCAAGTGCATGCTAATTCCTTTTGATTTAGAAAGGGAACTTATTAGTTTCATTGTTTCGTAAGGAAATTGTTGACCACTGCATCTGCGGACTGGACTTTCTATGGAAACAGCACCTATTTTTGATTTGACTCTTCCGGATAATGACTCATGAATAGCTTTTTCATATTCGATTACGCTGAAGTATGATTTTTCGTTTCCAAGAGGAATGAGATTTATGCCACTGAGAGTTTGTACTGTGTCACCACTATCTTGATAGATGTGACTTTGTTCTTGAACCACGGCCCTTTTTGATATTCCACAGAGTTTTCTTATTGCGATATGATTTGCCATGGTGCCAGTGGGAAAAAATACGGCAGATTCTTTTCCAAGGAGTTTNGCTGTGTGATTTTCNAGTTCTTCGACGGCTCCGCCTANAGAATAATAATCCTCAGCTATTGGTTNGTTTTTTGANATNTCGTGTAGNCGATTTAAAAAGTAATTGTTGTCGATAGGNGCTGAGTCNCCCGTCAAAAATATTGAGGAAGGTTCAAATTTNCTATTNTTGTAAATGTNTAGATATTTTTGTGTTTTTTGATCAATCATNAATATCATGATATACCCACATTACAGTTATTGGAAAACGNCTTTGGTCATCAATAATTAGGAATTGATATTTCGAATCTTTAATAAATACGTAAATTTTGTATTTGGAGAATAGGTTATGATATTTCTGGTAGTGAGNACTCCCCAATTAGAACGGCCATCCACAGTGAAAGAACAAAGAAAGAAATATTGGCCTTGGGCGCAAACCAAAATCAAAATGGGAACAGCGAANTGTTTTTATGCTCGTACAGGAAGAGGAGCTGTTGCCATTTTTGATGTTGAATCTAATGAAGTGTTACATAAATATCTCAATGAATGGTCTGAGATAGTTCCTGCAGAATTTGATATATATCCTTTGATTGATTCAGAANAAATCCAAAAATTNTTAGNTTAGGTGGTTTNTTAAANTANTNNGGAGGTATATTNATGCTTAANGAAAATGCACNGAGGTTTAGTCTATGAATATATCTGAATATAAATTGAATCGNCCTGANCAAATTGACACTCCCGCGATGATTACTTACAAGCATATTGTGAATCAAAANATATCTGAGATTATAAGTTTATCTGGTGGTTCNGATCGTATNGTCCCTCATGCAAAAACACATAAATCTTCGGATGTGTTGNAAATGCAGATAAATGCAGGNATAAAGTCCTTTAAATGTGCAACATTGAAGGAAGCTGAAATAGTTGCAAGTGCTGGTGCAGTTGAAATAGTGATGGCATATCCCTTAATTCATCCGAAGAAGCTGGAACGGTTAGATAGATTAATCTCANGGTTTCCNCAGATCCGTATTAGTAGCATCGTAAGTATGCATGAGCATCTTCGAAAACTATCCGAGGTTATGGTGATGTCAGGGAATAATATTGGTGTTTACATGGATTTAGATACTGGAATGCGTCGTACAGGAGTTCAACCTGGAGAACAATCAAATAGCTTTTATGAACAAATTTCAGAATATAAAAATCTGTATCCNGTTGGAGTTCATGTGTTTGATGGTGAAACACTTTATTTGGANGATTTCAACCTGAGAAAGGAAATCGTGGAATCTAATATTAATAAAATGGAATCTATTTGGAATTATGCGGCCTCGAAAAACATTCCTGTTACAGATAACTTGGCTGGTGGATCTTGGTCTTTTCGTCATTATTTGAAAACCCCGAATGTAAGAGCAACCCCTGGGACTTGGATATATTGGGATTCGCGAAATGCACGAATGACNGACTTGGATTTTCGGATAGCTAGCCTTGTTTTGGGGCAAGTAGTGGACGAAGATCCGGAGATGGATACTGTTACTGTAGACATAGGTTCTAAAGCATCATCTTCTGACCAGCCATTAGAGCATAGGTTTAAAATTGTTGGATCTCCCAATGCAGTGGTTGTGGCGCAAAGTGAAGAGCACGGTGTTGTTAAACTGAACGGAGCTACTTTGAATGTGGGTGACTACGTGTTAGCGGCACCAGGCCATGCTTGNACACTAACAGTAAAGTTTCCCCATACTCTAGTCATTTCTGAGGAAGGAGATGTGATAGGGGAATATAATCACGATGCTCGAGATAGATAAATGTTTTCTATAACCCTAATTTTTCCTTCAATTGCTGATTTGAAGGTTCTGATAAAAAAGACCCATCGGGGAAAACTATGGTTGGAACTATCTCCTGACCATTATTTATGTCCCTGACATATTTATATAATTCTGGGTTTTTATCTAAATCAGTCCATTCATATTTTATGTTGTTCGAATCGAGGAAATCTTTAGCGTTTTTACAGTCTCCGCACCAAGTGGTTCCATAGACATTTATTAATGACATATTTGCTCCTAGATCTCCTTAATCAGCAGATATTTCGCCCATTTCTTGAAGCACGGATTTCATGATTTTTATGGCAGCNATTGAGGCTGGGACTCCTGCGTATACAGACGCATGCGTCAGCAGAGCGACTAATTCGTCAGGAGAAACTCCGTTGTTTATAGCTCCCTTGGTGTGTAAGGCTATCTCTGCCTCTGACCGCAAAGCTACGAGAACTGACAGTGTGATTATGCTTTTAGTCTTATCATCCAAAGGGCCTCGTGTCCAAACACCTCCCCACGCTGATTCAGTGACGTATTCCTGAAAAGCTTTATCAAATGGACCTGCTTTAGCGAAGGCTTGATTGACATAATCTTCTCCTAATACAGATTTTCTTTTAGCAAGCCCTTTGTTGAATTGTTCTGACATAACATTAAGTCCCTTGAACTGTATTGGTTATTTTCCGGATTTTATGAAGTCTGCAATCCTCTCTGCCATTGTCATTACGGTCACATTTATGTTGGCACGGACACATTCGGGCATTATCGAAGCGTCCACTACTCGCAATTGGTCGATCCCGTGAACGTTGCCGTATTGGTCTACTACTGCCATTGGATCAGAGATATCCCCCATTTTATTTGTGCAGGATATATGGTGGCCTGTGGTGACGTCTGTATCCATCCATGCGTCCAAGGCATCATCAGACTCCAAGTTTGAATCNGATGGATAAAGCCTTTTGTCAATTAGGTTCTTCATGTCATCATGATTTTCGAGATCTACAAGCATTCTAATTCCATGCCTGAATCTTCTCCGATCCTCTTCTTCTGTAAGGTAATTATAATCCAGATATGGTTGATCTTTATAATCGGCTGAGTTCAACTTTACTTCCCCTTTGCCGATTGCCAGATTGATACAAATATTTGCCTGTATACCTATAGGGTCAGCTCTTAACCCACCACGTTCTGGTCTGTCCCCTGTAACGGCTACACAGTAAACTATCATATCGTTTTCTAGGTCTGAATCTTCAGCAGTGTACCTAAGTGTGATCTGTATTCTAGGTCCCATAGCATCAAGATCCACTTCTGGCTTCGTTATCCATGTGACATACAGCATAGGATGGTCAGCTAAATTTTGACCAACACCTTCAAGGTGTTTGATAGTATCAATTCCGTGTTCTGCAAGATGAGATGAGTTTCCAACTCCGGACAACATTAATATTTGAGGTGACGCCACAGCACCTGCACTAAGGATTATTTCTGACCCTTCAATAATAAAAGTCTCTTCTCCAGATACGACTTCAACTCCGGTAGCTTTGGGTTTATTCCCATTGGTATCAAAGAGGATCCTTTTAACTGATACATCTGGTCGAATTGTGAGGTTGAGTCTATGACGTGAAAGGCTGAGATATCCTATAGCAGTTGACCAGCGAATACCGTTGGGGTTGTTTAATGGAAGAGGCCCCACACCTGTGCTGCCGGGAGCATTTGCATCTTCACAGTATGGATATCCAGCATCTAAGATGGCTTTTTCAAAGGCTTGTGTAGCAGGCAACCATGTATCTCTTGGAAATCTGTGGCATATGATTGGGCCATCTGCCCCATGGAAATCTCCGGGATCATTTTGATACGTAGTATCAGTCTCAACTTTATTGAAGTAAGGAACCATCTGTTGGTAACTCCATTCATCGTTGCCCATTTCTGCCCAACTGTCATAGTCTTGGGGAATGCCCCGCAGAAATATTTGTCCATTTATTGCGCTTGACCCACCAGTGACTTTCCCTCTTGGGACCAAAATTTCGGCGTCATCTGTTCCTCTTGCTGTGAATTGCCAATTATGGTCACTTGTGGTGATCTCAGTTCCTGTGGCATAACCGTATTTTACTTCTTCCGGAAGGTTTTCGATGTCTGGATAATCTGGACCTGCTTCGATTAAGAGCACAGATTTATTTGGGTCTTCAGAAAGCCGAGTCGCTAAGATTGAGCCTGCAGAGCCGGCTCCAATTATAATGTGGTCATACTTCAATTGTGTTTCTCCCGATGAACATTTTGTTGAAAGATTCAGGAATAATATACACAGCAGTGATTGCCGGTCAATTAAGAATATGTTGTTAGGCTGAAATATTTTGGATGCACCGAAAATTGTTAATGGTAAACCGATATATGGGATATTCCATTCACGCCCCAATCGTTTCGTTGTGAAATCCTACGTTTCTGGAATGGGCTTAGTTGAAGCCTTTTTGCCAAATCCAGGGAGGTTAAGAGAATTACTTTTACCAGACAGTAAGTTGCTGTTGGAAAAATCGAATAAGTCGTTCAACAGGAAAACAGAATACACTGTTTGCGGAGTGTATAAAAACGAATATTTAGTTGGGTTGAATACACTCAGAACTAATGATATCGCTGAGTATCTTTTAAGGGAACGTTTAGTTGATCAGTTGGAATCCCTTCAAATCCAAAGGAAGGAAGTAACTTATAACGGCTCTAGATTTGATTTTGAGGTTTTGCTAAATGGGCGTAAGACTTTTCTAGAGGTTAAGTCTGTTACTTTAACGGGCAATAAAATTGCAATGTTTCCTGATGCAGTCACAGAAAGAGGTAAAAGGCATCTAAAAGAATTGCAGGCTTTTTCTAAACTAGAGAATATCGAAACGTTCGTTTTGTTTATAGTTCAAGGAAGTGAGGTTGATTATTTTATGCCAGATTTCCATACAGATTTGGGTTTCGCTGTTACGATGATGAATGTTCAACAAAACGTAAAATTTATTCCTGTTCATGTGCATTGGAATTCTAATATGACAGTTTCCCAATCTACAAAAACCTTAGATATTCCTTGGGATTATGTGGAAATGATGTCAAAAGACAGAGGCGCATATGTTTTAAGTTTTGATATTGAAAGAGATGTTTCTGTAAATGTTGGTGCTTTGGGAGAGCATTTCTTCCCAAAAGGTAGCTATATGTACGTGGGCTCAGCTATGAATGGGCTCAGTGCAAGAATCGCAAGGCATAAGAGGAGGATAAAGAATAAAAGATGGCATATTGACTATCTTATGTCCATTGCCAGCAATGTCGTTCACATGCCAGTAATCTCAGCTGTGAATATTGAAGTACCTCTAGCTAAAGCGTTATCAGAAGTTTATATCCCCTATGCGAAGGGATTTGGAGCTTCAGATTCTTGCATGGATACTCATCTGTTTTCGGCTCCCCCAGATGCAACCAACTCCGCTGAATTTCAGGATATAATCTTATCCTTCAGGCTCCGTTATGCCAATGATATCTATTAAATTATTGGTGACTTAATTACTGGTTATATTAGCCAGATATTCTTCGTCTATTTCTAACCCTAGTCCGGGTCTGTCAGGTAAAGTTAAAACTCCATTTACCGGAAGAACCGGTTCCTTAAATAAACGAGCTACTTGCTCGGCTGGTCCGGTGAATTCTTCTGAGAACTCATGAGGCCTAACAGCGTTCGTTATAGTCGAATAAAGGTGCAGGCTAGCCATAGAGTTTGCCCCAACACTAGGGCTGTGAGGCATAACTATCTTGTTATGGACAACTGCCAATTCATACACCCTAATCATTTCCGATAGCCCGCCAACATTTAATACATCCGGCTGCAATATATCAGGATTTCCCAGCATGATTAAGTCTCTGAATCTCCAAGACGAGATTTCTTGTTCCCCAGTTGATACTGCGCAATCAAGTGCATCTACTACTTGATTCAATCCAGGGAAATCATATTGAGGCAGAGGTTCTTCAAAATGGGCGATTCCGATTTCTTCAAATTTTCTGCCCTGCTCAATAGCTGTTGGGACCGAATAACCACAATTGGCATCAAAGCTGAGNGGACAATNATCGGGTAGCCATTCGCGACACATTTTGAATATTTCGAAGTCTTTCTTCGGATTGGCGTCCTGTCTATAATCTCTCCAGTCCATGCGAACTTTAAACGCTCTATATCCTTTGTCGTACCCCTCCTGTACTTCTTCAAGCATTTCTTCGGGACTTTTGGTCCAACCGTTGCCCCTGCTCCAATATAGAGGTATTTCAGTTCTAGCTGCACCGCCGAGTAGCTGGTAAAGCGGAAGACCCGCAGCTTTACCTGAAATATCCCATAATGCTACGTCTATAGAGCCCACAATTTGTGATGGGAATCTTGTTGAATATTGACCATGACCAAGACTGAGAAGCTCCCAGATTTTTCTCGGCCTTGTTGGATCTTGCCCTATCAGTAATGGTTTTATTAGATCGTTTAGATAAGCCTGGACTATGCCTGGGTTCCTGCCNGCCTCTGCTATGCCGTATATTCCCTCATCAGTTTCTATCCTNAATAAAGAACGTATAGGAGATCCTTCGAAAGCTTTGTTGCTGTCTGTTGTCACCGTTGGGACAGGAGTTATAGAGATATCNGTGATTTTCATCGGTGTCCTCCGTTTGGATTGAAGCTTAAAAACATNTTGAACCNTAATTTAANTGCAATGGTAATGCTTCACATTTCAATTTATCAATAACGGACCATTGAGTTTGATGATTTCTAAANATGAATTNGTAAATTGTGGTGTTTNCCACTGNCTTATTTTGGTGCGCTATGCATAGTGATTATTAAGATAGTTTATACTTCCTACCAATGTGTTTTTATTAAAGAGATTCAAATTTAAGAAATCTATAAATAAAATAGATGAATTTATAGTTGATGAAGATCAGCTGAAGTTTTTCTGTGAGCTTGCAAGCTCACAGAAAAGCATAGGCTTAGATATAGAGGGAAACGGGTTTTATCGTTACCCTGAAAGAGTCTGCTTAATTCAAGTTTCCATCAATGACCGTCCATTTATAATTGATCCGTTGCAGTTTGATGATCTCACGTCTCTGGGGGAGATTTTCAATAATTCTAAAATCACCAAAATTGTCCATGCTGGTGACTACGATATTAGAAGTTTGAGCAGGGATTATAATTTCACATTCAATAATGTATTTGACACAAGTATTGCAGCGGCTTTTCTGGGTTCAGGTCGCTTAGGATTGGATGCGGTTCTTAAAGAACATTTGAACGTNGAAGTGTCCAAAGATAAAAGATTGCAGAGAAGTGACTGGACCATTCGTCCTTTATCGGCAGAAGCTATTACATACGCTGCAAACGATGTGAGATATTTGNTAAATGCCATGGAAACAATGTCAGATAAATTGAATTCTCTAGGACGATTTCAATGGGTTCAAGAAGAATTTAAGCGACTTAGTGCAGTCAAATATGAAGCAAAAGATGAAGAGGTCGCATTTTTAAATGTAAAGGGCAGCAGGGATATCGAAGGGCAAAATTTGGCAGTTTTGAGAAAGTTATATCAATTCAGGGAAGATGAAGCGATCAGTAAAGATAGACCTCCATTTAAGGTGATTTCTGATTCGATTCTTGTTGCAATAGCGAGAAATCCTCAAGGCAATTTTGATGATATAAAGGGAATAGGNTGGTGGGGTCGNCCTGAACCATCGTCTAGGCTCAAAAAAGTTATAAAACAAGGATTGGAAGCCCCACCAGTTACAAGACCCAAAAAGAAAGATAACGAACGACAAAGGTTATCAAATAAACAAAGGGAAAGAGCTAACGTAAGGCTTAGAAGTTTNAAAGTNTGGAGAAAAGGNATAGGGGATGAACTAAAACTTGATCCTAGCATTCTCTGGCCAACTTCAAGTTTAAATAGATTGTCCCGGTTTCCAAATGATTTTGAAGTAGAAATGGAAAATCCTGAAGTTAGGTTATGGCAACAAAAAGAATTTGGTGAGTCGCTGAAGATAATGATCGATAAGGATNCCGGGTAAAAAGTAATTATAAAAAATAATAAATACNTTGGAGGATAGAGGGGGCGTGATGCATATAGATACTGTTTGGTGGATTATTTTAGGTCAATCAGCGTTGCTCATATTGTTACTGATATTCTGTTTTAGATTGTCTGTAANAATTCTGACGGAAAAAAGTAGGTCTCAAAGCCAGTCGACCAGATATGGTCAGATAACTGAACAATTTCTACCTCTTGTGAAACATTATCCGTATGATTCAAAACAATTTAGGTTTTTAGGTACCCCCATCGATGGAGTACAGTTCGAAGATGACAAAATAGTGCTTGTAGAGTTCAAATCAGGGAATAGNTCATTATCTTCTAGGCAAAGGCATATTAGAAATCTGGTAAACGAAAATAAAGTGTATTTTGAAATTATAAGGGCAGGATGAATGAAATTTAGTCATGTAGGTTTAAAATTTATGAAATCTATTAATTCAATGTGTATGAGGGTGTAGATGAGTTTTCTTTTTCAGCCGATTCAAATAAGAAATATAGAAATTAAAAATAGGATATTTGTCGCCCCAATGTGCCAATATTCGTCAATTAAAAATGATGGTTACCCTACTGATTGGCATTTAGTTCATCTTGGCACCAGAGCTGTGGGTGGAGCCGGGTTGGTAATGTTTGAAGCCACTGCCGTAAATCCTGCCGGTAGGATTTCTCCACAAGATCTAGGTATATGGTCTGATGACCATATTGATTCCTTTGCTAGGATTGTTAATTTTTTGAAAGATCAACATAGTACTCCTGCTATTCAACTCGCTCATGCCGGTAGAAAAGCGTCACACCAAAGTCCTTGGTTGGGTAATGGGATGCTTTTTGCAAATGATGGAGGTTGGGAAATAGACGGCCCCAGTCCTATAGCTTTTGAGGAAGATTGGGCTGTGCCTAATGAACTCACATTGGAGGGGATCGATGCGATTACAGAGGATTTTGTTTCTGCAGCAAAGAGAACTGTTACAGCTGGTTTTGAGGTTATAGAGTTGCATTTTGCCCATGGTTATTTAGCATGTGAATTTATGTCACCTTTATCAAATTCCAGGACGGATCAATACGGAGGGTCACTTAGTAATAGATGTCGCTTTGCGGTTGATATTGCTAGTGCAGTAAGGAACGTTATACCCGAAGGGATGCCTCTTATTGCCAGAATATCTGCTACTGAATATATGACTGGTGGTTGGGATTTGAATGATTCAGTGGAATTATCAGGTTGGCTTAAGGATGTCGGAGTGGACATGATAGATTGTTCATCTGGTGGAAATGCGGTGGATCAAAAACTAGACCCTTATCCGGGATATCAAGTGCCATTTGCAAAAAAAATTAAGGATGAAGTGGGTATATTGACTGGTGCTGTCGGGCTGCTAACTGATCCGTATCAGTGCGAGCNAACTCTGCGAAATGGTGATTCTGATGTGATTTTGCTCGGTAGAGAACTGTTGCGAAATCCCTACTGGGCGCTTTCAGCACAGGTGACACTTGATGGTGACGATAGCGTTTGGCCAAACCAATATGTCAGAGCTAGATAAATATTGATATTTGATCTTTTTAGGTAAGTTTTGATCGGATTAAGTAGGTGATGATTCCAATTGCTAACCCAACAATGATTATCACAGGTTGTGTCTTGATAATTCCTCCTGTTATAAGACCAAGAGAAGTCGCAAACAGACCTGTTAATATAAACCAATTGGTATTCAATAAATCCTCGTTAAGTTTCANCGTTAAATTTTGATAGGTCTTCCATATTACTAAAATAGTCTACAATCAATAATTAATTTTGTCCGGTGAATCTTGAATCTTTTGAAAGGAATATCCCAGTGAACAAAGAATTACTACATCTTTCTAAACAAGTTGGCGAATTGTTAATTTCAAAGGGGCATTCAATTGGGATTGCTGAATCTTCTTCTGGAGGGTTGGTATCAGCACATCTTTTGGCNGTGCCAGGAGCATCGAAATATTTTTTAGGTGGGTCTGTTATTTATACGCGTTTCGCACAGAGAGGGTTTTTAAATGTCATTGATAGTGAAATGGATGGGCTCAGGGCTGCGACCGAAGAATATGCTTCTTTGAATGCTGCGAAAGTAAAAGANTTGTTGGGTGCTACCTGGGGATTGGCAGAAACAGGGGCGACTGGCCCGACAGGGAATCGGTATGGAGATGCTGCCGGGCANTCATGCATCGCGGTATCTGGACCTTCTAATGTGTCTGTAACGTTGGAGACTGGCTCTTCGGACAGAGAGGAGAATATGATTTCATTTTCGAAAGAGGCTCTAACCTTGCTATTGAGAACACTCTCTGAAAATTTAGATTAGTATCTCCTATTTTATATCTAAACCCTGACAAACTTTTGTAGTCGGGCCCCATCAAGGGTTTCTCCTATGTAGAGACTTCCCTCAGAATCTATGCCAACGGCATGTGCCGCTAACAAATCTCCATGTTCTCTTGTACTTGATCCCCATCCTCCAAGCCATTGACCAGTTTTTGTCATTATTTTTANACCTGAGTTGTGACTGGCAATATTGATTTNTGGTGCATCCTTTCCAAGACCAATTCTGTAACCGAGTTCTGGTATAAACATAGCTCCGTCTTTGGCTGGGACAATTTGATTTGGTCGGTGGACACCTCGCCAATGAGTCACATATTGTCCATCGGGAGTAAAGACTTGGATCCTGCTATTCTCTCTGTCACACACATAAACCAGTCCAGTTGGGTCCACGGCCACGCCATGCGGGATCATGAATTGACCTGGGCCGGTTCCTCTTTCTCCCCATGACCTTATGATTTTTCCTTGAGGTGTGAAGTGATGGATTCGCGAATTTCCGTATCCATCAGCTATGTATATTGACCCATCTAGGCCNAATGCGATGTCCGTAGGTTTATTGAATGGTTCGCCGCTTTGCTCTGGCGCTGGCTCATTGGGTGTTCCAAGGGTCATAAGTAGTTCACCGGTTGCTGTCCATTTTCGAACAGTATGGTCACCGTTGTCGGTTGTCCATATTGAGTCATCTGCCCCGATCTCTAAATGATGAGCAGTGACGAATGTTTCTTGTCCCCAGTCGTCAAGAATATTTCCGTCTTTGTCTAGTACGATCATAGGGTGATCACTTCTGTTGTATGCAAAGATTCGATCATTGCTGTCAACCCCTACTCCTACAACGTGGTTCCATTCCCACCCATTCGGGAGTGGTGCCCAGCCTGGGACACTTTCATACACATATTCTCCGTAACTTACTCTTAGTGGTTTATCAGCCATTTGTATCCCCTATGCAGTTCCATTTGTTTCGCATCTGCGGAGAGCAATACTACTCACTGTTTTTTGATTTGACTACCCTACTTTGGATAAGTTGNGTATAATTTNCGTCATAGCAAGCAAACATGTTTCATAGGAATAAGGAGATAAATTATGTCAAACTATAGTTGTGGTGATTGCGGTATGGAAGTTCACAATATAACTTGCGGTAAATGCGGTACCGAACTGACTCATGCCACAATTGAAAAAGACGANGGAAGTAGTGTAGGGGTAGCTCAATGCTCCAACGGTTGTGGGAAGATAAAGTCCCCAATGTGTTGTGGGCATGATATGGTCGCTGTTTAACCACATTCGTCAATAAAANAAAGGGTGAATTCGCTAANGGATTCACCCTTTTTTTATGNTTTGAATTTGTGNTTGAAATATTAGGAATAAAATTTTGTTCAATCAGATAAACCAATATTCTTTTNTAGTTGTTTCTGTATTGATATTAGTTTTTTGCACATTGATATTGCTTCGTATTGTCGGTTGGAAGTTTAGCATTCCAATAATCGGAATCNTTTTGGTTGCGTTAATATGGTTCCACATGACAATCAAGACGAGTTCTGTATTGGAATTGACGGAGTCTAGTTGGGTTTCAATAAACAATTCGAATGAACCATTTTTATTGTATTTGTACTCAGATTTTTGAATTGGCTGCATGTCCATGAAATCTGCCGTTGACAGATTACAAGAAAAATCTGGAAAATACTTCCGGGTTGTAAGGTCTGATGTTCATACTAAATTCGGAACAGCGTTGAAGATGGGAGTTGAATCCAAAATAGTACCGACATTTATTTTATATAGTGGCGATAAAGATGAAGTGATGCGGTTTCATAGCGTGCCTGACTTAGAGAGAATAAAATCGTTGTTGGCAGAATTGAATAAANGTTAAAACGTTTGGAAACCTAATATATTTAGGATGCAAGAAGTGATAGGAGAGAGGATATGTCTTCAGAAAAAATATATGTAACCAGAATCATAGTTCCCGATGCTATCGAGAAACTGAAAGAAAATTTTGATGTAGTAGAAGTTTGGCCGGAACCGACTCCTCCTCCAAAGGATTTAATACTACAGAAAGTTACTGAATGTGATGGGATGATGATTGAATCCAATGACATTATGGATGCTGAAGTGTTTGAAGCAGCAACGAAGCTTAAGGTTGTAGGCACCAGAGCTATAGGAATTGATAATATTGATGTGGCTGCCGCGACAAAAAACGGNGTAGCNATTGGGAATACTCCAGGCATACTACATGAATCATGTGCAGATTTTACAATGGGGTTGATTTTGTCCTTGGCTAGGCAGGTCACTCGATCGAATCGTAAGGTCATTTCTGGGGAATGGAAAATATTTGATCAAACTCCATATTTAGGGACAGATGTATACGGTAAAACACTTGGATTGATTGGCCTTGGACTGATCGGCACTGCAGTTGCNAAAAGAGCTACAGGCTTTGATATGAAGATCAAATATTACTCACGGACTCGTAAAGAGGAGGACGAAGAAAAATATGGCCTTCAATGGACTCCGGATATCAATGATTTATTATCCACATCAGACTATGTTTCCATCCATATCCCATTAGGTCCTGAAACAACGAATTTTATTGGTAGCGAACAGCTGAAAATGATGAAAAAAGATTCTTTTCTTATCAACACATCTAGAGGTGGTACGGTAGATCCAGATGCGCTTAGGGATTGTTTAGGGAAAGGTGGGATTGCCGGTGCTGCTTTAGATGTGACTTCTCCTGAACCAATTGCGCCGGACGACCCATTAGTCCATATGGATAATGTAATAATTACCCCCCATATTGCTAGTGCAAGTGCGGCTACCCTTAGGAGAATGGGTTTGATGGCAGCGGATAACGTTATAAATTTTCTTAAAGGTGAAGAAATGCCTGCCTGTTTAAATCCTGAGGTTATTAATTCATGAATTATTGCTAATTGGGAGGAATTGTAGTCNTTGAGTTTTTAGAGATAGTCTAGACTTTTCATTGAGCTAAGACGCCTTTTCCNGGGAATGATGCTTCTTCTAATTCACCTTTTGATACAACCGGTGTTCCATTGACTAAAACGTAGTTCATGCCAGTTGGGGCCGCAGTTGGGTCGGTATAAGTAGAATTGTCAATTACGGTATTTGGGTTAAACACAGCAATGTCGGCATCACATCCTACTTGCAGTCTTCCTTTTTTGGAAAAGGCAGGGGCTCTTTTTTCTAGACGTTGCGCTGGCATTAAACTCATTTTTGACAAAGCATTAACTAANGATAGATTTTTTTTGTTTCTAACAAATTCCCCAAGTATTTTGGTGTAGGATCCAGCTGTTCTTGGNTGGCCTTTCCCATCTTCTATAATGCTGTCGGTAGCAATCATGGTTAATGGATGTGTAACGGCCGCATTCATGGATTCCTCAGGGGTAGAAAAAGTAATTATCCATCCTCCACTCTCCCTATATTCTGCAAAAGTCTTTTGTGTGAGATATTCCCCAGTGTCAGGACGCATTAGTTGTTCATAGTCTATTCCATAATGCTCCTGCCACCCGTCATCAAATAACGCAGACTCGATTTTGGTCATTCCGGCAGTGTATGGGTAACATTCTGTTGAGATATCTAANCCTCTTTTCCTTGNCCCCGCGATCATATCTAGAAGTATCGGTACCGCCTTCATCCCAGTACTGTTGATGTGTACGACATGCAGAGGAGCTCCTGTTATTGCTGAGGCTGCGATTACTTCTTCAAGTGCTTCTATGGCATTTAGTGGTTCTAAATGGCCTTTACCTCTCAGATGTACGTGGCAGGATGCTTCGTACTCTGCTGCGATATTAAACATCTTTAGTACTTCGTGGCGACTAGCACCTCGGGTGTAGTCCAGTCCAAATCCAACAGCAAGAGCTCCATCTTNAAGNCCTTTTCTNAGCAGTAATTCCATTTCGGCAATCTCTTGTACACTAGCAGCTTTTCTTCCAGCGTCGCCAGACGGTAAAAATACCCCGGGGTCATTCATGACCTTCATTCTTACTGGAATATGGCCTATGCTTGCACCGAAATTTATTGGTGAATGTCCTTCCCATTTTTTATAGAAACCAGCAATATCATTTGTGCCTACTTCAAGTTCTAAAGTTGTCGTTACCCCATCTTTAGCTTGGACACCGAATATGTCAGTGTCTTGTGGGTGGCAGTGTAGATCNATGAATCCAGGAGCAACCACTTGTCCTGTTGCTTCTATAGTTTCTTCAGCANTTAAANTTTTATCAGATATTTCTACTATTTTCCCATCACTGATCGCTAGGTTTTTAATNGAATCTAGACCAGATTCTGGGTCTATAACTCGTCCACCGGAAATCACAATATCGTAGCCACTCATAGATCTATTTGTCCTTTTTTAATATCTGTAAATTATCTGTAGCCCCGTCTAGCAGAAAGCCTAAATCTGAGTTATACATGATCATCTGCATACCTTTGGCTCGCCATTCCTTTAAGGCTTCTATATTACCCATGTGAATACCAGATGCAACATTCATGTCTTTTGCCGTATGAATAACTTTTTCTATGGCTTTTTTAACTTCCGGATGATTAGTTTGGCCTGGCACACCATAAGATAACGATAAATCCTCGGGCCCTACTAAAGCGACATCTATTTCAGGATTAGATAATATTTTTTTAAGGTTTTCTACAGCTGATTTTCTTTCAATTTGAGCGATCACTAAAGTGTCAGCATTATGAGTGTCGATAAATTCTTGTAATTCTCCGAAATGATAATCGGAATGGGGGGCGTCAGAAGATAATCCTCTAGTCCCCAGAGGGGGATATTTCATAAATTCCACAAGAGTATTTGTGTCATTGGGAGATTCGACTCTAGGTAACATTAAACCCATAGCCCCTGCATCTAAATATCCTGTCACTAAACTGTAGTCTAAGTTTCTTATTCTTACCATAGGGTATATTTTTTCTAAGCGAGCCACTCTCAATATTTCTCTTACAGTGGAATGATCATAAGGGCTATGCTCACAATCAACCATTATGAAATCAAATCCTGATCTTTTGAATATTTGAGCTACGGTTGGGGATGTCATTTCTTGTACCATAGTTCCATAAACTGTTTCTTTGTTTTTTAATCTGATTTTCAACTCGTTTCTAAGCATGAGATCTCCTTTTTTGATATCCCTGTAGGTTGAAACATTAACTTAGAGTGCTTTTGGTGTACAGTACTGTAAAAATATAGAGGTGCATGTTATGTCAAATTCAAATCGAATCGCGGTTATTGGTGCTGGCGTGGTTGGAGGTTCTGTGGCGTTCCATCTGTCTGAATTTGGTGCGGACGTGACAGTGTTTGATAAAAATTCGGCAGGATCTGGAGCCAGCAGTCACTCCTTTGCTTGGTTGAACGCGTTTGGCAAATCTCCAAGACATTATTTCGATTTGAATCACAGATCCATGGAATTATGGACTAGATTTGTCGAAAAATTAGGTAAAGATGTTGGTCTGCGATGGGGAGGGGTTGTTACTTATTGTGCCGGCTCAGAGGGTAGCCAAGAGTTGCTGGCGCAATGTCGAAAGGTGCAAGAATGGGGGTATGCGGCTCGGTTGATATCTAGAGAAGAATTTGCGAGGCTTGAGCCCGATATGGAGATTGGCCCTTTTGAATTAGGTGTACACACCATGTCTGAAGGTCATGTCCTGCCTACAAAAGTTGCTGAGGCTTGTATGGACAAAGTTGTTGAACATGGAGGAGAAGTACATTTGAATAGTTCTGTTGATGATATTTCTCTTGAAGGTGATGAAGTGAATTTAGAAGTAAACGGTAAAAACTTTGTGTTTGACAAAGTAGTGATTGCAGCTGGTACAGATTCCACACAACTAGCTGATATGGCCAGTATTAAATTGCCTCAACGTATAAGTCCTGGGGTTGTAGCCAGAACTGCACCTATACCTCCCATAATAAAGAATCTTTCATCCTTATACTTGCCTCCATCAGATGAATGGGGCAATGGAATTCACATAAGGCAAGACCATGACGGCGTAGTAATGTTTGGGGCTGGTGATCAGGAAAATGAATCAGACGATGATTCTCAGGAATATGCTGATTCACTGATTGAAAGAGCTATAAGATATTTTCCCGCACTGTCAGATGTTGAGGCTATAAGAGTTCCTGTTGGGTATCGTCCTATGCCAATTGACGGATTACCAGTGTTGGGATTTGCGCCGGAGGCCACTAATATATATATAACTCTGATGCACAGTGGTGCGACGCTGGCCCCTATCGTGGGGAACTTGTCTGCATTAGAAATAATGACTGGGACTAAAACCGACTGTTTGGAACCTTACCGCCCTTCCAGATTTAAATAGTTATTTCACCTAATTCCTACAGGGATTCCCGTTGCGTTTAGCCTTATTTTATATATTCCAGTGCGAGCTGTAATAAATAATGTCGAACCGTCCTCGCCCCATGCACAATTCGCCGGGATTTCTTTTGTTAGGATCCTTCCCAGAAGTAGCCCAGAGTTTTCGAAAACCCAAATACCTCCAGGACCTGAAGAGTAGATCCTTCCCTCAGTATCAATTTTCATCCCGTCTGGTACACCTTCGTCCTCGGTATTCATGTCGAAAAATAGTTTACCGTTTACGGGATACCCGTCACTATTTACTTCATAAACATTAATTAATTTATCTAAAGAGTCTGCGATGTATAGATGCTTTTCGTCGGGGGAGAATGCTAGTCCGTTCGGGCCGTTTAAATCAGATATGAGTAACTCTAAATTTGTACCATTCCCGGCTACACGATAAACGCCATTAAAAGGAAGTTCCTTTCCCTGAGTCATTCGAGCTAATCCATATGGAGGATCAGTAAAATAAACCCAACCGTCTGATTTTACTACTACATCATTAGGGCTATTTAGTCGTTTACCGTTGTAACGGGTGGCTATAGCAGAAACATTGCCGGTTTCATCTGTCAGGGACACTCTTCTATTGGTGTGTTCACAAGCGATAAGTTTGTTGTCTAAGTCCAATGTAAGCCCATTAGAATTCCCGCTTGGATATCTGTAGGTTGAGATGCTGGCACCTTCTTCTGACAATGAATACTGAACTATTCTGCTGTTTGGTATGTCTGAGAAAAGTAGTTTGTTATTCTTCCACAAGGGACCTTCGGTAAATCCAAATCCAGTGGCAATATGTTCAACTCGAGAATTTTCGCATAAGATTTCGTTGAACTTATCGTCTCTTATATCTAATCTTTCGTTCATAATTTATAGCTCCAGATAAATTGCTACCACCTACCACATATTTTGAGGGCTTCATCGTTTCCTGGCCANGGTGGCATCGTAGATATAATTATTTTTAACTTTTCTCTACCNGTATTTCTAAACTGGAAGCCCGTGCCTAGAGGGATTGTTAAAGTANANCCTTCTGATATAGATATTATTTTTTCNTCTTGGNTNTCTTTTAACCATATCTCTCCCTGTCCTTGNGTTACNAACCATATNTCTTCCACGGTTTTATGNATAACCGCCTCAGATATTTGGTTGATCTGCAAAGTGCACTCGGATAATCCACCACCNTTAAGCTGATGAAGGAGTCGTATTTCCGAACCATCGGGTGCTTGGATATAGTCGTCTGCGATTTTTCCCGTTTTAAAATTCATGTTGAGTTACTAGTTGAGGCCCNTTAGATCAGTCTCCCATTTCTGCAGGGTCCACCATTTCGTAGAATTCTATATGCTGACTCTCCAGCAGTGGGCGGTATTTCATCCCCGCAGCCATTATCTCTTCACGTTTTGGGATTATATTGTCTGGTCTGCTTGGGGACATAATTTTGTCGTCAGTCCATTCTAAAATTACAATATTTGTCTCGCCAGGAAGAGTGTATCCGTTGAATGAGACACTGAAGTCGCTTCGATGCCCAACATCTCTATACATTTTNGCTTGAGCATAAACTAGTTTGGCCACATTCGCCGCTTCACCTGGTTTAGTTTTATAGACTCTTCGTATTCGGTACATTTGTTCTCCTGTTTAAATNAATTGTTTATAATTNTNTCTTTAATTATGATTTTNAAATTACAAATACTGGTCGATTTCATTCATAGTTGGCATGGCTGCAGTGTCCCCTTTTCGCGTACAAGTCATAGAACCACAAATATTTGCCATTCTCAAACAGTAATTTAGGTTTTTGTCATTTAGGGACCCGATAAGTTCTTTTGATATGAATTCATTCATATCCGTTAATAATCCTCTGATTAGACCTGCCACGAATGCATCACCTGCACCAATCGGATCTACCACTTCAACNTTAAGACCGGGTTGTTTTATCATCGAAATCCCGTTGAAGAGTACTGCTCCTTCAGAACCTAAAGTGACAACACTGATCGTCCCTTGCCCTTGGTGGAATTTTTCAGCGTAATCCTCCCCTGACAGGTTTTCATTCCATATCATNTCTGCCTCATCCAGGCCAACTTTGAATATGGTGGNATAAGGAATCATTTTATCNAGGGTGTGTCTAGCGATTTGTGGGTCCCATAATTGTTCTCTGTAATTCACATCAAGNGAGANTAGGGAGCCTTGGGATTTACATTTTTCTAGAGCCGCAAATGTAGTGTTNTGGCAGCTCTNGCTTAATGCTGGGGTTATTCCAGTCATATGAACNATGTTTGCATCGGTTATGGTCGCNTCNAAAAAATCAAAATTTAATTTGCTTGCGGCACTTCCTGCTCTTTCGTACGTTTTTATGTGGTCTCCATTGGTGTAATGGTTGAGGAAAGATATACCGGTTTTCTCTTCAGGAATCATCGGGGCTTCGACGTTGATCTGATTCATAAGTTCTTGTCGGATTAGCTCGCCAGGCTCATCTTTGCCTAATAGGCTGACCCAATATATATCTAGGTTTTTAGGTTTCAGTTTAGATAAGTTAACCGCAACGTTNGATTCTGCTCCAGCAACATCAGAAAGGTGTGCNTTTTGAGAGTCATANGAGCCCTCGTATAAGGCATTATATTGAACCATAGTTTCCCCGAAGGTAACGAATTTATTTGTTATGATGACTGAACCGCCTTATGGAACTCTTTTGCACCCTCGGCCAGCCAAGGAGTCCAACTGAAAGCGAAAAATCTTGTGCCCAATTCTTTGTATCTGGCCACAGAATTAGCTCCTGATAGAGTCCCTGCTGTTCGTCCTGAAGCGACTATTTTTTTAATTGAATTTTCTACTACTTCAACAACCTCTTTTTTGCCTGCTCCGCCGGGGTATCCCATGGTTTGAGCTAAATCACCTGGGGCAACAAAAAANACGTCAATGTGGTCAACTTCCAATATTTCATCAAGGTTGTTAACAGCGATTATGTCCTCAATCAAAATTATTACCATTGTCTCATCGTTAGCTTTTTGGAAATAATCGGATACTCCTATCCCTTGCCGACTGGTGAAGGATCCCCTGTTTCCAATGGGACCAAACTTTGCGGCATCTACTACTGCTTCGGCTTCTTGTTNAGTATTTACATGAGGTACTGTAATNCCTTGTGCTCCAAGGTCAAAAGTTCTGTAAATTACAGCAGGCTCGTTTTGGTGAACTCTTACTATCGAAGATAAACCTGCCACATCACATGCGCGTGTCAAATCTGGTATGTTGTTAAAATCTACCGGCCCATGCTCTCCCTCCAACCACATTGCATCAAAACCCAAGGGCCCAAAATGCTCTATTAAATCTCCGTTGTGCGGGCCCATAGGAACAGATACTATTTTCCCTGCAGCTAGATTTCTCTTCGCTATATTTGGTCTCAACTCAGCCATGGTTTCTCCTTCCTTTTATTAATTTTTTTAGCACCAAGTATCTTTGTCAACTATATTTTTTAGTTCTCCCCCAGACAGGAATAACTTTGCATTATCTAACAGGATTTCAAATCTACGTTCTGGTATGTTTTCCGCGTCAACAATAGCGACATGCGGCGTCATTAGNACATTATCTAGTCCCCATAGCTTATGATCACTNGGGAAGGGNTCAATTTCATATACATCGAGNCCACAGCCGGCTATACTTCCGGATTCAATTGCGTCAGCTANNTCATCGATTTTACATACCATTCCTCTGCCTATATTAATGAAGTANGCNGTGTCTTTCATAAGAGCAAATGTTTCGGCATTGAACGTGAATTCAGTGGCCGGTGTGTGTGGTACCGTGGTGATTACAAAATCAGCTTTAGGGAGCAACTCATTCAGCTTATCTGGAGAGTGTATTTCCATCCCTTCCACATGATAGCTCGGATTGGGGTCTACTCCGATCACTGTAACTCCAAATTCCATAAGCAATCGTGCTGTCTCGTGGCCTATTCCCCCCACTCCATTTATGAGAGCTACAGAATTTCCAAGATAGAGGTAAGGAGACTTTCTGACCGATTTATCGTAAATACGTCCTTGTCTCGCCTTTTCGTACCAAGGTAGGCCTCGGGAAAGGGATAGAACGAACATAAGTATATGATGGGATATGTGATCCCAATATATTCCCCTAGGGTTAGTTATAGTTAATGGATGGTCCATAAGTTCATCGTAATAGTAACCAAAAAAGGGACCTGAGTCTGGGTTATGTAGCCATTTCACGTTTTTGGCAGCTTTTAGCGATTCTGGAGGTATCCAGCCCATTGCCGCATCTGCGTCTGTAATTTCTGTTAATGCTTCTTCATCCGTTTCCGGTGATCTAACTTCGTAATCTGGTAAAGTATCAGCGAGCCTGGAGGCGAACTCTTTCTTGAGCTCGTCTTGTGGGGGCATAAATACGAATTTTGGCATATGGTTCTCCTGTTAACTGTTTGACATAGGGTATTATGCGACAAGGGTGATCGGCCAGTCTAATCTTATAGCAAAGGGATTTGAATTGAGAGTTATAGATACACACACCCATGCCGGACTGAACTGGTTTGAACCAATCGAAATGCTTATACGGCAAATGGAATTGAATTCAGTTAGTAATGCTGTTTTGATACAGCATGGCTTGCCTGAATATGGTAATTATGATCATTCATATTTATTTGATTGCATTTCGAAATATCCAGGTAAATTTAATGTCGTCGGCATTGTAGATCCAAAGAGTAATGACGCAGTTGGTGATGTAGAGAGATTGAAATACGAAGGAGCTGTCGGTATTAGATTGAACATGAAGACACACAGTTTGTACAAAGAACCGTTAGCCTTATGGAGTAAGATCGGTGAACTAGGCATGATAGTTAGTATGATGGGAACCGTTGATGATTTTGGAAGTAAAGAATTCATGAGTTTAGTAGGCCGTTACCAGGACATTCCAATCGTGATTGAACACCTGGCAGGCGGTGGAGAGAAGGCCGGATTTCNCCTGAACGGGCAAGGTCCATCCTCTGGATATGAAAAATTCCACCGAGCAATGAAAATTTCTTCATACGAAAATGTCTATATAAAGGTGCCTGGCATTGCTGAAATATCGAATCGCCCTGATGTGCTCAATGCGACTTACGATCTGAAGTTTTATGATGANATACCTACATTATTTGAGATAGCTAAAGACTATTTCGGTGTTGAACGGATGATGTGGGGGAGTGATTATCCGCCAGTCAGTGGCAGAGAAGGCTATATGAATGCTTTGCTCGGAACAAAGATGCATCCATGTTTTCATAACGAAGTTGAACTAGAGCATATTCTTAGCAGAACCGCATTGAAAGTTTTTGATTTTGAATAAGTCGGTTTTTCCANCAAGCTTCAACTTTAAAGTACATAGAGGCTGGTTTATAGCTCTATCATGTTTTTTGGCTTCTTCAGTGATGATAGGCGGATCGCAGTATTCTTTTGGCCATTTTGTTGGGCCTCTAGAAACTGAATTTGGTTGGAGTAGGACTCAGATCGGAATTTCTCTTTCCCTAATTGCTTTCGGTTCGTTTATTTCTCCTTTTATTGGAAGACTAATCGATAGACATGGAGCTAGAAACATTATGTTTCTTTCCNTGTTGGTTTTTAGTGTAAGTTATTTATTAAGACCATTTATGACTGAATTATGGCATTGGTATGTGCTAGGGGGTGTTCAATCATTTTCTATGGTGGGAGGTGCAATGCTTCCNCCTGGAAAGTTGGTTGGCTTATGGTTTCCTCGTAATAGGGGGAAAATATTAAGTGTTACAGCTATGGGGAATAATTTNGGGGGAATGGCTGTTCAGCCATTATTAGCTTTCCTGATTGTTTTTTTTAGTTGGAAAGTGGGTTATGGAGGANTGGGGATATTGGGACTTATNGTTGCTGTTTTATGCTTTTCGATAGTCAGAAATCCTAGTTTCATAAAAAGTGACGGCTCAGGTTTCGAAAATAAAAATTCAATAGTGACTGGTTATACTCTTTCGCAGGCATTAAAAACAAAGTTGTTTTACTCCATCTTGATTGCTTCTGTTTGTGGGGGATTCACTTACAGCGCTCTTTTACCTCAAGTGTACCCACACCTTATTCTTAATGGGATTAATGAAGCCACAGCATCGTTGTCAGTGACGGTATTTGCCACCTTCGGAATGATTGGCAAATTTATATTGGGGGCATTTTCTGACAAATATGGCCCTCGATTAGCATTGATCATTGATTTGATTGGCCAATCTGTATGCGTGTGTTTAATGGTCTATGCTGGTAACGAAATCCCACTATGGATAATTGTTCCTTCTATGGGATTCTTTTTGGGAGCTTTNGGAGCTTTGTATCAGTTGATTGTTATAGAATCGTTCGGAGTTAAGTATTTTGGTTCAATAATGGGCGTTATTTCTGTAGCCCATGCGATTCCGTCTTTTACAGGTCCCTTGATCGCTGGANTGAGTTACGATTCAACTGATGCTTACGGGTTGGCTTTTTTCACTACTGGTGTTTTATTTGCTATAGGTGCCTTATCTCTGATAGTGGCGGGCCAATCAATTACTTCTCCTGAAGAATTGACTGAAGAAGCTTAGAGGTTTTTCAAATAATCCACGACTGGATAATTTTGCCAATCGTTTGGGGTGCTAGAACTTACAGAAAATGATTCTATGTTGGTATTCCTGTCATNTTTTAGGTCGTTTAACCGTTTTGCAAATTCTTGAGCGTCTTCTTGGCTTTTATAATTTCGTAATCCCTCAATTTTGACGTTGATAGATGAGTTAATATCGATAACAATGTCCATTCTTTTTTCAGCGGAACTTAAATTCAACGAATACTGCTTAGCAGTTTCCTCTGACAAAGAAGGGTAAATTAAGATCGGACTTTTTTNACCACTTTTAGATTTGTATTCCTCGTACGCTTGTTTCGTCGCATGGTGGATTGCTATGTGGTCCGTATGNTTNGATATCCCGCTTGGCCCAAAGGTANCGATCACGTGAGGTTGTACTTTTTTGATAACGTTNAGAACTTTTGCCGATAAAATATCTGTTGATTCGATAGCCAATTCTTGATCGCGGTACCGNAATAGAAAAGGGGAATGACATCCATACAATGCCAAGTTATTTCTTAGTTCAGATTCTCGCACAGATGCCAAATTTTCTCTTTGAATAACTAAGTCACCGGTGCCTAATGTACCTAGTTCNCCCCCTGTNGCGGTTATTACNTAGGCTTCATTGTTTTCAGCGATCCATTTGACCATCGTTCCGGCGCTTGCTGAAGTCTCATCATCTGGATGAGCGAAGACACCGAGCCAAATGTATGGGATGCTATGGTGCTGNTTGGCATTGTTTGTATTCACAGATTTATACTAGCATAGTACTCAATNTAATATTCGTTTAAATGAAAGGTATCTAATATGGANAAGAGAAGATTAGGTAAGACAAATCACNATAGTACTGTGGTNACATTTGGGGCCTATTCTATTGGGAAGCTTACGCAAGATCGTGCAGATAATGTGATCCAAAAGTGTTTGGATTATGGGGTTAACCATATAGACATAGCTCCTGGATATGCTGACTCCATGGAACGAGTTGCTCCATGGATGCCAGAATTAAGAGATCATATGTTTCTAGGATCTAAAACTCCTATGCGTACTCGCGATGAGGCATGGCAGAATATCGAAGATATTATGACCAGAATGAACGTTGATTCATTTGATCTTTTTCAATTACATGCAGTGATCGACATTGAAACCTTGGATCAAGTGACTTCTTCTAATGGAGCCCTCAAAGCTCTTGTAGAAATGAAAGAGCAAGGTTTAACGAAGTGGTTAGGAATAACGGGGCATGGGCCTACTGTTCCCAAAACGCATATTGAAGCATTGAATAGATTTGATTTTGACACAGTTATGTTCCCAGTTAACGCATCCATGTATAAAAACAAGGAATATAGATTAGATGCTGAGAAATTGATATCAATTTGTAACCAAAAAGATGTTGGGATACAAACTATCAAAATGATCGCCCGAGGGGGTTGGGGTAGTAAATTGAAGGATCTTGGTACCTGGTACGACCCTCATAGAAGTCAGGAAGAAATTGATACCGCGTTATGGTGGCAATTATCACAACCGATTCATACCGCGCCTTCTTGCGGTGAATATAAACTTCTAGAAAAAATTCTGGATTCTGCTGAAAGATTTAAGCAGTTAGACTTAGATGAGCAAGAATGTATAGTTGCTAGCCAAAAGATTTCTCAACCAGAGGAAAAACTGGCGTTGATTTGAGAGGCAATTATGGGTATCTGTAATTGCGGAGACCGGGTATCAATCGCCACACAGTTATGACAACTATTACTGCGATGCAGCCACCTAATAACATAGTATTGCCAGCTCCGATTCTAGATGACATAAATCCGATTTCAAAAGTTCCCAGGTTGTTCGCGCTCATTGCACTGAAGGAATGAAAACTTACTGCACGCCCTCTCATGTCATCTGGGGTCGTTAGTTGTACGGTCGTTTGCCTGGTGGTCATGCCTACAGCATCAGATGCTCCCAAGGAAGCGATAATCACCCCACCTACCACGACTAACGTAATGGGGTTAGCTGATAGGAATTGAATTGAACCAAATGCAAACAATAGTAATGCATAGAGACCAGTTGCAATCAATACGAGTTGCCCTTTTGCTCTGAAATTTGCCATAAACAGGACGAGAAAACTACCTGCAACTCCTCCTAGAGAGTTTGCGGCGGTTAATGGACCAATCCATACAGATCCTTGTCTAAATAACCTATCTACTATTAAAGGCATTATTTCTCTGTAATAGCTGAATACTGTGACCCCGATGTCCATAATATATAGTCCAGGTAAGATGGGGTGTTGTTTAACAAAAGTGAATCCAGCCCATATTCGGCTAAATTCTCTATCTAGCACGTTTAGAATATGATTTCTGTGACGTTTCTTTTCCGATGTGTGAGCTGCCTTCCCCATATCGGAGTCTTTCTTTCCATAAAGTGGATCTATCAATAATGGCATTATGGTCGCTGGGATAGAGAAAATTATTCCAAGGGCAAAAACTCCCACTAGCCCTACCAAGCTGTACGCTAATGAAAAGACCAACGGCGTAATGATCGCGCTAATTTGAAAGGTTGCGGTGTTGGACGTAACAGCATGCATTAGATGCGTTTCAGGGACCACATTTGCTGTCATTGCAGACCTGGCGGGTCCTCCCATTGTGCTGGTTACTCCTAGTATGCCTACAATGGAAAATATATGCATTGGCCTTAATTCGTCAGTAATCAAAAGTATCGTAGCGATACTAATTAGTATAAAACTGAATGATTGCGTTACTGCAATTAATTTTTTTCTGTCTATCCAGTCTGCGAATGATCCACCGAATAATATGGCTGGCATTTGCACAGCTAGCTGTACTATTCCTATTAGTCCAAGTTGCAAACCTGAACCAGTTTCTTCGTAAAGCCAAACTCCGAAGCCAATATTTCTTACCATCATTGTGATTGAAGAAGAAACACCGGAGATCCACAAGAGCCTGAATCCAGGAAAAATGAATGCAGACCACGGCTTTATAGAGGAATGATCGATCGGTCTAGGTTCGTTTTTTTGTGAATTCAATAAATTGTTAGTTTCTGTTTACAATTTGGGATATTTTGTAGTTAGTGTTAGTTGTACATTCGTATAAATATTTAGGCTATTGATGCACTCATGCCACCATCGACAAGTAGTGAAGATCCTGTGACGAATTTGGATTCGTCTGACGCAAAATATAATGCAGCGTAACCCACGTCGTATGGATGGCCCATTAATTGTAATGGTTGAATGCTTTCCCGCGTCTCAATTATATCTTTATTATCTAAGTTTTCCCATTTGATTTTTGACATTTCTGTTGCTATTGCCCCTGGCTGAATAGTGTTTACCCTTATATTGTATTTAGCGTAGGCAATGCATGCTTTTTTTGTCAGCATTGCCATACCACCTTTTGACATATGGTATGCGGCGGAAGATGTGTGCGCTGCGGCTGAATCTAATACGGAGGAGTTGTTTATGATAGATCCGCCACCCTCTTTTATCATTAATGGAACAACGAATTTAATGCAAAGGAATGCACCTTTTAAATTGGTGGATATTATAGAGTCAAAGTCTTCTTCCCTTTCTTCATCTGGGTTTCCTCTCACATGATTATTGATTCCAGCGTTGTTAAATAGAATGTTTACCTTGCCGTATAAGTTAACAGTTTCTTCCATTAATTCCTGAACTTGGTTGGATTTGGAAACATCTGTTTGGATGAATTCGGCCTTTCCTCCTTCTTCCTTGATCATGGAAGCTACAGCTTTCCCTTCTGATTTGCGGCGTCCAGCTATAATTACCGCACAACCTTCCTTTGCAAATATTTCAGCTGCTCCCCTACCCATACCAGATGCTCCTCCCGTTATTATTGCCACCTTGTTATTGAGCCTCATTGATGCTCCTTATTGATAATTAAATCAGATATTTATTTTTTTCTGGATTTGATGTTAATCTTCTGTGATTGTATAAAACAATTCTTTTGGTGTTAATTTTGTTCTCACGTCTTAAAAAATATATTTATTACTGTGCGGGGTTTTTATTTTTAGGTATTGGCATAGCTGGGTATGTATTACCTGGACTGCCCGGTACAATTTTTTTGATTTTGGCAGCGGGTTGCTTTATGCGGTCGAACCGTAAAATGTATTTATGGGTGACAAATCATAGGGTTTTTGGAAAATTAATTAAAGAGTTTTTAGAGACCGGTGCGATGCCATTAAAAGCCAAGGTGATTTCGATATCATGCATTTGGATTTTTACAGCCTTATCTTTGTACGCTCCATATAATTGGATTTTTAAGGTAAGCGTACTTAGCGTTGCGCTTATTGGTACATGGTACATTCTAAGCAGGCCTACATCAAAACGCCCAAGGTAGATTACAGAACGGATATTTGTATTTGCGGGTCTTTTTCTCCTCTTTCAAGAGCAGCGAAGATGGTTTCAGCGAGTTCCTTGGCTGATTGTGGACTGAGTTCAACAGCAACTCTTGCTCCCATTCCCCTATCTGGATTTACAAAATCTATGTTGACTCCGTATTCCCATGGAGCATTAAATGGATGGTCATATGATACGTTGGCTTTCTGTAGTGGAAACCAACCTTCTGTGCCTTTGCCACTTCCTTCTATTTCTGTTTGTTCACAGATCATTGTGCACATGTGGATCTCCTAATTTAAGTGTTTTCCAAAGAAATTAAACATCTTGTCCCATCCGTCTATGGCTGAACTTTGATGGTAAATTGGTCGGTCGTAGTAGAAAAATCCATGTCCCGCTTCAGGGTACCTATGGAATTCTATATTCTTTCCTGCCGATCTCAGCTCTTGTTCATGTTGGTTGACTTGATCGACAGTGGGACTTTGGTCTAGGTCTCCAAATAGACCTAAAAGTGGGGCATTTAATTTATCTGTGTATTCGTTCGGAGATACTGGTTGTTTTTCAGTAAGTTGGTCACTGTTCATTATGACGTTACCTCCCCAACATTCAACAACTGCATCGAATACGTTCAAAAGACATCCAGCAAGAAAAGCGTGACGCCCTCCAGAGCAAGTTCCAAAAACTCCAACTTTTGCGTTGGATGTTGGTAGAGATAGTAAGTAATCGGCAGCGCCTTGAAGATCTCCCATAACTTGTGCGTCTGCTACTCCGCCATCAGCTCTCACTGCAGCAGCGACATCTTCAGGAGTTCCTTTTCCTTCTCGACAGTATAAATCTGGGCTAATAGCCATATATCCATGATGAGCTAATTTGCGAGTAAATTCCCTGTATAATTCATCCCATCCGGGTAGGTGGTGTATTACCACAACTGATGGGAATGGACCAGGTCCCTCCGGCCGTGCCAAATAGGTGTTTATAGCATCTCCATTATGCCCTTTGATTGTAATGGTTCCGGCTAGCATTCCTTCGAATTGATCTGTTGTGTACATAAAATCTCCTTCCAATTATTGTGGTTTTCAGAACGAAGTTGAAATTTATTATGTGAATACTGCTGATCCTACTCCTCCGCCTGCAGCAATTGATTCTCCTGTTATTGCTCCAGCTTTACCGGAGGCCAGGAAAGCAACAAGGTAGGCAATTTCTGTGCTGTCTACAATTCTGCGAATGTCAATATTGGATGTTGTTTGCCTTTCGATTTCTGATATTGTAGTTCCTGATTCTTTGGCTTTAGATGCTTGAGAAGATTCTGTTTGTTCCGTTCTTGTTGCACCAGGATGGACTATATTTACAGTGATCCCTTTGGGGCCAAGCTGGTTTGAGAGCGTTTTTGTAAAATGAGACAGTGCAATATTTCTCATGCCGCTGATGGTTCCACCGCTCCTTGCAGCTAGTCCGCCTATGTTTATTATTCTGCCCCAATTCCGATTAGTCATGTATGGAACTACTTGCTTTGCAACTCTCAAGTATCCGACTATTTTGGTGTTTATATCAAGTAATAATTCATCCGGGTTAGCATCCTCGATGTCCCCCATAACAAGTCCGCCTGGTGCTGCTGCATTGTTAACCAATATGTCTATACTTCCAAGCTTTTCGGCTGAGTATTTGATGAAATTAGCTACCGAAGAATCATCAGTTGTATCCGTGACTAAGCAGAAAACATTTTGTCCGGTTTTATCTCTTATTTCTTTGGCTGAAATTTCTAATGTTTCTTGAGATCTTGAGCAAATAGCTACGTCGACGCCCTCTGAAGCTAGCTCGAGGGCGATTGCTTTGCCAATTCCTCTACTCCCACCAGTAATAATTGCCTTTTTCCCAGCCAATTCTAGATCCACTTACTTTGCTACTCTCCTTGTAATGCCCGGATTACCTTTACACCTTCATTTTTCCAAAAGTTATAAAGAATGGTTATGTCTGTTCCTATGGAAAAATGCTTAACTCCCATATCGAGATACCTTTTGGTTTCATCGGCTGAATTTATCTCTGCTCTAGGTGGGACTCCCATACTAAGAGCCGTTTTAAACGTTTTTTCTTCAGCTGCCATAACTTCCGGGTCAGTCATTTGGCGAGGTTTACCAATATTCATTGAATAATCAGCTCCCCCCCATTGGACCATTTCTACTCCGGGCTCAGAAAGTATTTCTTCTAAATTATCAACAGCACCTTTTTTCTCTATCATGAATGCCAACACAACGTCTGCGAGAGAGTCCACATATTCTTGGGTGCCTCCATACCCCATATAGGAGTTTCGCCTTGTGGCAACGCCATACATTCCACCATGGTCTGGGTGGTCTGGGCGTGCTGATGTAATACAATCTCTAACGTCTTCAATATTACGAACATCTGTAAATAAAACGCTATTGAATCCTGAGCCTATTCCCCTTTGGGCTAAAAATGGCATCAGACTCTGGTCGATTTTTATCATACTTCCTAGACCATGCAGTTCAGATGTCCTGCACATGTTGTCGAGATCATGTAGATCTGAAGGGCCGTATTCTGCTACAAATTCAACGTAGTCATAAACACCAGCATGCCCAATAGCTTCTATTTCTGCTGGCCAAACACTGTGAATATGTGTACTCAATGTGGGCTCGTCTGAGTTAAGTTTCTCTCTAATAATATTGGGTCGTACCATTTTTTCTCCATATAAATATGTTGGTTTGTAGGCTGTGACCGTAGATTATCAGAAAATAGTTGTCAAATTCATCTTTTTCTGCCATAGGGACGATATTTATATGACTTTATGTTTGCAAAGTATGACTAATTTTCATTTCATGAAAAAATATACAGACATACAATAATTTTTTAGCTATAATTCACGGACGGGTTTAAATGCGTTATGTTAATTATTAGAAAGTGTTTACATTGAGAGTTTTAAACCATAAAGTGCTGGGTGTTCCACTGCAGTTTATATTGGTGATTTCTGTAAGTNTTCTTCTGTGTGTCTACCTAGCTGCTGCTGCTGCTGCTACCGCTGAAGAGCGCCGTTTATCAATAGGACAGGACAGTGAATATCTCTGGGAGAAAACGGTTTTATGGGCCTGCCCGCTTCACTAGATAGAGAAACATTTAGGAAAAGAAATGCCATCCAATAAAACAGAAAATACTCAAGGGCTTTTTTATTGGCATTATGCTTGGGTGATTGTCGTCATTATCGCTGGTATGCAGATTGTGGGCACGGCGATTAGAATGTCTTTTGGTGTGTTTATTGACCCATTACAAGAGCAATTTGGTTGGAGTCAAGGTTCAATTGGGGCCGCCTATGCTTTATCAAGCATAGTATCGGCTTTGGTGTCACCTTGGGCTGGTGGGCTTGGGGACAAATATGGTGCTAGAAAAGCTATGTTGATGGGCACTGTCATTTTCTTAATCGGAATGATAACAACTGCTTATGTAACTGAGTGGTGGCATTTTTGGTTTACATATGGAGTTATACTTGGGATTGCACAAGCAATATTTCTGGTTCCATTAATTCCTGCGGCCATGATTTGGTTTAGGCGTCATCTTGGGATGGCAATGGGATTAATAATGGCTTCTTGGGGTGTAGGCCCGGCTCTAGCGACACCTTTAATAGCGTTCTTGGTTGATAGGATGGGATGGAGTGATGCTTTTTTGGTGATTGGTATTGTTTCAAGTTTAATAATGGTAGCTTTCATATATGTTTTTCGAAATAGGCCTGGGGATGTCTCGTTGAAAGCTTATGGAACCTTGATAAGTGATCCTCCCTTAAGTGACAAGATTCCGCCTGCGAAGCTACTTTCTGAATTTAATAAACACATTCGTAAGACACTTGCTTACTGGAATCTTAGTTCGATACACTTTTTGGGATGCGTTGGGCATGCTGTTGTCCTTATTTGGATTATACCTATTGCCACTGCCGAAGGATTAAGCCTTGTGAACGCGTCATTGATACTTACTCTAATGTCGACCGTTAGCATTATTACTAGGATTTCGACACCTATGTTATGTGAACGATTAGGTGTCAGGACTATCATGACGGTGTTTTTCATTCTTCAGGGACTACCTGTATTATTTTTGTTCTTCTTAGATTTTCCAGGTATTTTTTATATATTTGCTATAAGTTTTGGTATCGGCTATGGTGGTGAAACGGGCGGATTCCCAATATTGAACAGGAAGTATTATGGACATGCTCCTATGGGAGGTACACATGGATTTCAAATGTTTGGCGCAGGACTTGGGATGGCTTTAGGAGGTTGGGTTGGCGGTCCGATTTTCGATATTTTTGGGTCGTATAATTGGGCTTTAGCTATCAGTATTGTAGCGAGTGTGGCTGGAGCAGTAAGTATTATTGTTCTTGAAAATCCGGCTCGACTATTGATTCCTGATTGGCAAAAGGCCGAACAGGAATATGAATCTAACCTCGCCACGAGTACTGATTAATATATTAGTCGGAGAAAGATAATGTTAAGTTCCGATTTAGTTAATTTGTCTGCTGTAGAGATGGTCGAAATGATAAAGAGGAAAGACGTCTCAGCTGTTGAATTAATGATGGCTCACCTTCAGCAGGTTGAACGAATTAATCCCAAGGTTAATGCGATAGTTACCTTGCTACCCGAACAAGCAGTGGAAAAAGCAAAGAAGTTAGACTCTGCTATTGCTGCTGGCCAAAATACAGGTATTTTGCAGGGACTACCTGTGGCTCATAAAGATTTGGTTCCTACCAAAGGAATCAGAACCACCTTTGGGTCTCCAATTTATAGAGATTATGTTCCAGACCATAACGCCCTTATTGTGGACAGGATTCAACAGGCTGGGGCGATAACCATTGGTAAGACTAATACTCCCGAATTTGGCGCAGGCTCTCAAACCTATAACGAAGTGTTTGGAGAAACTTTGAATCCATATGATGTTTCAAAAACTTGTGGTGGAAGTAGTGGTGGAGCTGCAGTTGCTTTAGCCTCTCGAATGGTTCCGATTGCGGATGGTAGTGATACTGGAGGATCTTTAAGGAATCCAGCTAACTTTTGCAATGTTGTCGGGTTTCGGCCTTCACCTGGAAGAGTTCCAAATTTTCCCTCAAAAGTCGGTTGGGGTCCAATTTCTGTGTCTGGACCGATGGCACGGAATGTTTCTGATTGCGCTTTGTTTCTTTCTGCCATCGCTGGCCCAGATTCTAGGGTGCCAATATCCATAACAGAATCAGGTTCGAGATTTTTAGAAACACTGGAAAGAGATTTCAGTGGAACTAACATTGCTTGGAGTGAAGATTTAGGAGGTCTTCCAGTAGATCCAGAAACTACACGCGTTATCAATTCCAAACGGTCCGTATTCTCTGAATTGGGCTGCGTTATAACTGAAACCGAACCAAATTTTCAGGATGCTAATGAAGTTTTTTTGATATGGAGAGGATGGGGACGGGAGATTAATTCTGGGGATTTGCTTAGGAATAATAAAGAACAATTGAAGGATACGATGGTATGGGATATCGAGCAGGGAGTTAATTTATCTGGGCCTGAGGTAGGGTGGGCCGAGTCTAAACGAATGGAACTGTTCCAGCGAATGCATGAATTTATGGAAAAATATGAATTCTTGATATGCCCCGTTAGCCAAAGGCCTCCCTTTGATGTGAGGCAACGTTGGGTTAAAGAAATTAATGGGATCGGAATGGAAAATTTCATCGCATGGATGAAATCTTGTTATTACATTACCGCTACGGGACATCCTGCTATTTCTGTGCCATGTGGATTTACAAGTGAGGGGTTGCCTGTAGGCGTGCAAATAGTTGGACGGTATAGAGATGATTTTGGGGTTTTACAATTGGCAAATGCGTTTGAAGCCGCTACGGGTGTCTGGAAAAAATTACCTCAAGTTTGTGAGTGACCGTTAAGATAAATATGTAGATGTAAATCGCTTTCACATCATTAATGGATAGAGGAGTCAATATTTATGATAATCACTAATGTAAAAGTTGAACTGTTTAATTGGCATACGGGAGCATGGCGCACAGGGGTTGGGACAGCTTTTGGGAATACAAAACAATTAGGGGTGGTTACTGTAGAAACAGATGAAGGCATTAGTGGAAATGCGTTCCTAGGTTCCTCTAGAGTTGGTGCAGATCATTTTGCTCCTGGGCTCATTGAATTTATAAAACCTTTAATTATGGGTCGTAATCCTCAGGATATTGGGTCTATATGGTGGGACATGTGGAAAATGAACCGTTCGGTTTCTACATATGTGATTGGGGCCATCGACATATGTCTTTGGGATATTAATGGAAAAATTGCTGGTCAGCCAATTCATAGATTGCTTGGAACATGTAAGGATTCCGTGCCGGTTTATTCGAGCACTGCATACCATGAGACCAAAGAACAGTACGCTGAAGAAGCGATACAAATGAAGGAAAGTGGGTTGAATGCTCACAAGATACATCCGCACGGAGATCCAAGGTATGACATTGAAATATCAGCTGCAGTACGCGAGGCTGTTGGAGATGATATGAAGCTCATGTTAGATTCTATGTGGGCTTATCAATATGAAGACGCATTACGGGTTGGGCGTGCAATTGAAGAATTGGATTTTTATTGGTACGAGGATCCATTGGTTGAAGAGGATATATACAACTACATAAAACTACACGACAAATTGGATATTCCGATTATGTCCACTGAATATGCCCCGGGTCGGTATTACGGTATGACCCAGTGGATCACTCAATACGCGACAGATATACTCAGGGGAGACGTAGCTGTTACAGGAGGAATTACACCAATGGTTAGGTTGGGGCATCTAGCTGAAGGGTTTAATATGAAACTTGAAATTCACCATGGTGGGAATTCTCTCAATAATGTGGCTAATTTACATGTAACGATGGCGATTCCTAATTGTGAATTTTTTGAATTTTTCCCATGCACAGGAGCAAACAAATATGGGTTAGTGAGAGATATTGAGTATGACAACAAAGGCATGGTTTATGCTCCCACTGAGCCTGGTTTAGGTTACCAAATAGATTGGGATTTGTTAAAAAATGAATATACTGGCACTGCTGAATAACTTGTCATTCAGGTGTCTGTAAAAATTATTTTCTTAAGAACAAATTACTCTTGTCAGGTAGGTGATTGATGCCAAGAATTCAAACTTTGGATGCTTGGCTTGCTTATAGAGACTTCAGGTTTCTATGGACCGCCAATTTTTGTTCCAACACAGCTCATTGGTTGCAACTTTTAACATTGGGTTGGCTTGTTAGGCACCTATCATTGGATATGGAACAATCAGCACTTTTGGTAGTCGGGATCGGAGGAACCGCTTCATTACCCAGTATTATTCTCGGTCCTTGGGGTGGAGTTCTTGGGGATCGTCTTGATAGAAGACGTCTGGCAATGTTCTTAGAATTAGCTATGTTTTGCTTGGCTTTCACGTTTGCTTGGTTAGTGAAATTTGATGTGGTAGTCGTCTGGCATGTGTACGTATATGCTTTTGTTGCTGGATGTTGCGAATCTATTAAGATGCCAGTGAGACATGCTTTGATAGCAAATACAGTTTCTTCAGACTCTCTAAGCAATGCTTTTACTACGAGTGTATTAACGATTCCTGGTACTCGAATGATAGGACCTTTTATTGGGGGATTACTTGTCACTTCCTTCGGGTTTTTTTGGAACTTTACAATTGAAGCGTTGCTGTATTTGGCGGTTTTCATTTCACTACTTCCAATGAAAACTCCTTTCACCGGACCCCGTAATACATCACAGTCATTTGGGATTGGTGGGATATTCAAAGATTTGGTTGATGGCATAAAATATTTATGGAAAAAACAAAGAGTTCTAACGTTACTTTTTTTCTTATCTTCTGCTCCTAACATCGTGTGCCATCCGTTGTTATTCTTGCTTCCTGTGTACATATCAGAGGTTTTGGGAAGAGGAGCCGACTACGGCGGTTACATGTTGTCGTTGAACGGAGTGGGGGGATTTTTTATGGTTTTGGCTATGTCTGCTTTTGGATTCCCTAAAAGACGTGGACTACTTTGTGTTTTATCGGCTTTGGCAAGTGCGATTTTGACTTTATTAATGGGGCTATCTATGTGGCTTTTTATGGCATTTTTGGTAGTTACTCTCTTTGGAGCCACGCAGACACTTTTTAGGACTACCAATGGTGTGTTAACTCAAACTCTGGTTGATGATGGCTATAGGGTGCGAACAAATGGAGTTTATCAAATGGGCATGGGTATGGTGATTTTTATTTCGCTATTCGTTGGCTGGGTTGCGGGTCAGACTTCTGTCAATTTTGTTTTGGTGGCAATGGGTATCTTGGCGATAATTATAAGTTGTGCTTTTTTGTTTGGGTCTAAGTTAGTAAGAAATCAGCCTTGAAAATCAACAGGCAGTATTTGATAATGGCCAACTTTTATTACGATACATTTAACGAAAATTAGTGTTGTTTTGACTGGACCATCAGGTTGGTATGACCTAACATATGTGAATATAAATTCCTGTATTTAAGTACGTATTAACAGTAGGTTTCTCAGGTTTTTTTCGCACATTTTATGAATTAGTTAGGTCATGAGAATGATTTAAATTTTGGTGTGTGTCTCACTTTGTTTGATAACAGAAGAAGGTTTTCTTGGCCATAGATAACAAAAACAATGTTCATGCAGATAATAAAGGTTTTTTCTCTGGACTGTTCTATGGTTGGTACCTAGTACCTGTATTTGGGACTGTGATGTTGTTGGCAACAACTCCTTTATTCCATGCAATGGGTATTTGGGCAGTGGCTATGGAAAAGGCCTTCGGGTGGAACCGAACCCAATTATCATTAGCGCTATCTTTTACAAGAGTGGAAGGTGGTATTTTGGGGCCGATNGAGGGCTATTTAATAGATAGATTTGGGACCCGCCGAATGATCTTAATTGGTATGATCATTATGGGGATTGGTTGGGTGTTTTTCAGCCAAATCCATGGTCTCATAATGTTTTATATTGCCTATTTAATTATTGCCTTAGGGCAGGGTCTTGGGAGCTGGTTGGCTTTAAATACAATGCTCAATAATTGGTTCAATCGGCGTCGTTCTTTCGCAATAGGTGTTGCAAATGCTATTGCCAGATTTGGGTCTTTACTCTTAGTTCCATTATTGGCTTGGCTCGTAGACCCTGATTTTTCATCTAGGCCTGGCTGGAGTCAAACAGCCNTTTATTTAGGCATTATTGTTCTTTTAGTTGCCTTTCCAATCACTCGATTATTAAGAAACAAACCTGAAGATTATGGTTTACTACCTGATGGTGACACCAAAGAAGAGATAGATATTAGAAAGGCAGAAGCGAGGAGCAAAGGTATCAGGGGCCAGCAAATTCATGATTTTACGGTAACTGAGGCTTTGAGAACACGTTCTTTTTGGTTGATTAGTTTGGGGCATGGATTTACATCTATGGTTTTGTTGGCCCTTATGCTTCATTTGGCACCTATGATGACTGACTTGAATTACAGTCTACAAACAGCATCCTTTGTAGTGTCTGGATACACAGCAGTATCGATGGTATTTCAGCTTGTTGGNGGGTATGTCGGTGATAGGGTGCCNAAAAATGTAGCACTCATGGTGTTCACCATGAGTCAGGCAGTAGGTGTTTTTATTCTTACCTTTGGTCCGCCCACATTGTTGACAGCTTATGGATTTGCTGTCTTGTTTGGAATAGGATTTGGAGGCAGGAATCCTATATCTTCTTCGATAAGAGGAGAATATTTTGGGAGAAAAAATTTTGGGAAAATAATGGGGATTTCTCAGGTTCCGATGAATGTATTGCTTTTGGTAGGNCCTATTTTCGCTGGCTTTATGAGGGATTCGACNGGAAGTTACACATTAGCATTTGCCGTTTTGGGTTTCATGGCAGCGATCGGNGGGNTTTGTTTTTTATTTGCTACAAAGCCNAGAGTCCCGATGGGACTTAATTGATTATAAATTGAGACAGTTAATTGTTTGGGTGCATTGACACAATCATCGTAGTGATTCTGCGACCAATCTGTAAGATTGTTTTCTNGCGTTGAAATCATAACAGTTCGAAACTATGCCAATATCATTTGTTTGGTACCTTTCCGCAGCTTTCAGTATCCCTTCTTTTACTTGATCTGGATCACCTTCAATATAACTTTGAGTGGTATGATCCAAATATTCCTTTGATTGACCGTCTAGAGGCCAGTTGATGGCTTCTTCTGGTGGTAGTAAGCCCTTGGTNGGTAAGCCGAGGGTAGAAAGTACCTTGTTTATGTTTCTGGATGATCCAATAAAATGTGCTTCTTCTTCTGTTGGGGCACAAATAACTTGTAGGCTGACGTTGATAAGCGGTGCTTCTAGAAAATCAGATGGTTGAAACTTTTTGGCATACATTTCAGTTACTTGCGGGCCATACTCAGAAGTATTTCCAAAAAAATCTGCAAANCTAAATGGTAGCCCCATTTCTGCAGCTAATTGAGCACTGTANTCACTTGATCCAAGTAGCCATATATCTGGAGAAGAGNCTTTTTCAGTTGGGTGGGCTTTTATTCCGNAAAGAGGGTGATCGTTGCTAACTCCATTTCCTAGGAAACCGATCAAATCTTCTACCATCTGTGGAAAGTCTCTGAATACATCCATCGTTGGCCTTGGGTAAGTTAGTGCAGCAGCAGTGCGGCGATCGCTACCTGGTGCTCTCCCTATACCTAAATCGATTCGCCCTGGATAGAAAGAATCCAAGATACTGAATTGCTCAGCTACCTTCAGAGAGGAGTAATGGCTTAGCATGACNCCTCCGCTTCCAACACGAATTGTTTTAGTTTTTGCAGCTATTTGGCCGATTAAGATTTCTGGACTCGTTCCAGAGAAAGATGTTGAGTTGTGATGTTCTGATACCCAATACCTACTGTATCCGAATTGCTCTACGTGGCACGCAAGTTCNACCGATTCCTGCAACGCTTCGGATGGGGTTCCACCTTTTCTAATAGGTGATTGGTCTACTACCGACAGTTTTATTTTGTTTGAATTNAACATCTTATTTAGAAGCATAACAGACGAGTAAGTTAATCTGCACTTTAAAGTATCAACCTGATGTAAAATTCAAACTTTGCTGACTTAAATTTAAAAGGTTCGATATTGTAATTTTGAACACGGAAAAAGAACATAAACGGGTANCTGCTGGGTTTCGGGCAAGCTTATTTCAAGTTTTTCTTTCGCTTCTTTGGGGCGGGAATCACGTAAGTATAAAAGCCTCTTTAGCATATGGTTCACCTTTACAAGTAGGCTGGCTTAGATTTTTTTTGGGCGGTTTATTAACAGTCCCATACGTTTTCTCACGGGGGGAAACCTTAATGTTATTAAGACGGGAGATACGACCCGCGCTTGTGATTGGACTCCTGTTTACTATTCAGATTTNATTTATGAATTTTGGGCAAAATATCACTTCCGCTGGGCATGCCACAGCACTGAATGCAACTTTCCCAATTTGGGCTGCTGTTTTTGCTCATTTATTGGTCCCGACTGATCGGCTAACACGTTGGAAATCACTTGCAATCATATTTTCATATTCTGGAGTGTTAGCGATTGTCTTTGGAGATTCTAAATCGGTAGATGTAAATATTTCAATTTGGGGAGATTTAATGAGCCTAATTTCTGCCGCTCTTTTAGGCTTTAGAGTGGTGTTGATCTCAAATTTTGCCCAGGATATGTCAGAAGCTAAATTGATGTTTTGGCAGGCTGTTATTGGGATTGTCTGTTTTGCNNCTGCTAGTTTTATGTTGGAATCGCCTGAATTCACAGCTAATCTNAAGTTTTGGTTTGCTTTGTCTTATCAAGGATTCGTGATCGCTGGGTTTGGGTTCCTTGCCAATGCATGGCTTATGAAAAGATACTTACCCTCCACTATTACTTTTTTCTCGTTTATTCAGCCTCCAGCTGGAGTTATATTGGCTTGGGTGTTTTTGTCTGAAAGTCCTGGTCAAGGTTTAATATTGGGATTAGTCTTGATTGGTATAGGAACAATAGTGTTTGGTGGAGAAGCCTATCTGAAAACTCGACGTGGAGTAGTGGGAATTAAATAAAAAGAGAGTTATTACATTTTGAATGAGTTAAGGAGATACCAATGAAAATAATCGATGTACAAAGTGATGTTTTTGAATGGGAAAGGCCTGGTATTTGGAATGGGGGGCATTTTTATGGACCAGGACGTTTACATAAAGTGACTGTAAAAACTGATGAAGGAATTGAAGGTTATGGTTGGAATGGTGGAACAGCCGCTGAAAGGCCTTTGGAAATTTTTCCACCATACGTAAAGTATTTTAGAGAATTATTAATTGGAAGAGATCCTTTTGATACTCGAGGGATCGCAGTTGATTTAGGCGAAAAACTAATCAAAATATTAGGGCCTGGAGGTGTCAACACCCAGGTTTTAGCTGCCATTAACATTGCTTGTTGGGATATTAAAGGGAAGGCTCTAGGAAGGTCCGTTCACAGTATGTTGGGTGGCGCNCAGGAACGAATTCGAACATACATAGCTGGTGGGTATTACGCTGAAGGTAAGGGGTTGCAAGAATTGGCAGAAGAAGTTCGTTTTAATGTTGAAGAGATGCATGCAGGGGCAGTTAAAATCAAAATTGGAGATCCGAACGAAGGTGTCCTTGGTGATATGAAACGAGTTGAGGCAGCTCGCAAGGCTGTCGGTGATGACGTAGTGTTAATGGCTGATGCCAATTGTGCTTTAGATCTTGTAACTTCTTTAGAATTTGCTGATGAGCTTAAAAAATTTGGCGTGTACTGGTTTGAAGAACCAATGCCAATACATCGATATCGAGATCATGGCACCTTGAAGAGCCATTCTGAGGTCAAGATTGCAACTGGAGAGAATGGGTACCATCTCGCTCATTTTGAGACATTGTTGGATCACGGTGGAGCGGATATATTGAATGTTGATGTGACTATTTGTCCTGGATATGACGTTGCAAAACAAGTGGCCGACCTCGCACTTGAACGTGGAGTCAGTATTGCTCCGCATGGTTGCCAGGAACTTCAACTGCCGCTGGCTGCTGGAGTTGAGCATGGTGAGTTTTTAGAATATTATCCAGTTGCTGTTGATCCGTTGAGAGCTGAAATGTTTTTGCCACGTATGGTTCCTGATCCTGATGGATATGTCACTGTACCGGATAGACCAGGTGTAGGATTTGAGCTTAATATGGAATTGCTATCTCGATATCAAAAACATTAATTTGTGAGAGGGTTTTTATGAGCTTACATCACCATGAACATGGTAATTCGGATGACGATCATCACGATGAAGGNCATGATTTGAACCAGAATGGGATCAGAGGTAGCGGGAATTTCATTATTACAGGGTTAACCAGTGGACATGGTGTGTTTCACTGGTTTGTTCAATCCTTTTTTATTTTACTTCCGGAAGTTCAAGAGACTTTCAATTTGAATAAAGTCCAGGTTGGGTCTATAACAACGGTAAGGGAGATGGTATCAGGAATTGTAACTCTTCCCGGGGGGATAATTGTTGATCAGCTAAAAAGACATTGGGGCCTTATTTTGGCTTTATGTATGGCTAGTTTCGGAGTTGGATGGTTCATTGTTGCTCAGGCTCCAGATAATATGTTTTTTCTAGTGCTGGTTGGTACAGGAATAATTGCTGCCGCTGCTTCTATATGGCACTTGCCCGCTATGGCATCACTTTCTCATCACTTTTCTCATCGAAGAGGTACAGCGCTTTCTTTCCACGGGGTTGGGGGTAGCNTAGGTGATGCCGTGAGCCCGATTGCTACAGGGTTTTTACTAACGTATTTGACTTGGCAAAATATATTGTCTGTCTACGCAGCAGTACCTATTTTTCTTGCCTTTTTGGTTTATTGGGCTTTCCANAATATAGGTAAAAATGATGATACTCAANGTGCTGAGAGTGGTAAGTCAGATGAAGGACGTTTCTCTCAAACTATGAAAATTTTGAAGAATCCTTTAGTGTTATGGATCACTCTTGTGGGTGGAATTAGAGGTATGGCTTTTATAGCTCTGTTAACGTTTCTTCCATTTTTCTTTGACGATGTGTTGGGTATGTCCGATTTGGAACGCGGGTTACATTTTGGATTGCTTGTCGCGGTTGGGATAGTTTCAACACCTATCATGGGATACTTGTCTGATCGAGTCGGGAGAAAGTTGGTTATTGTTCCTGGTATGTTATTTCTAGGTGTTGTTGTTTTCTTGATTTCCCTTTTTGACAGTAATTCAACCAGAGACTCGATAGCAATTATATTATTGTTGGCACTACTCGGAACATTCTTCTATAGTGACCAGCCTATATTAACTGCATCTGCTTTGGATATTGTTGGTTCTGGTGTTGCTACAACTACATTGGGGACTCTTTCTTTTGCCCGCTTTGTGTTGAGTGCCGCATCACCTATCATTGCTGGGGCTTTGTATGAGAACTACTCCATGGATTATGTTTTTTATTATGTTTCTGGGTTGATGATTCTAGGCGCAATAATTTTGTTTGCTATTCCACTTAAGCCGCCTCTTAGGCCTGCTTCTCATCATCATTAGAAAATATTGTTTTTAAAAGGAATATTTGTTGTGAAGGAATACCCTGTCACTATTTTTTACTTGGAATTGACTTCTGATGAATGGGCAGAAACTAATATGACTACTGACACAAGTATAAGTTTTTATGAAGTTGACCATAGTGAAATAGCATTAGCTAGGGATCTTTATATGCGTGTAGGAAGAGAATGGTATTGGACTGATCGATATGATTGGTCTTTGGGCAAATGGAGAGATCGTGTTTGTGAAAGTAATGTTAGCTTATGGGTTATGCAGAATGATATTGAGATTTTAGGCTACTATGAATTGGAATTGTGCCAAAATGATGTCGAAGTCTCATATTTTGGACTCCTACCTGATGCAATAGGTAAAGGCTTTGGGAAATACATGTTAGAGGATGTGTTTAGGAGATCATTTCATGATCTGAATGCATGTAGAGTTTGGTTGCATACTTGTACATTGGATCACCATCAAGCGTTGCCTAATTATCAGTCTAGAGGCATGCAGATATACAAGAAAGAATCCCATGTCCAATACATTCCTGACGGCTGGGATATACCTACCGACGTTAAGTGAATTTTTATATAGGCCGCCTATTTGGCTATTGCAATTAGAACTTATGTTCTAATATAATGGGTTTCATATAAACGTGAGGTTTTTATGGATTCCCATTTTCGTCAAATAGCGTGTGTTTTGATAAATCATTTGGCAATTAAGGTTGAAGAGAATAAAAATCCTGACTTGATAGATGAAGACGTAATTATCTATNTGAATGATCGTCACGGAAAGACTACGGTTTTTGATTATTCTTCCAGTATACGAAATATATTTATCGGAATGGATTTATCTCAAGCTTTGAGCATTTGCCCTGATGCTATCACTCTTGAAGCGGATTCCAATGAATACAATAAACTGTTTGATGCTGTTTTATTGAAGTTATCTAAAAAAGTCGAACGTATTGAAAATGTGTCTCTTGGAAAAGCATATTTTGATTTGACAGGGTATGCTGAAAGTTTTGGAGGTGAGTCAAGGTTAATTGCAAATATATTGGATGCTATTCCTTCGTTTTTTGGTTCGCGTTTGGGTATTTCAGATAATAAGTTTTTTGCGTATTGTGCTGCTATTTTGAGTGATTCAGGTAGGGCAATGAAAGTAACTGAAGAAAATATAAATTGCATATACAAACTACCAATAAAGACTCTAATAAACGACTCTGAATTACTTAGAGATTTGAATTTGTTTGGTATATCGACGATTGGGAAATTTTTGACATTAAGTAAGAATGCTATTTCTTCTAGGTTTGGGTTTGATGGCATAAAAGCGTGGGACATTGTTAATGGTGCTGGATTTGATCCTGTGAGATTGAATCGGCTTAATGATAATGTGTCAGAACAGACTTGTTTCCCGTATGAGTCTTCATCTCAAGAAATGTTTTATGCGGTTTTAGATTCTCTTGTAGAAAAGCTATACGCAAGTCCAGTTGTACGTGGTAGATATATCAGTACATTTAGAATTTCATGTGAAATTCCAGAATATGCAACTTGGGAAAAAGAAATTGTTTTAACTCCTCCTTCCAATAATGCTATAGCTGCGGTAGCTGCTCTGCGCAGGAATTTAGGAGATATAAGTTTGCCTGGTTTAGTAGAACGAATGATAGTGACAGCTTCTGGATTGGTTGGCGAGCATGGGATTCAATCTGAAGCATTCTTGGATATTAATGAAGAAGAGAATGGCAAAAATAATCGTCATTTGATAGCAGAACAGTATTTAGAAAACAAACTAAACAGTTATCAGGATGTTTGCAAGATAGTTGACGTTAACCATAAACATCCACTACCAGAGATGAGATTTATTCAGATACCAATAAATCCTTATTCCAAACACATTGTAAAAGCTATGAATATACCTAAATTGATCAATGTAAAGGAAATTGCTGGAACTCCTGTCTGTCTCGTCATATCTAGTCGTAAAAAAGTAAATGTGAGTGTGCATGATGAATGGAAAGTCGATTTATGGTGGATGCGGAATCCTGCTATACGTTCTTATTATCGCTTAACAACTGAAGAAGGAGTTTGTATGACTGTGTTCAAAGATATGAAAGAAAATCGTTGGTATATTCAGCACTATTGATGACAGTGTTTCCTGAATACGCTGAATTACATTGCCGTAGCTTTTATTCCTTTGGAGAGGGAGCATCGCATGTTCATGAACTAGTGTCTCGCGCTGTTCAACTAGAGTATTCTGCTATGGCTCTCACAGACTACAACATGTGTGGAGCACTCGAATTTTCTCGGCAAGCTAAGTCTCTCGACCTTCACCCTATCATTGGGAGCGAGTTTATTCTTGATGATCAGTCACATATCGTTTTATTAGCTGAAAATAGTATTGGATATTCGAATATCACACGTCTTTTATCAATAGCGAACTTATTTGATCGTAAAGATCCAAGACTACATAAAAAACATTTAAAAGATTACGCAGAAGGCGTAATTGTACTACTAAGTAGTAGAAGTATTTCCAAATTGGATTTAGGAGGTGGTTATTGCGATGCTGTCAAGGATGTTACTGAGTATATTCAATGGTTTAACTCTAAATCTGTGTATATTGAATTAAATAGGAACTATGTTCATGGTGATTTGGATAAATGTCGGAATTTGAATCGACTCGCAAATGAAGTTAAATTACCTGTTGTAGCAACGAATAATGCTTATTATCATTCTCATCATAGACATAAATTGCAAGATGTACTTCTTGCTATTAAACATAATAAAACGATCGAAAATTCTGTTAATTATTTAAACACAAATGGTGAATTTTATCTAAAATCCCCATATACAATGTCAAAGTTATTTCAGGATGTTCCTAGTGCAATTTCTAACACTGTTGAAATAGCTGAGAGATGTACTTTTGAGCTTTCATCCGATTTAGGATACGAATTACCTGCCCCTTATGTTCCAGATGGGTATTCTTCTTTAACTTATCTTAGAAAATTATGTTACGAGGCCGCTAATAGAAGATATAGATTAGTTGATAAAAAGGTAGTTGAACGTATAGAAGAAGAGATGCGTTTGATAGATAAACATGGATTATCTGGATTCATGTTGTTATACAGAGAAATTGCTTTGTTAGCACGTTCAATCATGGTTGATCTTGGTAAGGCTAATGTGGAAGATCCGTTGGAATGGCGTCCACCTGGTAGGGGAAGAGGGTCATCAGTTGCTATGTTAACTGGATATTTAATTGGGATTTCACATGTAGACCCATTGAAATGTGGCCTTACTTTGGAACGATTTTTACCAGAAGACATGAGAGTATTACCAGATATAGATTTAGATTTCCCCAGATATCTACGTGGAAGGTTAATAACTCGTATTCATGATCATTTTGGGCCAGAATTTGCTGTTTTATCGGGGATGATTGGTACATACAAAATCAGAGGTATTATAAATGATGTTGGCAAAGTATTTGGTTTGCCAGAAGATGATCTAAGAACACTTTCACGACAAATACATATCCAAGACGCATCATCTTTGAAAACTGAAATGTTACAGATCCCAAAATTTAAAGATTGTGTTTCCTCTCCAGGATGGAAAAACATGATTGATATGGCTATTGAGCTTGAAGGAGCACCAAAAACATTAGGTCAACATGTTGGAGGGATGATTTTAAGCTCTTCTCCAATTCCGGATATGGTACCCATAAGAGAGAGCGCAATATCTGGCAGATACATTATGGATTGGGATAAGGATAGTGTATTTGATGCACGATTTGCCAAAATAGACATATTATCTTTGCCGGTTTTGGATCAATTAGAAGAAGCTGTGTTTCTTATTGAAAAGCACACAGGTTTTAAAATTGATCTGAGTCGGATTGATCCTGATGATACTTCTGTGTATGACATGATCAACCAAGGTTTATCACGCGGAGTTTTTTTAATTCAGTCTCCTGCTCAACTGAAAATGGCACAACGCCTTAAGGCCCGTAATCTTTTGGATCTTGCTTACCAAGTTGCTCTTATTAGGCCAGGAGTAGGAGTTCAAGGGAGTGGCGTATCTCAGTTTATTGATAGATATAGGAATAATGTGAATTGGAATTATGATCATCCTTTGGAACATCGTGCTCTTGAACGAGGTTACGGTGTGATTGTTTGGCAAGAACAAGTTGTTCAGCTGATTTCAGATGTGTCAGGTATGTCTCAAGCTGACGCAGATGAAATGAGACGTGCTTTTTCTAGAAGAAANAGCTTAAATCTAATTGAANCGTATAAAAAAAAATTTATTATGGGGGCACTTAAAAACGGAGTTGAANAAGAAGTTGCAATTAAAATATTTTCAAAAATAAATGGGCATTANATGTTTCCAGAATCTCATTCNCATGCGTTTGCTATATCGGCTTANCAATCTGCATGGATTAAATGTTATTTTCCATTGGAATTTTATATAAGTTTAATGAATAATCAGCCCATGGGTTTTTATCCTAATGAGGCTATAAAACAGGACGCGAGACGGTTTGGAGTTAAATTTTTGAATCCGTGTATCAATAATAGTGTTTTAGATTGTTCTGCATACGAGGGATCAGTGTTACTCGGGTTAAGGTTTATCAAAAATATAGGATGTTCAGAATCTAATAAAATATTAAAAGAACGTTTAAGCTCTGGGGGATTTCATTCTTTAGAAGATTTTTCTGAAAGAGTTGATATCTCCCCCACTGTTACAAAATCTTTGGTGGAGTCTGGAGCATTCGATATATTTGAACCTAACAGGCGGTTAAGTTTATGGAAACTTGGGTTGTATAAAAACAAAACTATTGAATCTCAATTGCAGTTAAGTTTATCTATGACCGCAGATACACCTAATTTAGATGATTTTTCTGCTTTTGAGTCTATGCTTCGTGAATATAGTTCATTGGATATGTACCCTAGAGGCCACATTATGGAATTCATTAGGGGTAGACTTGGTAAAGAAGTGTCTAAAATTATAGATGTATATTCTAAAAATGAAAGTGAAATAGTGGCTGTAGCTGGATGGGCTATAGCAAGGCAACATCCTAGAGGCCATTCAGGAACAGTCTTTGTAACCATTGAAGATGAGACATCTGATGTACAGCTAATAATTTGGCCTAAAATCTTCAATGAATTTAAGAGTATTATCAGGAATCCATTAATGTTGGTAAAAGGAAGAATATCTCAATGGGATTCATCTATAAGCATAGAAGTAGATTCTATTGATAAAATTTCCGTTGATACAGATTTGCCACCAGTACATGATTGGCATTAATGTAACTTTATTGAGTCGCCAAAATTTCTCTCACAATGTTTCGCTCTAATTCTAATCCAAGCATCGTGGTTAATTCTGTACGCCCATGATCTCCAACTGTNACTATAAATGAGACNCCGAGTATCCTACCAATTTTAAAATCAATCACAGTTGTTGAGAGTATGCCTTCATCGCCGTCTTGCACTGCACGTATACCTACAGCCTTGTCATAGAAGTCATCAATTTCTAATTCTTCGACAGCTACCAGTTTTTGACCTTCTCCTACTTGTGTCCCGACGTTATCTTTGAACTGCTTTATAAATATTTCAGACATCCAATGGGCTGATTGCGTTTCGTTTCCAAACAAATGGACAACGGTAGCTGCAACAATATCTGTCCCATCGTTATTTTGTGGAATAGCTGAGGCTGATGCGAATTCTCTCAAGTACCCGATTAAACGTCCAGCGTGTNTATAGCTTTCTTCCGTATTTCCTGGGAACCCATGTGCGGCCATTGTTTCATTGTCTAAAAGCCTTTCACGTAGCAAAGAAAAGCCCGCAAGCTCATCCGGCATCTGCTCTAAATTAAGAGCCATGTTCTCAAGAGATGTTTCTCCGATGTCGTATGTGGCCTGAGTAATAGAATTATTCATATTTCATTTATTCTTTACTAGTTAGATTCAATATNAACTCAGATAAGTATAAACTAGACGCCTTCTAAATCAATGTAAAGTCTGATCACATAATATTTTTCGTGGGAATAAAATAACTTTAAAAAAATATTTATTATTCAATAGGCGTAGGTGCTTTTGTCCAAATATGTGTGTGTTGTGAGAGTTAAATATTTATGCTTGATTTAAATTTAGCGTTTCGTCGCATCACGTCTAATTTAGCCCTAAATTTAATCGTTTTTATTAGTATGGCTGTTGCTGTACTAGTGATATCAGCTTCTCCAATCTATTTGGATAGCATTGACAGACAGAGTTTACGATCCGAATTAAAGGATTATTTGGCAAATCATTTTGAGGCTGAGTTAAATATCAATGTTGATTACCCATTTATGCCAATTAACAATCAAGATATTGCTAAAACTGACAGTTTCATAAGAGATTCATTGCAATCATTGTTCAAAATTTCAAATGCAGATATTCAACGCCAAATAAAGACAGATTTGTTCGAATTTGATATACCAGAGCAATCTAGTTCCTCACAACTAAACCGTATGATTCGTCCAACAAACCAAGGTTATTTCCTGAATGTAACTGAATTTGATGAGCATGTAATTTACACCAAAGGATCAAGTGTTTCTGGATCGCAGAATCGATCTTATATTCCGGTTGCCGTGGAATCAAGGTCTGCTCAAGCATTTGATCTAAGTGTTGGTAGTATAATCACTGCTTTTCCCGCATTTGGTGCAAATACTAGATCTCATCTATCTCAATCCAGACGTATGTTTAATACTGGTCAAACTGATAATGCAGTAACTGTCAAAATAGTCGGTATTTTTGAATCTCGTGATGTAAATGATCCATTTTGGAGAGGAGATATCGACAAATATATGTCTCCGTATCCCCCAATTGAAACAGGATCAGGATTATTTCGTGACGGTATTGGTATTAGAAGTCAAGATGTACGTCCGTATTTGGTTTTAATGGTTGACCATAACGTATTAACAGGGCAGCTAGGAGCAAAATATAACGGGACAGTTGGTGAGAGTACATGGAACATGATTGTTCCTCCAGAAGTTGCAAGAAACGGGTCACGCAGGTTTATAAGTGAATCGTTAAATGAATTGTCTAGTGAAATTGTATCAAGATTATCTGGATCGTCTGTAAGGTCTTCACTGAACTTGGTTTTGAATGAATCTAAACGACAGCATTTGTCTATGTATACCCCATTATTAATTTTAAGTTCTGTAATGGTTTTAGGCGTCTATATATTTATTTTTGTAGTATCAATTTATGTAGTTCGAAATCGGAGCCAGGATTCCGTTCTAATGTGGAGGCGTGGGTTTTCTGTTAAGGGCCCGATTTCATATTATTTTGCTGAAGGATTGGTATTTTTCATGATTTCTGTGGGGGTATTTCCGTTTTTAGCGTTTCCGTTTGTTTCATTGCTTGGTCTAATACCTCCCTTCAATTCTGTAACAGGAAATGAATTGTTGCCTGTGCAGTTATTTCCTGACCCGTTCATATATGCAGCTGTAAGTGGAATTTTAAATCTTGTGGTATATGTTTCTGCCGGGCTGATTGCATGGAATTCACAGATTAAATTAAAGGATTACGACGGCATCCGTGTTCAACGAAAGCCATTTTTTCAAAGATATTATTTGGATTATGCTCTATTGATATGTTCTTTGATTTTGATTTGGGAGCTTCGTATAAACTCNANTGTNCTTGATCGGAACAAGCTTGGGGAGGAGGGNATTAATGANTTTTTGATGATATCTCCNTTTATTTTTTTNTTATCAGTNTCTTTAGTGTTTTTCAGNTTGTTTCCACAAGTTCTCAGNTTTTTGTCAGGAGAATCTAAAGCGCTGCTNTATGTGGTNGGGTATATTTTTGCNTTANCCATGGGATTNACATCGATAGNNAATNTGTATATNNNAAGTGATACTCGTTGGTTATTTANANCACTTTCTGTGGGNGTGCTAATTGTTAGTTTAGTAGTTTTTCGTCTTTCACAANGTTTAAAGNCTNATATTGTTGCTGTNCTGATATCAATATCNAGTGCGNTAATCCCTTTTATATATGGNCCCGACGATATGGAATTGTTTTCGTATGAAGTGTCANGGGGATTCTTTGTTGTNCCCATAATGATGTTTGTTTTTCTAATNGTNCAAATAGGATATTCTAAGTCACCNTTNTGGTTTTACCTCGTGTTTAGAAACTTTGCTAGAGATTCCGGCCGATACATATGGGTGATATTACTTTTAGCAATCACCAGTGGTATTTTGGTATTTGCGACTACTCTTTCNATGACGATTACACGTAGNAACTTNGANAAANCGTTATATAAAATTGGGTCAGACGGTAGNATTACATTGTCNAATGACCAATTTTACAGGTCCAATTACTCTCTAAAAAATCATCAAGATAAATTAATTGGTAACACCCAAGTAGCNACTGTTACAAGGATAATGAGGACCGATTCAAAGACAGGTTCTACTAAATTAGGTCATAAATTTGAATTCATGGCTTTTGATCCCACAATCAATAACTCCTGGTCAAGGGCGGATTTTTCGGAACAGCCGATGGAATCTATATTGAATAAATTAAATCCTATTTCTGTAGATCATCAGTTAGTTATTCCAGCCACGGCAACACATATAGGTGTTAATCTGAAATTTGATAATAATTATCCAAATATAACTACTAAAATTGGATTGATAGATAATAAAGGAAAGACTTTTAATTTGAGTTTAGGGCGAATCAATAGTAGAGGCTGGACGAAGGCTATTGTTGAGTTACCAGATGATGCTTTTGGCCCCTTAAAATTATTGTCCATATATATTTCTGAGCCAGGATACGGTCCCTCTGGAACTTCTGGAAGTATGGAGATATCAGATTTGTTCTATGTGATTGACCAAGCTGAATTTACGGTTGAGGAGTTTAATGAATTCGGCCGTTGGGGGATCATTCCAAGTTCTGTATTAAGTTCAGATAACATGAGTATTTTGAAAAATGGGGGTGTGAAATTTAATTTTGGAAAACACATGAATTCAAGTGTAAGAGGGATTTATTGGTCGGAGATAGGTGAATTCATACCGGTCATTGCAAGTAATGATTTTTTACGTCAGACCGGTTTATCAATTGGAGATTATTCAGTAATAGAGATAGATAATTCCATTGTGATTGTAAGGATTGTGGATAGAATTAATTTCTTTTCCACAATCACTACAACCGAAAACAGTTTTTTGTTGGCTGATTTAGACACCACAATGTTTCACCTGAATTTGGTTAAGGTAAACGCAGCTAGTTTGATCAACGAATTGGTATTTACTTTGAAGTCGGATTATTCAGTTGCTGATAATGCACGAAGTGGTCTGTCTTTGAGGGGAAGTGAACTTCTACTCTTAAGTGAGGAAATTGCGGATCTGAAAGGAGATGTATTTTTATCTATAGGATTGAATATTCTAATTTACTCGATAATTTTAATAACCACATTCTTGGCATGCATGGGATATCTAATACATATTGTTTGTAATTATAGGACTTCTCAGAGGTATTTCGCTTCCTTGAGGATGGTTGGAATCTCCAAAACGCAGCTATATTCGAGTCTGATTACAGAAAATTTATTTCTAGTGTTTTTGGGATTCATTATAGGTTTTTGGGCTGGAATAGAAATGTGTAGCCATATGGTTTCATCGGTTGTCTTGCCTTCTGACGGTAAAGTGGTAATCCCCTCACCTATCATTAGTGTCGATTGGATGTTTATTGGTATATCTTTTAGTTTCTTTATTGTTGTATTTGCCATTATTGTTTTAATCACCGCCTGGAATTATTCCATATCAAATTTGGGAATATTATCAAGAACTGAATAGATCATATGCGACATATAAATTTACATAGCATTGACTGGTCGTGGGATATCATGATCAAAGGTAGTCTTAATAATTGGAAGCTGTTACTTACGGTAATGATAGGGGTTTTGCTTTCATGTTCGATATTGTCTGGCACTGTTATTTACTACAATGCACTGCAAGAATTGGCATTACTAAAGGCTATAAAAGATCTTCCAGAAGAAAAAGCTGATGTTTTGCTGCAGGCTGATATCTCTTCTCTAGATTCTTACCAATATCCCAAATTGAATAAGATCATTTATGATGATCATATTTATCTGGCTGATCAGTATCTGTCTGATGTTATAGAAGGAGGAAAGACCGCTACGTTTTTCCTGACAGGTTCTGGGGACGAGCACCTTGCCGGTAAGAACGATACTAGGAGTTTTGTTACCTTTTTGGATGAATTTAACGATAAAGTTGTTAGTTCGTCGAAAAGCAATTTTGAAATTGACGATGTTAGTAAATTGCCTAAGTCTAGTTCCCTTCTTTATGTCACAGTTTTGGAAACACATGCTTTAAAAATGGGGTTACAAATTGGAGACACTGTGTCATTTGTACCTTATTGGGAAGAAAATATTGAATATATTAAAGTTATCATTGGTAGGGTGGTAAAAGAAAAAAATCCTGATGACCCTTATTGGAACATGTTCAATAACGTTTTCATGGTTTCCGCAGGTAGTACATCCGCGACTTTACCGGTATTTGTGTCTAAAAACCAATTTTTTGAAATCCTGCATGATATTGTGCCTAATGCGACAGTCACATTTAGCTGGCTACTAGATATAAATCCCCAGAAAGTTAATGTTAGTAATTCGCAGGAATTATATGAGACTTTAATTTGGATTGATGAAAGTCTTTCAACTGTTTACGACCGTTTTATGATCAAAACTGGGTTAACTGAAACCTTGGCCTATTATGACGACAAATTAAGGTTTACCAAAATACAGATGAGCGTTGTTATGGTACTCGTAGCTTCAGTGATCTTATTTTACGTTGTATCTTTGTCTTCACTTGCGGCGGAGAACAGAGAATTTGAAGTTTCTAAATTGTTTAGTAGAGGGGCATCATCCCGCCAAATAATGTTTGGATTTGCGTTGGAAGCATTAGTTATCGCCGTGGTTGGATTCATATTTGGTCCTCTAATTATTAGTTTTATTGTGAGTTGTATTGGTTTGACTCCGGTCTTAAGTCCTATAACTGGTGGATCTATGCTGGACACTAAAATTTCGTTAGGTAGTTTTTTGCTTAGTGGATTATCAGCGATATTTTGTTTTTTAGGACTTTTGATTCCAGCCTACAAGGCTTCAAAAAAAAATGTGGTTATGCAAAGAATCCAATCTGCTCGTCGCACTGAGAAATCTTTCATTATTCGTTATTATTTGGATGTGCTTTTACTTATTGTAGGTATTTTCCTTTTCAGACAATTGGGGGAGCAAGGGTCTTTTAATATTACTAGTCAATTCGGTGAGACTATCAGTAATAATTTGTTTTTGATGGCTCCTGCTGTAGTTTTGTTAGGATCTGCAATTGTGTTGCTCAGATTGTTCCCTTTGGTCATTTCTTTGGTCGCGCGGTTTTTAGCATCATTACTTCCTTTGAGTGTAGTTATGAGCATATGGCAAATATCTAGAAATTCAGGCAATTATGCCAGGCTTGCCCTTTTGATGATTTTAATGACTAGTCTTGGAGTGTTTGCTTCTATTTTTGGAGGTACTCTGGATAGAAGTTTTACAGAAAGAATTATGTATTCAACCGGTTCAGACATCAGATTGGAATCGGTGTCGATAAATTCAATTGGTACAAGCAAACCAGTAATATCTAGATATTCGGATATCCCAGGCGTAGAAAACGTCAGTCCAGTTCTGCGGCAGAGAGGAGTCGACCTAACTGAAGAATTTTCCACAATTAATTTTTCGGTTCTGGCTATTCACCCTCAAAGTTTCAATGATGTTGCGTGGTCTAGGGAAGATTTCTCAAATGATTCATTCAGTGATTTATTAAACCTTATTGATTCTGGACATTCTCAGATGGGCGTTCCTATTCCGATTGATAGTGTAGCGTTAAATATATCGGTCAAATCAGATAGACCTAGGTCATCTGTTGCTTTGGTTGGCAGAGTAAGAGATGCAAATGGTAGATACATAACTTATGACTTTGGACGATTAGAATCNTCAGATTGGAAAAANTATGANGTNATNCTTNCAGGTGATGAAGTTAAGATATTTGGAAGCAGAAGACCTATGAGGCAACTCCAACCGGTTTTCCCTCTGAGGTTGATGTCTGTAGCTATAGCAGAAACAAACCCTCAAAGGGATCTGTTATCCGGATCTTTATTGGTTAGGGATATATCAGTTTCAAATTCCCAAGGAGAAAAATCAATATTGCATACTTTCGATTTGCCTGACTGCTGCAGCACACTTGAAGCCACAAAGAAATCTATAGGGGATAATATTTCCTATGTTTCCAACCGTAATAATGAGCCAAGACTTCTTAATTTTTCATGGACTGAGGGGAGCCCTGAAACGGCCAGAGGATTCTATATTGGAAAACCAATATCACCTGTGCCCGGCATAGTCTCGCAGTCATTTTTATCTGAAACTAAATATGATCGTGGTGATAATATTGTTGTCTCTGTTGCTGGCAAAAGGGTCCCTTTGAAAATAGAAGGTAGCTTTGATTATTTTCCTACCTTAGATACAGTTATGGAAAATCACATTGTTCTCAGTATTGATTCGGTTTTTGATTTGGCTAATTCACATACATTGAGAGGTGATTTGACGCCCAATGAAATATGGCTTGGATTAGCCAGTGAGGCAGATAATATTTCTCGTCAGAATTTAATCGCTAGTTTGAATCATGAGGATTTATATCCGATAGGTGGGGTAGTCGATAGAAGAGAAGAATTAGAGATTAGTAAAGTTGANCCACTTGTCAGGTCAGGTTGGAATGGGTTGTTGTTCTTGTCATTTTCTTCGGTCTTATTATTAAGCATNATTGGGCTGTTAACAAACGCATATGTCTCCTTAAAGAATCGCGACGTTGAGTTTGCAGTAATGAGANCAATAGGNCTCACAGATAGACAGTTATTGTCGATGATTTGGGCGGAGCAGGCGATAATAACTATCATTGGNCTTATNTTGGGAAGCTGGATGGGACAGAGGTTAACTGCTGTAGTTATGCCATTCATGAGTAGCGAGGTTTATGGATCAAATATTCTGCCACCTTTCGTTCCAGAAGTACGTTGGCAGAACATTGCNTTAATTTATNTGGTAATTGCGGTTTTCTTGGTTTCTGTGACTGTGGCGGTTACTTATGTAATGAAAAAGNTACAACTCAGCAAAGTNTTACGAATTGGGGANTCTTAGTNNTTATTAGCGTAAGNCCCATCGANATGTTTGTTACCTCGTAAGAATTCGGCNGAANTCATGANTTTTTTGCCNTCAAGTTGCAATAATTCTGGTATCAACGTTCCTTTGCCAGTTCCTATTTTGATTTCATCAGTCATTTTAATATTGCCTGGNTGAAGAGATTGTTCNGAATTTATTCTTCCTGTCATGATTTTTAAAAGTTTGCCATCTATATGGGTATATGNNCCNGGCCATGGATAAAATGCTCTTATACGTTGATTTATTTCATAAGCCGAGAGTGACCAATTTATTTCTCCATCTGATTTATNGATTTTCTGGGTATATGAGGCTTCNCTTTCCCTTTGAAAAGTTAGTTTTAAAGTTCCGTTTTTAATTNGAGTTATCGCTTCAATTAGCANATCGCCACCNATGTCAAACAATAAATTTGTCAATGTTAGACTATCGTGATACTTTTCAATANTCACAGAGTCTTGAAGTATGATTGGGCCNCTATCCATGCCTTCATCGAGNTGAATAATTGAGANCCCTGTNTTCGTTTCACCGTTCAAAATAGCTGTTATAACAGGTGAAGGACCTCTGTATTTGGGGAGCATTGATGGATGTACATTTATACAACCNTGTTTNAATGACTGCAATACNTGTAGNGGTAGAAGGTTGCCNAATGCNACTACTACACCAATATCTGGTTTAAANTTTTGTAAAACGTTAAGTTCTAAATNATTATTTTTAAAGCTTTCGGGTTGTCGTACTGGAATATTATTGTCTAAACAGTATTTTTTAAGATTGGATATGGATTTCTTTTTTCCTCTNCCTTGCCTTCCATCTGGTCGAGTGTAAACNCACAAAATNTCATTGTCAGAGTGAAATAATTTTTCCAATGATGGAATCGCAAAATCCGGAGTNCCCATAAAAATAATTTTCAAATCGGNACATCCTTNNNCANNGCAACATGGTGTATTATGAGTANTCGCAATAGCATATTTTAGTGTTNATTAAATGTTGGTCATGGGANATCAACTGATCGGATATTTCATCCAGATGGTATTTTACATCACACCCGATACATTGTTTTANCTATGAGGAATTGGAATTTAAAATTNACCGAGTTTGTTACGGAACATTTTGTTTGGGTTTTTGCGATCGGAATTTTTATAACTGTGATCCTNACCTATCCGTTCACACAGTGGGCTCCTAANTCACAAGCTTCNCCTAACCCGCCAGGTGAAGTTTATGATTTGCAAATTGACATAGATAACAANTTCCCTACACCCGTACANATTGCAGGATTTGTGTTGGAGGCCANGCANGAANAGCCNGGCATGGGNGATGTTTTGACTAGTAATGTTCTATTAGAGTTCAAAAACAACCTGAANGATTTGATTTTATTGGATCAGAANAANGGTTTAACTGTAGGAACTTTANAGACTCAGACTTATNTATTCCAATACTTTGATTACGATATGGGANCGAATGTTCACGGTATAAGTTCCATATTAAACGCAATTGAAGAATCTTTGTTNGGGATGGGAATAACTCTNGAAACAGCCAGCNACGATCAAATTAAATTGGCTGTGCATCATCTATTTAAAGACAAATCTACAAAAAGGCTTAGGGATTTTCTATCTGTTGACGCTGATTTTAAAGAAAAGACGGTAATGGGCCAAGAAATTAATTATTGGGTTTCACCTGCGATGCTTTTTTATGCTCTCGCAGATAACTCCAAGTTGGGGTCAAGTGGGCTGGAAATAGGAATGGGTGGCGGTCCGGATGTTATTAATAAAGAACATTTGAACAGGAAAATAATGGAGGTTATGTCCGGGACAGAGTCAGCGTTCGAAATTTGGGGAATAGCAATCGATGCTAATTTAGAAGCTGAAGATGAAGGAAAGACTGCAGGTATATACATAATGTTCACCATAATAGCCGCAGTAATCGTTGTGGGAATAAGTCTTAAGTCCTATTGGGTCACGGCATTCACCGGTATTGGTTTATCTGTACTTATAATCTGGTTGAAGGGGATATCAGCGATTGTAGGACTTAAAAGTGGTTTGGTTATAGATTTAGTTGTGCCTATAAGCATGATATCTCTGGGTGTCGACTTTGTAGTCCACGCTGTTCGTAGATATCAAGAAGAAATTAGGTATCACGTATCTCGTGTTCAGTCATTTAGAGTTGGATATTCCGCTGTGTTGATAGCACTGTTGATGGCAATGGCTAGTGATGGGATAGCTTTTTTGTCAAACTTATCTTCTAATATCGAGGCGGTGATACATTTTGGGTGCGCGGCCGCAGTGGCAGTGTTTTCGTCTTTTTTAGTTTTNGGATTTCTCACACCTTTGGCTACAATGAAAATTGACGAACTTATTTTGAATTCGAGATTGAATTGTTCNGGATGGAGATGGAATATTCTCAGGNGGGTNAGTATTGTTGCTGTGGCGGTNATATCAGGNATATCNGTGGTTCTGATGATTGCCNTAGATCCATTTATAGGGATTCTTTTACTATTAGCTTCATTAGCGATTTTTGTTTTAATTCCAGTTTGTATGTTTAAGTTCAAAGTGCCGCTTGAATGCATGGGTGGGGGCAATAGTAATAGCGCTAACGAGACCAATTTCGNTGCNACTTCTATTACAACAAATNTAGTCGTNAAATTAGTAGAATCGGTTAGTTCTAGGGTTTGGGTTTCTATATTGATAGTGATATTTTTCACCTCGATAATGAGTTATTTTGCAATGCGACTTGAACCCTCGTTTGATGTTAAAGATTTTTTTGATTCGGACTCAGAATTTGTTGAAGGCTTGGATAAATTAGATGAACATGTGAGAGANTCTGGAGGTGAACCTGGCATAGCTTATGTGTCTGGCGATCTGACGGATCCAGAGGCAATGTCTGCCATATTGCTGTTTGTGNATCAACTTAGAGGTGTTGACGAAGTAGCATTGTCACCGAGTGGAGAAGTTACCTTTGGTCTGAACGCACTTACCTTATTGAATGTTGCCCTCAGCAGTGAAGAAGCAAAATTGGCGATTTATAAAGACAAAAATGTTTCTTTAACGGATTTTAATCATGACGGTATACCAGATACAAGAGAACAGATAAGAGCTGTTTATGAATACGGAAGTCTATTTGGGATTCCTGGAAGTAATGAACAGATGGCCCTTTCAGTTGAACAAGTTCGAGGTTCAATTTATTTCACGGNAGATGGACTTGATCTGACTACAATATCTTTTCAGATTCCTGGNACGAGAGATCAATCAGTTGTTACAGCATCAGGTAACGCTTTACGTCCGATTATTGCAAGACTCGGCTCNCATGAGTCGATTTATAAAACAGGGCTTACAGGATCTCCGTTCACTAGAGAGAAACAACTGACCGAGTCGACGAAGACTCTATANACGTCTCTGCCTATTGCAATAATCGCTGCAATGATTTTATTGATATTTACAATGAGATCCTTTAAGTACGCTTTGGTAACGGTTATTCCAATTGGTCTTGTTGTAGTCTGGTTATACGGCGTTATGTATATAGCAGGCTTTGCACTTAATTATGTGACGGCGATGATAGGAGCGATTTCCATTGGTGTGGGAATAGATTATTCAATACATATGACCCAGCGTTACAGAGAAGAAATGAATAGAAGTCAAGGTCAGNTAGNTGCNATCAGAAACGCTGCAGCCGGAACAGGAGTTGCGTTAGTTGCCTCAGCTGCATCAAGTATAATNGGGTTCACCGTAATGGGGTTTGCTCCAATGCCAATATTTGCTTCCTATGGGCAGCTTACCGCCGTAATGATATTTTTTGCTCTAATAGCAGCTCTTCTTGTANTGCCTTGTTTATTAATCATTGTTTCACGGGGAGAATAGTATTGGGTTAATTCAGTAGTACAGAAGTGGAACCATCTCCGCCAGACATGTCAGTTTCTGGTTCATACCTACTAACCAGTGGATGATTGTTTAGCATGTTTCTNGCTGCAAATCTCAATGCGCCGGTTCCCTTACCGTGAATTACTCTTACTTTGCTTAACCCTGCTCTTACTGAGTCATCAAGGAACTGTTCAAGATGTATAAGGGCTTCTTCACTTCTCATTCCTCGTATATCCAGTTCCAACTGGCCAGTTGGAACTGGATATACGACAGAGGAGCTATCTATGCCAGATTTTGTGTTTGTGCTAGGGTTTTGAATAGATGTTAACCTGTTTTTGTTTACCACTANACGGACATTTCCAACCATTACTTCTATATCGTCATTATTTCTTTCTATTGAAGTTACGGTGCCTGTTAGTCCCAAGTCATTGATAATTACTGAATCATCTAAATTTACTGATTGATNACTTTTAATATCAAATTCGGCGTNGGGCAANGGGTTTTCGACAAGCTGTTNTGCAATTGAATCTAGTTTTTTTTCTATTGNNTTGTTTCCTTGATACTGGGTACCTGGATTCTTGGCCCACGAGAGAGCCGAACGTGCCATTCCCAAAATTTTTTCCACNTCTTCATATTTTGTTTTGGCAGAATCATGGAAAGACCGAACTATTTCTAATTTGTGATCGTTAAGATATTTTATTTCTTGTTGAAGTTTTTTTCTTAGGTTAGATGATTGCAGTAATTCTTGTTGGATTTCATTAGTGATGGNTGCTTGCGCTTCACGAGTTTTTCGGATTTCTTCAAGAATGTTAGAGATGTTCTTGTTATTTTGAGGTAGGTATTTTTCAGNGAGTTTCAAAATATTTGAATTAAGGCCTAACNTTTCCGCGACCGTCATCGCGAAACTTCCNCCAGGGATATCCATNGTTATTTGATATGTGGGTTCCAAAGTATCTGGGTGGAGGGTAAAACTNGCATTTTTCATTANGGGTGACAACTCAGCATGGGCTGCNACGGCCATNTGATGGGTTGCTACCAANGTGTTCACTTTTCTTTCCGCTAAATATTCTATAACTGCAATGGCTATAGCCGTTCCTTCTTCAGGGTTAGTACTTGAACCTATTTCGTCTAATATGACAAGAGAGTTGTTGTCCGAAAATTCAATAATTTCATTCAAAGAGTTGATATGAGAGCTGAATGAAGAAACTGATTGTTGTAGNCTTTGTTGGTCCCCAATGTCCGCGTATACCCCGTTGAACACAGGGAGCGAAGATTCAACACTGGCCGGTATGTGTATCCCAGATTGATTTAGAAGTGNTAATAACCCTATTGTTTTTAAAGCTACAGTTTTGCCTCCTGTATTGGGACCGGTAATTACGAGTGTTTTCCAGTTAGGGCCCANATCTATTGACAAAGGTACAGCATCATTACTTAAAAGAGGGTGCTTACCTTTCACAATTGAAATAGATCGCTCGTCAGGCTGATTGGAATTTTCAATAATGGGTATAGGGGCAGCTATATGATTGCTGTAACGGCTTTTAGANAGTATGAAATCCAACTCTGTGGCAATATCGATNTTGTTTTGAAGATTTGACGATTCTTTGCCGATGGATTCAGATAATTCTTTCAGGACTTTTTCTACTTCCTGTGCCTCTTCTAGGATTAATTCTCTCCAGGCATTGCACAAATTAACGGTGGTGAAAGGTTCTACAAATAAAGTCTGATGCGTGTTTGATACATCGTGAATGACTCCTGGTATCTTGCTCCTCATATTGGATTTTATTTGCAAGACAAGCCGATCACCNCGTACAGATATTACATCGTCCTGTATTACACCTGTCAGTTGGTTGATTTCAATTATCTTTCGTAACGAATTTGTTACTCTGTCATAGGCTTGTCGCACTTGTTTTCTTATGGATCCGAGATNCGGTGTTGCGTTATCNTTNACCAGACCATTTGGTGTTAATTTTGAGGCTATAGAATAAGTCAGGTATGAAACATTTGAGATTTGATTGGCCAACTGACTGAGTCGAGGGCANCTTTCCTCATGTTGAGACAGTATTTTTTTAAAACTCAATATAATATCTTGTGTGTTAGATACGGAGAGTAATTCTTCTCCAGTTAGTGAGCCACCGAGGCTGGCATGCCGTAAGANATCATCTATTTCAGTTATGGATGCACAGCTTAAGTTTCCTTCATNCTCTAATAGAAACCTTCCNTCTGACGTTTTTTGAAGTAATTCGGTAACTTCATCTTCGAAGTAGGAAGGTTGCATACTTAANAATTTAAATTTAGATTTATTGAATGTCGTGAAATTGGATATGTCTGAAATAACCGCTGGATAATCTAATAATTGCAAGCTTCGTTGCCTTATTAATGTGGATTTATATGGATTTGTAGACANATGTGAACTCATATTNCAAATGCTNAGGGNTTCAATTGTTCAAGAGAATCGTAATTTTTCCTATGGTGAATGATATAATAAATGGTTAGAAATGAACCCTAAAGTAATAGTAAATATACCAGCCACTTCAGCTAACATGGGACCCGGGCTCGATTGTCTAGGNGTAGCTTTGGATATATGGAATGTCGTCAAGGTGTTTNATGGAGAGGGGGCTATTGAGGTTCTTGGGTTTGGTGAAGATAGTCTTCCTACCGATGAAACAAATTTAGTTTACAAGGGTTTCGCTGAATTATTTCGGTTGATTGGCAGNCCTGTCCCGTCTGTGAAAATTGTCTGCGAAAACAGGATACATCTAGAACGGGGAATGGGCAGCAGTTCCGCAGCTTTACTGGGAGGATTATATGCAGCCAATCTTTATTCAGGGAACTTGAAGTCTGATATGGAAATACTAAATATCGCCGCTTCATGGGAGGGTCATCCTGATAACGTTTCTCCTGCTTTGCTCGGTGGAATGCAGATTTGTTTGTATGACAACAACGAGTTAATAGTATCCAGGGTGGATGTCCCTGAAGATCTAGCAGTAGTTTTGTTTATCCCTGAACAGCCAATGCCTACAAGAGAGGCAAGAAGTTTGCTTAGTCCGGAAATATATAGGTCTGATGCAATATACAACATTTCTAGATCTGCTCTTCTGGTGCAAGCTTTTACAACTGGCGANATGAGTAAGTTGCGCTATGCTACTCAGGATAAGCTACATCAGCCGGCGAGACAAAAGTTGTTCCACCCAATGAAAAATATAATACGTGCCGCAGTAGATGCTGGGGCATATGGTGCCTTTTTGTCGGGTGCAGGATCCACNATTNTGGCATTTTGTAAAGANAGGGANTACACCATTGGTTACGAAATGGCAGATGCAGCAATGAAGTCTGGNATTGAAGGCGAGATTTTAGTTACTAGACCTTCGCCTAAAGGGACTTATGAATCAATATGATTACTGTAGTTANCGAAGTTGGTGGATATTAAATATGTTGATTGTCCAAAAATATGGGGGATCTTCCTTAGCAGATTCAGNAATGATNAAAAATGTTGCTGATCGAATTGCATATTCACATAGTAANGGATCTCAANTAGTCGTAACAGTTTCNGCTATGGGTGATTCTACAGATGGGTTGCTTAAAATAGCATCAGAAGTCTCTAGCTTACCTGATCCAAGGGAATTGGATGTACTTTTATCAACAGGTGAACTTCAATCATGTGCATTGGTTTCAATGGCCTTGCAGTCGATTGGTAAAAACGCAATTAGTTTGAGTGGAGCACAAGCAGGTATTTTAACGGACTCGAGCTACGGTAAAGCCAAAATATCAAGTCTCGATTTGGGTCGGATTAANGNCGAATTAAATAATGGGAATATTGTAGTTGTCGCCGGTTTTCAGGGTATAACGTCAGAGTATGATGTTACTACTCTAGGTCGAGGAGCTTCAGATTTGACTGCTGTCGCATTGGCCGCTGGCTTNAATGCTGATCGTTGCGAAATATATACAGATGTGGATGGGATATATACTGCCGANCCCAGACTTGTTCCTGAAGCNAAAAAATTGAANGAAATNGATTTTGAAGAAATGNTGGAACTTGCAAGTTATGGAGCCAAAATGAACCCTAGGTCAATTGAACTTGGGATGGTATATGGGGTGCCAATAATGGTTGCATCAAGTTTTGAGGATAAAGAAGGGACTCTCATTCATGAGGTGAAAAAAATGAGCGGCAATGTAGGAGAAATAAGGAATAGAGTAAGTGGTATCGCAACTGAAAAAGGNGTGGTGAAAATAACTTTATGTGGAGTTGAAGACAAACCGGGAATAGCNGCNAGNCTATTTGCGCCACTTGCGGAGGCNGACATTAGTGTNGACGTGATTGTTCANAATGCCAGCGANTTNGGNAAGACNGATCTAACATTTACGGTAAAAAATGCTGACCTNGATAGATCATTGATTAAAGTNGAAGAGGTAGCAAAGGANATTGGTAGTGACAGGATTGACACTANGGTCGGATTGGCTAAAGTTAGTATTGTTGGTACTGGCATGCAAGATTCCCCCGGATATGCTTCGAAAATGTTTTCAGCTTTAGCAGATGCAGGCGTTAACATAGAAATGATTACAACTTCGGAAATAAGGATTACCTGTATTATCGATGCGAACCATTTATCCGAAGCTGCCAGAGTTTTGCACGACGTTTTTGAAATGGTAAAAGCTGATTGAATTTAAGTTTCTAAATTCCTATGGATTGATTTCGGAATGAGCTATATACACTTATCAGTAATAGTACCTGTGTATAACGAAGTGCTCGTGATAGGTCAGACTATCACGAAATTAAGGGGATTCTTGGAAAATCAGCTGTATTCTTGGGAAATTTTGGTATGTGACGACGGTAGTACGGATGACACATTAAAAACTTTATACAATCAAGCGATCAATTTAAACAACGTTAGAATACTTCAATTGCCTCATAAGGGGAAAGGATCTGCAATTCGGAGTGGGGTACTTAGTTCTAATGGAAAATATATTTTTATGTGTGATGCAGATTTATCGATGTCAGTTGATCAGATACCAATATTCCTGCATAAAATGAACAATTCTGAAATTGACATTGTGATCGGCTCAAGGCAGATTGAAGGGTCAGTTCGAATTGGAGAGACTTGGATCAGGCATTTTATGGGCCGAGTATTCAATAAATTGGTTAAATTGATCCTCGTGGGAGGGTACCAAGACAGCCAGTGTGGATATAAATGTTTTTCATCAGAAAGTGCNACACATTTGTTTTNAAATCAGCGGATANACGGATGGGCTTTTGATGCTGAAATTNTGTTTTTAGCTCAAAAATTTANGTATCAAGTAAGNGAAATNCCCATTGAATGGCACCATAGAAGCAATAGCAAAGTGCGAGTACTCTCATCTTCCTTTAGTATGTTAATTGANATCATCAAAGTGAAGATCCTNGATANATTTGGAAGGTATCATTTTTAAAAAGATTTTTGAGTGCAANAGGTTAGAAATTGCTTTGTATTGTAGTNCCTACATATAACGAAGCGGGCAACATAGGTGATATGTTGCGAAGATTATTTGATTTGGGTCTAGTAGATTTATATGTTTTCATCATTGATGATNTTTCNCCTGATGGCACTGCGAAAATTGCAAAGGGTATGTCCGATGAATTTGATAATCGAGTTTTAGTGTATGAACGTGAAGGTAAAATGGGCTTGGGGACAGCATATGTTTTTGGGTTTATCAAAGTTTTGGAAATGTTTTCNAGTNAATACGAAAACTTTAANNTAGNTCAAATGGACGCTGATTTATCACATAATCCNAAGTACATTCCTGAGATGATNAAAATGCTTGATNANTATGAAGTNGTGGTTGGGTCTANGTACATNAATTCTNGNAAGTTGGATATTCGAAAAGTAATCGCCAGAAANTTATTGAGTAGATATGCAAATAAGATCATAAGGTGGATTTCTGGTGTAAGAGTCAATGATGTTACCAGTGGGTTCAAAATTTTTAGAAGTGGAACTCTTGAGCGAATTGATTGGAACANGATTAAATGCACAGGGTTTGGGTTTCAAGTTGAGATTGCTTATCAGTGTGATAAAAACAATTTTAAAGTATGTGAAATTCCGATTGAGTTTCCTGATCGAATAAACGGGTGTTCCAAAATGTCCTTCAGGATTATTTGGGAAGCGATTTGGAAGATTTCTTGGATGAGATTTAAGCATGTTGTGAGGATGGGTTAGTTAGGTGGCTTTAAAGTTCCTTATTTTAGAGCCCCAAAAGCTATTGCACTTATAAAAATGTAATGTCTAGAATTTCGACATTGTAGACAAATTTATTGAAAATTATTGGTGTGATTGTGAACGCAGAAGACTTAGCAGATGTTTTATCCTTTCGAAAAGAAAAATCCAAAGAGGCAAATAAATTAGCAGATTATGGTTTATGGGAAGATGCTGAATCAACTAATNTNNTGATAATAGAAAAGATGTCTGGTGACTCAAATGCTTACATGAGGTTGGGGGATGCTTTGTCCAANCAAGGGAGGGGGNCTGAAGCNAANGAAATATATCNGTATGGATCTAATTTGGACAAGATGAAACTTGATCTAACGAAACGGGCAATAACCTACGCGTCTGAGGGGGATTGGAAGAGTGCAGCGGAGTTTAATCGGATGATTTTGGATGACTTTCCCTGGGATTTGGAAGCTTACAATAGGTTAGGTAAGGCATATTTGGAACTACGGGATGCGGAGAAAGCTATAGAAGCATTTAGGTGTTCTCTGGTTATTTCACCTAACGGGTCTATCGCTAAGAAAAATCTTGCAAGGTCTGAAAAATTAAAAGCCTCTGGTTCTAATGGAATGCAGAATTCCTCTGACATAAGCAGAACATTCATTGAAGAAACAGGAAAAACTGGAGTTACTGATTTAGTTGATTTGTCTGATAATTTGGAAATGTCTAGTTTGATAGTTGGGCATAGTGTCAACCTAGTATCGGAAGGAAAAGGACTGAAAGTGTACGCNGGAGAACANGGAGAAATTGGCCGAGTAGAGGCACGCATTGGTTCTAGNTTGAATAAGTTAATTGAAGGTGGGAACACTTACGAGGCGAATATTACTAAGGTTAGTGACAGTTCGGTTACTTTGATTATACGAGAGACTTATCGAGATCCCTCGCAGGCGAAAGAGGCTTCTTTTTCCGCAGTTAACAGAGGGGTGATAAATAATTTCGAAAGAACATATGATTTCGAGNTGAATGATGGTGGNAAATTCAATGACTTAAAGGATTGGTCAAATGATGANACTGAATCCGGAGACGAAGAGGCCTTCAATCCGATGATTCCTAGAATTATTTCTGGAGATGAGCCACTTGAAGATGAGAAATACTAGCTTGCACAATCTTCATCTGGTCTGTAATTGATTCCGTCTCTGTAGTATATACCCCATTTCTGCATTAATTCTAATATTTTAGGGTCTGTGACTTTAACTATGTCAGATAGAAATCCAGATAAAGCATGGGANTCNAGNTTCTGGTCCTTGCAAACCCAACTTGATTCGCTTGGTACCATATAGACTGTCCCAGATTTATGTTCACAACTGAGTTCGATTCTTACTCTTGATTCTTTTCGGATTATTTTCAATCTGTAATCCTCCTTATTATGTTTGGATGGACTATATGCAGGGACTGATTGAAAAAGTATATCTCGTTCAAGATGTTTTTTCTTAGTTTCATTTAGTTGAACTTGATATAATCCTGCGAGTTAACTTTTTCCACTCAAAGGAGATGCAAATGAAACCACATTACTTGGACGACGATATTATTATCCACAAAATCAAATGTGGCCCTTATGATAACAATGCATATCTTTTAGTGTGTCCAGAAACAAACGAAAGTATAATTATTGATACCCCATCAGATCCGTCTGTTCTTCTGGCGGTGGCCTCTGTAACTTCAGTTAGGTCAATTGTAATAACTCATAACCACATTGACCACTTATTGGGATTCGATGAAGTTATTGACATTTATGATGTACCGGTCTCTATAGGAATGGATGATGCTGATGCTTTGCCAAAACCGGCTGATCTTTTGTTACAGACGGGTTCGCAAATAAAAGCTGGAAAGATAACCTTAGAAGCCATTCATACTCCAGGGCATACCGATGGCTCTATATGCTATTTATTTCAAAAACACCTCTTCACGGGNGATACATTATTNCCAGGCGGGCCNGGTAAGACGCAATCTCCAGNGAATCTAACNCAAATTATAGACAGCTTAACAACTAAAATTTTTACTTTATCTTCTGATATCTTAATTTATCCCGGGCACGGTGATGACGGTGTCTTGGAAGACTCTAAAAAAGATTATGCTATATTCGCCTCAAAGGAGCATGACTCCAATCTGTGTGGAGATGTTGAGTGGGTGAAACACTGATAATAGAAATCACATTGTGGGAAAAAAACATTTATCTTTTTCTGGCCAAAAATGGGAAATAGTTATAGGACTTGTCGTTCTTTCAAGTGTTTATACCGTTACGATATTTGCCAGAGATTTGTTCGATGTTACATCTGAAAGTTTCCGAGGACATATTTACTACCCTTGGATAATTGCAATTCCTCAACTTGGACTTATTGTTTTCCTGATCAGTCAGTCAGGCAGCAGAAGGCTTATAAACTTTCTCCGAATTAACAATTCAATAAATTACAAATCCGTAGTAATAGTTTTAATGACCGTTGCTGTGAATCTTGGGTTTGCAGCCTTTTATTCTATGCTCATGTTGTCGGCAGAATTTGATTTACTGATGCCGCCAGAAATACCNAAAATGATATTAGGGACTGGTTGGTTTGTTATCGTTAATTTGATAGCGGTTGGAATATTCGTACCGATTGTGGAGGAGGTTTTCTTTAGAGGGTTCTTGATGGTATCTTTAGCTCGTTATTTTGGCGTCTGTAAATCTCTTTTTTTGACATCAATTCTGTTTGCTTGTCTGCATGCTCATATTGGATTGTTAGTGCCTATTTTGTTCAGTTCCATTACCGTTTCGTTAATATTCCTGTATTTCAAATCCTTGTGGATGGCCATTAGTGTTCATTCTTTTCAAAATGTACTAGTATCAATAGTTGCAGCATCTTCTTGAATTGAGGACAATGTTTCCTAAATCAAGCTCGATGTAAAGGATCAGTGTGGAAAACAGGATAGATAAAAGGTTCCAGCAAGTGACAGAGGAAGGTAGATCTGTTCTTGTGCCATATTTAACTGTAGGTTATCCGGATGTGAGTTCTTCTTTTGAAATTGCGAAAGCCACATTTAAGTACGCTGATATTTTGGAATTAGGCATTCCATTCAGTGATCCATTGGCGGATGGCCCGACCATTCAAATGACCAGTTATAAAGCTCTTCAAAATAATGTCAATCTTAAAACCGCACTTAAATTCGTCAAGGACTTAAGAGTGAGTGATAATACGTTTCCATTGGTGTTCATGGGATATTACAATTCTTTTTTCAAGTATGGATTATCCAAGTTTCTGGTTGATGCTAATCGGTTGGGTTTGGATGGGTTGATAATTCCTGATCTGCCCATGGAGGAATCTCGTGAAGTTTCTGCAGAATGCTCAAAAAACGGTATACACCTTATTCCCTTGTTAGCTCCCACAAGCACCGATGAACGTATAAAGCTGGCGTGTCAGTATGCCGGTGGATTTGTGTACTGTGTAAGTGTCACAGGAGTAACTGGTGCAAGAAGTGGCTTATCATCGAATGTTGAGGATCTAGTAAGAAGGATAAAGAAACACACACAGTTGCCAGTGTTGGTAGGATTTGGGGTGTCAACACGGGCAGATGTNGAATATATTGAGAGATTTGCAGATGGAGCTGTTGTCGGTAGTGCATTTCTTAATCGAATCACTGAATCTGATGCAGGAAAAGAAACGGATGGGGCTATGAACTATTTGAGAGAACTTACTAATATTTGATATAACTTAAACATAGGGGTGCTACTTCATGACTAAAGTACGAGCAATCAGAGGTGCCACAACATCTGATCACAACACTAAGGAAGAAATTGTAGAAGCGACCAAAGAAATGTTGGAATCTCTTATTTCAGCGAACGACTTGCAAACTGAAGATGTCATAAGTGCGTTTTTTACAACGACGAAGGATTTAAATGCAGAATTTCCTCCAGTTGCTGCGAGGAAAATTGGGTGGACTGAGGTGGCTCTAATGTGTTCACATGAGATGTTTGTACCAGATGCTTTGGAAAAGTGTATAAGGGTCATGGTACATATAAACACAGATAAGTCTTCTCAGGACATTAATAACGTTTATTTGAAAGATGCGATTAATTTGAGGAAGCGTGGTTTCGAAGACGAATCTTAGTAAAAGGGTGCATTTTAACAGCGACTTTTCGGTTGCTGGAGGAATTGGATAATATTCCCATCCGGGTCTCGAAATGTAGCGACAGTGCCTCCCCAGTGTTCAAGTTCCGGTTTACGTATGCATTCAACCTTGTTCATAGTTAAAGTTTCGAAAACACTTTGTATGTCTGTTGTGTCAAAATTAATCATTATTCTGTAGGGATCACAGTTAGCTCCTTCTATTTTAGAGTGAGTACCGATGCTAAATCGCAAATCTCCCCATTTGTAGGCTATAAACTTATCTCTAATGGAATGAGGCTTTAAACCTAGTAATTGCTCATAGAAATTTCTGAGGTTTTCTAGATTGTTAGTCCATAAGATGATTCCGGAAACTTTTTGTGTAGGGTCTTTGTGTGACATTTGAGTTGGCCTTATTTGAATTCCAATAAAAAAGCAGTCCATGATGGGTGATATTATCATGTGTTTTAAGGTTATAATTGGAGTTGAGGACGGATAACGCAAGGGGATGATGAAAGTTTATGGGGGTCTTCAAAAGGAGGTAAGTCGCGTTGGATAGTAGTAGTAGGAGGCAGACTGGGTAGGTGTTCCCTGGAACGCCTCCACAACAGTTAGAGGCCGTGGCAAACTTAGTTTGTCGCGGCCTCTTTTATTTTCCGTCAAAAAACCTTTTCGGGTTGTTTATCATTAAGTCGTCTATTTGCTGGGAAGTCGCACCTAATTTTTTCAGCTTTGGTAGCACGTGTCGTGTGATAAATAAGTATCCATCTGGATTGTATTTGTTTCTACTGTCTTGACCCTCTTTTGAATCAATACTTATTGTGACAGACCAATCGTGGCCGAGCATTATCTTTTTGCCATATCCATCTGAGATTAATTTCATGGCAGTTTCAGTTCGTTGATTCCAGTCAGGGGTACCCATAGTTCGGCCGCCGGGATATCTATCCAATCCTATCCAAACTCCTTTGTCCATTAATCCTTCAAGGTAATGTATGTCCATGGTGTCGTTACTATGACCTATGTAAACACGGCTTAGGTCTATTTTTTCATCTTCAAATATTCTAACTTGCTGTTCTCCTACTCTGTCAGGAGCCCAAGTATGAGTACTTATTGGAACTCCCGTTTGTTTTTGCGCCCGAGCTGCGGCTCTCAGTATTATTTCACCTTCTCTAGTCACTCCACCGACATCATTTGCAACTTTAATAATGCCAGCCTTAATGTCAGTTCCTTCAATTCCAACAGTTATTTCTCTGGTATACAGTTCTGCTACGCTATCGGAAGTGGCGCTCCAAAAGGCTCTTGGTATGTCTCTCCATGTGCCTGTCGCACAAACGATATTAACTCCAGATCCCTCCGATACTTGTTTTAGCATATCGATATCACGACCTAAATCTAGGGTTGTTACGTCTATTATTGAATCAAGTCCTTCAGCTTTTGCTGCGCTTAGAGCTCTTATTCCCTCTTTGATCGATTTTTCCCTTTGTATAAATTCAGGGTAAATTTGTGGTATACCAGCCGAGCTGACGACTACATGTTCGTGTGAAAGGGTAAAACCTAGATCCGATGTGTCGATGGGGCCTTTAACTGATTCGATCTGTACCATTTCTTGCCTATCCCTATGATAATTTAATTATTGAGTTTCTGAGTGTACCTATTCCCGTGATGGTGATTTCGCAAATATCACCATGGGACATATTTGGGCTCGCGCCATCAGTTCCCATCCATATCACGTCTCCTGGGTGTAATGTTAGATATTTTGTGATTTGGTGGATATATTCTTCTACACCGAAAATCATGGAGCTTGTCTTGAACTTAATTAATTCCTTATTGTTCAAAGCCACAGATGTTTCCATTTGATCTAAATCCACATTGGTTTCTATCCATGGCCCCATTGGTTTGAAAGTATCGGTGTTTTTTGCTCTCCACATGGTTCGATCTTGTGCTTGCCAAGTTCTTTCACTAACATCATTTCCAATGGTATATCCTAAGATACATTCGAGCGAATTTTCCCTTGAAACGTTTTTCACTTCCTTTCCTATTACTACGACTAACTCTGCTTCATACTGGATTTTTTCAGTGGCGTCTTTGGGTATCAAGATAGGTTCATCATGAGCTATGATTGCGTTTGCTGCTCGGTATCCGATATCTGCTTTCTCCGGTAGGATGGGATCCCTACCCAAAATTTCGGCGGCTTCCCTAATATGTCGTTCATAATTAATCCCGGCTGCGTAGAAAGTTGGAGGAATTACAGGAGCAAGCAACTTAACGTCGGAAATTTTATGCTTAATATTACTTAGAGTGTATCCTTCAAATGGGCTGCCACGAACTTCATTTATCTCTTCGTTTTCATAAATCCCATAAAAAGTTTTACCGTCGGAAATATATCTTGCCCATCTCACAATACACTCATTCCTGAACTAACTTGTTTTTGAATACGGGGATAATTTCTTCAGCTATTCTGTTACATTCCTCAACATGAGGGTAGCCAGATAAAATAAACTCATCTATTCCGAGTTTCCAATAATCATATAATTTGCTCGTGACTTGATCATAATTACCAACAATTGCAGTACCACAATTAACCCGAACAGTAGATATTCCATTCCAGAGATTNTCGTCTACTATATGATTTNTGTGCATTTCAATCTGATATTTTTGACCTTCCATGGTGTTTTTTGANAATGTNGCATTCCTTTGGCTAACGACAGTCTGTGAGCGACTGTCCAGTAGGGNTTCTGCGGCTTTCCAGGCCTCAGTTTCAGATTTTCTTGCAATAATGTGGGTTCTCATTCCAATACTTGGTGTTCTGTTTACTAGATGGTGCTCTTTTTGTACTTTTTTTAGTAACTCGTCTAAGCGTGACGTTGGNAGGATCCAGGCTAAATAATTGTCTCCATGTTTTGCGGTAAGTTGAATGGCTTTGTCCGACGCACCACCTATATAGAATTTTAAGTTTTTGCTAGGTGTGGGTGAGCATGTTGCTGATCGTAAATTTATGAAAGTGCCATCAAAGTCTACAGGCTTAGGGCTAGACCAAAGTAGCTTGCAAGCTTCAATAAATTCAGCTGCTCTTTCGTATCGGNTGCCGTGTGATGAGTTTTCCCCTAATTTTTCAAGGTCACCNCTAATTCCCCCTGGGACGATATTAAGGTCAATTCTGCCGTTCGATATTTCGTCTAGAGTTCCTACCATCCGGGCGAATAAACCGGTAGATATGAAACCTGGCCTCACGGCTATTAAGAATCGTATATTTTGGGTTACTGTACATAGTGCTGTTACAGTGGTCCATGTTTCNGCTAGAGGCTGTCCTTCTTCGAATAACCCATTAGAAAACCTTGTTGGAACTAGTAATGAATGGAAGCCGTTTCTGTCTGCTGTTTGAGCCACNGTTTTTAGATATTGAAATGTAGGGAGACGTTCAGCCTGTACAGTGCCGATTTTATTTCCGTCACCGTCTATTGGTATGAACCAGTCAATTTTAGGTTCTGGCCGAGTAGTTCTTTCAAAATCCAAATTAGAACTCCAATGAGTTGACGCTATGAGAGAATTATTAAAGCGACCATAGCTATATTGACTAGGCTACCATAAATGGCTACAAGGAGTGAGTAAGGCTTCTATACTTTTGAATATAATGGTGTTGCTATTTGCGTCCCATCTGATAAGTTTTCTATCGAGAAATCTTGAAACAGAAGAGGTGCTTCTTTTTGNAGGAGCCTCAACAAATTTATCGCCACGAATCTNATTTCTGTATCAGCATAAACAGATCCTCTCATTTCGATAAAGTGTCTTAGTGCCCTGACATTTGCTGTCACAAATATTTTTGTTTCAGTGGCATTAGGAAGAACTGATCTGGCAGCTTGTCTTATTGCTTTGCGTCTATCAGTTCTGGATTCAAACATTTCTTTTGGGAGGGATTTGTCCANNTCTTCNACCAAGTTCTGGTAAGCTTCAGATGCTTTTTCTAGNGCAGCATTCAGTATCATTCTNGGGTTCCCTGAACCTGGCTGTCCTGAAGCCATNATTGGGGGNACAACAAACGAACCTTCAGTCTCATCAACGTACCTTTGNGACCTTTGACTATAGGCAAATCCTGCCCGGTGTCTAATCAATTCGTGAGTAAGACTTCTGGATACCCCTGTCAATATGAATCCGTAATTGACATGTTCAAATACGCTTCCGTCTTTTGAATTAAGTAAGTTATTTATAAAGTCTGTTATGTCTTTTCTGCCTCGGCCATAACTCATGTAGCACATACGAGCTGAAATTTCTACGACCGCAGCCGATTCATCGTTGCCTGCACGTACGGTTTCAGGTATGGGGGGAACATTCTCTTCTTCAAAAAAAATGGAGATTTGGTCCCAATCTATGGCAGGTTTAGTTACTAGATACACGGAAGGTTTTTCTTTTATAGACATATATTGCTCCAAACTCCAGTGTCATGAAAAGTTTAACAGTTTAATATTGAATGTAGCTCAAATCCTTTTACTACTACATGGGTAGCGGAACATGGCTTTTCCACTTGTTTATCGCCGCTTGCGCTCTTGGGCTTATTGCATTGGCAATTTGTACGTTTATTAGGCTAGGCTTATTCATAGAAAAAGCTCTTTCTATTGCATTCGGAAGTTCGTCTGGGTGTTGAACGCTTTCACCATGGCCACCCAACGCTTTGACTACTTGGTCATATTTCGAAGGTAATAAGTCAGTGGCAACAGTTTTACCGAAGACTTCTTTTTGTATGTGGCGATCGATACCCCACGCAGAGTCATGACCCATGATGCATACTATTGGTAAATGATGACGTACAGCTGTGTCGAATTCGAGGCCATTGAACCCAAATGCCCCATCACCGGTGAAGGCAATGACTCTACTGTCGGGATTCGCAATTTTTGCGGCCAATGCTGTTGGTATAGCTTGGCCTAACATACCGGAGCTTCCAAGGTAGTGCCATGATCGTGGAGAATTGGCTTCGTAGTAAGCTCTCCCAAAATGGCAGAAATCTCCTCCGTCAAATACCAAAATGTCTTTTTCAGACAGGTTTCTTCCAACTATTTGATGTACCAATGCGGCATGCATGGGAGATTGTATTTTTGTAAGATCATCCAATTCGGATGATTGAATCTTTCGCTCTGCATTCAATTCATTCAGCCATTCCGTTTCGACCCAGTCATATTTCTTTGATTCCTTTGCTAACTGGAGGCTTATATCTTCTATATTTCCAGTGATACCAATATCAACCGCTCTATTTCGAGCTATTAATGAACCTTCAGGGTCTATTTGTATTATCTTGGCTGTCTCAGATATGGTTGGCGGCATTGCGTAGCCTACAATTAGGTCTTGTTTTCGTCCAAGTAAAATAACCAAATCTGCTTGTTGTATTTTCCTCGCTGATTTATTTAATCCTATGTCAAAAAAGCCGAAACAATATTCGTGTGAATCAGGTATCAGACCTCTAGCATTGCCTTCTGTCATGACAGGGATTTTCGTAGTCTCTATTAGTTCCACAAGTGCGGAACCGGTTTCCGCATATGAGCCTGCATTTCCTACGATGATTAATGGTTTGCTAGCGGATCTCATCAAAGAGATCGCTTTTTCGATTGTTTCTTTATTTGCTTGTGATGAATCAACTGGTCTGTTTTTTAAAGGATCATGATAGGTGATTTGTTCTGAAGGCACAGACATTTCTTGAATGTCGACAGGTATCGTTAGATGCACTGGACCTCTACGTCCACTGAATGCCAACCTAATTGCGTGAGAAATCATGTCGGGGATTCGCAGTGGATTTGTCACCATCCAACTACCTTTTGTGACTGGACTGGTCATGCCGATTTGATCTATTTCTTGCATAGCGCCTCTACCGAGTTCTGATAGTTCAGCGCAGCCGCTTATTGATAAAAGTGGAGCCTCAGAATGCATTGCGTTCGCTAATCCGGGTATCGCGTTTGCTAAACCTGGAGTTGTGTAAATAGCTACACCTAATTTGTTGGTGATTCGACCCCATGCGTCGGCCATATGAACCGCTGCTTGCTCGTGTCGGGTATCCCAAATTTTGAAATTTCTATCTCCCATGTCATCAAGAGTGGGCAAAACGTGATCACCAGCCAAGGTAAATATATTTTCGACTCCCTCAGCCATCAAAGAACGTGATATTATCTCACTCCCAGTTATTGTTTTTGATTGCGCCATATGTAGTGTTCCTCTCGATAGAGTTAGATTCGTAATTTTGACTCCAAACAACTGTACCAAAACATTGGTGCATAAAGCCATTTGTAGCAGTCTATAGTTATTCTTGTGAGGCTGTAGTGCCCATGATACAATTCAGGTTGGTGAAAAATCAGGCTTTTAAGTAAGTTAGGAAATATATTGGCAGAGCGAAATCGAGAATATGAACTATTAATGGCGTTATCTCCAGTAGCTTCTGAGTCGGAAGCTACTGACTTGGTTGATACCATACTTGGTTATGTAACTGAGGCTGGGGGATCGTTGGTAGAACGTGAAAATATTGGTGTTAAGAGATTATCCTTCCCTGTGAATGATTACAGAGAAGGAAATTACGTGAGAGCGGTTTTGAATATGGCAGCAAGTGAAGTTCGAGGATTTGAGAGGACTTTAAATGCCAACGAAGAAATCCTTGTTCATATGGTCTCCCGTATTTAATCGTCAAGTTCAGGTGAATAAGAGGGTGGATGTCATATGACCATGAACAAAATTCTCATTATAGGCAATTTGGGTTCTGACCCAGAGATGAGGTATACCCCTAATGGTAGCTCAGTAACATCGTTTACTGTGGCTACTAATCGACGGTACAGGACATCTGACGGAGAGAATAGGGAGGAGACAGAGTGGTTTAGAATAAGTGCGTGGAATAGGCTGGCTGAGACCTGTAATCAATATTTGCAGCGAGGGAGTAAAGTTTATGTTGAAGGTCGATTGACCAGTAGGACCTACGTGGGAAATGATGGGCAGACGAGGGTCTCCTTGGATGTTAATGCCTCTGAAGTGAGGTTTATAGACAGTAGGAATGCTCAGCAACCCGCGCCCGGCGGGATATCTTCGGATTCAAATTTCCCTCAAGAACCAGCCGCTTTTAATCAAGAGGTAGGTCCAGAACCAGAAGATGATCTGCCTTGGTAAAAAATTTCGACTCAACAAATAGAAAAATCAAAATGGTGAATTAACATGACTACGCAAACAGATAGATCTTCACAGCGCAGATCTAGGCCCCGATTTTATTCAAGAAGGAAATTTTGTCAGCCCTGTGTCGATAAGAAACGAGACTTTGATTATAAGGATGTTGAGTATCTCAAGAAATATTTATCTGATAGATTTATGATTGAAGCCCGCCGGAAGACTGGTATGTGCGCCAAGTGCCAGAGGACTTTTGCAAAAGCAGTAAAGAGAGCGAGACAGCTTTCTTTGATCCCTTATTCACCTGCTCATCGAGGGGCAATGCCCATAAACTACAGAAGGTGAACACGCTCTTTGTAAAAAGTTTAGATTGGTGACTCTAAAATGGATGTTACTGGTGTGACTTAGTATTGATCAATATGGATTATCGCATTGGCTGAAATAAACGTCACAAATAATAAAGATACGACACACATTGATAGAAGAAGGCTTGTTCTTCAACAGCCGAGGTTTAGGCTTCGGCAGAAGATAACATTTGTCACATTGGCATTATCCATAGCGGTGATATTAGGTGTTTTTTTGGTAGGCTATTTCATAGCTTTCGTGTTGCCCCCAAGAGAATTGGTTGTTAGGGTTAACGATGTTAAATATACTAGGGGCGATTTGGTTGAACTGGTGAGGATTAACCAGAAAACTGCTGATTTCTTTGGTGTTACTTTCGATGCCAGTTCTTCAGTTTTTGAGTCACTTCAAACGATCGTTGAGAATGAAATCATATCTCAGTCGGCACCTTCATATGGAATAATTGTATCTGATGAGGAAGTTGACTTACAGATAAATTCAGTAATGAAACCAACGGCCGATCTCGAATCAGGTAAAAGTGAAGAACAAATAGTTCGTGAAACACGTGAAAGATATGCCTCTTATTTGAACACGATACAAATAGACGAAAGTACGCATAGAGACATAGTTCGGAAAACTATGGTCAGAGAGAGATTCCGACAATACATTGGCGACTCAGTCCCTTTTGTAGCGGAACAAGTCAAGCTACATAGACTAATAATGCCCGCATTGGGGGAAATAGACATTATGAAAGTCAAATTTGAGGATGCGAAAAGAGACGCAAAAACATCTCAAGCATTGTCAGTGGCGTTTGGTAGTGTTGTTAGGGAATTCTCTAATGACACCCCATCAACTTTAAGAAGAGGCGGTGATCTTGGTTGGATTGCCAAGGGTGTGATTCCTGAATACGAAAGAGATTTTTTCTACCTTGAGCCTGGTGAGTTAAGTGACCCGGTAAAGAACAAAGAAAACTCAAACCAAGCTATATTTTTTATGATATCGGAACGTCACATGGCTCAGGAATTGTCTGTTTCTGTTAGAGATGAACTGAAAACGAGAGCTTTACAGGAATGGGTAAACGAAGAAAGAAGCAACTACGACGTTTATGCGGTGTTTAATTCGGATATCTATGCATGGATATTCAAGCAGCTAAGATTGAGCTCTACTGCCCCGACTCCAACGCCTGACCCATTTCAGTCAATGCTTAACCCACAATAGGAGATTTTATGTCTAAACCTATTAATGTTGGGTTACTGGGGGCTGGGGTGGTTGGCAGTGGTGTTATTAAGACATTTCAGCAAAAAGCAGCTGATATTGAACGCCAAGTTGGGGCGAAAGTAATTGTGACTCATGCATTGGTACGAAATAAATCAAAGAATAGAGGCTTCAGTTGTTCTGACGATTTTTTTGTAGATTCTGCCAGTGAAATAATAAATAATCCGAATGTAGACATTGTGGTTGAGTTGATGGGTGGAGAAGAGCCAGCTTATGAGTACATCAAAGGATCGTTAAAGAGTAAGAAACATGTTGTCACTGCAAATAAAGAGGTGATGGCGAAACATTGTCAGGAGGTTTTCAGTCTCGCTAAATCTAATAAAGTCCGAATAATGTTTGAGGGTAGTGTCGCAGGGGGGACGCCTATCATTTCTCCCTTGGTAAGAGATTTGCTTGCAAATGATATTCATTCTATTAGGGCAATAATAAATGGTACGACTAATTACATGCTTACTAAGATGGCTAAAGAGCATGCAGATTATTTAACTGTTTTGCGAGAAGCACAAAGTTTAGGATATGCAGAATCGGATCCAACCAACGATGTAGAAGGTATAGATGCTGCATATAAATTAGCAATATTGTCTACTCTTGGGTTTCGATGTGAAGTTAAGGATACTGACGTTTTTCGTGAGGGTATAACTAAGTTATCTGCGTCTGATTTTGTGTATGCTGAGGAATTAGGGTTTAATATAAAATTATTGGCGATGGCAAACCTTATAAATAATAGAATTCAGGCTAGAGTTCACCCTGTTTTGATTGCTGAAAGTGATATGTTGGCTAAGGTTGATGGCGTATTAAATGCAGTGGAAGTAGACACTGATTTGGTTAACAAGGTACTTTTTCATGGACCTGGAGCAGGCTCTCTGCCCACAAGCAGTGCAGTGGTAGCAGATATAGTCAACATCAGTCGTAGTTTAGTCGCCGAATCACCTATTCCAGACCCAATCACATTAGTCAATAGCTATGATATTTCATCTATAAATGAATTAACATGTCAATATTACATTCGACTAAATGCTAAAGATGAGCCAGGTGTGTTAGCTCAGGTGTCCTCCATATTGGGAGATAATGGAATTAGCATCTCATCTTTTATTCAGAAGGATTCTGAAACTAGTTCAGGAAACGCAGAATTAGTGATCATGACACACACTTCTACTGAGCAGTCTGTTCAAGATGCTTTGTGTAATATAGATAGACTTCCTGTTGTTAACGAGATTTCAATTACTATTAGAGTTGCAGATTAAATAAGAGGTCGTTGTGTCTGAAATAACTTTTTATACTTGGGGTAAATGAAGCAGTTGTAAGAAAGTGAAAGCGTCGCTTTTGCAGGCAGGATTAAAAATTGATGAGAGAGACCTTTTTTCTGAACCCCTAGATAATCATGAATTGGCAAATTTGATGAGTGGTAAAGACGTATCAAGTTATTTTTCCTGGAGGAGTCCGTCATTCAAAAAAATGGGGGTCGATAAGGAAAAACTCAGTAAGGACGATTTGATTGAATTGATGTCAGCTGAACCTCGATTTATAAGACGGCCTTTGATAGATACTGGCAGTCAGTTAATAGTTGGAACTGATAAAGTTGCAATGTGTGAATTGATCAAGCAAAATTGAGAAAATATCCTGAGAAACTCTAGTTGTTTTATGGGGGCGATCCATTGATTGATCTAAGTAGCAGGCATGCTTTGGTTACAGGGGGAGGTAGCGGTATTGGTAGAGGGATATGCAAAGTACTTGCAAAAGGTGGCGCAGATGTGACAGTAGTAGATATTGATGTCGCGGGAGCCGAGCATACAGCAGGTATGTTGGCTGGTAGAGGTCAATTCAGATATGAACAAGTTGATGTAACTTCTATAGAATCTGTTACAAGTCTTTTGCAGCGGGTTTTGGAGTATTCGGTTAAGGTGGATATATTAGTAAATAATGCGGGTATAATTGGTTCGAAAGATT
>PBDQ01000014.1 GCA_002717465.1 Chloroflexota bacterium
CTGGCTGGTCTGAGCTCAGAGACGGATGCTCCGGTATTGGCGGCATTTGTGAATGGTATGAAGGTTAGTTTTGGGATAGGAGGCGCGATGCTTATATTGGGTTTCATCGTGGCAATATCCGGAGGTAGATATAAAGAAATCGAATCGGATAACTCGGTAGAAAACTATTAGAATAGGAGAATTTATGGATTTTGAAGATGTTTCATGTTTTCTGGAAAGTAACCATAGAGGAGTTATTACTACCAACAGGCCGGACGGGAGTTCTCATTCAAGTATCGTTGTTTGTGGCTTNTATAATCAACAACCNGTTTTTGTTTNCGTGTATCCTAAATCTCAGAAAATAAAAAACCTCAGGCGGGACACGCGATGCACATTTTTATCGGTTTCTCCTGACTGGAGGGAATGGGTTACTGTTGAGGGTAAAGCATCTCTTGTTGGATATGATAATACACCCCATGAGGAGATGAGAAAGTTGCTTCGTAAAGTCTATATGTGTTGCAGTGATACTGAACATCCGGATTGGACAGAGTATGACGAGGCNATGGTTGAGCAAGAAGCTGTGATAGTGACCGTGACACCTGAGAAAGTATATGGTCTACTTCGCTGATAAGTAGGTAATTTTAGGAGAAAATTTGGATGCAAGCGAATTTTTTGTCCAGGATGAAATAGAACTTCAAGGTTATTCATTATTGTACAGCTCCGACGAAGTTAGAGAGGGCATTTCAGATATTGCAGCTTCGATAGTTGTGTTTTACTCTGAAGATCCTGTTGTGAATATTATTCCAGTTATGACTGGGGGCATGCAATTTTCGGCGATACTCCTTATGCATTTAGAAAATCAATGTCCGGGTAAATGGAAAGTGTCGCCTGTACTTTGTTCTGCATATGCCTCAGATAGTGTTCAAGATACTATCCAAATTGAGTTTCCCAGTAGTTTTGATTCGAAAATTGAATCCGAAGCACCAACTTTGGTTGTCGATGATATATATGACTCGGGAAGAACAATAAGTGAACTGTTTTTAAAGCTGAAGGACAAAAGAATGAAGTCAATTGAATCTGCAGTTTTGATAAATAGGGTTGCCTCACAAAGAGAGTNTAATAAACCCACTTTTTCTGTATTCAATTTAAANAGTGAGTCTTGGGTCGTAGGATATGGGCTTGATAGTGATGGGTTTTATAGAGGTTTGAGCGCAATTTATACTAAGCTATAACCATAAAGTCTAGAGTTCTAAAAAATACAGGGAGATTATCAAGATGACAGGAGCGGACTTAATAGCAAAAATACTTAAATCTGAAGGCATCGACTTTATGGGTGTCATCCCCTTTAATACTTTGGAGGAGGCCGGTGCAAAGGCTGGTATACGGCCTCTTATATTTAGGCAGGAGCGGGTTGGGGTTAATCTGGCTGATGGGTACACTAGGGTTACTAATGGTAAAAAAACGGGATTGTTTTCTATGCAGGCTGGTCCTGGTGCGGAAAATGCATTCGCAGGTGTGGCAACAGCTTATGCCGATTCAGTTCCTATATTTTTGATACCAGCTTCCAACCCCCGTAATAGGCATGGAGTTCATCCTACATTTGTGCCAAGTGACACCTATAGNAGNATTACAAAATGGGCTGGTAAGGTTGCTGTGATAGAGGCTATTCCAGAAATGCTTAGAAGAGCATTTAGCCAGTTGAGGATGGGGAAACCTGGACCAGTTATGTTGGAAGTGCCGAGCGATATTCTGAGAGAAGATATCCCTGAAGTGATGAATACTTCTTATANTGTTGTGCCGATAAGGAAATCTTCGGGGAATCCAGAAGATATCAAAGTAGCAGCGAAAATNCTATTAGGTGCTGAAAGGCCAATCATCCAAGCAGGACAGGGTGTTTTATACGCCGAGGCTGCTGGAAAACTTTTGCAATTGGCAGAACTGACAGGTGTGCCNGTCATGACGACAATGGCCGGTAAAAGTTCTTTCCCCGAGACCCACCGATTGTCATTGGGAACAAGAAGTAGTACTACCACAGATATGGTTGTTCATTTTTTAGGTAAATCAGACCTTGTATTTGGACTAGGATGCAGTTTCACTCGCATACATTATGGAATGAATGAATTTGATGATAAAACATTAGTTCAGGTTACCAATTCCGAATCTGATATAAATAAAGACTATATTGTCGATCATTCAGTGTTAGGTGANGTCGACCTNGTTTTGGATCAGTTATTATGTGAAATCAAGTCNTTGATTGGGGCGGATAAAACTACTTCACCCTTTGATTTTTACGATGAAATAGAGACGGTTAGAGAATCTTGGTTTAAAGAATGGATGCCAAGGTTAACNTCTAATGAAATTCCAATTAGTCCGTATNGAGTTATTTGGGAATTGATGGAAAATACCGATCCCTCTCAAACAATTGTCACTCATGACTCGGGTAGCCCAAGGGATCAAACAATTCCTTTTTACAACTCTGTAAACCCCAATGGATTCATTGCTTGGGGCAAATCTACGCAATTAGGTTACAGTCTAGGACTNGCAATGGGAGCCAAGATGGCGGAGCCAGAAAANGTAGCGGTATGNATTATAGGTGATTATGGATTTGGNATGGTCGGNCTTGACGTTGAAACNGCCGTGAGAGAAAGAATTCCTGTTCTGACGATTATTTTGAACAATTCAACGATGGGTATTTATAGGCAAAATAATTTTCCTACTGCAAATGATCTGTATGGAACGAAATATACAGGAGGAGATTATTCAAAAATTGCAGAAGCATTGGGAAGTTACAGTGAGAAGATAGANGACCCTAATGAACTTGGTGNNGCTATGAAAAGATGTATAGAAAAGGTTCAATCAGGGAATGCTGCAGTTCTTGAGGTCATTACTAAGGTCGAACCAAATATGCCTCATAGAATATTTTAGTTCCGTGTTTGCTATATACAAAATGCTGAAGACACGGGATATATATTTAAATAAATAAACGCAAGTTTACTGGGCTTAATAATTTAATATTTGGCTAAATTTGTCTNAGTCTGGGATCNAGTCTGTCTCGTAGCCAGTCGCCTAAGAAATTCATTGAGAAAACNATTAGCAAAATGGCTATACCTGGGAAAAATGATATCCACCAAGCTGTGGAAATGTANTTTCTTCCNTCGGAGACCATNCTTCCCCATGACGGTGCTGGTGCTGGTATACCCACTCCCAGGAAACTGAGAACTGATTCAGTGACAACAAGGGATCCAACTTGCAACGAGGCCATTACCATCACGGTATTAAATAAACCAGGTAATATGTGTCGAGTACATATTCGAATTCCTGAAGAACCAGANACCTTGGCCAAGGATACGTAGTCCATTTCTTTNAGTGTTAAAGTTTCGGCTCTAACTTGTCTAGCGAATGGAGGCCAAGTGAATATGGATAGCAAAATGATGACCAGCATAAGGCTGGGGGACCATAACACAGCGCAAACTAGAACTACCAAAATAAATGGGACTGCATACATGAAGTCAACTAACCTCATTATGAATTCATCTAACAGACCACCAATGTATCCCGAGAGTAATCCTAGTACGGTTCCTACCAATGTGCCGAATATTAAAACTGTTCCTGCAACAATTAAAGAAATTCTTGTTCCATATATAATCCGGGTTAAAATATCTCTTCCTATGTGGTCACCACCTAGAAGATATGGAGAGCCCGTTCCACCTAACCAAGAAGGGTTTGCGTTCCTCAAATCAAGGTCCCCGTCTAGTGGAGGATAAGGTGATATCCAAGGCGCAAATAGNCCTACAAACAGAAGAAGTATGATTGTCGCTACCGGTAATATAGGCAGTGACCTGAAGGTTTGCCAAAGATTATTTGCTTTAGTCAGTTCGTCCAGATTGGCCATATTATTGAATCCTAATTCTCGGATCAAGGATTGCATATAGAATATCAGCTACAAGACTACATACTAGAAATATGATCGCGAANACCAAAGCGAGTCCTGTTATCAACGGGAAGTCAGTATTAAGTGCAGCCATCACAGATAGCCGTCCAAGACCAGGCCAAGCGAATACTGTTTCTACTACAACCGTACCTGTCAGAAAACTTGCCAGTAATATGGCGGCATAGGTTAGCGGAGCTATCATAGAATTTCTTAGTGCATGTTTCCAAATAATCGTTTTCGCAGACACCCCTTTTGCTCTAGCTAATTTGACGTATTCACTATCTAACACTTCAAGCATTGAAGATCTAGTTAGTCTCAATAAGCCTGCTGCAGGTAGCCATCCAAGTGTTATTACAGGCATCACATAGTGCGTCCAGTCCCCTTTACGAGAAGTTGGAAGCCACCCTAGATGTACACTGAATATCCATATGAACACAATTGCAATCCAAAAAGGCGGAACTGCTTGGCCAAGTAAGGCGAAACTTCTTCCCAAGTAATCCCAGACAGTGGTCCGTTTCGCGGCTGAAAGCACGCCCAATGGGATACCCAGGAGTATCGCGCAAACAAANGATATACCAGACAATTGNAATGTAGCTGGAAGGAATTTAATTATTAAGTCTAGAGAATTTCTCCGGAAGTGTACCGAGTCTCCAAAGTCGCCTTTTGCAGCATCTTTTACCCAGATCAGATATTGAACAATAAGAGGTTTGTCCAACCCCATTGCTCTACCCTGAGCTTCCCAATCTTCGTGGGTCATTCTTGTGTANGAAGACATGTATAGGTATCTTGGATCACCTGTCATTCGTGACAGCATAAATACGAGCAAAGTGATAGCAAAAACAACTATGACGAGAGAGATAATTCTTCTTGTTATAAAACGTGCCAAATTTTTTATCCGTAAAATCTAAAATGAAAGGTGGACCTGGCATTGAGCCAGATCCACCCTGAATTGCTGTAAGCTATTTGTCCAATTTCAAGNGAGTGCTAATCAGACAGTACTATTGTCTCTGGACTGTTAAAGTAGCCTGTTATATAAGGCCTCCACTCAACAATTTTTGGTGAGTAGATGAAGTAATTTCCTACAGTAGCGATAGCTGACTGTGTTTGCCAGTGGGACATGTAGTCCGTCATAGTGACGTTATTTGCGATCCTTGTGTCCATGTCAGACTCAACGTCGTTTCTTAGACCTACTTCACAAATGTCGTCTGGTAGTGTTACTCCACCTAAGTGGCCTGGATGTGCGCAGTANAAACTGGCTAGAGACTGTCCAGGCAACCATCCAATTCCATGCAGCCAAGGCGTGTTCATCGTCTTGTCTACAGATTCTGGTCTCCTAACTGCATAGTCAGCGTGATCTACAGTCACGTTTAGTCCAAGATTGTCTATCCACATCTCTCCAATGGCGTCAGCGATTTCACAGTCCCAAATAGCTGGGAGGTTACAAGCTGACCATAGAGTTATGTCGAATCCATCTGGATATCCGGCGTCGATTAGGTTTTGTTTGGCTTTATCGACATCGTACGCAACTCTCCATTCTGGCTTAAATTCTGGCCTGTCAGGAGTGATGTTGGTAGCTACATAGGCTGTCTGCCCGAATCCACCAAGAACGGTGTTCACGATTTTGTCTCTGTCGATTGCCATGGATAATGCCCATCTTACCAATCTTGCATTTTCCATTGAGGTGTCGTCGTTTGGATCACCGATCCAAGGATACCCTTTCTGAATGCCTTCGTAGGCTCCATACCAGTCAGCCTCTAAGTTTGCCTGAACGTCAGTATTNGCACAGTTCGGGCATGTTTCACCCCAATAGTTGCCTGACCAATATATGGTATTTGGCGATGGCTTACCAAGTGTTATAACTTTTCCGCCCGTGTCTGCAACTAAATTAGGCAGTGCCTTACCTGGCATTTGAGCTACTTCTACTTCACCTGTTCGCATGGCAGCCTCACGGACACCTTGCTCCGGCATTTCGATAACCTGTAGGGTTTCTACNCTAGGGGTGATTCTCCAGTGTCCAGCGGATGTATTTGCTGTCATCTGGTCGTGTCCATCCCAAGATTCAACTACATAAGGGCCAGTTCCGACAGCATGGGTCAAGAATTTGTCTTCGCCCAATGTCTCATATGCAACCTTGCTGGTAATACCGTAAGTTGCACCCCAACCGATACCTCCGTGNAGCATACCCCAAAGAGGATCGAATCCTCCATCTTTTACGTTCATTCTGGCCTTGTCACCAACAACTTCCCATCCTACCTTGTGCCCTGGTGGTAATTGCTCACCTGGGTTACCAGTAGAACCTTCTTTGAAGGAATCATTGAATGTCCACACAATGTCTTCAGCAGTAACGTTGCCGAATTCACCATGTGTGTTGTGCCATGGAATTCCCTCTCTAACTGCAAAGGTGATACTAGTCTGATCTCCAGCTATTTCCCAACTTGCAGCGATTTCTGGAACGTAGGTGTCCTGAGATGGGACAGTTGGAGGTGGCGCCCATTGAGATCTGACGATACCTTCAAATATATTCCAGTCGATTCCAAATCCGCCCACAGTACCTCTTGCATCTAGTGACTGAAGTTGCACTAGTGGTGGAACCAATGGAACAGCAACTGTAAGTTTGCCTTTCGGCTTGCTCGCAGCAGGCAGTTCCGCTGCCACTGGGACTGATACTTCGACGGTTTTTTCAACAATAACAGGTTTTTCAACCTCTATTATTTTGGTTTCACCTTCTTTGGTGACAACCACTTCCTTAACTACCTCAACCTCTACAATTTTGGTCTCACCTTCTTTGGTGACAACTACTTCTTTAATGACTTCTACAGGAACTTCCTTGACAACAGTTTCGCCAGGAACTTCTACAGTCTTTACGACTTCTTTAGTACAAGCCATCACTGATAATGCGGCTATTGCCAACGCAGCAATCACGGCATATCTCCAAGATGCGACAGACATATAAAAACCTCCTAAATGTTTTATTAACTTGCGTTTGAACTAAACTTTGCCCAAACACACATCCCTTCGCTTCNGGGAGTCCTTTAGGATTCCCCANGCGATAGCACCCGACACTCAATTCATCTCTGAGCACCAGAACAATTCGCCGAGAATGCTATAACTTGAATAAGATAATTGCAAGACTTGATTTTCTTTGTAAATTAAGGTTCATGCTGGGTTTTACATCCTTTGGTTAAATGAATCTGATTTATTAAAGCTCGGTAAACAATTGTNAATTGTATGCCTGTNTGGATCTATTATTTGACTGAGATATTTGTGCGACGTACTCTGTAGTTCCGGAAGATTATTGATAAATACGCTCAAGTTGGAGGCAAAAGCAATGTCAAATTTTGGAGAAGGTGACTTTCAATATAAAGTTGTCGATGGGTTTTTTAAACGGCCTAGAGGATGGCCTTTTGTCGAGGTAGCCGACGTTGCTGTGGACCAAGATGATAATGTTTATGTTTTTAATAGGGGCCCGTATGCCGCGATAATGATCTTTAATAAAAATGGAGAGTATTTAGATGGTTGGGGAAGAATTGGGTTTGATTTTATAGTTCCACATGGAGTAACCGTTGGCCCGGACGGTTTTGTCTATACTAGTGATACAGGAGATCATACTGTTCGTAAATGGACAAAAGATGGGAAACTATTGTTGACCCTGGGAAGACCTCTTATAAATGCCCCTGAGCAAAGTGGGGATCCATTCAATAGGCCAACACATTTAACTGTCGCATCTAATGGCGATTTATATGCTTCAGATGGCTATGGCAACTCTCATATCCATTGTTTTGATAGCGATGGGAATCTAAAGTTTTCATGGGGAGGTCATGGGACACAGCCTGGTGAATTTGACACGATTCACCATTTGTATATAGATCCAGATGACGGTGACAAAATTTACGCCTGCGATAGATATAACAATAGGATCCAGTTTTTTTCTTTAAAAGGGGAATTTCTGGGCGAATGGAATAATTTGAGATTACCTAATGCTGTAAGAAAAGGGCCAGATGGTAATTTTTATGTTGCTGAATTAGATCATAAAATTAGTATTCTAGATCCAAACGGAAATGTTCTCGCGACATGGGGTCAGAACGAAGTAGAGATAGATGATAGTGAAACTGGATCAGGATTGCCTAACTCACCAAGTAGAGATCCAATGATTAAGGGTAAAGTTCAACATGAGCCCGGCCCGGGTCTGTTCGGGGCCCCNCATGGCATAGCTGTGGATTCTGAAGGTAGCTTTTATGTATCTGAGGTAAGTGAGACTTTTCTTGGTATTGATAGGGGCGATAGAAGTGTGCAGAAATTTGTAAGAATTTAAGGGATAAAATGTATGGTAATTAATGGGAATTCACACGGTCAAGTCCCACCAAGTGGTCGTCGTGAGAAAGTGAATCCATATTGGGGTTTACCACCTTTAAATCACAGCAATATTTATGATTTACTCGAACGATCNAAAGCCCCAGGACTTAAAGATGTATTTATAGATACGGATACATACAATGAGATAGATGATCAGTTTGCTTTGGTACATGTTTTGCTGTCTGAAAAGATTAAATCTAATTTGAAGGTAGTGGGAATAGCTGCTGCACCGTTTCATAACCAAACCAGAGACACTAGAAATTATGCTCATGGGATGGACCTTAGTTACCAGGAAATTCAGAAAATNTTAAAAATTTTAGATTGTGGATGGAAGGGTTCNCTTNATAANGGTTCCACTTTGACAATCGATCAAAATGATGGTCGACCTGTAAAGAGTGAGGCCGCTAANAAGTTATGTGAATTGGTCAGAGATGGATATACCAGTGAAAATCCGTTGTATGTCCTAGCTCTCGGAGCATTAACCAATGTGGCATCTGCGATTTTGTTTGATCCCTCGATACGCGAAAGAATGATTGTATGTAGTCTTGGAGGATTAGCTTCCGACCTGCAAAACTTTGGGGAATTTAATTATCAACAAGATCCTACTTCAGCCCAGATAGTGTTCGCCTCTGGAGTGCCAATTATCCATTTCTCAGGTTACTCAGTAACAGATATCCTGAAAACGACCCAATGGGAATTGGAAGCAAATGTTAAAGGAAGGGGTGATATAGGAGACTTTCTGTACAATCGTTTTATTGAATATGTTCCTCATTTTCCAGGTAGAAGTAAAACAATATGGGATTTGGCCCCAGGCGCATGGATAATGAATCCGGAGTGGTTTATCAGTGAAGTGATTCACACTCCAATTTTGACGCAAANCAANATGTGGATTCAATACAGTGAAAACCANCCCATGCGATCTATCAAGTGGATAGACAGAGATCCCATTTTCAACGATTTTTTCTCTTTGTTAACAGAGTTCACTTCGTAATTACATTGGGTGGACATTGTGTTTTCATAATTTTACTTAATAAAGGGTCTAAGTACTCTTTTGATGTTGGCATGCCACATTTAGTAGTACTATAGAATTTGTTTTGCTATTTGATATTCCTGAATTGGAAACGGAGNTCCTTATATGGCACCTAGATTAGAAACTAAAACTGATTTTGATGGGGATGTTTATGATGCTGTCATAGTGGGTTCAGGATTTGCAGGAATGTATATGCTGCATAAATTTAACGGACTTGGCCTTAGAAGCGTCGTGCTNGAGGAAGCTTCAGACGTCGGTGGTACCTGGTATTGGAATCGATATCCAGGTGCTAGATGTGACGTAGAAAGTATGGAGTACTCATATTCTTTTTCAGAAGAACTTCAACAAGAATGGGAATGGTCTTATAGATATTCCACACAACCGGAAATACTTCAATATGCTGGACACGTTGCGGATCGGTTTTCTCTAAGAAAACATATTCGCTTTAATTCNCGTGTCAAAAGTGCTAAATACGATGAAGNGGCATCTACTTGGTCAATTAGGACAGTTGNTGGTGATATTTACAGAGGAAAATATTGCATTATGGCAACTGGAACTCTGTCATCTGTTAACACTCCAAAGTTTGAAGGGTTGTCTGATTTTCAAGGGGAATGGTATGTGACCGGAAGGTGGCCNCATGNNGGTGTGGATTTCAAAAACAAAAATGTNGGGATAATAGGTACAGGGTCTTCTGCTGTCCAATCAATTCCNGTNATTGCTGAAGATGCTGCCAGTCTCACCGTTTTCCAGAGGACTGCTAATTACTCTATACCAGCACACAATAGGCCTTTGGAATCCGAGGAAGTTTTGGAAATCAAACAAAATTATAGCGATATAAGAGCGAGAGCGAAAAAGAATCGCGCCGGTATAGCGGGGATGGAAGTAGGTACAGAAAAAGCTATGGATGTTGATGAAGAAGTAAGGAAATCTGAATANCAACGTAGGTGGGAGAATGAAGGCACCGGATTTACCGCCGCATACATCGATATAGGTACAGACCTGATGGCAAATGAGACTGCCGCTTCTTTTGTTAAGGAAAAGATAAAGGAGGTGGTTAAAGATCCTATTAAAGCGGAACTATTGTCCCCTACCAATACCATAGGTTGTAAGAGACTTTGTATTGATACCAATTATTTTGAAACTTACAACAATGATCATGTTCATATCGTGGATGTTAATAAAACTCCAATTAAAGGTTTAACAAGGAATGGAATAGAAACAACTGAAAGAGAGTACAACTTTGACATAGTAGTTTTTGCAATTGGGTTTGACGCAATGACTGGTGCATTACTTTCGATAGACATACGTGGAAAGGATGATGTATCTCTCAAGGAAAAATGGAGTGAAGGGCCGCGGACATATCTTGGACTGGCCAGCGAGGGATTTCCCAACATGTTTACCATCACAGGGCCAGGTAGTCCCTCCGTTCTATCAAATATGATGACTTCGATTGAGCAACATGTAGATTGGATANCAGGATTTGTTTCTCATATTGAAGATCGAGATAAAACTACAGTAGAGGCAAANAAAGATGATGAGGATTCATGGATGGATCATGTTGCAGAAGTCGCAGACGGCACTCTGCGATACAGCTGTAATTCTTGGTATGTGGGTGCGAATATCCCGGGTAAAAAGAGAATATTCCTTCCATATGCAGGCGGGTTGCCCCAATATTCTGACATCTGCGATAAGGTAGCTGACGAAGGATACTCAGGCTTTACAATAAGTTAAGCAGCGGCCCCGCAGCAGCGTTTATATTTTTTGCCGCTTCCGCATGGGCACTGGGTGTTACGACCTACCTTTTGCTGTCCCACAGAATTCAGAGTGTATTTACGAGAGTCTGTGGTGCCAGAACTGGCTTTGATCGCAGTTTTTTTGCGGCCGACGCTTCGAGTTTGTGAGGCTGCGTTGTTTTCAATCCCTTCGGCTCTGAATATAGTATGAATCAGGTCATCTTCAATTTTGGACTGTAGGGATTGAAATAGGTCATGCCCTTCTTTTTTGTACATGACAAGTGGGTCTCTTTGGCCAACCGCTTGTAAACCTATACCTTGTCTCAAATTGTCCATTGTTGTTAAGTGTTGTACCCAATTAGTGTCTATTGACTTGAGCATCATGTACTGCTCAATGGTCTTTGCATTCTCAAGTCCTAATGTGTTTTCAAAGTCATCGTAAACTGACTCGATGTGATTGAACACATCAGTTGAATAATCTTCTGCGTTGGAAGTCTTTATGTATTGTTCGTCTGCCAGTTGCTCTGGCAGCGGAATTATTCTAGAGATATCGGCAGTCATTTTGTCGATTTCCCAATAATCTGGTATCGACCCTGTCATGTATTCATAAATGATAAGCTCACATTCTTTTTCCATCATTTTTACTATTTGATCACGCAGTTCGACACCGTGCAACACTCTATTTCTTTGATTGTATATAACATCTCTGTGGGTATTGATAACGTCATCGTATTCGACAAGGTTTTTTCTCATGTCAAAATGAAATGCTTCCACTTTGACCTGGGCATTTTCAATCGATTTTGAAATCATTTTATTTTCTATAGGTACTTCGTCCTCCATTCCCGCCCAATTCATTATCGATTGAATTTTTTCTCCACCAAATCTTCGAACCAGATCGTCATCCAGAGCGCAGAAAAATTGTGTTTCTCCTGGGTCTCCTTGTCTTCCTGATCTTCCTCTAAGTTGATTGTCTATTCTCCTTGCTTCGTGTCGTTCAGTTCCGATTATGCACAACCCACCAGCTGAAATAACTTTTTCATTCTCGGTTTTCCATTCTTCTTCACTCTGTGAATCAGGATCCCAAGACCCTCCTAATACGATGTCTGTCCCTCTACCTGCCATATTGGTAGCAACGGTAACTGCTCCTGGCTTACCCGCCTCTGAAACTATAGAGGCTTCACGTTCATGCTGTTTCGCGTTTAAAACCTCATGTTTAATACCTCTTTTTTTCAACAGATTGCTAATCAGAATAGATTTGTCAATATCCGTGGTTCCGACAAGGACAGGTTGGTTATTGCGGATTCTAGATTCTATTTCCTGTGCAACTGCTTGGTATTTGGCATTTTGATCTTTGAATATAAGATCGGAATGATCCACCCTTTTTATAGGGTTGTTGGTAGGAATAGTGACCACTTCTAGGTTATATATTTTCCAAAATTCTTCAGCTTCAGTAACAGCGGTACCTGTCATTCCTGATAGCTTTGAGTACAGCCTGAAGTAGTTTTGCAAAGTTATTGTTGCATATGTAACTGATTCTCTTTGTACTGTTACTCTCTCTTTAGCTTCAATTGCCTGGTGAAGTCCGTCAGAGAACCTACGCCCCTCCATAAGTCTGCCGGTAAATTCGTCTACGATCAGAACTTCCCCGTTTCTTACTACATATTCTTTATCCCGTTGATAAAGCACCTCAGCTTTTACTGCGTTTTCTACATAGTGAACCTGAGCATAATTGTCCGGGTCGTAAAGGTTATCAACGTTGAGCAAGTTTTCTATTTTGGAAATACCTTCTGGCGTAAGAGATACTGTCCTGTGTTTTTCATCAATTTCATAGTCATCCTCAAAATTAAGGCCGCGCGATATTTGAGAGTATTTTGGATACACTTTTGGGTTTTGTTGAGATGGGCCACTGATTATTAAAGGAGTCCTGGCTTCATCAATTAAAATATTGTCAACTTCATCAACGATTGCAAAAGCGCGTGTTTTTTGAACTATTGAATCGACCGTATCCGTCATGTTATCTCTAAGATAATCGAATCCAAATTCATTGTTTGTACCGTATACAATGTCTGCTTGGTAAGCTTCCCGCTTGCTTACTGGGCGTAGCTTACTACCATTTGGTGAAGATTCTGTTTCTTCATATAAAAGCGATTCACTGTTTTGCAATGAACTAACCGACACACCTAGGAGGTCATATACCGGACCCATCCACTCTGCATCTCTTTTGGCAAGGTAATCATTAACAGTGACAACATGGACACCGTTTCCACTTAACGAATTAAGGTATGCAGGTAAAGTGGAAACAAGTGTTTTTCCTTCACCGGTTCGCATCTCGGCAATTTTTCCTTGATGAAGTACTATGCCGCCCATAAGTTGAACATCAAAATGTCGTTGCCCAAGAGTTCTTTTTGCGGATTCGCGCACTAGAGCGAAAGCCTCTGGCAAAATATCATCGAGAGTTTCCCCATGAGAGATCCTCGTTCTGAAGGTATTCGTTATATCTCGTAATTCAGAATTTGTTTTTGATTCAAATGACTGTTCTAATTGGTTTATTTGGATAACCAAAGGGATTAGCTTTTCTAACGCTTTCTCATTTGAGTTTCCAAACAGGTTTGATATTTTACTTAGTAAGGGCATTTTGCACTGAAACAACAATANTTAATTTTTTTAANAGTCACATACAANAATTATATACCGTGTATATATCGTGGCTACTTAGTANGGTGGGATTAAAGGTTAAATTTAGGTAAAAATACTTGAAAGAAAAAACGATCAACCAAACATCTCACCNATAGACAGTCCTTTATGTATTCTATTGATNGCCTCTCCTAACATGGGAGCGATGGATATAACTGTCACTTTNCTGCCTCTTTTGTCCTCAGGTACAGGAAGGGTGTCAGTTACTACAATTTGTTTGACTATACTTTCAGCAAGAATATCGTGAGCATCACCAGACAATACAGGATGCGTCACAGCGCAGTAAATTTCTTTCGCTCCGTGAGCTCTAAGTGTTTCAGCTGCCGCTATAACCGTGCCTCCCGTACCAATTTCATCATCTACAATTAATGCAGCTTTCCCTTTGACATCTCCTATCAAGCTCATTGATTCTATTTTGTCTTCATTCCCTATTCGGTGNTTTTCCGCTAAGGAAATTGGTACGTTTAGATGNCTTCCTGTGTCTCGAGTGCGCTTGACATCCCCNGCATCNGTNGCTGTAGCCACTTCTATATTTATTCGATTTTCATTGAAATATTCGCCGAGCATTTGAACGGCGGTCAGTTCATCGACCGGAATATTGAAAAAACCCTGTATTTGTCCAGCATGAAGATCTACCGTTAATATACGGTCAGCGCCNGCTACTTCTAAAAGGTTGGCTATAAGCCTCGCTGTTATAGGAACTCTTGGTTGATCCTTTTTATCGCTTCTACCGTATGAATAATGGGGTATAACTACAGTTATCCTACCTGCGGAAGCCCTTTTTGCGGCATCTATCATTATCAANAGTTCCATTATCAAATCGTTTACAGGTTCGCTGAAAGATTGGACAAGGAATACGTCTTTTTCGCGTATGTTTTCCTTGAAACTGACAAAAGTGTTGTCGTTGCGGAACTTAAACACTTCNCATTTACCTAGTTCAATTCCTAGATATTCACAGATGTCTTTAGTCAATTCTGGATGAGAGTTTCCTGAAAAAACTTTCAAGTCATCAGTTCCTGAAAATTTATAAGACTTATTCGGGGTAGTTTTACTCAAATTAAACGCGACCGTATGAGGTTTGTAAATCATTGTGTTATGTGTACAGGGGCAAAATTATAGCACAGCTCAAAAGCTTTTAACTTTGATTTAATATGACCAAATTCTTATACTTTAATCCTGCGATATTTTATGGAAAATTGGAGTGATTTCGATGGCAATAGATTACAAAGGTCATCTGCCAGAATTTCCGATACTTAGACCTGTTTCTCCTCGNTGGGTTAGGAAACAAGANGGAGTGTTTTTACATTTACAAGATGAGCTAGGATTGTCAGAGCTTGCTATTGAAGTTCCGCAAAATTTGGCGGTTGCTCTGATGTTATGTGATGGGACCAGATCTGTTTCTACAATTAATGGGGCATTACTTTTACGTGGGATTACNATGGGAGAGGACGCNTTAATTAGTTTNCTACAGCAGCTTGACAATGCCTTATTACTTTCAAANGGAAAATTTGTTAAAGAAAGNCAAAGAGCTTTGAAAAAATTTAGAGATAGGCCGGCTAGGCAAATGAGACANGCAGGCTCCGTATATCCCCAAAGTNAAGAAAAGCTACNTAACTATGTAANCGATAATGTTGAGCANTTTAAAGATNTAGACATTTCTAATAAACCCNCGGGACGTTTGAGAGGAATTTTGTCACCTCATATAGATTACGCTAGAGGATTCCAAACTTATTCNAAACTGTGGGCAGCGGCGAGTTTAGATTTGGAGAATATAAAGAGGGTGGTTTTACTGGGAACGGATCATATCGGCAGCATGGGTACGATAACGCCTACTAGGCAAAATTACCAAACTCCATTTGGGATTATACAAAGTGATTTGGAATGTATTGATCTTATCGAGCAAAAAATAGATTCTCAGGAACTTTATTCAGAAGAGTTACACCATGTAACAGAACACTCCGTTGAGCTGGCGCTAGTGTGGTTGCATGCTCTTATGCGACACCAAAAGTTTAAATTAACAGCTATTCTTTGTGGTTCTGCGTATGGGTTTGTGAAAGGTGACCAAAATATAAGTGAATACTCCAAATACCAAAATTTCGTCTCTGCAATGAAAGATTATTGTTCAGATAGTAGTACTTTGGTTGTTGCAGCAGGAGACCTTGCACANGTTGGTCCAGAATTCGGAGATTCCGATCCTTGCGATGAAAAAATGTTATCTACTTTGACAATGNAAGATCATAATTCGTTGTCATCTGTGGAGTCTACTAATGCNGAAAANTTTTTATCTTTATCCATTGAAGAATCAGATAGGAGAAANATATGTGGGCTCTCTCCCATTTATTTGATGGCTAAATTGATTGAAGGTAGTAAGGGCGTTACCGTTTCATATGAGCAATGTCCTGCGGATNAAAACGGAGATTCGGTAGTTTCAATTGCTGGAACCTTGATATACGGNNAAGGTGACGTGAATTTATGAAGCGTGTTGGATTTGTTCTTAAAGTTCGTAAGGATCGCATAGATGAGTACAAGGAATTTCANAGAAATGTTTGGCCGGAAATGCAGGAAGCTTTGAGCAGAAATGGATGGGATAACTATTCTTTATTCATGAGAGAAGACGGTCTGATGTTTGGTTATTTTGAGGCACCNGTAGATTTTCAGACAGCATTAGATAGTATGGCAAAGGAAAAAATTAACGGACAATGGCAGAGTCTCATGTCAGAATTTTTTGAAATTCCTGAGGGGAGTGCTCCTGATCAAATGATGGTTCAGTTAGAAGAAGTGTTTCATCTGGATACTATAGACTAAATTTAATAAGGACTGTTTTGATGACTAATCGGNTGCTCGATAAGAAAATAATCGTCACAGGTGGTGCTTCTGGTATTGGTAGNGCTATTTGTGAGTTGTTCGCCTCTGAAGGGGGAGTGTTAGTAATCGCTGATATAGACGATGATGGTGGGCAGGAAACGCTCCAAAGGATACTTGAAACTGGAGGCCGCGCTATATTCGAGCATACTGATGTAACGGAACCACGTGATGTGGAGGCCCTTATCACAAAATCTGTCGAATATATGGGAGGCATTGATATCCTTGTTAACGATGCAGCGGCATTTGTATTCGGTGGGTTGGAGGATGTTTCTAATGAAGACTGGGAAAAAGTTTTTTCAGTCAATGTGATAGGGTCGGCAAACATGATTAAGTTTGCCATGCCATACCTTAAGGTTGGAAACGGTCCTTCGGTGGTTAATATTGCTTCAGTCAGTAGTTTTATCGCTCAACCAAAATTCATTCCGTACAACTCTTCTAAAGGCGCGTTATTACAGATGACAAAGTGTTTAGCTTTAGATCTTTCAGAATATGGTATAAGGGTAAATTGTGTTTGCCCAGGCACNATACACACGCCTGCTACAGAACGACACATAAAATTTGAAGGCGCTGATCGAGAAGTATTTCTTAAAGAAGCCGCACAAGGAATTTTTCTTAAACGGTTAGGTAAGCCAATNGAAGTGGCTTATGCAGCTTTGTTTCTGGCATCAGATGAATCTTCATTTATTACCGGGGAACACTTGNTAGTGGATGGAGGAGCTACTGTTTGANATGAGTGGAGCCAAAGCGAATANAGAATTTAAGTTTGTAGATGCACATGTTCATTTTTATGATATGAAGCANCCTAAGTTGCATTACGCTCACTGGCAACCGGACCANGACCATCCTTTTTTGGGGAAGCAAACGAGAAAGCTTGGGAGNAAAAATTACACCGCTTTTGATTTTCATGAAGAGGCCTCTCCTGTAGGTATGGTTAAAGCTGTCCACGTCCAGGCTGCTATTGGTTCTCGTGATCCAGTAGTTGAAACTGAATGGCTAACGAGATACACAGGTGAAATCGGAATTCCAAATGCGATTGTCGGTCATGTAGATTTAAGGTCAAACGATGCAGAGCGNCAACTGCATCGGCATATGCTTAATCCTAATTTCAAAGGTGTTAGAGATTTTTCCTATGGTGATTATTTAGTGAGTTCAGATTTCAGGAAAGGGTTTGCCTTGTTGGGGAAGTACAATTTGGTGGCAAGTGTAGCTGCACAATGGCAGGAAATGGAAAAGCTGAGAGACTTAGCTTCTGATTACCCAAATATACTAATTGTTTTGGACCACGCAGGGTTTCCTGATGAAAGAAACCCTGATTATTTTAAAAAATGGAAAGATAGCATGGNAATAATATCCAAAATGGATAACATCGTGTGTAAAATTTCAGGATTAGGTATGGGAGACAATCAGTGGACGGTCGAGACNATAAGACCNTATGTAGAAAGCTGTTTAGAGCTTTTNGGGTGTGAGAGAGCTTTNTTTGCAAGTAATTGGCCTATCGATAGTTTATGGAGTAGCTACCGCGATCTTATAAGCGCTTATAGGACNATAACTGAGAGTTTTTCTGATGACGAAGTGGAAAGGTTGTTNACAAGAAATACAGAAATGATTTATAGAATTTAATTAACTTGTGTTTGTTTNANTAAAGACCGTACAACATGAAAANNTTTTNGCTACCATTTCGATATCCATATCATTNATCACGACTTTAATGTGGATTATGAAAATAGTGTTTGATAGCGATTTNATTTANGGGTATATCGACTGGTGTGTTTTGGTTTTCGCNGTGTTCTACACCTTTACTTTNACCTTTATAACATATGGATTGAAAATNGATTTTGGTAAGCAAGNAATCTTTGGGCTGGAGACAAAATTCATTTATGGAAGCTGCTTTGGATTTCTTTTGGTATTAATTATGTCTATACCATTCACTAATTAGATAAATACCTCCACTTAAACTGTCTAGTTTTAAGATTTCAAATTATCTNAAANGATNTGNNTTTACNGAATAANTNTTCATGAATTNAAATTGNCGCAAAANGAAACTGTAAACGTATTGCATTATTTGTATTGTTTGTGTCAATACTATAGATAGGAAAAACACATGAAAGATTTTGTTATTGATCTCAAGGAGGTATTTATGGGAACAATATCAGTAAATAAACTAGGTGGTCTGGCTCTGATAGTTGGACCCGTCGTTTGCTTAGTGTTCTATTTTATCCAGCAGTTAGGGGTTATCGGTTCTGACGTTGATCCAGCTGATGGTAATGCAGTAGTCCAGGCACTTGTAAGCAATTCAACATTGACCACGATCACATCTATTGGAATCAGTATAGCTTTGATAGTACTTTTGCATGGTATTGTCAGACTCGCAGTAGAGAGTAGTGACGCACTTTCCAGCCTTGGTATGAAATTCGTAATCATCGGTACAGTTGGCTGGGTAATATCGGCCGGATTAACATCTGCAATCGGTGGAGACATAAATAATGCAGGGCTCTATGGAGGATCTTTAGGGATCAACCAGTTTTCTGGAATAGTATGGTCATTAGGATTCTTATTAGTTACGTTAGGAATATCTGAAAGGGACTATATCAACAAAAATGTTGCCTATGTAGTTGCACTTGTCGCTATAGTAAGCTTAGTAACCGGTGTTATTGGCGGTTTCGATAGCAGCACACTTCAGACAATGAATATGATCGGCGGTATATGCTACATAATATTCACTCTTTGGAGCATTTGGCTTGGCAAGGATATGATAGCTAGAGACTAATTTTAACTAAAATAAAAGTTTTTCCCGGCGAAGGGCCGGAGGTTCACACCTCCGGCCCTTTTTCGTTAAATCCTTTTACCGCTTAAAACAATCATCTATATACTTCATTTTTGTATTGGTTCTATTTAACTCACTGGTGGTTTATGGTGAATCCAAGGTCTAATGGATTCAAAAGCGACACTGACTGCTAAAACAGTCTCTTGGTCGCCGTGTTTGCCAACAATTTGGAGACCTACAGGCATTCCTTCTGAGTCAAACCTACATGGAACATTGGCGGCCATAAATTCAATAGTATTTATGGGGTAAGTGAAAGGAACAAATCCCCATTCAGGGTTTGGATACGGATCTCTTCAGGTTTTGAATATAAAGCGTACTTTAATTTTCGTGGACATAAGCAAACCATACCTTTGTTAACTGACCTTATCTTCAATTATTAANCTCTTTAAATTCATAGTGTATATTTAACGTCAGCGTCACAGCGTTTAGGAGAAATATTTATGGAATTATTTTGGGAATACACACGAAGAGGACAAAAATTAGTATTGATGTCTGAAAATGACGGTACTGAAGAAATGATAGGTGGGGTCAGAGAAACTAAAAATGGATTTGATGCTTTCGCAAAAACATTTACAATGACTCCTGAAAGGGCTCAGAAAGGTCTTGACTCCATGGAACTGGCAAAGGAATTTGTAGAATCTTTCCGACCGTGGGAGTTGTTTATTGGCCCGACGTCTATTGAAGTGGAATCCGACGTAAGAGACACTAGGTCGTAAAAATTAACTGATTTAAAAGAGCCGTTTAATTGGGTGGCTCACTGAGGTGTTGAACAATTATTGCTTGTAGAAAGGTATCAAAGTTTGGTACTTTGACGTTAGGATGTAACGAATCAATATTTTTTGGGAGATCTATGTATGGCTACAGTGCAGATTTCTAACGATATAGCTTTGTTAGGACATTTAATCCGCAGGGCGGCATTTGGCGCATCTGCATCAAGACTAGAAAGCTTACAAACGATGTCTTATCAACAGGTTGTTGATGAACTAATAAATGTTCAAAAGTATCCTAGATTGGAGGAAGATCTTTTAGAACGTTATCATATACAACATGCAGATGAAGAAAACACTAGGTGGTCTGCTGCCAGGTGGATGTACAGAATGATCAATTCTGAAAGGCCACTTGAGGAAAAAACTGCATTGATGTGGCACGGCGTATTTGCTACGGGGTATGCAAAAGTTACCAACAATCCGATGATGAGAACGCATTATGAGATGCTAAGAAATCAAGGGTTGGGTAGCTTTAGAGATCTTTTGGTGGCATTGTCTAGAGACCCTGCAATGATTTATTGGTTAGATCAACAAATGAATCATTCGGAAGCGAGGAATGAAAATTTTGGCCGTGAACTCCTCGAATTATTCAGTATGGGTATAGGGAATTATACTGAGGATGACGTAAAGGAGTGTGCTCGAGCTTTTACCGGTTGGACAAAATCTCAAACTATTCCTAGGTATCCAACAGGGTTTTATAATAGTGAGTTCATTTATAGATCAGAAGATCACGATGACGGTGTCAAAACATTTCTTGGGGAAACAGGTAGATTTAATGGAGAAGATATCATTGATATCATTGTTAGACAGCCAGCTACCGCAAGATTCGTAGCGAAGGAGATATACGCTTTTTTTGTTTCTGATGACGGTGATGAGTCTGCAATAGAAGAAATTGCGCAGGTGTACTTTGATTCAAACTACGTAATTTCTGACATACTTCAATATGTATTCAACCAGAACTTTTTTAAAGATGCCTTATTTAAAAAAGTTAAAAGCCCTCCAGAGTTGGTTGCTGGCACCGCAATAATTGCTGGTCGATACAGAACCCCATATGAATATGGGTTAACAGATATGTCAAAGAAAACTACTTCAATGGGGCAAGAGTTATTGAATCCACCCACTGTGGAAGGCTGGCATGCCGGCAGAGAATGGATAGATTCTTCTTATTTGGTTGAGAGGATCAATTTTGCATCTGAAATGATCGGTAATATGGAAGCGCCGGGTGTTTACGAAATGGTCGAGCGTATTACGGATGGGCTCAAAGAAATATCACCCGATGAACTTTTGGATGCTTGTTTGTATGAAATGGGTTCGCTTATTTTAAAGGATAATAGTCGTGCCATTATTTTTGAGGAACTAAATTTGGATAATAATATCCAGTGTGACTCGGATGAATTTCGAGAGGCAACTGCCCAGATCCTTAGGCTAATAGTTTCGTCGAGAGAATATCAATTTTGTTAGGATATCGGTAGGTTTAATGTAATAGTAAAAAAGGAGTTTTCCTAATGGTTGCGGAATCACCTAATAAGAAATCTATAAAGGGGAAAGCGCCAGTATTTGTGGTGCTCCAACTTTCTGGCGGTAACGATTTTTTAAGTACCGTCATTCCGTACAATGACCCGTATTATTTTGAATTTCGAAACACCGTAGGAATTCCTGAGGAAAAATCTTTGCAGATTGGTAACGGGTTCGGTATGCACCCAGCCATGGGTCCGATAAAAGATTTATGGGATGAGGGTAATGTGGCAATATTCTCGGGCACTGGGTACCCTTCACCAGATCGGTCACACTTTCGGTCAATGGATATATGGCATACGGCGGAGCCAGAGACTTTGAGCTCAGAGGGTTGGTTAGGTAGAACGATTCGTGATTTAGATCCCGACAAACATAATGTAGTTACGGGTGTTAGTTTTGGATCTGGATTACCAAGAGCGATGTATTTACCTGGAACGCCTGCTATATCAGTATCATATCTGGAAGGTTATGGATTACTGACTTCATTGGCTGGTCGACAACAAAGGCAAGCCATCGACGCTTTCACTCGTATGTATGCACCAGAGGAGTTTGATGAAGCATCTGTAGTTTGGGATCACATCGGTCAAACTGGCATAGATGCATTGACGGGGGCCGATATGCTTAAAACTGCTCCACCTGCATATAACTCAACGATTGAGTACGCTGATGATTCTCTTTCGCAAAGCTTAAAAGGCATAGCACAGGTACATTTATCTGGTATCGGTACACGGATATTCTACTCACAAATCGGAGGATTTGACGTACATGGAGCCCAGATTCAGACCCAAAACAGCCTTCTTGAAAATGTGGCTAGGTCTGTGAGAGATTTCTTTGACGATTTGAAGGAACACGATGCATCTGAAGAAGTTGTCATGATGATTTTTTCGGAATTTGGGCGAAGGATAAAGGACAATGGCAATGGGACTGATCATGGTTCAGGCGGTGGCACATTTTTGATTGGTGAGAGGGTTAAAGGAGGATTCTATGATGAATATCCATCCTTAGCTCCGGAGAAACAGCTAAATGGAGATTTGCAATTCAGCCATGATTTCCGATCCATATATTCAACCGTTTTGGAGCAATGGCTAGGGCTTAATCCCATTCCAATAGTAAACGGAAAGTTTGATCAGTTTGAATCAGTATTTGATGTATAAATTACGGGGGTGAATAGTTTTGAGTACACTACTGGAGCGATCTGAAATAGACCGGAAACAGAATTTTAATTACCCTACACTGCTGCGTATGGGTCACAAATATGAATTATGCCTAGGACAGAGGCTGCCTGTAGGCGGATTCTATGGTCCTTTGGACGTATCCCTTGGCAAGAATGGTTGGATGTACGTTTTAAACAGGTGGGATAATTTCAATGGGTATCCTCGGAATAGGTATGTTCCTGTTACGATGGAAGATGAATATGGAGAGTTTATATTTCCAGTTATCGATGGTGTGCCGGACAAAAGAGGGAGTGAAAAATTCCCTTCCCCTGCTATGTGTGAAATTGATGAAAATGGCGTTTTATATTCCACGGATGAGCATGCGCATTCAGTATTGATGTTAAATACTGATGGAGATACTGTAGGATGGTGGGGTGAAGCTGGAAGTGGTGAAGGTCAACTGTTAGGCCCTTCAGGTATTGTTATGGATCAAGATGGGGATATATGGATCGCGAGTTCTCAAAGCCATAAAGTTCAAAAATTTTCAAGGGACGGCTCATATATACATGGCTGGGGAGAATANGGATCTGATGATTATCAATTAAACCATCCTTGGGGAATTACGATAGACCCCATCGATAAGTCAATTTTGGTTGCTGATTGGCGCAATAATCTTGTGAAAAGATTTACTCAAAATGGGGAACTTTTACAAGTGATTGGTGTTCCTGGAAGTGGTGAAGGTCAATTAAACCGTCCCAGTGATGTTGCTGTTGATCAACATGGTGATATATATGTTGTAGATAGGGGTAACCAGAGAGTNTTGTTGTTTAACCATAGAGGTATGTTCTTGGAGACATTCATTGGGGATGCGACTATGACTGACAAAGGTGCTCAAAANTTATTAACTAATCCTGATGCTTTAAGACTGAGAGATAATGTTGTCAATTTGGATAAAGAGAAGAGATTTTACAATCCGACCTCAGTCAAAGTTGATAACGAAGGAAAAATATATATAGTCGATACTGGAAGGTTCCGCATTCAAATTTATCAAAAATTATGGCGAATTTTAGAACCTCACGAAATTGACGCTGCTGAACTCCACGTGGATCCAGAGGTATATTAAAGGTTTTAAACTACAGTTAGATCTATTGTGATGATAGCTTTTGAAGAAGGTCTCGCAGTCTTGCGATCCGACTGTCTGATGAGTTCAGTCTATCTTTTTCTTTTTCAACAACTTCAGGTGGAGCGTTGTTCACAAATCCAGGGTTGTTTAGCCTTTTGGTTATAGAAGCTAAATATTTGGTTAATGAATTTTTCTCTTCGGTTAATCTTTTAATTTCTGCTTCAATGTCTATATCTTCACCCAATGAAACTTGAGCTGTTCCTATGTTAACAACCATGCTCATTGTAGCTCCGTCGGAATCAACATTTGCGGCATCCAATATTTCTAACTTANNTATTCCTGCCATTGATTTGATATATTCTGACTCTTCCTCTAACAATAAATTATTAGCTGTGGATGATGGAGCTATTGCGCAATTCAAGGTTTCTCTGGGCTTTATTTTGAACTCGCCCCGTATGTTTCTAATTGCTCTTATCAATTCAAAAACGGACTCCATTTCTCCGATAGCGTCTGAGTTCACAACTGATTGTTGCGAATCGGGATATTCAGAAATCATTAGTGCTGCGGGCCAAACTTCAGGGTCCTCGGCCAAACCACGTATTTTTTGCCATATTTCCTCTGTGACGAAAGGTAGGAACGGATGCAATAGCCTTAGGGTTTGCTCGAGAGTGTCCGATAGAACTGCTATTGGAGATAATGGGTCATTTTTCCGTAACCGTAATTTTGCCAACTCTATGTACCAGTCGCAATATTCATTCCAGAGGAAGTCATGTATTTCAGTTTGAGCTTCACCGAATTGAAAATCATTCATGTATTGCTCAACCTGTGTTTTTACCTGGTTAAGCCTCCCGTGAATCCATTTATCATGTCTATGAATTTTGCTTTCTATTGGTTTCGTTTTGGGTTTATATCCCGATGCTTCAACATTTGATATTACGAATCTTGAGGCATTCCACAGTTTATTGGCGAAATTTCTACTAGCCTCCAATTTTTGTTCGTTCATTCTCAAATTATTACCAGCTGCTGTGCCAGTTGTTAAGGCAAACCTTATAGCGTCGGCACCGTAAGCTTCAATTAATTCAATAGGATCTAATACATTTCCCTTGGTCTTGCTCATTTTGACCCCCTCAGGGTCTAATACCAGTCCGTGTAAATAAACAGTTTCGAAGGGTGGCTCTCCCATGTTTTCAATACCCATCATTATCATTCGAGCNACCCAGAAGAATAAAATGTCATAACCGGTTTCCATAACGCTTCCAGGGTAAAAATAATCCAGATCTTCTGTGGATTCTGGCCAACCTAAGGTTGAATGTGTCCATAACCCAGAACTGAACCACGTGTCTAGTACGTCAGGATCTCTTTCTAGAATTTCAGACTGGCATTTGTTGCAAGAAGTTGGATCTTCATATTCCACTAGGACGGCATCGCAACTTTTACAGTACCAAACTGGTAATTGATGTCCCCACCACAACTGTCTACTAACTGGCCAATCACGTATGTTTTCCATCCAGTTGAAATAAACACTTTTGAATCGATCAGGAACTATGTNGATTTTACCGTCGCGAATTGCGTTTATGGCCGGACTAGCCAGACCTTCCATACTTACATACCATTGTTTTGTTACGCTCGGTTCAAGTAAGTCATCACATCTCTCGCAATGACCGACTGAGTGATTATAATTTTCTGTTTCAACTAAAAAACCTTCGGATTTGAGATCGGCTACTATCTTTTTTCTACATTCAATCCGATCCAAACCTTCATATTTTCCAGCAAAATGATTCATTTTACCTTCCGGGTCTATAACAGTTATAACATCCAAGTTATGTCTTTCACCGATTTCAAAGTCAACTTGGTCATGAGCGGGTGTTACTTTAAGAGCCCCAGTTCCAAAATCTAGTTCAACGGCAGAATCGGTTATGATTGGTATGGTTCTATTCGTTAAGGGTAAACGGACATGTTTTCCTTGCAGTTGTGCAAATGTTGTATCTTCTGGATTTGTAGCGACAGCAGTGTCCCCCAGCATAGTCTCGGGTCTTGTGGTTGCAACTATTATTTCCCCATTCCCATCTACTAGTGGGTAACGAATTTTATATAAAGCACCATTGGTATCTTTGTATCTTACTTCCAGGTCAGATAACACTGTGGCACACCGTGTACACCAATTGGTTATTCTTTCTCCTTGATATATAAGACCTTTGTTGTACAGGTCTACGAAAGTTTTGCGGACTGCTTTTCTTGGTCCTGGATCCAAAGTAAAACTTTTCCTTGTCCAGTCACAGGAAGTGCCCATTCTTCGGATTTGTTCGTATATTCGATTTCCATATCTATTAACCCACTCCCAAATACGTTTTTCAAAATCGTCTCTCCCAAGGTTGTGACGGGATGTGCCTTCAGAAGCTAGTAATCTTTCTACTACGACCTGGGTTGCTATTCCAGCGTGATCAGTTCCGGGTAAGAATAAGGTTGGGTCACCTTTCATCCTGTGCCATCTGACAATCAAGTCCTCAACTGCAAGAGTCAAAGCATGACCCATATGAAGTTCACCTGTTACGTTAGGAGGGGGCATTATCATAACGAAAGGTTTTTTATCTTTATCTATAGTTGGGGTGAACGCTCCTAAGTTTTCCCAGAATTTATATATGTTTTCTTCGGATGAACTCGGGTCGTATGCAGTCGATATTTTATCGATAGTTTGTTCTCTATCTATATTCATTAAGTCTCCGGTTTACTTTTATAATAAGAATGATAGCAATTTATATCGTATCTGGGTTGAAAACTTGGCTTAAAAATTTGAAAAACTTATTTTTGCAATACAGGTCCTGCGNCAACGCNGTAATTATTCCCTTTATACTTGTTTGCTCNATTGGGACACTCTATTGGCTGACAATGCCTAAAACTTTGAGCTGGGGCTGGAGAGGTTATGGAATTGACTCTCCAGAATTAATAACCGCGGCAAAATACTTTTCTGTCCCTCACCCGCCCGGTTACCCGTTTTACACAGGAATGTTGGGGCTGTTTAGTAATGTTTTTTCGATAGGTGACTATGCTCTAAGAGGAAACTTATTTTCTTTAATATTGTCCTGTTTATGTGTGCTGGTTACCTATATGATTGGAGAAAGTTTGTTACGTCATTTATATCCAACCAATCATAATATAAACACTCGCATCGTAGCTTTTTTGGGAGCGATCACCCTAGCAGTTGCACCAATTTATTGGTCAGTCTCAGTTGTGACAGAAGTTTACACACTCCACTGTCTACTGGTAGCAATTCAAGTTTATTTGGGTATTTTACTTATACTAAAATGGCATTTGCGAAAACAGGTTAACAGTATTTTACTCACATGTCTGTTTATTGCGTTTGCTATCGGTCTTAGCAATCACTTGACCATATTGGCATTTACTGTTCCGATAGTCGCGGTTCTTCTTTTTAACGTTCCTTTAAGATTGTTAGTACGGCCTGTACCTTTGTTAATTGCGTCGATATTTCTGCTCATTTATCTATATTTACCTTTGAGATCTTCAGCGGAAGTTCCATTTAATTGGGGAGATTCCAGTAACGTACAAGGGTTTTTATGGATGTTGAGGGCGGCTCCTTACCAAGATTATGTTATGGCAGCTCCGATATCAGAGTTAGATGACCGAGCACTTATTTTCGTTAAATTTATATTTGATCAATTTAACGTTATAGGACTGTTTTTTACCGCGGTTGGTATCAAAGTCTTGGTAACTAAGAATAAACCGCTTATTTTGATGGTTGCTACGACCTTTCTACTACTGTTTGTTTATTCAATTACATATTTGACTGTTGACGCTGAGGTGAATTTTATTCCCGTTTTCATATATTTTTCGATCTGCTCATCTATTGGGATTATGGAGATCTTTAAAACAGTTCAGAAATCAGTCCAAAACATTGGCGAAAAACATGGCAAATTTCATCTTCCTATTCTAGTGGGCATTTCAACTTTTGTTGTGTACTTTGCCTTTGTCCCAGGTTTTAATTCCGTATCTAAATACGAAGAACTAGATTTTTCCAAAGATGAGGCTGCTTTAAAAAATGGGAGAGACATACTAGCGAATGTGTCAGAGAAAGACATACTGATTGTATCTTCGGAGAAAGACGTTTTTACCAGTTGGTATGCAATATATACTGACTCGGAAGTAAATACGGGAATTCCAATTGCGGAACCGCTTCTACTCTATGACTGGTACATCAAAAGAGCAGTTTTAACCGAGTTTCCAAGTTTTGAGAAAACTTATTCCTCAAACGATATTTTAGATGTTATATCTGAGATAATTGAGCATTCGGATAGACGTGGGTCCAAAGTGTTCACTATCAGGCCTATTGTCGATGATAGATTTTCACTGGATATGGTGTCTGACGGTATGTACCTTCTCGCGAATAAAGTTCAAGAATAAATATTATTAGATTTNCTGATTTTTCCGCTAAGGTAAAGGCCTTCTAGCACTAGTTCTATAATTGATGCTAGGGTTCCGGGATTTGAATTCCCTACGGCNTTCTGACAAATTTCTACAAGACTTGGTATCGCCCTGCAGGCTTGTAAAAACTCTGACTCAGTGATCGAATTTCCTACATTAATCGAAGTGCCACTTTCGAAAGGCTGTAGCGTATCATCCAACCTTCCTGTCGAAAACATCTTAGTGAAAACGTTAAGAACGGCTCTGTTAATAANCTCTTCTATGATTCTAACCTCTTGGTTCTCCTCNACTGACTCAACCTCGATTTTACCTACGGTGGAAGGTANAAGCGCTTTGAGATCNCTCATATTNACGTGGGTCTTTTCTCCAGAAGTTATACTNCTCATAAAAGCCGAGCTAATCATACTTTCATAGTTAGCGATCGTTACTCTAAGGCTAACGCCAGACCTTTGGTTTATTTCTGGATTGTTGCGAGCGAGATGCGTTATTTCACCAACTATCTGAGCCATGAAATCAGGTACTGACACTCTTTCCTCTGAATCAGCAAATTTCTTATACTCTTGTTTTACGATTATTAGTTCTTCTTCCACGTTAGTCGGGTAATGAGTTCTAATTTGGGCGCCATAACGGTCCTTGAGTGGTGTTATGATTCTTCCCCTGTTGGTATAGTCTTCGGGATTCGCTGTTGAGACGAGAAATATGTCGATAGGTAACCTGAGTTGATAACCNTTAATNTGAACGTCNCNTTCTTGCATTATGTTGAATAAACTCACCTGAATACGTTCAGTAAGATCTGGGATTTCATTAATACAGAATATACCTCGATTAGCTCTAGGTATCATGCCATAGTGTATCGCTAGTTCATCNCCCAAATATCTTCCTTCAGTNATTTTAATTGGGTCTATATCACCTATCATGTCTGATACAGAAACATCGGGAGTCGCTAATTTTTCAGAAAATCGATCTTCACGAGCTAACCAACTNATACNCGTTTTACCGACGTCGGATTTGACTAGTTCTTTGCAACGTTTACATATAGGGTTCAGGGGGTGGTCATTAATGTCACAATTTTCAATTACTGGAATCAAAGGGTCTAATAAGTTTACTAATTCTCTAATGATTTTAGATTTGGCTTGTCCTCTTTCCCCTAAAAGTATCATGTCTTGGCCGGATAATATCGCTGTCTGTATTTGAGGAATAACTGTTTTCTCAAATCCATGTATGCCAGGGAATACCTTTTCTCCCTTAGATAGTTTGTTAATGAGATTATGTCTAATTTCATCTTTGACNGGCCTAGATACATAGTTGCTGCTCTTCAGCTCTTCTATTGTTTTAGGGAGAGTAGATTCCATGCTAATTCTCGTGACAGTAACTTGTAATTACTATGGCTATTTAGTTAGTAGGTAGAGTATTAAATCTCACTAGATTTATCAAAAACTAGTTCGTTGTATAACGCTAGTATAGATTCCGCCCGTTTTACCACAGGTACGTCAATCACCTGCCCATTCAGAGAAGTGGATCCCCTTCCTTTAGATTTGGATTCTTCAAACACTTTTATTACTTGTCGGGCATAGTCAATTTCTTCATTCGATGGCGAAAACAAGCTATTGATTTGTTCAATTTGGGACGGGTGAATAGCAAATTTACCTTTGAATCCAATCGCCTTAGCTTCAAGAGCTGAAGTTTCAAGACCGCCTGAGTCTTTAAATCCGAAAAAGGGCGTGTCNAANGCTAAAACTCCAGCAGCTCGTGCGCAAATCGCCATATGATTCCTTGCGAAGNTTGTTTCGTGGTTATCTGCACGTCTNGTTATNCCCATGTCATTGGTGAAATCTTCTGCCCCAAATGCAGCTGCAATAATCCTTTGGTCAGAATTGAGTATTTCAAAACATTGGATTAACCCCTTGGCTGTTTCAATCCATGGTATTAATTTTAGGGTGCCTGTTTNTAAACCGATTTTTGATTCTTGTTCACCTAGGCATTTGGATATCGTTTCAATATCTTCTACACAACTGATTTTCCCCACGGAGACACCGAATATTCCTAACTCAGCTATGGCATCTAGATCTTTNTGAAATAATCCTGTGTCCAACGAATTTAAGCGTGGAATTACTGGTTTGCCTTGTTTGTTTAAAATTCCTATGTGGGAGGCAACTATTTCCCTCGCTTCGTCTTTGTCTTCCCAAGCAACAGAATCCTCCATGTCTGGAATAAAAGCATCCGGTTTTAGCCCAGACGCTTTAGTAAGCATGTTGGGTTGATTTCCAGGCACAAACAATAGNCTACGGAGNTATATCAANTTTAGAGTACTCCAAGTAATTGGANTTAGGNATCATTAATCTNATTGAGTATATCATTGGTGTTNNCGNTTGTCGGCTGAGGTATAGTTTTAAANTAAGNANATCTTATTAGGAGGCTANTCCCATGTTGAACGGCGTGCATATTTCTGGCATAAAAGGGATACCTGAAGTTGAGGAGGGAGATGATGTAGGAACACTGATNTATGAGGCCATTAGTGAAATGTCATTCGACCTAAATGATGGTGATATCGTAGTTGTAACACAAAAGATTGTTTCGAAATCAGAAGGTAAACTGATNAATCTCAATGATGTCGAAGTTNAGCAAAAAGCGTTTGATATGGCATTNACTTTAGGGAAAGATCCTAGGCTGGTGCAACTCATTCTTTCAGAATCTAAGAGCGTCGTAAGGTGCAATCAAGAGCGAGGTATACTTATCACTGAGACGAAGCATGGGTTTGTATGTGCTAATTCAGGCATAGATTCGTCGAATGTAAAAGGAAATGAAGTGGTTGCACTACTTCCCGATGACTCCGANGCGTCTGCTAGATCAATATTAAAAACTTTGAAATCTTTGTCTGGGTGTGACAAATTGGGCGTTATAGTCACAGACACATTTGGAAGAGCCTGGAGAGAGGGTCACGTTAACTTCTCTATTGGTACGGCAGGNTTTGATCCATTTATAGATTATAAAGATACTGTCGATNCNGTAGGTAAAAACTTAAAAGTGACCAATATCGCGGTTGCGGATGAACTTGCTGCCGCGTCTGAATTAGTAACTGGTAAAGCTCTTAACATTCCAGCAGTATTGATTAGAGGGGCTTGTTTAAATTTTGGGGANGGNTCTCACCAGAGTCTCATNAGAGCAATAGAAAACGATATGTTTCGGTGATTTATCTGGTTTCGAATTCGTCTTCTGTTTTTAAAGCTGAGGCTGCTGCTCCGTAGTTGACATCTCGTGTTGCCCCCACTGACTTCCCTAATTGATCCAGGGAAACGTCTGAAGATGCCCAACTGGACCCTTCGACGAAATTATTGAACTCTTTATCAACGCCGCATATTTTGCAAACCCCGATGCTGACTGGCCCTTCAGGAGCGCCTATGACCCAGTGGTGAGCACAACTATTTATTTCAGGCTCAACTATGGCGACGTTCGTATNCTCTTGATTCATTTTCAGTACCTTCCTAAACGACATTACTTACCTTGATCACTATCACATCACACATTATATCATTATCAAATACTAATTGTTAATACTTATTGCATTATGAAATAATTAATTTTCCTGTTGGGTCATCCCAGGTTTCTAAATTGTAAGCAGATTCCCAGAATTTTCCTTCGTATACGCTGCTGGTCAGAAAGATCGATTCCAATTTAGTGAGGCGTGATTTCGGTAGAGTGGTAACGCATTCGTCGATGTAATTTCTAAGCCATGTCGTGAGTTCTGCAAATTCGTCTGATGAGTACATTTCAATCCATTTGGCATGTAGATCAGCCTTTTGTGGCAAACCTTGTTTGTGGAGATGTTTTCCTATTTCTGAATAACCCCACATGCAGGGAAGGATGGCTGTAGCTATTTCTAAGGTTTCGCCCTTTAGTGCCACTGTCATCAAGTGGCTGGTATATTCGTATGTGGTGGGAGACATTTTTGTCACCTTTAACTCATCAAGTGTGATGCTGAAATCCTTACAAAAACTCACATGGAGATCCATTTCAGTGTTTAGAGTTTCGTTAAGCAATGTAGAAAACCATGCCATGGAATCAATTTCTTCTGACTTGGCTACAGCAATGGCTATGACTCTGGCAAATTCGACTAGGAATACATAATCCTGCTTAAGGTAGTTAGAGAAAATTTCAAGTGATAGAGATCCGTCCCCAATTCCCGCAACCAAGGGGTGGTTTTTCTCTTGTTCCCATAGCGGATCGGCAACTTCTCTCAGTTGACACGTGTATGATTTCATATTTTATGAACTCCTTTCTAAAGTGATTTCTTCACCAGACGAGACGTCTTTGAATACCGTTTCGTCTCCTAAAACATTTCCCAATAAAGTGACGGGGCTGGCAGCACGAATTTCAGTCGATGTACTGGCAGGTGTCTTACCGTAAAAGATACAAAAAGCATCCCCGGGTGGCCAATAGGCTAAAGAGCCCGATTCCACAATATCACTACTGTTTGGCTCTACTTCTTTTCCTAAACCTACTGGAAAATAAATTTCATGGCCCCATGTGTTCACTTTCGCGATGATAGGTAGTAGATCCAGTAATTTGATTGAAGTTTCACAACCGTTCATATTACCTTGGATCTCAATTTTGCCAATTTTTATTTTTATTTTATGTTGATTCACGAAAGCTCTCCTTTTTTATTCGTGTGGGAAGTTTTCTTGACAGCTAACATTATGTCGATAATATAGGAAATCAAGAGGAGTATTAAGGGCATACATTGAGCAATGACGATAAATATATTCTTTCAATAGATCAAGGTACGACGGGAACTACTGTCATTTTAGTGGATTCAAATGGTAAAACTGTCGGCAAGAATTATAAAGAAATCACCCAAATATTTCCTAAACCAGGATGGGTCGAACATAAACCAGACGAAATCTGGGACAGTGTTATAGGCTCTATAAAAGAATTATTGGTAGACAGCCAAGTTCATGTCCAGCAATTGGTTTCTATCGGAATTACCAATCAACGGCAAACCACAGTTGTCTGGAACTCAGACACAGGATCTTTCGTTTGCCCTGCAATTGTTTGGCAGTGTCGNAGAACAGATGATTATTGCGATGANTTACGGAGAAAAGGNCTAGAAGATGACATAAGAAAAATAACAGGTCTTACNATTGACCCATATTTTTCNGCNACTAAAATTAGATGGATTNTAGATAATGTTCCAAATGGCCAAAAACTTGCAGAGGAAGGTAAATTACTGTTTGGGACAATTGATTCATGGTTGGTGTGGAAACTGAGTGGAGGGCATGATCATTTAACTGATATCACTAATGCAGCTGGCACTATGTTGTTTGATATTACCAATTTGAAGTGGTCTGAATTTGTATTAGAAGCTTTAAACATCCCCATCTCCATGTTGCCAAGAGTAGTTCCATGCAGTGGAGATTTATCTGTCGCCTCAGTTGATGTGTTTAGTGGTGAAAATGTTCCTATAACTGGAATAATTGGTGATCAACAAAGCGCTTTGTTCGGGCAAATGTGTTTCAATCGCGGAATGGTTAAGAGTACTTATGGTACAGGGGCGTTTATATTGATGAATACAGGGGATGACATTATAGAATCGTCTGAAGGTCTGCTGACCACTATAGCTTGGCAGATTGATAAGGATGTTACTTACGCTTTGGAAGGTAGTGTTTTTTCTGCGGGTTCTACCGTTCAATGGCTTAGAGATGAACTTGGTTTTTTTGAAAAAGCTGAAGAAATAGAAGCTCTCGCGAGTTCTGTAGAATTTAATTCCGGTGTTTATTTGGTACCTGCTTTTACGGGATTGGGGACACCATACTGGGATTCTTCGGCTAGAGGTATTTTGGTTGGCCTAACAAGAGGATCGAATAGAGGACACATAGCGAGAGCAGCGCTGGAGTCTATCGCCTATCAATGTTCTGATGTTATTGAAGTAATGAGCAAAGAATCTGGGATATCGTTAGATTCCATTAGAGTTGATGGAGGGGCATCAGATAATAATCTGCTCATGGAAATCCAAGCCAATATTGCACAAAGTTTGATAGAGCGCCCGGTCAATATAGAAACGACTGTACTAGGTGCGGCTTTTTTGTCTGGAATCGGCTCCGGTTTGTGGAATGGTTACAATGATGTAAGCCGTTTGTGGGAGGTGGGTACTACCTGGACGCCTCAAATGGACTTTAATGAAGCGGGAAAATACAAAAAGATGTGGCATAAAGCTGTGACTCGTGCCATGAATTGGATTTAGGTAAAAACGATTGGAGAAATATAATGCCAACAATAATGCCGAATGAGTTAGAGAATATTGCGAGAGTGCTGCTGCAAGGCTCGGGAGCTTCGGAGGACGAGGCAGAAATTATAGCTAGACATTCAATTAAGTCCAATCTAGCCGGACATGATTCACATGGAATAATTCAAATCCCTACTTATATTGATCGAGTTAAGAGAGGTCACATAGTTCCTGGGGCGGAATATGAAATTATAAAAGATACCCCAACCACGACAGTTGTGGATGGTCATTGGGGATTTGGGTATGTAGTTACTGAAAGAACAATGAAGACTACGATAAATAAGGCAAAATCTTCCAATGTGGCTGCTGCGACCGTTTATAGGCAAAGTCATATTGGCAGACTTGGGGCATATTCTGTAATGGCGGCTGAGGAGGATATGATAGGATGGATTACCGCCGATTCTGGTAGATCTGCAAAGGCTGTTGTGCCATTTGGTGGCAAAGAGAAAAGACTGGGAACTAACCCGATTTCTATTGCAATGCCGAGTGATTTAGTAGGACCATTTTTTATTGATATGGCGACTTCTGCTGTTGCTGCGGGAAAAATAAACCTGGCTAAAGCTAGAGGATCTGGAATTCCAAACGGTTGGATAGTAGATCGGGACGGGAATCCTAGTAATGACCCTGATGACTTAGATGTGGGCGGAGCAATATTGCCTCTTGGAGCAGATCAGGGTCATAAAGGGTATGGGCTTTCTTCAATTGTGGAGATTTTTTCAGGTATATTGACAGGACTGGGGTTCGGTCATGATCCATCAGGTCGGCATAACGATGGATCATTTATGGCGGTATTTAATGTGTCAGCTTTTAGAGAGCTTGCCGACTTTAAACGAGAAGTAAAAGAATTGGCCATTTATCTCAAAAATTCAGAAACTGCTCCTGGATTTGAAGAGATTTTATATCCGGGTGAAACAGAGCATCGAAAAGAGATTGCGCAACTGAAAGATGGAATATTTGTGGAAGACTCTACTTTCGAAACACTTAAGGGTTTGGCAGATGAATTAGGTGTGGCGAGCCATATATTTTAAAGTTTAGATAGCACCGGATATCACATTGCCTATTTGACCGGTCGGCACAGTCTGACCTCCGTCCGCTGAAATGTCTGGTGTTCTGTAGCCTTCTGACAATACTGCCTCGACAGCATTTTCTATTGCACTTGCTTCCTCTTCCAATTCAAAAGATAATCTCAGCATCATCGCTGTGCTCAATATAGAACCTATCGGGTTTGCAATACCCTGCCCTGCGATATCGGGTGCACTGCCGTGGATCGGCTCATATAAACTAACGGTTTTGTTTGCTCCAGCAGCACCAGGTAGATTTGCCAGACTTGCTGAAGGCAACATACCCATGGACCCGGATAGGACTGATGCTTCATCTGTAAGTATGTCACCAAAAGTATTTTCTGAAACAATGACATCAAAAGATGCTGGATTTCGTATAAGCTGCATTGCGGCATTGTCCACGAGGATGTGTTCAACTTCTACTTCTGGGTATTCAGCTGAGAGCTCTATTGCGATCTCTCTCCAAAGTCTCGAAGATTCCAAAACGTTTTGCTTATCTACAGAGGTGAGTTTTTTCCTCCTTCCCATTGCTAATTCAAATCCTACCCTAAGGATTCTCTCGATTTCTTTCTCGGAATACTTTAATGTGTCTACACCCCGCCTGCCCCTTGATGTAGCCCAACGTTTTTTGGGTTTACCGAAATATAATCCCCCTGTTAACTCTCTCAAAACAATCATATCGACTCCAGAGAGAATTTCTGGTTTCAAGGGGCTGGAGTTTATCAGTGATGGATAAACCTTAACTGGTCTTAAATTAGCAAATAACCCCAAAGACTTTCGAATTGCCAGTATCCCGTCTTCAGGTCGAGTGTTCATTGAAGGATGATCCCACTTGGGGCCTCCAACAGCTCCGAATAAAATGGCATCGGAAGCATTACACGTTTCAACAGTTGCTTCCGGAAGTGGGGTTCCAAATTCGTCGATAGCATTTCCGCCTATTTTGCCGGTTATTAACTCGAAATCATGGCCATATTTACGGCTAATAGCATCGAGCACTTTAATGGATTCTGATATGACTTCAGGGCCAATCCCATCACCTGGCAGAACAGCAATTTTGGCATGCATATTTAAAACTCCTATAACGAATTCGATTAAACTAGGGGTGGCTTTATACGCCTACCTACCGTACGTTTTAAAGCATTTTTCAATAAATGAGCTCTAATTGTACTCCATTCTTTTGTGTCAGTTTGTCCGACATGATTTTTCGAATAGGTCTTTTTGGTATAGATACCGCAAAACTCTGATAGAGATGAACTGATCGTAGGAAAAATTGTTCCGATTTTGGTTCCATACATAATTATGGTGTCGTTTGGTTGTTTTTTTATTCCAACCAAACTTGCCAAAACGATTAATTCCTCATATTTCCTTTCTATGTCTGTCATGCCCCTGAATCGGAAGGCGATTAGCGCCCAAACAGTCGAAGTTAGGCCTGCAATGGTCATGATAATTAAAATTGAACTGATGGTGTATCTGTTTATAAATAAGTTATTGGCTTTGTTCTGTTTATTAATTATTGANTTCTCACCTGTGGCAGGTCCACCTGAAAAATCTTCGCTTATGTTGTCCATTCCATCATTGAAAGAGTCTGATGCTGAATCNTTCGACCGGATGTAAGGACTACCTTGGTTACGGAATATTCTGTCTGGTCTGTGCCAGGCGGGAGTTGGTTCAAAGTCGATCCATCCATATTCAGCAAAATAGACTTGCACCCACCCATGGCTATCAGAATCCCTGATGGTCGATGCATTAGTTACTGAATTGTATTCTCCTGATGAATATCCAGCCATAAGCCTGCTTGGGATCCCCAAAGTTCTAAGCATCACTGCCATGGCGGAAGCGAAATAGTCGCTGTACCCTGTTTTGGACTCAAACAGGAAAAAATCTACTCCATCCTCGCCTACAGGTGGAGCCTCTATACTTCTTGAATAGGTGAAGTTATCGCTTCTTAAATATTTTTCGATTGAAGCTGCTTTATCAAAGGAGTTAGTTTCTTGGTAAGTCAACAGATAAGCGAGGTTTTTTATTCGTACTGGTAGGTCAACTGGGTAATTTAAGTAATGATCCATTATGTATCCAGGATATGAATCACTAGCCTTCCTAAGTTGCTCATCATCAGCTGTAGATACATGGGATATCATGCTAATGGATTTATTTGCTGGTATTTGCCGATCGAATTTGTAAGATACGTAATCTGGTGTAGAAGGTAAGGTTCTTGTCAGCCTCATACTGATTGGTTTCCCTTTATCCCTCTGTATGTATGTTAATTCTAATTCGGAGGTGTTTTCTTTAATAAAGTCTTCAATTTTTGCAGACTCATGGCTTACTACATTAGTAGATTTGTAGTTATTGATATATTCCCTTGATAACCTTGCTATATCAGCTATATATTCAGGCAATTGATAATCTTGGTCATCTGAGACTAAGCTTATAACAAAAGTTTTTGGTTTAAGCCTTTCCAACGTAGCGTTTTCGCTTACCCACTCCAAATTTCCTGAGACCATGAATTTCCTCGAGGGAAAATCAAATTGTAGTTCTTGTTTTGCGGATTCTCGATTTAATTCAATATTGTCATACCAATCTCTTTCTCTAGCGCTGATTTTTTTTTCTTCAGTATCCGCCGACATCCAACCTTCGCTAGTGTAGATACTATAAGCTCGGGATGACCAATAACCTTCGTAGTCAGATTTGGACCATAAGACGGCATGATTTTTAAATGATATGGATCCGATGAAAGGAAGGAATTTTCCGAAATGTCTGCCATGTCCACCTGTTTTCGACGGTACATTGCCCAATAATCGTGTAAACTCATCTTCCATTGATGCAACAGGCGTTCGAAAAAAATCCCATATCTGGGCAGCTCTTTGAGGTGTATAAACTTTCATGGGAATAACAGATGCAATCAGTAAACATGCGATGGTGAACCATATAGCGCCTTGCATTATGAGAAATGAGTCAGTTTTAGAAAGTTTAGCTTCTGAAATACGCCAGTTTGACGTGGGTATCTTTGTTGTCATATGAGCTGTTAAAAGCATTGACAATAGCACGAAAATATAAAATCTAACGCTAAATAAACCTGGAAGAAAACTTAAGGCCGTCAATATTGAAATCCCTGCTGTAAATATTGGGACCCACACGTTGTTATGTCGTGCGGTCCACCATCCCCCGAGGTAGCCAAGTATCCAGGATAGTAAACCGAACGCGAATGAGTATGGAACCAGATCCCTATTTATACCGTCACCGCTAGCAACAATGAACCAGTGCTTTAGATGTAGCCATACTTCCCAGTATTTTTCAGCTAAAGGTACATTTACAATTAATGAACCTGTGGCGGTAAACACACAGCAAATACCAAATACGATAGTGATTGGATGAATAAAAATAGACTTGATTTTAATTTTCGCAGCCAGAAATCCTGTTATTGTTGAAGCAATTACGAGAGTATTGATAAACGGGGTTTTGAACCAATCTCCACTGTCTAAAACACCTGTCACAGTCAACAAACTGAAAGTAAGCAGTAGAAGTGTTATCCAATTATGGTCGGGAATAACCCTATGAAAGATTGCGACTTTAAACCCAACGTTATCATCTTCTTCGTATTGTCCTCTTATTAGTTCGGATATTCTTCTATTGCTCATATATCCGCATTTCCCGTTGAATATGCGTTTCTGAAAGGTTTTCGCTAAGGGTTCCTTGATCGGTTATTACGTAAGGGCTTATTCCTATTTCAGAGAGTTTGGACACTTGTTCCTGGAACTTCAGCTGGTCTGTTTTTGGTCTGGGATTAGCTATGACAACTGTTGTGTTTATTTTTCTATAGGAGAGATCAATGAGTCGGGGGATCCATTTTAAGCTTGATGTGGTGGTTATGAGTACGACCGAGCTGTTGCTCCCCCATTGGGACGCCAGAGAGCCAATCAATTCGTCAAAAGAGGTATTACCTTCAGGTTTCAGAGTGGCCATTTCTGTTATTGCTTCTTCAAAATGACTTTCGCTTGAATTGCATTTCAATCGTATATTTCTATCGCCGTTGGCTATGAATCCGATTGGTATATTCGAATCTGTATATTTTTTCATTAATGATGCCGCAGCTGATATCATTATTTCATCTGTTATTCTGTTTTCGCACTCGTATTGAGCCTCAGATTCCATATCAACTAATATCCATATTTGATCTGATAATCCCAGATCAAAATCTTTCGACATTAACTTTCCTTGTTTTGCTGTGCTTTTCCAGTGAATCCGACTAAGGCTGTCTCCATAGGCGTAATCCCTTACTGATGCTGCATGGGGAGTCAATACTTGTGTAGGTCGTACAATGGAACTGTCACTTGAATGTATGTGTGCTTGCAGTTGAAATCTATCAGCGTTGACTATTTGGGGGAATATAGTTATTTGTTCTTGATAACCGGAGTAAAATTTTCCGTGGAAGATTCCTAATACATCAGAAGAAGTTACCGAAGTTGGCCCAATAGTAAATAGTCCTCGCTTTGTTACTGGAGTTGATGAATTAGATAATCTATATCCCTTGCTCGGTACTAACGCTGTGCGATTTGTATATCCAGGGATGGTACTTTCATCTTCTAATATAACAATAGATTTAATGAAGGAACCGCGAGCTCGTATCTGCAACCTGTCAGATATACGATCCCCTACACTAATTTTGATACGTTCTCTTCTTATAGAAACTTCAACAGATTTTATTGTGTATATTAACCATATCAAAGCTAACACTGCCGTTATAGTTAATATGTAAAATAGTCGATAAAAAAGATCAAATCCTGTAGCCATTCCTGTAAGCAAAGTAACTACCGATACTGTAGCTATAAGATAGAACCTTGTTGTAACCCTGTACCGTTCGGTATTTCGACTCATTACCGTTTAAGCCAACCTTTTGCTTGAGCACCAGGCACATCCAAATTTCGGATTATGTCTGACAAAATAGAATTGGTAGTCTGGCCTTCCATCCTCGCTGATGGTGAGGTTATTAATCTGTGTTCTAGAACAGGGTGCACAAGTTGAAGAATATCATCAGGTATTACATGGTCTCTGCCTCTAAGGAGTGCAAAAGCTTGTGATGTTCTGAATAAACCAAGTGAACCCCTGGGTGAGCTACCTAAGGATAAATAATTATTACGCCGTGTATCAGCTACTATATTTATGATGTAATCCTTTAGTAATTCATCAACATATATTGTTTTCACAGCGTGTTGACAGTCTAATACTTGTTTGGGTGTTGCGACAGCCTTCAATGTATTAATTGGGTGTTCCATCACCTGAGCGTTTAATATATCTTTCTCTGTGCTTTGGTCAGGGTAGCCTAGCTTTATTTTGAGTAAGAATCGATCAAGCTGGGCTTCTGGTAACGGAAATGTCCCTTCATACTCAATTGGATTCTGAGTTGCTAACACCATGAATGGCGAGGGTAGGAGACGGGTTTCACCTTCTATGGTGATTTGCCCTTCCTCCATAGCCTCCAACATAGCAGATTGGGTTTTCGGTGTTGCTCTGTTTATTTCATCAGCTAGGACCATTTGAGATATAAGAGGGCCTTCCCTGAACTCAAATGTACTGCTGCTTTGGTTATATACAGATACTCCACTAACATCCGTCGGAAGTAGATCCGGTGTAAATTGGATTCTTTTATAGGAACAACCTGTAGATGTTGAAACGCTCCTTGCAAGCATTGTTTTACCTACGCCGGGGACGTCTTCCAATAAAACATGCCCACCGCACATTAGAGCTAGAACAGTTAATTCAACAGATTCTTGTTTACCAGTTATAACGTTGTTGACGTTTTGGATAATGTCGTTGAATACACTTCGAACATGTTCTATAGAAACTTCAGTATTGCCGACCATTTATACCTCTCTGAAGATGTTTTTTTTAGATTAACTCTTACAGTATATGTCTCGAGGTTGAAAATAGTTACATATTCTTTTGAAATTTAACTGACTACTATGTTTATTAGACGTGCTGGGACATAGATTATTTTTATGATCTTTTTCCCTGCAACTAGGGTTTCTATTTTTTGACTTGAAAGGGCTAGGGTTTTTGCTTCCTTTTCACTGATAGTAGCAGAGGCTTCGATTTTATCTCTGAGTTTGCCGTTAACCTGAACAATTAAAGTGATATTTTCATCTGCTGCGAGTTTTTTGTTGTAGGACGGCCACTGTTGCTTGTGAACGCTAAACGCGTTCCCAGACATTTCCCACAGTTCTTCAGTGATGTGAGGAGCTATTGGGGCCATCAATATTAATAGGTTGTCTAGGCATTCCTTCCACGTTTTTTCTGAAATTGTGTTAACAGANCGCTTCTCGGTTAATTGATTGGTATATTGCATTAATGCAGAAATCGCTGTGTTGTATTTNAATTTTTCNATGTCTTCCCCTACCCTTGCTATCGTCTTATGCANACTCCTAACCAATTCTTTTTCAGCATCCTTNTTTTCTTTTAGNTTGTCATTTNGTGTTACTCCATCTGTAAACAGNTCCCAGACTTTGTTTAGCCATCTTGCAGCGCCATTTATACCAGAGTCATTCCACTCGCCGCCTTGCTCCCACGGACCAATAAACATTAAGTAGGTTCTTACAACGTCAGCACCAACCGCGTCGACATAATCATCTGGCGCGATAACGTTTCCTCTGGATTTACTCATTTTTGCGCCTTT
>PBDQ01000015.1 GCA_002717465.1 Chloroflexota bacterium
AGTTCTTCATTACCTACGCACCCACACCCCATCTGGATAACAATCATAGTGTATTTGGAAAAGTTTCAGAAGGAATGGATATTGTGAAAGCTATCAGAGAGAGGGATCCAGGCACAGATAGATCTCCAGGCGATGCTATAAAGACGATAACAATATTGGAAGAATGATTTAAATAAACAAAACATCTTTCAGATATCCGATTAAAATTTAGAATAAAATATTCAATAAATAAAATTCTACATTCATGATTCTATAAATATCGGGGTGATCGCTATTGACTTACTACTAACGCATGACATACCCTCGAAGAACTGCCTGATAATGCACCATCTTTTCTACTAACGTGGAACTGGTGTAAAAAACGATTTTATATGTTCACTTGGAGACCAATTATGTCAGTAGTTAGCTTAAAGGATTTAGAAATCATAGCCTCACAGAAAACACCTCACGATATGTGGGATTTTATTGATGGAGCCGCTTTTGATGAAGTCACCAAAAGAAGAAATCTTTCTAAATTTGAAGAAATAACTATAAATCCTAGCTTTTTAGTTGACGTCGGAGATAGGGATTTATCGACAACTGTACTAGGGGAAAAAATCGGATTCCCTGTCATGGTCGCTCCAGCCGGAGGACAACGGCAGCATCACCCTGAAGGTGAACGAGCAACTGCTCGTGGAGCCGGAATGGCAGACACCCTCTACGCACTACCGACAGGTTCAGGCTATAGCATTGAAGAAGTTGCTGAAGTCGCGACTGGGCCTTTATGGTTCCAGCTATATCATTCCTATGATGATATAACTGAAAACCTGGTTAAAAGAGCCAAGGAAGCAGGATACAAAGCAATTTGCTTAACGGTAGACACTCCGACTAGTGGTGCTAAAGAAAAAGATCTACGCAACGATATGCATAGGACCGAGCACCTTTACAACGGCAGCTTGAGACATAATCCCGAATGGTTAAGCCGAAAAGGGGCACAAGGGGCAAGAGACTTTGCAGACTGGGACGTTTCAGGCTACATGGGCTTGACTTGGGACAGGCTTGATTGGCTTAAATCGCTTACTGATCTTCCTCTAGTAATTAAAGGGGTAAGAACTGTTGCTGACGCGGTGAAATGCGCTGAGTATGGAGCAGACGCCATAGTTGTTTCAAACCATGGAGGACGACAGATAGACAGAACGCTATCATCAATAGAAACACTTGCACCGATTTCAGCTGCTGTTGGTGATAGGCTTGAGATCTACCTAGACTCTGGTGTGAGAAGAGGGGCGGATGCTTTTATAGCCTTGGCTCTTGGTGCCAGAGGAGTATTTGTGGGCAGACCTTTATTTTGGGGGCTTGCCTATGATGGAGCAGATGGAGTCAAGTTAATGCTCGACATACTAAGGTCAGAATTTGACCGAGCATTGTCTTACTGCGGTTTCAAAAACGTATCAGAAATAACTCGATCGGCGGTTAACGTACCCCTATCCTGGGATCTTTAAAACTCCTAACATTCACAACAAATAATTTTTGGAGGAAGCATGTCAGATCTACACGTCCTAAATCCTGTGTCTGAATTGAGAGGACCAGCTCAAACCACCGATCCAGCAATAAGGCCAAACAACCTTGATGGACTAAAAGTTGGGTTAGTCTGGAATCGTAAAAGAGGTGGTGATGCGGTGCTCAACAGAGTAGGAGCTAAACTCAAAGAAAAATATAAACACATCGATGTGACACTATATGAAGGCGGAATACCGACTCCAACGGCTGTATTGGACAAAGTAGCTAAAGAATGTGACGTCGCTGTTGGTTCCTCTTCAGATTGAGGGCAATGCACGTCGTGGCTTGTCCACGACATGATTTATCTTGAAAGAAAAGGGCTTCCAACGGTTTCAATAGCTTCATCTGGTTTCCAAAAAGATACTGTCGCCACAGCGAAAGCTTTTGGAATGGAGACTGCTCCGTTTGTAACCATTCCATGTGTTATAACCTCGGTTAGCCCGGAAGAATCGAGTAGAGAAATAGAAAAGCAAATTGATTCAATTATTAATGGTCTAACAAACCCAGATTCCCTCAGGATAGATTCCTCTGATGAAGAAGCTTACCGTACAGACGGCCCATCAATAACTTTTCAAGGCAAAGATAAGCTGGACGCCTGGGAAAATTTCAATAAAGACTTCCTCGATAAAGGGTGGGGCGACGGGTTTCCATTAATTCCTCCAACAGAAGAAAGAGTTAACCTGATACTTTCCGGCACAACTCTGTCCCCTGAACATATAGTGGGCCATTTACCGCCGGGCATGGGAATCGCCACAGTCAAAAAAATTGCTATCTCTTGCGCAATGGCCGGATGCGAACCGTCACACCTACCTGTCATAATTGCAGCGTGCAAATCAATCATACAAATGGGAGGAAGAGCACGACAATGGTTAATGTCTACATCTCCAGACGCCCCTTTTATGCTTATAAACGGACCAATAGTAGACGAACTTGGTATTAATTCCAAACAGGCCACATTAGGCCCAGGAAGACAATCTAGAGTCAATATCATTCTAGGCAGAGCATTGAGGCTTACCTTAATGAACGTAGGACACAACTATCCAGGTGAAATGGACATGGACACAATTGGGTCTGCAGCAAAATTCAGTCTATGCGCAGCGGAATCTCAAGATAATCTACCGACTATATGGCCCCAATTTCACACCTCAAAAGGATTCTCACAATCTTCTTCAACAGTCACAGTCGGAGGAGTCAGAAACATTATAGATGCCGCAGATCTTAATAATTACGAACCAGAGCCACTTCTTCGAGGTGTCTCTGGGGCGATTACCGGGCGTGGTGGATACGCAAGCCTACGATGGTCTGACCCTGATCCTTACGATCCTGAGGGCGGTACCGGAACAATTGTTATATTGGCTCCTGATCATGCTGAAATATGCGCGAAGGAGGGTTGGTCTAAAGAAATGGTGAGAGACTTCTTGTGGGCCAATACGAAAGTTAGCGCTGCTTCATTGCAAAACAGTTTCAGAACTAACCCATCATTTTTATTAAAACCTTGGAGATGGATTTTGGATCTTCCCAATGATCAAGCTCGTACCACTGAATTCCCTGGATTTGAACGCCCAGACAAGATAGAACTGATGTCGTTTGGTGGTCCAGCGGGCAAAAGCATGGTCATGTTCTTGAACGGTCCAACTCAAACTGTCGAAATCAGTGACAGAGCTTAATTAGTTCCCAAAACTACACTGAGTCACCCAAATTAAAGGGCCCTCTCTTCAGTTGAGGCGAGGGCCCTTTAATGTACTTATCACATTGGTTAAAGCTGTCTTAAACGAGGATCCCATTTATCCCTTAGCCAGTCCCCAATGAAATTGAAAGACATAACAGTCAGGAATATAGCCATACCTGGGAAGAATGCTACCCACCACGCTGTGTTAAGGTAACTTCTACCATCAGAGACCATTGATCCCCATGAAGGTGTGGGGGGCGGGATTCCAGCACCCAAGAAACTCAATATAGCTTCCGCAAGTATTATACTGCCCACTTGAAGAGTAGTCGCAACAACTATTGTATTTGATACTCCCGGTAAAATGTGTGAGTACAAAATTCTGAATGTTGAAGAACCAGCTACTTTTGCCAAAGCAACATAATCTAGTTCTCTAAGCTGTAACGCTTGACCACGAACAAGCCTGACAATACCCGGCCAACTCGCTAAGGCCAAAACCAATACTATGACTCCAAAATTTTGACCCAAAACAATAACAATAATTAGAGCAAGCAAAAGATACGGAATCGAGGTGACAATATCCGTCACCCTCATTATAATTTCATCAATGATTCCCCCAAAATAACCAGCCATTAAGCCCAACGTTGTCCCAACTATAGTCCCTACAGCGATGCTCACTGCAGCCAATGTCAGGGAAATACGGGCACCATGGATTATCCTAGTCAGCAGCCCCCGACCTAACGGATCAGCCCCAAGTAAGTACTTATTTCCACCCGTCCTACAGTTATCAAATGTCGGGGTTTGCTTTCTACCATCTGGCTCAACCCCACATTCCGCCTTCCAAAACGGGGCGCTCGTTCTGGCTCTTAAGTCCTGTTTATCCCTTTCATTAGGGGAGATTACATCTGCGAATATTGCGCATATTACTACCAATGAAAGTATGAAAATAGGTATAATCGGCCATCGCCTAACATCCGCCAAGAAACTCCGGAATCCAGTTCGCTCTTGGCTTTCAAATATCTCTTCAACAGTTATTTCATGTGCTGGTGTTGTCATATATCAGCTATACCTTATCCGAGGATCGATTAGCCCGTAAAGAAGATCCACAATGAATACAGTCAGCAAATAGATGATGGTAAACACCATAACCGCAGTGGTCATCACCGGAAAATCGTTATTATTAATTGCTTGTACTGTCATGAAACCAAGTCCAGGCCACGCGAACACTGTTTCAGTAACAACAGTTCCGGCAATAAAACCGGCCATTATCAGTGCGGAAAATGTCAGTGGAGGAATAAGGGAGTTTTTCAAAGCATGTTTCCAGATAACAGCCCTTGTACCGACCCCTTTAGCCCTCGCAAGTTTTATATATTCGGAATCCAAAACTTCTAGCATTGATGATCGAACCAGACGCATCATACCGGCCGATGCCAACCATCCTAAAGTTATTGCAGGAAGAATGTAATTACTCCATCCTCCTCTTTGTCCGGGAGGCAACCATTCCAAATTCACGGCAAATATTAAAATCAACATAATACCTAACCAGAAAGGCGGTAAAGCTTGACCAAAAACGGCAAATGCCCTACCTATCAAATCCCACAGGGAGCCTCTCTTTACAGCGGACAATACACCAAGCGGCAGTCCTGTCAAAAGCACAAATAAAAAAGCAGCAAATCCAAGTTGTAGGCTAGCCGGGGCGTACAATCGAATCATTTCTCTGGAAGTATATCCAGACTTTATAGAGTTCCCGAAGTCCCCCTGAATAGCCTTGCCTAACCAGACAAAATACTGCAAGGGTAGTGGCTTATCAAGACCCATCTGCTCTCCCCAGGCGTCCCATTGCTCCTGAGAACTGTACCCAGAAGACAAAAACAGATACCTTGGATCACCCTGAACTCTAGACAACATAAACACAATCATCGTCGAAGCAATGACCGAAATAATTGCAAATATTAACCTTCTAATAAGAAAGGATTTCATACCTTATCTTGAGCTCCAAGTTTTTAAAATATTGCTATGAAACCACGTATGGCCATACTATCTGATCACTGAACAGGTATCCTTGCGATGCGTGCCGCACAGTTCTGCACCAGCACCATGGTTAGAGGGGACCGGGTGGTTTATTATGCAACCCGCCCCCCATCATTCAGTCTAAAAATAACAAACATATGGAGCCCTGCTTGGCACGCGTGCGATAAGCGTACCCAGGACTCCACATTCTTACGGTGGTTACTTTAGAACCACAGTGTAAAAACTATTAATACCTCTGAACGGCTTGAGATCCCATGCGTCAACCGTCTCAGGGTTCATACCAATCAGAGTTGGAACCTCAACGATTCCTCCGCCTAAGCTCCAGTTGAACCACCTATCCATGATGGCTTCTCTGGTTGCCAAGTTTTCAGGGGAGCCTTTCTCCTGTTTCCTTGTGGTGTCATAGTCATTGTAAAATTCGTTGCTTTCGATACCAGCATTATATCCACCAGACCCAATTGGCCACANGCAGCATACAGGTATCGTNCCNCCTGNTGACTNTGCAGCATNTGTGCTGTTTGGTCCCCAGTTGGTCTGCCATATGACATTGATCTCTCGNCCNACCATAGTNGGCCTTCGNGANNNNTATGTNTGNCTNGCAATNNTNGGCTTTANTCCNAGGTTNTCTTCNATCATACCNACTGTCGCNTGNCAAACNTCCATNGACGCNGTTGGNTGNGGGCAGAAGTATTCAAACTCAAACCCTGCTTCGACTCCGGCCTCTGCCAGNTANTCCTTAGCNAGNTCNACNTCNNANGCAATNTTCCACNTNTCTTTNNACTCAGGATGNGACTCATCANNTGCCTGGTTNGAACCATGACCACCACCGTAAATTGNCTTTCCGTAACCNGCGGTGATTGTCTCAGCNATNAGNTCTCGATCAATNGCNTGAAGAATTGCNCGCCTGAANGCNTGTGCCTTTCTTCATNGNCTCATNGTTGAANCTGCCANTNTCATCTAGNNTCAANTCAATGTNTTTNGTGTCNCCATNANTNCTNGGGTCNCCAATCCATGGNTNATCNGGTCCTGGTGTGAANCCTTTCCTNAATNNAACNTCNTCNCCAGTAGCNGGATCNACATAGGACCAATAGTTNCCTGACATATACAGGAATTGACCCANTACCTGGTTCAANCCNTCATGCATNTTGAANCCTTTNNNNTCCAGNNNNTTNACGTCCTGGATTGAAACCATGGANANNTCNGCCTCTTTGGTNTCNAGCATAGCTGACCTAGTTGCAGANTCNNNAGCCTGAATGTAGATAGCCTTATCNTAATTTGGGCTGTTATCCCAGTGATCTGTTCNAGCNTTAGCTTCGATTCTTTCATTAGGACGCCAGGAAGTTACGTACAGAGGACCTGTTCCGTGNGGAGTCGTCATGATGTCTTCNCCGATCTCNTCGAACAAAGTNTTCGAGACNATACCAATAGNNTCACCACANATNGANCTNATNCCNGCNCCNCCACCNTTNANCCAGTCAGCAACGTATTCTCNGAATGTNCCTTTCACNGTNTGNGTATCNATTGCTTCCCATTTCTTAAACCAGCTATATGCTTCNCCNGCATTGGAGTGNGTAGCATTAGGGTTGTCTGATCCNGCGTCATTGAAAGACCATGCAACGTCCTCAGCGGTNANCTCTGANTGNTNNCCNTCAGCAGTGTANAANTNNACANCCTTGACGGATNTTNANNGTNACNNTNCCTTGNTNTTNNGGATCGTCAAAATTGTNAGGAAGNTCATANCTCCAATCNGTNGCNAGCATNGGANCTTCNCAGTNGTCATCATTAACTGCTCCCATGTTCCTAAATCCACCGTCATTAGGCTGCCATTTCGTCAGTAATTCCTGAAATCCGAAATAGTAGTTATACATGTTATCNGGNNATGTAGCTTTCTCGTTTCGGTACATCGGAGAACCAACTCCGTCTAGAACCAAGGTCAAAGTCTTGGTTTCTTCTGCTGCGGCAGGNGCTGTTGCAGGTGCTGGTGCAGCTTTTGCAGGCGCTGCTGGAGCAGGNGCTGTCTTTGCAGCTGGTGCTGGCGCCGGTGCAGCCTCTTCATCCGAAGAGCTACAGGCAGCTATCAGCCCGAAAGCTGATATCAGAAGCAACGCTCCAAATATTCTTAAGCTAGATAATTGTTTCAAACTAGACCTCCTATCTGTTCATGTCCTTGAAACACGTTTCTAAATTTTCTCAAACACATGCTCCCCACTCATGTAGAGCGCACAGGGAGCAACCTTACTCCATCATTCTAAATAATGCAACCAATACAAAGGTAATCTAGCCGTCAATTGACGGTATGAACTTTGGTTATGCTGGAACTCCGGACAAAAAATTAACATTTAAATTCCGCCATTAATACCCATAACGATGAAGGGTGGCTCCATCGTTGAAACATTGGCCCATGATGTAGTCTATCTATCAAATTCCGTATTAGTGAGGTCAGTCCAGCTAAGATTAGCGCCGAAGAGAAAAGCACCCTGCATGTCTGATCCAGTAAAGTCCGCCAAAGTAAGATCACAATCTTGAAAATCAGCAGCTACCAATACTGACCCCGTCAATCTCGCCATTTGTAAGCTGGCTCCTCTCAAAATGCACCGTCTAAGACTAGCACCCGTCAGGTCCGCATTATCTAATCTACAGTCTTCCAATATTGAGGAGTTTAATATCGTTTCTCTCATAACAGCCCTAGAAAGGTCAGCTTTTCTGATATCAGAACCATTTAGAGAAACATTGGTCAGATTCACACCAGCCATATCTGCCCCAACCAATTTCACACTTCTCATGAACGACATGGTTAAGTCAGCTGAACGCATATTGGCACCAGACATATCGGCTCCTCTCAGATTCACACTGACCATCGAAGCATTTCTGAGATCCACACCACCTGTCATAAATGCGCCGCTCAAATTGGACGATGTCAGATCTGAGTTCGACATGTTAACTCCGTACAGACGAGCCTCCATCATATAGGTGTCACTTAAGTCGGAATTAGATAGATCTGATTCCCTGAAATTTACCTCTGCGAGATTGCTTTCTGAGGTTTTAACGTTCCTTAATGTGCTGCCGCTCAAGTTTGCACCTCTAAAATTCGCACCCCTTAAATCAGCGTCTGTGAGATCGATGCCGGGCATGACTGTGCGATTTAAATTCAAGCCCTGCAGGTCAGCTCCTTTCAGGCTTTTTCCCTCTTTGTACATTTCAAGCACTAACCTTTCCGTCAGCCTTGTCAAAAGACTCTCCTTGTCCTTAGGATATTGAACTATTGAAACGGTCAGATAATTAGATCAAACCCGAATTTATAGTAACAGGTGCATCAACAAATAATTCACGTTAAATACACACCAGGAGCAAGCGAGGCTAAGAAATGATTATCGTAAAGAGGACCTATACCCCTAAACCTGGAGCATCTGGGTTGACCGACTTATTAAAGTCTGTGAGTGGACAAAACATAGAAAACAAAATGCCTAAACTATCAATCTTCAGAAAATTTCTTGGTTCACATGGGGTCATTGTAACCGCACAAGAATGGAACTCTATGGAAGAGTATCATCAATCAAGAAATATCGTCAGAAGCATCGAAAGTTCAACAGGTTTATTCAAAAAAATATACCCACTTTTAGAGAAAACCCACGAGACAGAGATATTAGAAGAAGTATAGACTTTATTCGGTCATAACAAAAACGAAGTAACCTAAATAATTTTTACAGGAGACTAAAATTGGGTAATGAAAAAGTAGACGTCTTGGTGGTTGGGGCTGGCGCATCGGGAGCTGCATTTGCATGGAGCCTAGCTCAATCCGGAATAGACGTCATGTGTTTAGAACAGGGAAAATGGTTGAACCCCCTTTCTGACTATTCCACATTCGGTAAGGACTGGGAAATCCATAGGCAAACTGATTTCAATCCCAATCCTAATTTACGAGCCAACGAATCAGATTACCCAGTCAACGACTCAAACACACCTATCAAGCCTCTCATGTATAACGCTGTTGGTGGAAGCACCATTCATTGGTCAGCTCATTTTCCGCGGATGAAACCTTCCGATTTCAGAGTCAAAACTCTTGATGGCGTAGCTGACGATTGGCCCATATCCTACCAAGAACTTGAACCTTATTTTGATCAAAACGACAAAATTATGGGAGTGGCCGGGTTGGCAGGTGACCCAGGATATCCGGAAAAGTCTCCTAGACAAACACCACCTGTTGGGCTGGGCAAACTTGGAATGAAAATATCTTCAGGATTTGACAAACTTGGTTGGCATTGGTGGCCATCAGACTCTGCAATAAACACGGTGGATTATGACGGTAGATCCGGGTGTAACAACTGTGGCCCCTGTGATCTAGGATGCCCAATTAGAGCGAAAGCTAGTACGGACGTTACATATTGGCCCAAAGCCGTAGCCATGGGCGTGCAATTGATAACAAATGCTCGCGTCAGAGAGATAACCATTGACGAAAAAGGTAACGCTGACGGTGTCATTTACTATGATTCAACAGGTGTCGCTAAAGAGCAAAAGGCATCAGTAGTTGTCATGGCCTGCAATGGAATTGGAACACCGAGAATTTTATTAAATTCTAAATCTGCTAAATTCCCTAATGGGCTCGCCAATTCCAGCGGATTGGTTGGCAAAAACTTCATGTTTCATCCATACGCTAGCGTTTTTGGGACCTTTGATGAAGACCTCGAAGGACATAAAGGACCAACTCCTCTCAACATAATGTGCTCCGAATTCTATGAGACCGACCTTAGTCGCGGATTTGTTAGAGGTTATTCCTATCAAGTTACTCGATCTAAATCACCGTTAGCTACAGCATTAGGACCGGAAATTCCTTGGGGCGTAGACCACCATGAAGAATTTCACAAAATTTTCAATAGAACAGTCAGGTTTGCAGTTATAGCAGAAGATTTGCCTGAATTGCATAACGAGGTTGTCCTTGATCCTGAACTTACAGATTCAGATGGAATACCTGCACCAAAAGTTAACTACACACTCAGCGAAAACAGTAGGAAAATGCTAGACCATGGCATAGAAACTTCCAAACAAGTCATGAAAGCTGCCGGCGCTATCGAAGTAAATTCCGACCCTTTGATCCAGGAAGCTGGCTGGCATCTCATGGGTACAACGAAAATGGGTACCGATCCAGAAACCTCCGTAGTAGACCAATACTGTAGATCACATGACGTGAAAAATTTATTTGTCGTAGATGGAAGCGTATTTGTAACGAGTGGAGGGGTTAATCCGACCTCGACCATACAAGCTATTGCCCTTTATGCCGCAGATTACGTAAAAACAAATAGAAAAAACATTCTGAACTAGCAATAAACTCACCAAACAACACTGAAACTAGAATTAGGAAACAGATATGAATGGTACAACTTTTACCGACGCTCAACTGGATCTGATGAGAAAAGCAGCAGAATGCCTAATACCAAAGAAGGACTCGATGCCTTCGGCCTCAGAAATTGGCGCTGCTGAATATATTGACGCAAATCTTCAGACATCGCCCAAATCTAAAAAACTTGTTCTTCAAGGTATACAAGAAATAGAAATCAAATCGATGGCTACTGGCACTGAATTCAAAAACCTAGGATTCAATGAAAGAACAATGATACTCAAACAAATCGAAGAATCTAATCCGCCTTTCTTCGCTTATATACTGAAACAAACCTGTAATGCTTATTACACCCATCCGAATGTGCTGAACTTGATTGGTGCACCAAATCGCCCACCTCAACCTGCAGGTTTTGAATTAGAACAAGGCGATCTATCATCACTTGAATCGGTTCGAGCTAGGGGCGCTATATGGAGAGATATTGGTTAATCCATTAACCTAATCCCACACAAATACAACTTTGCCTGTATTACCCTCAACGAATAGGTCATATGCACATTGGGCTTCATCCAAATTAAAAGTATGGGTGATGAGTTTTGACATTGGCGACTTGCGTTCCACAACGAATCGTGCAACATCAGACAAGCCAGCTTGAGAAAACGTCCAAGAGCCAAGTACCGTCAGCTGTTTATGAATTATCTGCTTTGAAATATCAAAGGTTGTCGTATTCCCTTCCCCGACAAAGCAAACTTTTCCCCAATATTTCGCACTATCCACTGCCTCCAACCTAACATCAGGAATTCCTGTCGCATCAAGGGTTGAATCAGCACCTTCCCCACTAGTCAATTCTCGAATAACAGTTTCACTATCAACTTTGGTGGCGTTAATAATTTCCTCCGCTCCAAGTTCTTTTGCAAGATTTAACCTAGTATCAACCACATCTATTGCAATCACCCGAGCTCCCATTTGTGCTGCGAACATTGTCGCAGACAGCCCTACTGGTCCCTGCCCAAAGATAGCAACGGTTTCTGAGCCAATCACATTAAGTCGTTTGATCGCTTGAAAAGCTGTTCCTGTCCCACAGGCACATGCTGCCGCTGCTGCAAAATCTAGCTCATCAGGCATTGAAATACACGTATATGCAGGAACTACCATGTAGTCTTGATGGCCTCCGTCTGCAGAATAACCATAAACTTCATGGTGTTGAAGACACATCTGTGTATACCCAATTCTACACATGGAGCATCTCAAACATCCGGAGTAATGGTGCATCATCACTCTATCACCAACAGACAAATTACCCACCTCTCCGCCTAATTCAGCAATCACACCCACAGGCTCGTGACCAGGAATAATCAAAGAGGATCTTTCTGCTTTTAAAGACTTCGACTCTTTAAAATTCCCTAAATCACTGCCACATATTCCTGACGCTTTCATTTCCAATAAAACCTCGCCATTCCCCGGAGAAGGTTTATCAAATTCTTTTAATTCTGCAAGTGAATCCCCAACAAAATGCAACGCTTTCATAACAATAACTCCTTAAANGGACACCCATTGAATCACTTAATTAACTTAGATATTATCCTAAAATCAGCCAANGTAAAAAAAGGTGTCCAACTACGAGAGGTCCAATAATATCGATGCAAACACTTCAAGGATAATAAAATGCAAAATTTAAAAGACAGGGTGGCAATTGTAACCGGCGGATCTTTAGGTATTGGAGCAGCGGGCGCAAGCTCAATGGCCAATTCTGGAGCCAAAGTAGTAATAATGGACATAAATAAAACAGCCGGTGAAGAAGTTATAGATGAGATCACTTCATCTGGCGGCTCTGCCCATTTAATAGTTGGAGATGCGTCAGCAGCTGACGACTGCAAAAAAACCATTTCTGAAACTGTAAAAATATTTGGCGGATTAGATATTTTATTCAACAACGTAGGAATTCAACCACCTGAATCTTATACAAATGTTGAAGATACATCAGAGGAAATGTGGGATCGCATATTGTCTGTAAACCTAAAAAGTAGATTCTTAATGGCAAAATATTCAATTCCAGAAATGAAAAAAAGAGGNGGAGGNGTAATCATAAGTACCGCAAGTGTACAAGGACANCAGTCTGCTAACCTCGTGCCAGCATATGCCGCGACCAAAGGAGCGGACCTTTCGCTTACTAGACAATTGGCCATAGATTACGGCCCCGACAATATAAGGGTCCTTTCTATTTGCCCTGGAGCAATAGACACACCTCTGTGGCGAATTTCATTGGAAAGCAAGAACTTGGACGTTGAGGACGCGATTTTGAATTCGATGACTAGCACTCCACTAGGTAGGNTCGGCCAACCGGAAGATCTAGGAGAAATAATCAGTTTTCTTGCTAGCGATGCAGCCCGATACATGACCGGAACATTTGTAAATGTGGATGGTGGGTTAATGGCCAAAGGAGCTTGGGCTTAAACAAAAATTTTAAAATTCGACTCCATTCCAAAAGGTATCAAAGGGAGGCAAATTATCAGCGTATTCTTTTTTCCCTTCAAGCATTTTCTGACGTAGCCGACTTAGTATGGTCTGAAACTCATCTTTGTTCGCCAAATTTATAGTCTCGGACGGGTCACATTTCATATTGAACAGCTGAGTGTTTCGTTTACCATAAACATTGTATTCAATAAGTTTATAATCCTTAAAATACACTGACCTCATAAGGTCTTTGTATGCGAAATACATATAATCTCTGGGACCATCTGACGTCCCGGCGATTGTAGGTGCCAAACTCGAGCCAACAACCGTTTCTGGTATTTCAACACCAACTAAATCACACAGTGTAGGATATAAATCCGCTGTATATACTAACGCTTCATTTTCCATTCCCCTGGGAACACCAGGCCCCGAAATAATCATTGGAATATGAATACTATGATCGTAGAGACTCTGTTTACCAAATAAACCATGCCTACCTAATGCCAGACCATTATCTCCCGCAAAAACTATTATTGTGTCTTCTAATTTTCCAGATTTTTCAAGCGCATTAACAATCAGTCCAATTTGGTGATCAACATGGCTAATCATTGCATAATACTCTGCAATGTGTTGCATAGTATCTCTTTTCTGCCTAGGAATCGAAGACAATAATTCGTCCCTTACCGTTAATTGGCCATTATCGAATGGGTGAGCCTCCATAAAGTTTGGATCAAGGGTCAAATCATCCGCATCGTACAAATCAAGAAATTCCTGGGGCATAGTCCTCGGATCATGAGGAGCCATGAAAGCAATATATGCGAAAAAAGGATCCTCTGACTCATAATTGTCNATGAACTCACAAAACTGNCCCGCAAAAAGTTCTGTGGAGTGCGTTCCGGAATGCATATGATCCGCTATTTTCTCTTCAATAACGTTGGAAGGCCTATATGCAGCAGTTCTCGTTATTCGACCGGCATACTCGCCACCTGGATCAAATCGATGGACCGGCACCATCCAATGATCATACATTCCTCCAAAATATACATCTGAGCCATCATTGAAATTCCTAGCGTATGAGTCCGAACCATTATGCCATTTGCCTGCCCCCCAGGAATGGAACCCATTTGCCTGCAAAGTTTCACCCAACATCACGTGATGGTTCGGGATCGTTTGGCCAGCATCTTGCAGATGAAACAACGTCCGCCCGGTCATAAGCATTGCTCTACTTGGCATGCATACCGCAAAGTCAGTTCCACCCATTATGTAAGCATTTTTAAATGATGTTCCGTTTGAAGCTAGCAAATCCAAATTTGGGGTCTTTATTTCCAAATTGCCATGTGCCGATATTGTGTCGAATCTCTGGTCGTCAGTAAATAAAAATAATATGTTTTTACGTTCCAATTTTCATATCTCCCATCAGCGAAAACAATTTAGCGTTATTGGATTTACTTGTCGCCTTTTATTGACCAATATAATTCGGTTTTCTTTTNTCCAAAAAGGCCGCGACCGCTTCTTTCTGATCTTTCGTATCATAAAGTTCCGAACCCATATTATCTTCATTTTCTACTATGACTGACCAATCTGGAGTTCGTACATGAAGTAATTTCTTTGTGTTTCTTACTGCCAACGGTGGGTTAGCTGAAATAATCGCAGCAATTTCTATAGCAGTTGGCATCAATANTTCATCNGGAACAACTTTAGAAACAAGTCCCTTAGATAANGCCCAACTTGAACTGTATATAGATCCAGTCAGTGACATTTCAGCTGCAACAGCAAACCCAGCAACTGCCACAACAGTGGTAGACGCAGCCGTATCTGGAACCAAACCCCTCCTAACAAAAATTGCAGAAAACCTCGATGATTCAGAAGCTATTCGTATATCACTAGCCATGGCTAGTGAGAACCCAGCTCCAACTGCCGGGCCATTTATGGCTGCGATCACAGGTTGAGGTAAATCTCTGAAAGCTTGAGCAAGTTCCTGAATCCTTTTGNGTCCGTTTTTACTGTTTTCTCTACGGTTTTCAGACCCACCAGTACCCATACGAGATAAATCAGCACCGGAACAGAACCCGCGGCCTTCACCAGTGAGAATAACTACCCTTATATCAGGGAAATATGACGGAATCTCTTCAAGTAATTGATGTAACTCTTGAGTNATTTCCTTATTGAGAGCATTCATAACTTGGGGTCGCCTCAAGGTAATGACCCCTGTATGACTTTCCCGACAAAAGGATATATATCGATAATCTGACATATTTAACCGGTCCCTCAGGCTATTAACTTATCCCAATCCAGCATTAAGCCAATAAGCTTAAAATTCAATATCTTTAAGCATATGCTAATTACTNGATATGCTTAAAACCNCATCCAAAGCCTTTTTCAAATANGACTCCAGAAGAGGAAGTTTATACNCATTATCAGACATAGGTTTGGCAGATCGAAATAGATCCATTGTGAGATTGCTCGAACAAAATCCTTTTACCCTTAACCCATGCAGNCTTTCTTCAAGCTCTTTTATCCTTAAGGGCACGGGGCTAACCCCACCAACTGATACCCCACATCTTTCAATAACGCCGTCCAATATCTTAATGCTAATTGCCACACTCACCAGAGCGAAATCCATTGATTCTCTTTCTTTTGCTTTCAAGTAAATCCCAGAGCAATCTAATGCCTCNTTAGGTATGTCAATTCTAGTTAATATATCTCCTTTTCCGAGAATATTTTCACGTGTGACGTCAACCTCGGGACTTATGAAAAAATCTTCAATAGGTAAGGATCTCAAACCATCTTTATCNAATAAATTTACCGAAGCATTGAGAGACATAAGTGCGACAGCAATATCGGACGGGTGAACAATATGGCATCGATGGCCTCCAATTATTGAGTGATACTTATTCAATCCATTGACTGCAAAGCAAACATCGCCACCTTTTTTTAAACAATTAAATCTTTTATTCCTGTAGTACCAACAGCGAGGTCGTTGGCATAAGTTGCCCCCAATAGTTCCAATATTTCTAATTTGTTCAGTTGCAACTGATCTNGCAGCCAAANGCAACACAGGGCATCTACGCACCAANATTCCATTATTNGCCAGATCAGATACATTAACCATCGAACCAATTCTTANCTNAGACTCAGCTTCATCTACATCTGACAACCCTTCTAATTTCCTGAGATCCACTAGCCCTTGCACCTCGACAACATCATCTTTTATTTCTCCTAAAATGTCAGATCCCCCAGCGAGGACGGAATACCCANNAAGTTTAAGAAAACTAACCGCTTCCTCTATGTTTTGAGGGCTTTGATATACAAAAGGCTTCATAATCTAAGTTTCAAGATCCTTCAATAATTCGATCCATCGTGATAGGTAGATTCGGATATGTTTTACCTGTGGCGTTGTACAGTGCATTTGCAATAGCTGGTGCGGGACCTATCGATGGAGGTTCTCCTAAAGATTTGGCCCCATACGGACCATCTGGGTCGTTTTCGCCTACAAAAACAACGTCAATTTTCGGGATATCTCGAATAGTTGGGCTTTTGTGATCTAAATAATTCGCATTAAGAACAATGCCNGTGGACTTGTCNATAATCATATCTTCAGTAAATGTATACCCAAGCATCTGAGATATACCGCCCCTAACCTGTCCTTGTGCCAAAGTTGGGTTAATTATGGTTCCAGAATCATGAACGGCGACATATTTAAGTATTTCTACTGAGCCAACAGTTTCATCTACTCTCAACTTTACAAAATGGGCTCCAAAAGAATTAATAACATGCTGTGTACTACCAGGTTCTATTGTTTCAGACACACTTATTTTGCCGCCGTTGTCCAAAACCAAATCTCTAACCGACACAGTTTTCTTTCCACAAAAAAATCGTGTCCCGTCAAACTTTAGATCAGAGGCCGGGACACGCAAATAGGCAGCGGCTTTCAGGGTCATTTGTTCCCTTAAAGTATGCGCAGCAGAGATAATCGCTTTACCCGTAGAAAAAGTTACCGTGGAACCAGCAGTTATAGGAGCCTTTGGNGTTAAAGAGGTNTTCCCTACAACNATTTGAATNGNNTCTATCCCAATTNCCAAACTATCNGCGGCNATCTGAGACAATACNGTAAGTGCCCCTTCTCCAACATCCATAACCCCNAANGAAACCGCATAATTCCCATCATCCAGAGCATCTATCACCGCTGAAGATTTTCCACCAGGTCCTCCNCTATANACGAACATACTCATGCCCACACCTATTTTCGCACCCTTTTTCGTAGAATATTCATATTTNTCCCGATCGTACCAGTTAATCATTTTCGATCCAGTCATCAANCATTCCCTCAAACAATTNCTGGAGAAAGGAATCCCTCCNTCAACCGGCTGNGTGTCGACGATATTACCAATTGGTGTAACTCTTTCTCCTTGTTGACCTTTCGGGGAAACNTGATTTTTTAAGCGAAAATCTAAAGGGTCCATTTCAATAGCATTAGCTGCTCTNTCGATAAGGGACTCTAAAGCAAAATGACCCTGCGGAGCGCCCAATGCTCTATATGANCCAGCAGCAGGTGTATTGGTATAGACTAANCTACCCTTGTACCTAACATTTGGGCATTCATAAAGGTACAAGGCNGCCTGACCCGCTCTCCTNACAACGCCTGGACCCGAGGATAAATATGCCCCNGTATCCATAATGGTTTCCACATCTATTCCAGTAATATCACCTGAGTGAGTTATGCCTATCTTCGCCTTAGTCTGAGTCGAATGTCTTCTGCGACCAGCAAGAAATTCCTCTTCTCTATCTAATTCAATCTTAACTGGCTTTTGGCTCCTCATTGAAGCAACGCTCGCTAAAACAGCTAATCTTGTTTCGTCTTTACTACCAAATCCACCGCCTAGGTACGGGGCAATCACCTCCACTTGCTCAAGCCGCAACCCCAATGCGCTAGAAATAGCAGATCTATCTGCGTGTATCCCTCTGCTGGTCTTATAAACTCGTAATAGTTTCCCATCCCAAAACGCAGTGGCGGCTCTCGGNTCCAAAGCTGCTGGGTGGTGATCAGGTGTAGTAAATGACTCTTCCAAAACAATATCTGCCTTAGCAAATCCTTGCTCAACATCTCCTCTAGATTCAACCAAAGCCGAACCATTGATAAGGTTCCCACCTGCATGTATTGGTGTCGCTCCGCCAGTTAAAGCCTGATGAATATCAACTGAAAAATCCAAGATTTGATATTCAACATCTATAGTATTTATAGCTTCCTTTGCAACCAACTCATTCTCTGCAACAACTACCGCAACCTCATCTCCTACAAAACGTACTCTTGTATCTAGAATCGGTAAATCTGGAGCTACTTTTCCTTCAGGTACATTAAAAGGTGTTAACACATCCACAACACCGCTTAAATTCCAGGCACATGACAGGTCTACAGATATAATGTTGGCGTGAGGATGAGGACTACGAACAATACGCGCGTGCAATAAGTCTGAAAACTTTAAATCTGCGGTATAAAGAGCTTTCCCTGTTACCTTTTCTAGTATATCCGCCCTGATGACCGAATTACCTATACTTCGATTTTTTGAGACCATGTCATTCATCAGAACTTTGTTTCGATGCCAATTTTATCGCTTCCAATATTGTATGGTAGGAATTACACCTACATAAATTTCCAGATATAGAATCCTTTATTTGTTCTTCAGAAGGAGAATAGTTTGTTTGTAACAGGGAATACGCGCTCATAATGAACCCTGGTGCACAGTAACCGCATTGTGTGCCGTCGTTTCGGACAAAAGACTTTTGGAGAAAACTTAATTCCCCTTTTTCTGATATTCCCTCCAGAGTTAAAATTTCTTTACCATCAATTGAACAAGCCAGTACTTGGCACGAATTTACTGATTTTGAACCCAACAGAACCGTACAAGATCCGCATTCTCCTCTATCACACCCTCTTTTCGCACCCGTTAAATCCAGTTTCTCACGTAATAACATAAGAAGAGTTGTACGGTTATCTATTGTTATGGAATATCTTTTCTTGTTTACAATGATATTTATATCGGTCGTCTTATCTAAATTCAATTAACTCTCTGCATTTACTATTTCGACCCACATTGGTTCAGAACCCACATGATATCTATCTACAAAATTGAGATTCCCATCTCTCAAAATTTCAAAAAATGATAAATAACCGGAATCCAGTCCAGCTGAGTATAAATATTTACCTGTCAAATCAATATTTAAGACCCTAGGAGTTGGCTCGGTTCGAACCCTTCCAACGGTTACCAGCTCCCCGGTAGTTTCATCTACAGAAAATATCGCTATAGAATCGTTCCCCCGATTTGGTGCGTATAAATATTTTCCGTTGGGCGTGATTCGAATTTGAGCACATGTATTAGGACCAGAATATTGTCTGGGCAATGTAGTTACAGTGTGTATCTCTGATATCTGGCCCGTAGCACAATCATAATGATATGAAGTTACGCTGCTTTCCTGTTCGTTCGAAAAATAGACAAATCTATTGTTTGGATGAAAAACGTAATGGCGCGGCCCTCTGTTTACTTTCTGTTTAAACTCATTTGGGTCATTATCAACAAGGGCCCCATTTTCTGCTTTAAAGTTAAAAAGCCGTATAGTATTCATTCCTCTCTCGCCTGCAATGTGAGGCAACAAAACATATTCATTCTTCGAATCTGTCATAATGCAATGCGCACCATTGCCAGTCTTGACCCATTGCAATTCTTCCTCAACATTACCTTCAAATACGCGATGAACACTTGCGGCTCCCGCATTGTAGTATGCCCCAAATAAAAACCGTCCCGATTTATCCAAAGATATATAACATGGATCTCCTTGGAGTTCTGGCCCGTCTGACAGTTTACTTAACCTTCCCAAATGATCATATTTGAAAGAAGAAACCAAAGGAATATCCCGTCGGCCAACGTACAAAACACTATTTTCAACATCCACAGTCAGCGGAGCAGGCCTACCTGTTACAGGAATCCTGCCTATTTCTGTTATCACTCCACCACCTGAGTCTATCGAGTAACTAGCAATTTCATTTTGTGCGGATAAAGTGACAAACATAATTTGATTCATCAAGACCCTCCTTTCACACCAAATATGAAACTATACTCATTCTAACAGCCACAATTATTAACGGATTATCGGCTTAGCCAATGAGGGAGATTGACATCCACAAATAAATCCGTTCCATTATTTGGCCCACGGAACTACAATTACATGATGCCTTAAATTCAGTGCCTTCAACCTGGGAGATTAATTTCTTTGAACATTCCCGTGCCTAAGACTATTCGCAATAGATGGTCCCAGCAAAATGGGTACAAACATATTCTATATATAGCTTTCCCATTGATTTTAAGTACTGGGTCATTCTCCGTACAACAATTTGTTGACAGAATGTTCCTGTCTTGGTACTCATCGGATGCGCTCGCCGCAGCGATGCCTACAAGCATACTAAGCTTCACTTTAATCAGTCTTTTCATGGGCACATCCATGTATACAAGCACATTTGTCGCCCAATATGTTGGAGCTAACAGGCCGGAAAGAGTCGGACCTGCAATATGGCAAGGTATTTATTTTTCCATATTTGGTGGAATTATCGTCGGGTTTTTCTCTTTTTTTGCTGACCCAATATTTAATTCTATTGGTCACGAATCAAACATACGAAAACTGGAATCTGAATATTGGGTATACCTGACAGCTTCAGGAATTTTCCCTATAACCACTGGTGCTATGGCAGGTTTTTTTAATGGAAGAGGTAAAACTTACCCAGTAATGTGGGCAAGCTTTGTTGCCACAGCAGTAAACATAATTTTGAATTACATTCTTATATTCGGAAAATTTGGACTGCCCGAAATGGGAATCGCCGGTGCTGGCCTAGCAACGGCTGTTTCAACGATGGTAAACCTCATGATTCTAATTTATCTTACATTCAATAAAACAAACGACTCAAAATACTATGTGATTCGAGGTTGGAGACTTGAGCACAGCCTATTTAGAAGGCTTATCAGATTCGGCTTACCGAACGGTATTCAATTTTTCCTTGACATAGCAGCTTTTTCGGCATTTATACTTCTGATTGGTCGGCTAGGGACTACGGAATTAGCCGCTTCAAACGTCGCTTTGAACATTAGTATGATTTCCTTCATGCCAATGATCGGGCTTGGGATAACCGTCACTATATTGGTCGGACAATCATTGGGAGCGGACAATCCCAACATGGCTAGTAGGGCAACATACTCAGCCCTTCAAATATCCTTTGCTTATATGGGCACATTGGCGGTTTTATACTTAGCAATACCCAATATATTTATATATCCTTTCTCAGCTCAAGCCGACCCTGCCGAATTTGAAGCGATAAAAGATCTCGCCATCATAGCTATGCGATTTGTTGCAGGTTGGTCGATTTTTGACTCATTGGCCATTATATTTTCATCTGGCTTGAAAGGGGCAGGGGACACAAAATTTATCATGATTACTATAACTATTCTTTCATTGTTATTGTTGATAATACCTACCTACATCATCGTTGAATTTCTTCAATTAGGAATGACAGCCGTTTGGTCAACGGGAATCATTTATGTTCTAGGGCTAGGTATAGCTTATTACATAAGATTCAGGGCCGGAAAATGGAAAGATATGAGGGTCATTGAGAAACAAAATTGATTAGATCAACCAGTCTCTGGCCATACACAGTATTTGGCCATACAAATCAAATTAGAAAATAAAACCCAAATGATGGAGTTCATAAGATCAATGCCTGATGCTGACAAAAGCAAAATGATCCTAGGTGCATTCATGCAAGCATCCAACTGTTCTAATTATGCAGCATCTTGGCGTCATCCTGACACAGCACCCGATTTCCTTTCAATTGAATATTTCAAAAGAATTGCGGAAATTCTCGAAAAAGGAAATTTCCATTTTGCTTTCATAGACGACAGACTAGCAATGCCTGGGACCTTGAACAACTCAATATCTGACACTGTCACTCACGGAATTAGAACTATAAAATTTGATCTTATCCCTATCGTTATGGGTATGGCCATGAGCACGACACATCTTGGAATAGGAGCCACTTATTCGACCACGTATCACCATCCTTTTCATATAGCAAGATTATTTGCGACTTTAGACCACATGACAAATGGAAGGGTTGGATGGAACGTCGTAACCTCTTTGAATGACGAAGAGGCCAAAAACTTTGGACTTGAATCTCATTTGAACCATGACGAAAGATATGACCAAGCCGATGAAATAATGCAAGCCGTTACAGGCCTGTGGGATACATGGGGCGATGATGCAATCATTGCTGATAAAGCTAATGGGCTATTTGCAAATCAAGACAAGGTCAAAACACTTAATTACAAGGGGAGATATGTCAGTTCCAAAGGACCATTAACCGTTCCAAGGTCACCTCAAGGTCATCCAGTAATCATGCAAGCCGGTCAGAGTGAAAAAGGGAAAGAATTCGCAGCGAAATGGGGTGAAGTTATTTTTGCAATATTCAAAAACAAACAAGAAGGCAAGGCAATAGTTAATGATATTAAATCAAGAGCTGTTAAATATGGAAGGGACCCGAAGTCAATAAAAGTCGTTACAGCAGCATACGTGATCCCCGCAAGTAGCAACGAAGAGGCAGAAAATAAAAAATCCTTTATCGAAAGTCTTGCAAAACAGGAAGACAAACTCGCCTTACTATCCGAATTATTAAACTTTGACCTACGTTCATTACCAGAAGACCATATAGTCACTAAAGAAGATCTCAACAAAATGTCCGGAGCTCGATTTCCGATTGAGCAATTGATACAAAAAAAAGAAAATTTCACTCTCGGTGATATGGTCAAGTTCAGTAATAGAGGGACAATTAACGAATTACCTACGTTCTACGGAACTCCCCAAAAAATTGCAGGGGACATGTCTGATTGGTACAGATCGGGCTCTTGTGATGGGTTCATGATTGCAGCAACACATATACCCGGTTCATACAGTGACTTCGTGGAACTAATCGTGCCAGAACTACAGAAAATGGGTACAATCCGAAAAGAACACTGTGGCCACACTCTAAGAGAATCGTTAGGTTTTAACAGACCTTAATGAAACCAATGTGAATTATCACTTCTTACAGAAAGGATTTTGAAATGAAAAAACAGCCGAATATCATATTAGTGATGTCTGATGATTTGGGATACGAAGTGTTAGAAGCAAATGGTGGAACCTCATATAAAACCCCACGGCTGAATGGGCTGTCTAAACAAGGTATACGTTTTGAAAACGCTCATGTTATGCCACTTTGCACGCCAACTAGAATAGCGCTTATGACAGGCAAATATAATTTTCGAAACTACCTTGGATTTGGACTCATGAATCCGAAAGAAATCACTTTTGGGCATCTATTATCTGATGCCGGATACAACACCTGTATATCTGGTAAATGGCAACTGTATTCATACAATCCCCCGGACCAATTCCCTGAAGAACGCTCAAAAGGGCAACTAATTGAAGATGCTGGGTTTGATGAGTTTTGTGTCTGGCACGCTCACCAGACAGAGGATAAAGGGTCTAGGTACAAGAATCCCGTCATTTACGAAAATGGGGAATTTAGAAATGACACCGACAATAAATATGGCGAAGACATATTTTGCGATTACATTATAGATTTCATAAACAGAAAAAAAGACGAAGAAGATCCTTTCTTTGTTTACTGGCCAATGGCAGCAACACATAAACCCCATGAACCTACTCCAGACAGCCCGGAATGGGATGACTTCGACCCCCCATCAAACAAGAGTCTGGGTGCAAAAACATGGTCAACACTGGAGGATGGATCTTGGAAAGACGACCCCAAATTCTATCGAGATATGGTTGAATATCACGATAAGGTAATAGGAAGACTCATTGATCACATAGACAATGTAGGAATTAGAGAGGAGACTCTCATTATTTATCTAGGGGATAATGGTAGTCCTGAAGACGTATGCTCTATGGTTCATGAACACAACGAAATTTGTGGTGGTAAAGGGAAAACTAACGATAGAGGAACTCACGTACCTTTAATCTGCAGCATGCCTGGAACCATACCATCAGGCGAAGTACTTGAAGATCTCATAGAGTCAACAGATTTTCTTCCCACAATTTTCGAGGCGGCTGGCTTGAATTTTCCTGAAGGATACATCATCGACGGTCGTTCATTTTATCCACAACTTACTGGTAGAAAAGGCAACCCAAGAGAATGGATGTTTTTCCATTTTGAGCCAATGAACAGACGTAACAATATTGGACAAATAAGATTTATTAGGGACCACAAATGGAAGCTATACGAAACAGGAGAACTCTACGACCTGCAAAACGATCTAGACGAAGACCTACCGATCTATCAATCTGAAGATTCGGATGAGCAACGTAATGCTAGAACGAAATTAAAGCCGATCTTTACCCAAATGGTTCCTTAATCACGCTGAAGCATTAAAACAAGCTTTGATGTTGCTAATCTCGAGTCCTCAAGTCAATAGAGGCAGAATTTATGCAATACCTTAAGCCAGTTGGTTCAGGCCCATCTGGAAACACATGGCCAAGATGAGCTCCACAGGAATTACACATAACCTCGGTACGAACCATACCAAAAGAAGTGTCCTCATCTTCTAATATTTGATCTTCAACCATTGGCTTGTAAAAACTAGGCCAACCACACATAGACTCAAATTTTGCATCAGATTCAAATAAATTCTCACCACAACAGATGCAAACGTAAACACCATCATTAAAAGTATTCCAGTACTCCCCAGTAAAGGCTCTTTCTGTAGCCTTATTCTGAGTTACCTCATACTGTAGAGGAGACAGCTTTTCCCTATATTCCTTATCTCGTGGGGAGTCAGACATTCAATACTCCTTAGTTCCTTTAACAATTCATGTCGCTATAAAGAATTATACTCAATTCATATTTGATATTCATTCCAAAGCATTCATACATTGCAAGTCATAAAGTGTAGAATAATCATCTTTCTACAGATAAATATCTATAAAAGGACCTTGACCCGTGGAATTCGGAGTTTTCGACCACATCGAGCCTGTTGAAAATCTAACTCTCAATCAAATATATGAACTAAGACTCCAGCAACTCGAAATATTCGATGAAAATGGATTTTACGCATATCATCTGGCTGAACATCATAGCCCGGCCGTACACAGTTTGGCACCTTCCCAAAATGTGTTTTTAGCAGCTGCATCACAAAGAACCAGTCAATTGAAACTAGCTCCATGCGTATACGTTCTACCTCTGCATCACCCTTTAAGGTTGATAGAGGAAATTAGTATGCTAGACCATCTCAGCGGAGGCAGGATTGAAATTGGTGTAGGGCGGGGTGGTGTCATGGAAGCATATTTTTGGGGACAAGAAGCAGACTCAGAAACGAATTATCAAAGATACCTAGAAACTCTCGAAATCCTAAAAACCAGTCTGGATAAAAAACTTCTGACATTTAAAGGAAAATTCAACCATTTTGACGAGTTGCCTATGAGGTTAAATCCTATACAAAAGCCATACCCGCCTATGTGGTATATGAGAAATGCTGAAACTGCCGCAATAGAAAAAATGAACACTGTAGTTGTAGGGACGCTCGAAAGCCTAAAAGCAGAAACCCACAGGTATAAAAGAGTTTGGGAATCAACTCATGGAACAAATAGTAAAACCGATCAAGGAACAGATCCAAAAGTCGGGCTAGTAGTTCATATGGTCATAGCGGAAACGGATGAAAAAGCAATTGAATTGGCCACTCCTGCATGGGAGCAATACCGATGGAATCTCGCAGCGCCTAGAAGAATAGAAGCTGAAAAAAGAGGTCTTACACAATTCCAAAAAAGTTCGGATGGCTCATTTGGTTTTGTTGGTGACAGACCCAAAAATCTACCCAACAGAGAAACCAGAAAAGATATTGAAGCCGAGATAGAAAGGTTCGACCAACAGTCAAAAGAAAATGACCCAACAAGGCTCGGCGGGGTTGCCTTAGCCGGTTCTCCAGACTCGGTCCGAAGATATATGGAAGAATACATTGAAACTGGCGCCAATTATTTCATGTGCTCATTTCAATGGGGCAATTTAAGTCACGATACAGCCATAAAATCGATCGATTTATTTACGAAATATATAATGCCACAGTACAAATAAAATATATGCAAATAAGATAGTCAATCCACATTCACGAGTATTATGATGAAGCCTGAAATAATAGGAATGATCGGTCCAAAATCTGACGAAAGCGTCTCAAAAGGAAGAGAAGTGCATGTCATAGGCGGCGGTATAGATCCTGATTATATAGCAGCCTTCTCTAAAGCCCACGAGGATAGTGGATTTGATAAGGTACTTGTGGGTTACTCATCGTCTTCCGCTGATGGGTTCCTTATAGCTTTACATGCTGCTGCAAACACGACGAAACTAGGATACTTAATAGCACATAGACCGGGATTTGTCAGTCCGACCGTACTAGCGAGGAAGGTAGCCACGCTTGATCATTTAACTAAAGGAAGGATAGCGCTTCATATAATTAGTGGTGGCGGAGATTCTGAGCAGCAAAGAGACGGAGACTTTCTCAATCACACCGAAAGATACAATCGATCAGAAGAGTTCATGGAAATACTAAAAAAACTATGGATGTCTAGCAGCGAAATCGACCACTCTGGCGAGTATTACAAGTTCATACAGGCAAAAAGTGATATCAACTGCTTCCAAACACCGCACGTTCCACTCTATTTTGGTGGAGCGTCAGAAATCGCTCTTGATGTAGCAACAAGGCAATGTGATGTTTTTGCAATGTGGGGTGAACCATTGGGAGCAATATCAGCAAAAATTGATGCCATAAAAACACGAATGAAAGCCAATGGCCGAAACAAAAATGATATTAAATTTTCGGTTTCAACACGTCCTATTGTTGCGGAAAGCGAGAAAGAAGCTTGGGATATGGCACATGAAATACTCGATGGCGTGCTCAAAACTAACCAAAGGTCAATGCATGGATCCGGAAAAGAACGCCTCCAGTCAGTCGGTGCAAAAAACCTTGTTGATTTTGCCAAACAAGGAGACATCTTAGACGATAGGTTATATATGCCCATCGCAGCTGCCACGGGCGGATCAGGAAACACTACTGCACTCGTAGGAACAGCAGACCAAGTGTCTGATTCTTTATTAAATTATTATAAAATCGGTTGTTCTACTCTACTTATTCGTGGTTTTGACCCTTTCAACGATGCCGTATATTGGGGCAAAGAGCTGATCCCTTTGTTAAGAGAAAAAATAAAAAATTATTCTAATCAAAACAAGGACTACTAAATGTCAGTAAACAATAAGCGTGCTTCAGCGATTTTAGGAAGTCCATTTCCAAAATCAACATCAGAAAAAATCGTGGAGTTGGTCTTTCAAAGATTACGAGAGAATAGTTGGGAAACTGATGTTATAGATCTATCTAAAATAGACGCAGAATCTTTATTAATCCGAAATGAAGATGAAAAACTAGACAAAGTTTTGAAATCCGTTGTGCAATCTGACCTGATCATTACTGCTTCACCAACTTACAGAGCAACCTATACGGGACTATTAAAAGTATTTTTGGACTTATTACCTCAGGAGTCATTATCTGAAAAATTAGTTCTGCCCATACAGACCGGAGGGTCATCAGATCATTCACTCACGATTGAGCATGGTATTACTCCAGTGATGAGAAGCTTAGGAGCCACAGTTTTGACAAACACAATTTACGCTTGGAGCAGCCAATTCAAAGAGGACGGTTCCCCGAGCCCGGGAATTATTGAGTTGATAAACAATTCGGTGAAAGAATTAGATTTCCTATTAAACTAATCGACAATCAATCCAAGTTTGCGTGCCATATCGAGCATCTGAATTGCTGTTTTCTCGTGAGCAATATCAACCATTTCACCTTGATATGAAACTGCAGCCCCACCGACAGATCGTACCTGATCCATTGCAGTAATCAAGCCTTTCCATTCTTCAATCTCTTCTTTCGAGGGCGAAAAAATATCATTTACTATCGGCACATGAGAAGGATGTATAACAGTCATTCCAGTGTAGCCGAGGTTTCTTGAATTTAATGCAAATTTTCTCAGCCCTTCATGGTCATGTATGTCCTGCCAAAGCCCTGTTACCGGATATGGACTACCTGAGGCTCTCGCATCTAATAGAACTTTAGACCTCAAAAACAAAGTTTCTGTCATTTCTGGTGTCCATCGATACCCGACCGCACGAGCTATATCACCACCCCGACCACCACCAGCTCCCATATGAGCTACTCTTTCAGAAGCCCTTCCAATCTCGTATGCATCCCTTAAACCAGTAGCTGTTTCAAGTCCTGGATCTATAAGAACTGATCCTTCCGGAACCCCATTTAGTTTTTCCGCATCTGTTAACATTTTGTCTACTTCAACAATATCTTGTGGCCCTCGAACCATTGGTAAAGTTATCGCATATAAACATTTACTCATAGCAAACTTAATATCTTCCCCTGTTAAACCCGTATCTAACGAATTCACACGGACAAAAACAGTCACGCTTTCAGCAAACAGCTCCGGTACTAATCGAGAAACTATTCTCCTTGCTGTTTCCTTCTCAGGCACAGGCACAGAATCCTCTAAATCAAGAATGAGTGCATCCGCTCCATATTTAGGGGCTTTTCTTACCCAATCCTCCTTATTAGCTGGTACATACAACATGGTTCTTAAAGGCTTTGCAAAATCTCTCAAAACATACTTCCTTTCATTAAGATTTAAATTATTCCATCTGATTTCAAACCTTCTAAATCAGTTTGACTCATGGAAATAACCTTAGAATAAACTTCTGAATTGTCCATACCTAACATTGGAGCTCCTCTATTCTCTGGCAATGATCCGCCTGAAAAACTTACTGGAAAACCAGATGCGATTCCAGGCACAGGAACATCAAATGCCGCGCTTTTCATTTCACGGAAAGTCCCCCTTTCCCAAAAATGGTTATCCTCTATGACCTCATTCACCGTTCGTACTAAACCACAAGGAACATTATTTGCTTCCAAAATCTCAATAGCATCAGACTTAGTGTATTTACTAATTAATTCTTGAATCACATGTCTAGCCTCTAAAACATTTTTTCCTCGATCCAAAAAAGTTTGGAATTTGGGGTGGTTGATTAAATAAGGTGCACCTAAAGCAACGGACAACCGTTCCCATTGCTCATCACTAGCAACTGTAATTGTTATGTCTCCATCCCTTGCGTGGTAAAGACCCATTGGACCACTTCTACTATTATTACCTTGGCGAATAGGTTCATCATTCAAAATAGCTTCTTCCAAATTTTCCATAAACATTAATGAAGCGAGAGTATCCATCATCGACACATCAAGATACTGGCCATTTCCAGTCCTGTCTCTCTCTCTCAATGCCGCCAAAATGGAGTAGCAAGCAAATACAGGAGTTACTAAGTCACCTATATAAAACCCCACCCTAGTAGGTGGTCCATCTTCAGCCCCATTTACATCCATTATTCCGCTCATACCTTGGATTTGGGGATCATGAGCCTTTCTTCCAGAATGTTTACCAGTTTGACCGTATCCAGAAATTGAGGCATATACGATTGCAGGGTTAACAGACTTCAGGTCATCATATGACAGCCCTAATCTCTTCATAGCGCCCGGGGATAAGTTTTCTACAATGACATCGGATTTTTCAGCGAGCTCCAAGAATATCTTCCTACCTCTATCACTCTTTAAATTTAGTGTTACGCTTTTCAATCCTTGCGAACGTTTCAGAAACCTGGTCGATAAATAGGAAGAGTCTACCTGTGTATCAGAATACCCAGATGAACTGGCAAACGGCCCATTCGAACGAGTTGGGTCTCCGGTACCTGGCCTTTCTATTTTTATGGCTTCAGCGCCCAATCGAGCAAGGTTCATCAAAGTAAAAGGCCCAGCCAAATATACTGTTACCCCCAAAACCCTAATATCGGATAAAGGAGACATAACATTTTGTGATTCCAACATTAATTCTCTGCCTTAATATTTCAATGGATAGATCAAATTTCATTTTTAACCCTTAAGTTCGCTTTCCATGTTATTTTGGTGATTTTGTTTGGTCAAACTGCTTAAATTTATCGTTACTTTTTCGGGTGACTCCCTGTGGTTGTGGTATATTCCGCTCATTCTCACATACCATAAAGACAAGGACTATTAATAAATGAAAATTGCGATAATTGGCCAAGCTGCATTTGGAAAAGATGTACTAAGTTCGCTGATAGCCCAAAAAGAAGATGTAACCACTGTTATATGCCCACCTGACAGGTCACCTGAGAAAATTGACCCACTAAAAACAGCAGCGTTAGAGAACAACATACCTGTCTTGCAATATCCTAAAATGCGATCTCCAGAAGCAATAGAAAAATTCGTTTCACTTAACATAGACCTTTGCGTAATGGCATTTGTAACAGACATTGTGCCTAATGAAATTCTGAAATCTCCTACACTCGGAACAATTCAATACCATCCATCACTACTTCCAAAATACAGAGGACCTAGTTCTATTAACTGGCCCATAATCAACGGGGATACAAAAACAGGTTTAACAATATTTTGGCCGGATGAAGGATTGGATACAGGTCCAATTTTGCTTCAAAAAACTGTTTCTATTAACCCTGATGACACCTTAGGGTCTCTATATTTCGAAAAATTATTTCCAGTAGGGGTTAATGCAATGTGTGAAGCAGTTAATCTAGTCAAGAAGGGTCGAGCTCCTAAGGTAAATCAGGATCATTCCCAAGCAACTTATCAAGGCTGGTGTTCATCTAATGAAGTGAAGGTAAACTGGGAACAAAATACCAGACAGATATTCAATCTGATCAGAGGATCAGACCCAAGCCCAGGTGCAAATTCCATGTTTAAAGGTGATCAAATATCATTTTTTAACGCCAATGTATTGAGCGAAAAATCCAATGCACAACCTGGTTCTATAACCAATATATCCGAAACAGATATTTCAATTGCCACTTTTGATGGAAGCATAAGTGTACAACGGATGAAAATTGGTAAGGGACCTAAAATTACTGCAAGGGAATACGTTGCTAAAACTAATGCTAAAGTAGGAGACAAATTTTCGGATAGTTAGCCAAGTTATACAAAGGGATACTTTCTATGAGTTCACGATATTTTTTCACTGCTGCAATGGACATAGCTGAAAGCAAAGAAGAAGAATTTAATGATATTTA